>NZ_PTRF01000001.1:0-573897 GCF_002965705.1 Escherichia sp. MOD1-EC6842 | reverse complement strand
AATTCATCATTGATAATCTGGAATGCGATGTCATCGCGCATTTCGTGCAGCGGAAAACGTTTAGATTCCGCGATAGTGGAAATAGATTTCGCACCAAAACGTGAATCGAGTAGTTCTGACCTTAAATCCGTTACTTGCTTCTTATCCATTTCAAACTCCTTAAAATGATTGGATCGCATTAAAAAAAGTAGGATTTATCGATAAAGTAAGCAAGCGTAATGGCTTGGGTTTTAAATAACAAAATCCTAACCGATTTTTGATTTTCGGAATAAGTGCAGTGTATTTTTCATAATTAATTACAATGAGATACAACAGTTTCCGATAAGGGGTTTTGAGTGATATGTTGTTATTTTTCTGTGATTTTACTACGCGCCATGATTATCACATAAAAATCAGCTCGCAAAATATCATTATTCGCTCGTCATTAATTTATGAAAGCGATGGATAAGATTGTCAAATAACAAAGGTTATTACTGAAATCTCTGCCAACCATGCTGGCGGGTGAGGTTTTTATTCCTTCAGCAATAGTCCAGTATAGATGTATGCAGATAATGACTATGCGAAAAATTAAGTAATGTCTATCGCGAGTGATTAAGATATTTCCTAATCGAAGAACACATGACTATAAATGAGGATTGGCATACCACCGAAGGCTTATTGACTTATTTTGACTGAAATGCCTTTCCGCTATAAAAGGCCAGTAACGATACCTAAACAATCCAATTCTAAATAACCAGGTAACCATAATTTAGTCAGCATCCAATAGAACTTGCCCCTTTATATTAGCTCTTGCACAAAAAGCTAAATTCATATTTACAAACAAAAATATAATCCCGGCCCTGTCACCAGACGAGTTATTGCAACCACTGAATATTCAGGGTGGCGATGCGCTTTCTTTCATAAAGGTATTTCCTTTTCTGCGGAAAAGGAAACCGGGAAATACCCGGTTTTTCTGACAAGCAAACATTTTATTTGCGTTTGCTTATGTTCGTTAATTCGTTCATCAGGAAATTATCTCAATGTCACGTTTTAAAAAAGCTAATAAACAACCACGCTTTCGTTATTCAGCCCTGGCTCACTGCGTGGCGTGGGCAAACATCTCTATTCAGGTTCTTTTTCCACTGGCTGTCACCTTTACGCCGACAATGACGGCGCGAGCGGCTCTGCCTCGTCTAAGTACGGAAAATACTGCGGTTGCGACTGACAATAATGCAGAAAAAAATATCGCGTCGTTTGCCGCGAATGCCGGTAAATTTTTAAGCAGTCAGCCGGATAGCGATGCGACACGCAATTTTGTTACCGGAATGGCCACAGCTAAGGCTACCCAGGAAATCCAGGAGTGGCTTGGAAAATATGGTACGGCGCGTGTCAAATTGAATGTCGATAAAGATTTCTCGCTGAAGGACTCTTCGCTGGAAATGCTTTATCCGATTTATGATACGCCTTCAGATATGCTGTTCACTCAGGGGGCAATACATCGTACCGACGATCGTACTCAGTCAAATATTGGTTTCGGCTGGCGTCATTTTTCAGGCAATGACTGGATGGCGGGGCTGAACACATTTATCGATCATGATTTATCCCGTAGTCATACCCGTATTGGCGTTGGTGCGGAATACTGGCGCGATTATCTGAAACTGAGTGCCAATGGTTATATTCGGGCTTCTGGCTGGAAAAAATCGCCGGATATTGAGGATTATCAAGAGCGTCCGGCTAATGGTTGGGATATCCGCGCAGAGGGATATTTACCGGCATGGCCGCAGCTTGGCGCAAGCCTGATGTATGAACAATATTATGGCGATGAGGTAGGGCTGTTTGGTAAAGATAAGCGCCAGAAAGACCCACATGCCATTTCTGCTGAGGTGAACTATACGCCAGTGCCTCTTCTGACACTGAGTGCAGAGCACAAGCAGGGCAAGAGCGGTCAGAATGACACTCGCTTTGGCCTGGAAGTTAACTACCGGTTTGGCGAGCCTCTGGAGAAACAACTCGATACGGATAGCATTCGCGAGCGTCGGGTACTCGCAGGCAGCCGTTATGATCTGGTTGAACGTAATAACAATATTGTTCTTGAGTATCGCAAAGCTGAGGTGATCCGTATTGCTCTGCCTGATCGTATTGAAGGTAAGGGCGGACAGACGGTTTCGCTTGGTCTTGTAGTCAGCAAAGCAACTCACGGTCTGAAAAATGTGCAATGGGAAGCGCCGTCCTTGCTGGCTGCAGGCGGTAAAATTACCGGTCAGGGTAACCAGTGGCAAGTGACGCTTCCGGCTTATCAGGCAGGCAAAGACAATTATTACGCAATTTCTGCGGTCGCATACGATAACAAAGGCAATGCCTCAAAACGCGTACAGACTGCAGTGGTTATCACCGGGGCAGGTATGAGCGCCGAGCGCACTACGTTAACGCTTGACGGTCAGAGCCGTATCCAAATGCTTGCTAACGGGAGTGCGCAAAAGCCGCTGGTTCTGTCTCTGCGAGACGCCGAAGGGCAGCCAATCACGGGTATGAAAGATCAGATCAAAACTGAACTGACGTTTAAACCTGCCGGAAACATCGTAACGCGGGGCATTAAGTCTGCTAAATCACAAGCGCAACCAACTCTGGGGGAGATCACCGAAACAGAAGCCGGGGTGTACCAGTCGGTCTTCACCACCGGTACGCAATCAGGTGAAGCAACCATTACGGTGAGCGTTGATGGCATGAGCAAAACCGTCACTGCTGAACTGCGTGCCACTATGATGGATGTGACAAAATCGACTCTGAGCGTGAATGAGCCGTCAGGTGACGTGGTTGCCAATGGTCAGCAATCCTACACGCTGACGCTTACTGCCGTGGATACCGATGGCAACCCTGTAACGGGAGAAGCCAGCCGCCTGCGATTTGTTCCACAGGACAGCAATGGCGTTACCATTGGCAGCATTTCGGAGATAAACCCAGGGGTTTACAGCGCCACGGTTTCTTCAACCCGCGCCGGAAACATTGTTGTGCGTGCTTTTAGCGAGCAGTATCAGTTGGGAACGTTACAACAAACGCTGAAGTTTGTCGCCGGACCGCTTGATACAGCGCATTCAACCATCACCCTGAACCCGGATAAACCGGTAGTTGGTGGCACGCTTACAGCTATCTGGGCAGCAAAAGATGCCTATGACAACCCGGTGACCGGTCTCACTCCAGATACACCGTCATTAACGGGGACTGCCGCTGCGGGTTCTTCCGTTTCAGGCTGGACGGATAATGGCGACGGGACGTGGACTGCGCAGATTTCTCTGGGTACTACGGCGGGTGAATTAATTGTTATGCCGAAGATCAACGGTCAGGATGCTGCAGCTAATGCGGCGAAAGTGACTGTGGTAGCTGATGCTTTATCTTCAGGCCAGTCGAAAGTATCCGTTGCAGCGGATCGCGTAAAAGCAGGGGAAAGCACGACTGTGACGCTTGTGGCAAAAGATGCGCATGGTAACGCAATCAGCGGTCTTTCCCTGTCGACAAGCCTGACGGGAGCTGCGTCTGAAGGGGCGAACGTTTCCAACTGGAGCGAGCAAGGCGATGGTTCCTATGTCGCTACGCTGACCACCGGCGGAAAGACAGGTGATCTTCGCATTATGCCGTTATTCAACGGCCAGCCAGCAGCCACCGACGCCGCGCAGTTGACTGTCGTCGCGGGCGATCAGGCAGTTTCTACTTCAACGCTGACAGTAAAAGATGCCAACCTTGCTATTGAAAGCACGACGGAACTGACTTTCTCCGCCAGAGACCAGTTTGGAAACGCGCTTACCGATATCGACACCGCTAAACTTGGCGCATCGCTTTCCGGTGACGCTGCGTCTGGTAGTTCAGTTACAGGCTGGAGCCATAAAGGCAACGGCGAATACACGGCTGTTCTGCGTTCGGGAACGCGGGCAGGCGCGCTGAACATTATGCCGCAGATCGATGGCAAAAACGCTACAGCACAGGCAACTCCGGTTAACGTTAAAGCGGGGGCTATTGCGGTTGACCACTCGGAAATGACCGTATCAAAAACGTCGATTACCGCAGGCGAAAGCATCACGCTGACGCTGACTGTGAAGGATAAATTCGGCAACGCAATCACCGGTATTACACCGGAAACACCGCAATTTGGTGGTGATGCATACAACGTCAACCAGCAGCGCCCATCCGTCAGTCAGTGGACGGAGAAGGGCAATGGAACCTATACGGCGATGCTGACTGCTGGCGCAACGGGAGTTGGTGAGCTGACCATCATGCCGCGCGTTGATGGCGCTGATGCTCTGAAGCAGGCGGTTTCTGTCACCATCGCCGCCGGGGAGATGTCGTTAGTGAACTCCACGCTTGTTGCAGATAATGAAGCCCCGATGATCAAAACGACGACACAATTGACCTTCACGGCGAAGGATGCGAACGGTAACCCTGTAAGTGGTCTGAAACCTGATGCTCCAGAATTTAGTGGCGTAGCCAGCACAGGGACGGAACAACCTTCGGCAGGAACCTGGACGGAACAAAGCAATGGCACCTATGTTACGACGTTAACCACAGGCTCTGCAGCCGGTCAACTGGTTATCTGGCCTCGAGTGAATGGCAAAGATGCTGCTTCGAAACCACTACTGCTGAACGTTGTGGGTAACGCTTCTGAGGCTAACATTCACGATATTTCAGTGAATGTTGATAACCAACTGGCTGATGGACAGTCCGCCAACAAGGTTACCCTGACCGTAACAGATTCCTATGGTAACCCGTTGCAGGATCAAACGGTAACACTGACTCTGCCTGAGGGAGTGAGCAGCAAGACAGGGAATACGGTAACAACGAATGCGGCAGGTAAAGCCGATATTGAGCTGATGTCCACAGTTGCCGGGGAACACACAATCACAGTCTCGGTGAATAAAAATCAGAAGACTGCCACGGTGAAGTTCAAAGCGGATGCCAAAACCGGTCAGGCAAGCCTTCAGGTTGATACCGTCGATCAAAAAGCAGCAAACGGCAAAGATGCTTTTACGCTGACGGCAACTGTTGAGGATAAAAACGGCAACCCTGTTCCCGGAACTATGGTCGCCTTTAATCTGCCTCGGGGCGTCACACCGCTTAATGACGAGAGTACCTGGGTGAAGACCAGCGATGAAGGTAAAGCCGAGCTGCGAGTCGTTTCTGTGACTGCGGGAACGTATGCAATCACCGCAACGGCAGGAAATGACCAGATGTCGGATGCGCAGAGCATCACGTTTGTGGCTGACAAGGCTACGGCAACCATCTCGAGTATTGAGGTGATTGGCAACCGTGCACTGGCAGATGGTAAAGCCAAACAGACTTATAAAGTTACGGTTACTGATGCCAATAACAACCTTGTGCAAGGTAGTGAAGTGACGCTGACCGCCAGCCCGACAACATTAGATCTGGAGCCGAACGGGACTGCAACAACTAATGAGCAAGGGAAGGCTATATTCACCGCTTCTACCACTAAAGCGGCGATATATACGCTAACAGCGAAAGTGAATCGGACCGACGGTCAGGTATCGACGAAAACTGCCGAATCCAGATTCGTTGCGGATGATAAAAATGCAGTACTTGCTGCATCATCTGATGTAAAAGAACTGGTAGCAGACGGAGTGGCGACCGCAACGCTGGATGTTACTCTGATGTCGGCTGGCAACCCTGTTGGGGGAAATATGTGGGTCGACATTAAGGCTCCGGAAGGCGTGACGGAGAATGATTACCAGTTCTTGCCGTCGAAAGCTGACCATTTCGTGAACGGGAAAATCACACGTAAATTCAGTACCACTAAGCCTGGGGAATATACATTTACATTCAACACTCTGACGTATGGTGGGTACGAAATGCAGCCTGTGACGGTGACTATTAACGCTGTGAAAGCTGCTACTGAAGAAGGTGAGGAGGCAGTAAAATAATTTCTCCCGGAATGAAAAATTCGCTGTAATAAAGAATAATGGCGTTGACATTCTCAACGCCATTATTCCACTAAATACCTACCCTGGTACTGATTAGACGGTAGCAGGGTAGGGTAATCCTTAATCTGAGAATGTGACACAGATACAAACTAAGCTGGGCGAACGGGGATAAAAATTTCGCAAACAACATAATTGCTATCCTTTTCTACGAAAGTTTTATCGTAGTAAAATCGCTCAATATCACTGCCGTTGACTCTGACTAACCCCCTGGCAGGCAGTTCTATCAGATACAGGTTCCGCACCCAGTTCGCGTAGTGCTCCCAATCTCCTTCATAGCGGAAAGATGCATAAAGCCCTCCAGCCGTTATCCATTCCTTTGGCATGTCTGTATCCGCATGGTTGCATACAGTACCGGCGAAAGTTTCAACTGTGAGCAAATCTACCGATTTTGTTGATGGTGTATACGCTGAGACGTAATAGATATCCATCTTCAAATTTTGCAGACACCGGGATAAATGATTACGGCGCAGTTTTGCTTCTTCATCTGGTGGCGTATTAGATAGCTCAATATCATATTTAAATGCATTGCCAAAAATACGTGTTTCAGGAAGATGGATTAATGTGCAATCTGTCTTTTGATGTTGACGCGTTAATAACGGGGGTAAAATATTTGTTAGATCCCAAAAATCACGGTGCCGATATTCTCTGGGAGAACATCCAAACAATTTTTTAAATTCACGACTGAATGACTGCTGTGAATCAAAATGCAAAGAGAGCGCAATATCAAGCATTGATTTGGCAGTAAGTCTGACAAGAATGGCTGCCCGACAAAGTCTTCGTTTGCGGATGTATGCGCCCAGGGGCATGTGCATGAAGTTTCTGAACAGGAGTTGAATATTGCGTCTGCTGTAGCCAGATTTCTGTGCGATATCTTCGATTGAGATAGGGTGATCGAGATTGCACTCAATCCACTCCAGGAGCTGCTGTAAAATCTTCTGCCTGATCATAACATTCTCCATTTATCTTTAGTCACTTTGCACATTTTCCTGGCGACAATGGCTTTGAGTATATCAAAAACAGAAATGCCCGAGGCAAAACGATTGATAGTGCCTGTCGGGGAATGGGGAGGAAGCATGTACATTAAAGCTATGAGGTCGGTACGGTGGTCAGGGGCATTCTGATATCTCTTATTTAACATAATATACATTATGCGCACTAAGGTTGTCAGCACAAAGCGTTATTGTCGTCTCACCACAATTCAGCTTTCATTTTGCTCAGCACAGGACCGCAATCTTATGTTGGTGACTATGACAGACAGAGAACTTTACCGACTTGGCATCATTCAGCGAGTATTTGACCGGGCTTTGCTTCAGCTCTTCATGGATGACGCCACCGGTCGTCTGATGCACCTGCGATTCTGTGATTCAGAAAATGCGTTCGACTACATGATGGCCACCCAGCAATACATTGATAATAAACGTTACCGTGAGCTGGGACCTGCCGGTCTGGTCAGCCAGCGCAGGGGAAAGCCCGGCAACCATCAGTTAAACACTGCCATCAGAGACCAGACCCTGCAGTTTATTCGCACACGTGGTCGGGGGATGAATCCGTCTGCAATCTGGCGAATTCTGACCACAGAATACGGTGTCCGGATTTCAAAAGAGACCGTGCGGAAAATGATGATTACAACCGGCGCTTTGCGAAATCGCCTCGGCATGACTTTGATGTTCACCGGCCACTTGAAACTGATGATGATCTAGCCGCATCTTTCACATGGCGGGAACTGCGACGTGTTTCAAAATCTTTAACGGTGCAGTACTTTATCTGATTGAAGATAATGAGATGAGTTAAGCCGCAGGGCTATCGGGAAATATATCGAGGTCTGGCATTACCCGGAAGGTCGTAAAGAACTCTGCCTTAACGGTGAAGCTCTTCCCTACTCCACCTATGATCGGCTCCAGGAAATCGACCAGGGGGCTATCGTGGACAACAAACGACTCGGACGTACCCTTGAATTTATCAAACTGTTTCAGGATAAACGCGATAATAACCGTTCACAGGCACTCCCTGCCGGTGATGGCCCAGAAAACCAGGCGAAAAGAAATCGCAACGTTCACTGAATGGTGACGATATGCTTGATGCGTTGAAGACGTTACAGTCCCGTTCTGAAGAAATTTTCGGTACAAGGAAATGACGAAGCTCTGAAGGCAGACATAATCCCACCCTTCACAGAACTGAATTGCCAGAGACATTAATGTCCGCTTTGAGCGAGGAGCGGTCATTAGCCCCTCAGCCGTATGCCTTAAAGAGCGTACGCCAGAAATAAAAGGATTGCGCTACTGCGCATTCCTACTTTGACGGGATGTGACCCATGTCATCGCCACCGCTCCCAGAAGTAACAAACCACTTAAACCAAAAGCACTTCTCCATCCCAGACTGTCGAATACCAGACCTCCAGCCGTTGAACCAAGTGCAATAGATAGCTGAATCACCGCAACCATGAGGCCTCCCCCCGTCTCTGCATCTTCGGGTAACGCACGTGCTATCCATGTCCACCACCCCGTTGGCGCAGCCGTTGCAAGTAGCCCCCACAGGCTGAGTAAAACGGCAACAGCCCAGATGTGGTGTCCGACCAGCAGTAACGCACCGGTAATCGCTGCCATAAGCAACGGGATCATGATTAATGTCTTATAAAATATGGTGTTCAGGAATGTTGAGACGAGCATTGTGCCGACAAAACCTGCTACACCTATTGCGAGCAAAATCAGAGAAAGAGCAGAAGCTCCCACTCTGGTGACGCTTTCCAGAAAGGGGCGCACGTAGGTAAATAAAGCAAACTGTCCCATAAAGAAGAGCCCACAGGCCAGCAGTCCCGTTGGTACGATGGCGACACTGAACAGACGAAGCACAGACCCCTGTGGTTTATGTGTTTTATCGCTTTCCATCGAAGGCAGGCTGATCCATTGCCAGATGAACGCAGCTATCGCAAGGGGGACCAGACATAAAAAGGTGCCACGCCAACCGATGGTTGTCCCCAGATAGCTACCAAGCGGCGCAGCCACAACGGTGGCCAGCGCGTTGCCGCCGTTAAAAATTGCCAGTGCGCGGGGGACCTGGTGCTGCGGCACGAGCCGAATGGCGGTTGCAGCCGACATTGACCAGAATCCTCCGATGACGACGCCAATCAGAGCCCTCCCCAGCATATAAACCGGATAGTTAGGCGCTATGGTGATAACTATTCCCGATATGGCCATTAAGACCGTCAGCCCCAGCAGAAGATATTTTCGATTCAGGTCTCCGACAATACGGGAGATAGTCAGACTGGTAAGCACCGCCAGCGCGCCAGACACAGCAATTCCTTGCCCTGCCAGCCCTTCGGTAACGTGTAAATCATGGGCAATGAGCGTAAGCAGGCTGACTGGCATAAACTCAGAAGCGATCAGCACAAACACGCAAAGCGTCATGGCAAATACGCCGCTCCAGTATGCATGCGTTTTTTCGTATGATTGTTTTAGACTTATAGTGAACATTATTAGCATCCCTTAATATCGAACCAGCCAGATTCAGGCGCAGTCGGGTCAGAAGTTATTCAGGGAATAACGACATAATAGTTGGGTGAGAATAGAGGGCGATGTGGCATATTCTGCATCACACCAGGCAGTTAAAAGCCACCCGTTTACGACAGGTGGCCTGGTAAACCTTTCGGGTTATCTTAAGTTTGCCTTGAAAAATTGCTCAAATTTGGCAAATGGGATCTTACCCGCAACGTTGTCATACAGATCAACATGGTTTGCCCCGGGAACAATCACTAACTCTTTCTCTTTGCTGCCGATCGCGTTAAAGGCATCTTCAGCAAAATAGCGTGAATGGGCTTTTTCGCCGGTCACGATGAGTGTAGGGATAGTAACTTCATTAGCGTAACTCAGCAGCGGCATATTCATAAATGACAGCGGCATGGTTGCATTCCAGGCACCGGTTGAGTTGACCGAACGCGCATGGAAACCACGCGGCATGCGGTAATAATCAAAGAACTCTTTCAATACCGGATTAGGATTCGTGGGCAGAGTTTCCGGTAAAATACGATCGGAAGCGGTGACGTTGCCCTTCTCATCAACGTAAATGTCATGCCCGCCTGGCGCGAAAGCGCCATTTTCCGCATCCTTCCAGCGCTGCATGTTCAGATACTGCAATACGGCACGACGATCGGCAGTGGTATAGCGGTCTTTGCCATCGCCCACGCCATGACCCATTGCACGGCTCATGTCATACATCACGCTGCTCGCCACCGCCTTGACACGCGTGTCCATCGCAGCGTCGTTTAAAGCCATGCCGCCCCATCCGCAGATACCGAGCAACCCGATACGGTTGCGATCCACCTCTTTTTGCAGGCCTAAGAAATCAACCGCCGCGCTGAAATCCTCGGTGTTGATATCCGGAGATGCGACGTTTCGCGGGTAGCCGCCGCTTTCACCCGTGTATGAAGGGTCGAAAGCCAGAGTGACAAATCCCTGTTCAGCCAGCGTCTGCGCATACAGGCCGCTGGATTGCTCTTTCACCGCCCCGAAGGGGCCACTAACAGCAATAGCGGCCAGCTTGCGATCTCCACGATCCTTCGGTATGTAGAGATCCCCGACTAAGGTGATCCCGTACCGGTTCGGAAAGGTCACCTTACGGTGATCAACTTTCGTGCTCTCAGCAAAAGTTTTATCCCATTTCTCAACCAGCGAAACGGGCGCGTTCGGATTGGTTGTATCAGCGTAACTCATATTTGTGACTCCACTTAATGATGCGCATAACAGCATGGCGGGTATCGCAGCTGTCAATTTTTGGGTGAAAGCAGTCATCAAAATCCCCTTCATAAAATGTGCCAGATACTGGTTTCATACGGCCAACGCTGCCGTGCTTTGTTGCAACGCGCATATTATAGTTAGCACTAATAGTGCTGATTAGAGGGTAAATAATGCTAAGATTAATACCATATTGTTCTGAATTGTGATGCAGCAGCAGAGGAAGAATGATGGCGAAAAGGGAAAACTATAACGATCTCTATCTGTTTATGCAGGTCGTGCGAGAAGGGAGTTTTACCGCCGCCGCACAGAGGCTTGGTCTGGCGCAGTCAGGAATTAGCCGTGCAGTGCGCGAGCTGGAAGAACGACTGGGCGTGCAGCTTCTGGTACGCACCACGCGCAAGCTATCGCTCACCCATGCTGGCGAGTTGCTCTATAAAAACGTCGAATCTGGATTTGACGCCTTAGATATGGGGCTTGCCACGCTGGCCCATTATCGCCATACACCATCGGGTACGGTCCGTATTAATGCCAGCCAGCACGCCATTGACAAAGTACTGCTGCCGAAGCTGGCGGTGTTTAAACAACGCTACCCGGATATTCGGCTGGAGCTCATCAGTGAAAGCCGGTTTGTCGATATTATTACTGAACGCTTCGATGCCGGTATACGTCTGGGCTCGGAAGTGGATAGCGGTATGGTCGCGGTGCGTATTTCGCCCGATATGGAGATGGCCGTTGTCGGCACACCCGAGCACTTTCGTCGCTACGGATTTCCGCAAACCCCCACCGATTTAGTGGGTCATCCCTGCATCGCTTACCAGTTCGGCGACGGCAGCCTGTATGCCTGGGAACTCAATCAGGACGGTAAAAAGATCACCCATCAGCCTCAGGGACAATGGGCCTTTGCTGACAGTTATATGGAAGCCAAAGCCGCGAGGCTAGGTCTGGGACTGGCTTATGTTCCGGAGGAATTGGTGTCTGATGATATAGAACAGGGGGCGCTGATCAGAGTTTTGCAATGCTACAGCCAACGCCTGGAAGGTTCATATATCTATTATCCGCACAGAAATGTGTCACCCGCTCTACGAGCGGTTATCGATACATTGAGAATTTAAGGGATGAAGATGAGATGATTCGCAGGCCTGGGTAATAGTTGGAAAACAACGTCCGTTTCTGGCACACAGCGGACATTTCAGCTTTACCCTGCCCCGGACATCTGAACTTAGCTTTGACATAGGTTGTAGAGGCTAAATTGAGATGTCCATTTCTGGCAAATATAGCCATGCCCGCGCTACAGTCTCACCACTGCTTTCAAAGGATGAGACTCATAACTGCATTCGGAACTGAGTTTTTCTCAATGACCGATGTTAATCAACTCAGGCTCTTACAGGACGTGTTTGGTTCCACGCAGGCTTCGCGCCCCCAAAATTCAGTAGCCAAGGATCGACGTGCTTGTACTGGTGAGCTCATTCAGCAACATTGTGCGTCCATCAGTTGAATTCACAGCGAAAAGCAACCCTGGCAACTTTAGAGAGACTGGGATATTTTTACTTAACTCTTCTGACAAAGGTTATGGCAATGGTCTTAATCAGGACTCCTGAATTAAAAGATATACCATCTCTACAAAAGCTCTTTCTGCAATTGGGTTATCAGACAGATGTAGAACGCTTAGAAAATCATATTAACCAGAAGCATACCAGTCTTAGTATTTTGGTTGCTGAAGCAGAAAAGGAACTCTGCGGGGTTATTGTGATGAATTTTATCACCCCTGTACATGAAAACGGTTTGTGGGCATTAATTTCAGCTCTGGTCATAGATGAATCGTCGCGAGGAACAGGTATCGGAAAGAAGCTTCTCATTGCCTCTGAGCAAATCGCACTGGATAAGGGATGTTCTCAAATTGAGCTTTCAAGCAGTGAACGTAGAATCAGAGCACACAAGTTTTATGAAAGCCACGGTTATCAGGAAGTGAGGAAGCGTTTTGTTAAGCTTCTCGCAGACATGCCCATTGTTAAATAACTCTCCAGCGAGGTTTGCATGTCGGATTCGAGTACGAGCGCAAGCTGATTATTATAACCACTTCGTAAGTTGTGCCACCTGGTGTATATCATCTGACTTGATGTACACCAGGTATTCTACAGTAGTAAATCCAGTGTTTTCAGGGTCAAACCCCCTTCCCCATGATTGTATTTCTTTTCAATTTAATTGCATTCCTCAGTTCGAGGTTGAATTTAGCCTCGTCAATAAGTTTGTCCTTAAGTTCCTGTGCAATTCGCTTTAATTCCGTAAACGCAAGCGGCTTTTGCCCATGTAAGAATTGAACACCAGAACGTTCATAATACTTATCAATATGTTTTAACCTGTATTTTGCTAACTTTCTTATTTCACCTATAGAGCCCTGTTGTCCATTGTCTATTAGTCGGTTGATTGTATACTCAACAAACTCTTTTTTATCTTTTCCGAAATAACTCAAGACCAATGGAAGTAAAAAGCTTTGCATACAGATATCATATGAGAAAACCATAGAAAAATCGGCACCTAAAAGATCACAAGCTCCATCGAAATCATTATATAAAAAGATATAACGGTAAAAATCTTTAAACCTGCTAATTATACTTGCGTCAGTAACTTTGTTTGCGCCAATATAGCAGCCATAAGGGCTTCCTTTTGCAAACTCTATATTTTCTGTTGATTTGAAACTGTCACATCCCGCGACAATGGCCAGTAGGTTATTCATTGTATGTTTGTTTATCATTAAAAATAAATCATTCATCTCCCCCCAGGAGATATACTTTTTAATTCCAGGAAAAAACATCCCTTCCTCAGGTGAACCATGACACTCAAAATGCACTATAGGAATTAACCCTTTTTTTATGACTCCTTTTTCCAGCTCTTTAAAGAAAGAATTCAGCATGGGGATATTATGTATCTTAACAAAAACAATAGGAATTGGCACTTTCAGACTTGATATGGATTTAAATAGTTTTGAGGCAGTATTACTTTTAAGCGTTATATCATCTGGTTTATTATTGATTTTGATGTCACTCGGGGAATCAAGATCCTCATCACCTAAAACATCAATGATGTATAAAATGTTGAATGCAAATTTTCTCGTCATGTTTTATATCTCTATATCCGATAGAGTTAGTGTCCAAAATGCCATGATTGCACAAAAAACTCCTTCAAATCTGGCTCCTGCCCTAAGGATATCAAAAAAAATCCTCTGTGGAATTATTTACTTCATGGATATTTGGCTGGCAGATATTAAAATTAGATATTGAATATTCTGTATGTTAATAGATTCATATAAAATCAACAAAAAACTTAATATATGGATTTTATTTGTTTTAAAGTGGTTGTAATTAAAATTTACGCCAGGCTACATTTGAGTTAATCACGTAGGCCACGTACAAAGCGCGTGTTCAATGGATTGATGACGTGAGGCGAATCCATCAGTTTTATCTACACTTGGGATAATGCGCTGACGGGAGTAAAAAAATGGCTGACTGGAATCCCTCTTTATATCTGCACTTCAACGCCGAACGGTCACGACCGGCAGTAGAACTGCTTGCCAGAGTCCCTCTGGAAAACGCCTGGGAAATAGCCGATCTTGGCTGTGGCCCAGGCAATAGCACCGCCCTGCTACATCAACGCTGGCCAACGGCTAAAATTACCGGCATTGATTCGTCTCCGGCGATGATTGCCGAAGCGCGCGCAATTTTACCAGAATGTCAGTTTGTGGAAGCAGACATCCGCAATTGGCAACCTAACCATGCACTCGATCTGATTTTCGCCAATGCCTCGCTGCAATGGCTGCCCGAACACTATGAACTGTTTCCGCATCTGGTATCGTTACTCAATCCGCATGGCGTGCTGGCGGTGCAAATGCCGGACAACTGGCTGGAGCCGACGCATGTGTTAATGCGCGAAGTCGCCTGGGAGCAGCATTATCCGGATCGTGGACGCGAACCGCTGGCAGGCGTTCATGCTTACTACGATATTCTGAGCGAAGCCGGATGTGAGGTTGATATCTGGCGCACCACCTACTATCACCAGATGCCGTCGCACCAGGCGATTATTGACTGGGTGACAGCCACCGGATTACGCCCATGGTTGCAGGATCTGACGGAGAGTGAGCAGCAGCATTTTCTTACGCGCTACCATCAGATGCTGGAAGAACAGTATCCACTGCAGGAGAACGGGCAGATACTGTTGGCATTTCCGCGTCTGTTTATTGTTGCCCGGCGCACGGAGTAATTATTACGTCAGCTGGTAATGGCGATCGGGAAGAATCTTCGGCGGAATTTCTGTTTCGTCGTTCATCTGTAACAGGTCAATTTCAATAGCGTTGCAGATGGCATCCAACGGTAAATCATTGTTTTCAGTACCGAACGGATCTTCCAGCTCTTCCGCCAGACAATCCAGCGAAATAAAGGTGTAGGAAATTAGCACTGAGATAAAAGGCGTCATGTAATGCAGATCCACCACAAGGGCAAACGGTAGCATAATGCAAAAAAGATAAACGGTGCGATGCAAAATCAGGGTGTAAGCAAAGGGAATTGGTGTATATGCAATACGCTCGCACCCTGCCAGTACCGCAGAAATATCATTAAGACGATCGTTCAGACTAATAAACAGAATGTCAGAAAGTAGCCCGTTTCGCCGCTGAACGGCCAACCACTCACCCATTATCAATAAAATACGGTTAGCTGGAGAGTTGGAAGCCAGTACTCGCTGAAGATCTCCAGTATTAAGATAATGTGCCAGCACTCCCGCCTGTGGCTGTTTGCGTAATGTCATGCGTAAACAGTGGGCGAAGGCGATTTGTAGCCGGGCAAACTCCTTTACACTTGCCGAATCCGGCAATGTCGTTTTTACCTCGCGCAGTAACGACCGTGAAGCAATCATCAACTGCCCCCAAAGTTTGCGCGCTTCAACGTAACGGGCGTACCCAGCATTATTACGAAAACCAAGAAAAATGGCGATGGCGACACCGAGAATGCTGAACGGTGCGAGGGTGAATTTGATGCCCAAATGCGTGTACCAGGGCAGCATGAAAATAACAGCGATAGAAAAGAGAAAGTTTAGTAGCAAACGCGAGGATATTTTGGATAATACTGAACCGTGCCAGACAAAAATACGGCGCAGCCAGTGTTGTTGTGGGCGAACAATCATGATTATCTTCAGGCGTGGAAAAGTCGCACTATTAAACGTGATTCCGATCACATTCTCAAGACACTACTTACAAATTACCTACAAGCTTACAACATTAACAGGTTCTGCATGTGGCACCTGTTAATGATAAAGGCACATAGGATGTTGTAACTAATATAGTCAAATAAGAAACCCGGTCGAAACCGGGTTCAGAGTATTAGCACAACGGACGTACAGCTTCGCGCATTCCTTTTTCGAGAATCGCATCCAGGTCATTAGCAACCTGCTCGACCAGACCAGGCACTTGCGTCAGGTCCTGCTCCCAGTGGTCTTTTTCTGCTAACACAATCGCAACCAGTTCCTGGGTGCCGATAACGCGGTCACGATGCTGGCTCCAGAGTTGCTGGTAACGTTCCAGCCAGTGCGCATCGTCCTGTACCGGATACGTTTCTCCGTTACGCTCTCCGCGATAGAACGCAATCAATGCCGCTAATGCGAAAGTGAGGCGCGCCGGAAGTGTGCCGTTTTCCTTCTGCCCTGCCAGCAACTGCGGCAGGATGCGGGTGCGGAACTTGGTCATACCGTTGAGCGCGATAGACAGCAGCTGATGCTTAATGTACGGGTTACGGAAACGCCCGGTGACGGCACTGGCGAAAGATTCCAGTTCATCACGTGGCAGATCCAACACCGGAATAATCTCTTCGTAAATGGCTTTTTCAACGAATGCGCAAATTTCAGCATCGTTCATCGCTTCGCCGACGGTATCCAGCCCTGCCTGGAACGCCACCGGCACCAGCGCGGTGTGTGCGCCATTAAGGATTGCTACTTTGCGCTCTTTATACGGTTTAATATCGTCAACAATCAGCACGTTAAGCGGATATTTATCCAGACGCAGTTCAGTCGCTAAGGATTTCGGCCCCTGAATCACAAACAGGTAAAAGTGTTCAGCGGTGTCGAGGAAACCATCGTGATAGCCGAGTTCAGCTTCCAGTTTAACCACTTCATCACGCGGATAACCGGTAACGATGCGGTCCACCAGCGTAGAACAGAAACTGTTAGCCTGATCCAGCCATTGAATAAATGCTTCGGGCAGTGCCCATTCTTGTGCGTAGCGCAGCACCAGTTCACGCAACGCGTCGCCGTTGTAGTCGATCAGCTCACACGGAATGATGATCCAACCTTTATCCAGCGCGCCGTTGAAATGGCTGAAACGTTCGAACAGCAGACGCGTCAGTTTTGCCGGATAGCTTACTGCTGGCGCATCATCAAATTTGTCGCCCGCATGATAGCTAATACCCGCCTCTGTGGTGTTGGAAAAGACGAAGCGCATTTCCGGATTATGTGCAAGTTTCAGGAATTCATCGTAGTCACCGTAGACGCTGATTTCACGGTTTACAGAACGAATCAGACGCGCATCGCTGACCGCTTCTCCCTTCTCATTCAGGCCACGAATAATGGTGGTATACAGACCATCCTGCGTGCTCAGTGACGGCGGGAATGAAGTTTCAATCGGACGAACAACGACCACGCCAGAATTCAGGTCGGTGTGTTCATTCAGGAGATCAATTTGCCAGTCAACAAAGGCGCGCAGAAAGTTACCTTCACCAAACTGAATGATTCGTTCTGGATACTGTGCACCGGGAAAATCGCGACGATTTAGTGTTTTCACAATGGGTTCCCTTTTGATTAGTCATACAACCTGCTTGAATTGGTACGACAGGTTAGCAAACTTTAATACATTGAACCCCTGTTTTGATCAACTCGTGATGATTAATTAGCAGGTTTAAGATAAAAATGTGGCACAGATCATGGTTCCATCGAGGATTTTCCTCTTTCTCCAGTCGACAGAGTGGTAGAACACATTATGCTAAAACTGTGACAAAATAACAAAGCTGTCAGACAACTTCCTCACCATAACGCATGGTACTGGTGCGGTTACGCCCGTCTTTCTTCGACCGATAGAGACACGCATCAGCTTCGACCATCAATTTATTGAAGTCATCGGTTAGTGTGCGGTATGAAGCATCCCCACTACCGACGCCGATGCTAACCGTCAGATAAAGCGTCTTTTGTTGCCAGGTAAACGGTTGTAGTTCAACGCCTTTACGAATTTTCTCCGCCATCAGCAGACCATCAACGGGATTCATTGATGGCACGGCTACGGCAAACTCTTCGCCTCCCATTCTCGCCACCAGCCCCTTATCGCCGACAATTTTCTGAATATGCTGGGCAAACACGCTTAACACTTTATCGCCACACTCATGACCATAGTTATCGTTAATGCTTTTGAAATAGTCGATATCAAGCAACATGACGGTCAGATGTTGTGTCTGTTGCAGAGATGGACTTTTCAGCGCCTCATAAAGACCGGATCGTGAGTAAACCTGAGTCAGAAAATCAAAGTCGGCTCGCAGCGCAACTTGCTTCATTAGCGAATTAATCGCTGCCACGCTAAAGGAAACCATAATTGGGCAAATCGCCATCGTGGCAATGCCCAGACGCGCGGAAAACATCTGCGGAATAAAGAACGGCGAACCGACGGCGATATCAATTACCGAATTTGCTACCAGTACGATCTCCACTGCTCCGGTGATAAAAGTCAGCAGACACGTCACCTGTGGCGTATAGCGCACTGCACACCAGATTAATGCAGGCAGCGGGAACGCCAGACTCCCCGCTCCGCCAATGACGACCGAGGCAATAACCGACACAATAAGCGCAATGGCTGGCATCATCTGCTCTGCTTTAAAGCGCGGCAATACCCCAGGAATTGCCAGCGTCAGCATACAAGGCACAATCAACACGCCTGTTGAGAATTGTTCACTAAACCAGTCAGCAAGCAAAGGCCAGAAATCCAGGCTATCAATACTAACCGAACCAATCGCCCCGACGATGGCACATAATAAAGCGGCAATCAGACAATAATTAAATAACCGTAATGCGCTTACTGGCTCGTACTTATTTTTCCCCAGACGCTTATCCCGCATAACCAGTAGGGCGACAGTTACGATAAACATCATATTGGATAAATTGATAACCAGTGAAACCAGCCCCCATTCGGTGGTCATGGCATCATAAACCAGCATTGCCACGTAACAGATGGCATAGTAATGCAGACGATTAAGCCAGACGTAGCGGGCAAATACCCCAGCCATCACGCCATTCAGCGGCCAGAAAAGAGAAAGTTCGTGAACCAGGCGTAGCTCTGCACCTATAAAATAGAACAGCGTCGTTAGCGCAAAAATTGCAATGCTATTACGTAGTAGATGACCTTCCTGGAACAAACGGAAAGTGGATATGGGGTGTACATGCATTAATTATCTGTCCATACAATTGCGAGTGGCAATTATCTCAACGCAATAAGTAAATTCTCATAAAGGATAGCATGTTCGCTGACAGCGGCGACAAAGAAAGATATCAATCAGATGATCTTTTGGCTTTTACCACCATTCTTATGGCTGATTCATCTGAATAACCAGCCAGTGATAGATAACCGTCACGATATAACGTTGTTGTTCCTCACTTAACGAAACACCCTGCGGAATGTTATGCCACTTAGCCAGACAGCCACGGCAGCAGGTCGCGGTGGCGTGTTGAGCGATAAACACCGGATGCCCGCGCATGGGGGTTTGCTTCCCGTCGTTCGCCGGTAATGCCGGCGCAAGACGCTTAGCGACAAAATCTGCCGCATGTTGTTCAATAACCGGCGCGCCCTTCTCCAGACAATACTGACGCTCCTTGACGCCCAGACGAAAGCGAGAGCGAAATTTTGAACGGGCTAAACGCGCGAAGAGTGGATCAAGTGACTGCATTAATAAACCGAGCGTCCTAACTGTTTCGTTAATTGTTCAAGTACTGCGATACCGGCAAGCGAGTTACCTGCATCATCCAGTTCCGGGCTCCATACCGCGATAGCCATTTCATGCGGGACGATCGCAACAATACCGCCGCCAACGCCAGATTTCGCCGGAAGGCCTACCCGCCAGGCAAACTCCCCCGCGTTCTGGTACATTCCGCTCGTTGCCATCAACGCGTTAATTTGCCGCGCCTGCATCGGCGTCACTACGGGCTCATCGATATGAATAGCCTTTCCCTGATTTGCCAGAAAAACAAACGTCCGCGCCAGCTCAACGCAGCTCATTTTCAGTGCACAGTAATGAAAGTAGTTTTGCAGAACGGTTGTCACATCATGATGGAAATTGCCAAACGACTTCATCAGCCAGGCAATAGCCGCATTTCGCGCGGAATGTTCAAACTCGGAACGGGCAACCACCGTATCGTAGGCAATATCAGACACGCCGCTTAAGCCGCGCACGACTTCCAGCATACGTTGCCGTGGTGCGCTTAATCGCCCTTGCAACATATCGCAGACCACCAGCGCACCGGCATTAATAAACGGATTACGCGGAATGCCCTGCTCCATTTCCAGTTGGACTAAGGAATTGAACGGAGATCCCGACGGATCTTTGCCGACGCGTTGCCAGATTTCTTCTTCGGAGTAATGACGCATAGCAACAACGAGACTGAGCACTTTGGAAATAGACTGAATAGAAAATCGTTCTTGCGCGTCTCCGGCCTGGAAAAGCTGCCCATCAACGGTACAGATAGCAATCCCCAGACGGGAACCATCGACGGTTGCCAGTGCCGGAATATAATCAGCGACTTTACCCTGACCAATTAGCGGACGTACTTGCCGCAAGATATTTTCTAAAATTGCATTATCCATGGCGACTGCCACTCTCTGCTCCTTGCTCGCAGGTCTGAAAAGACCTGCGAGTATAACAGAGCTAAATATGTGACGTCAGATCCGGTCTTTCCACACCGTCTGGATATTACAGAACTCATGTAAGCCGAAATGAGAAAGTTCACGCCCAAAACCGCTCTTCTTCACACCGCCAAAAGCGACCCGTGCGTCGCTGGCGCAGAAACCATTGATAAACACGCCGCCGCATTCCAGACGTACCGCCATCTGTCTGGCTCGTGTTTCGTCAGCGGTAAAGATCGTCGCTGAAAGGCCGAACTCACTGTCATTCGCCAGTTCCAGCGCATGTTCTGCATCTCTCGCTACGGTGATTGCCGCAACGGGGCCAAACATTTCTTCACGAAATGCGGTCATTTCTGGGGTGACATTTGCCAGAACCGTTGGCGGATAGCAGTTACCTGCCCCAGCCATCTTTTCCCCGCCCAGTAACAAACGTGCGCCCTGCGCCAGAGTTTTTTCCACCTGATGATGCAACTCATCACGCAAGTCAAAACGTGCCATCGGACCAAGATCGTTCTCTTCGTCACGGGGATCGCCCATTTTCAACGCTGCCGCAGCCGCTACAAAACGTTCGGTAAATGCCGAAGCAATCCCCTCTTCGATGATAAAGCGTTTTGCCGCCGCGCAAACCTGTCCGGTATTCTGGTAACGCCCGGCAACCGCCGCTTTAACCGCCAGTTCCAGATCGGCATCGTTAAGCACAATAAACGGATCTGAACCGCCCAGCTCCAGTACGCATTTTTTCAGTGCCGCACCAGCCTGTGCACCAATAGCTGCTCCCGCACGAACACTCCCGGTCACGGTGACTGCCGCAATACGTGGATCTTTAATCATCTGACTGACACCATCGTTATCGGCATTTAGCCAGCCATATACGCCCTGAGGGATACCCGCGTCTTTAAACACCAGGGCAATGAGCTGAGCACAGCCCGTCACATTCGGCGCGTGCTTAAGTAAGTAGCCGTTACCTGCAAGAATGATGGGAACAGCGCCGCGCATCACTTGCCATAAAGGAAAGTTCCACGGCATAACTGCCAGAATCGTCCCCATTGGTCGATACTCAATAACCGCCTGCTGATTCTCAACCAGCGTTGGCTCTGCTTTCAGCATTGACGGGCCATGTTCTGCATACCAGTCACACAAATTCGCCGATTTCACCACTTCGGCACGTGCCTGCTTGATGGGTTTACCCATTTCGCGGGTGATCATTTGCGCTATCTCTTCGCTGCGAGTACGCAGAGCTTTACCGATATCTCGCAGTTTTTCCGCCCGGTAATCTACGCTTGTCTCGCGCCAGCCGCGAAAACCTTCCACTGCAAGCTGAAGAGCGTTTTCAATATCGTCAGCGCCTGTCCAGGGCAGTGAAGACAGTTGTTCACCGTTAGCTGGATTTATCGAAATGGCATGGGTCGCCGGAGTGATGGTCATTGGGGTATCTCCTTTATGAGTTATGGTTTGAAGATACGTAGATTTACTCTTGTTTGAAAATGAATAATATTAAGCCACTTATTCACAAATCGAGAATGCTATGGATCTGACTCAATTGGAGATGTTCAACGCAGTTGCCGAGGCAGGCAGCATTACCCAGGCTGCGGCTAAAGTACATCGTGTGCCGTCGAATCTCACGACTCGTATACGTCAACTGGAAACAGAGCTCGGTGTTGAGCTGTTTATCCGCGAAAATCAGCGTTTACGTCTCTCTCCCGCCGGGCATAACTTTTTACGCTACAGCCAACAAATTCTCGCGCTGGTGGATGAGGCGAGAAATGTCGTGGCTGGCGATGAGCCGCAAGGTCTGTTTTCTCTCGGATCGCTGGAAAGCACCGCCGCAGTGCGTATTCCGGCAACGCTGGCAGAATTTAACCGTCGTTACCCCAAAATTCAGTTTTCACTTTCCACCGGCCCTTCCGGCACGATGCTGGACGGCGTACTGGAAGGAAAGCTGAATGCGGCATTTATTGATGGGCCGATTAACCATACCGCCATCGACGGGATACCGGTGTATCGTGAGGAGCTGATGATCGTCACGCCGCAAGGACATGTGCCAGTTACCCGTGCCAGTCAGGTTAATGGTTACAACATCTATGCCTTTCGCGCCAATTGTTCGTATCGCCGTCATTTTGAGAGCTGGTTTCATGCTGACGGTGCCGCACCGGGGACTATTCATGAGATGGAGTCGTATCACGGGATGCTGGCCTGTGTGGTCGCGGGTGCGGGCATTGCGCTTATCCCTCGTTCTATGCTGGAAAGTATGCCGGGGCATCACCAGGTTGAAGCATGGCCGTTGGCTGAGCAATGGCGTTGGTTAACAACCTGGCTGGTCTGGCGTCGCGGTGCGAAAACGCGCCCGCTTGAGGCGTTTATTGAACTGCTGGATGTACCAGACTAAATGTTGTACCGGCTACTCACGCTGCCGTTGATACAGCATGACATGAATCGGCGAAACGCGACATAGATCACAAAACCGTTGTATTCAGATCATTAACCGTTTTAAGATCATTTCATTACCTTTTCGCAACTCATCCGATAATCGGTTATGACAACAAATATGGTTTCCCGCAAAGTGGCGTGGCTACGGGTCGTTACGCTGGCCGTTGCCGCCTTCATCTTCAATACCACCGAATTTGTGCCTGTAGGTTTGCTTTCTGATATTGCGCAAAGCTTTCATATGCAAACCGCACAGGTCGGTATCATGTTGACCATTTATGCGTGGGTAGTGGCGCTAATGTCACTGCCTTTTATGCTAATGACCAGTCAGGTCGAACGCCGCAAATTGCTGATCTGTCTGTTTGTGGTGTTTATCGCCAGCCACATACTGTCGTTTTTATCGTGGAGCTTTACCGTTCTGGTAATCAGTCGCATTGGTGTGGCTTTCGCCCATGCTATTTTCTGGTCGATTACGGCGTCTCTGGCAATCCGTATGGCGCCAGCCGGAAAGCGAGCGCAGGCATTGAGTTTAATTGCCACCGGCACAGCACTGGCGATGGTATTAGGTTTACCTATCGGGCGCATTGTGGGGCAGTATTTCGGCTGGCGAACAACCTTCTTCGCGATTGGTATCGGGGCGCTTATCACCCTTTTGTGCCTGATCAAATTACTTCCATTGCTGCCCAGTGAGCACTCTGGTTCGTTAAAAAGTCTTCCGCTGCTGTTTCGTCGCCCGGCATTGATGAGCATTTATTTGCTGACGGTAGTCGTGGTCACCGCCCATTACACGGCATACAGCTATATTGAACCTTTTGTGCAAAACGTTGCGGGGTTCAGCGCCAACTTTGCCACAGCATTGCTGTTGATGCTCGGTGGTGCGGGCATCATTGGTAGCGTCATTTTCGGTAAGCTGGGTAATCAGCACGCATCTGTGCTGGTCAGTGCGGCGATTGCGCTATTGCTGGTGTGCCTGGCACTACTGTTGCCTTCGGCAAGTAGCGAGATACACCTCGGCGTGCTGAGCATTTTCTGGGGGATCGCGATGATGATCATCGGACTTGGGATGCAGGTTAAAGTACTGGCGCTGGCACCAGATGCCACCGACGTTGCGATGGCGCTCTTTTCCGGGATATTTAATATTGGTATTGGCGCCGGGGCGCTGGTGGGTAATCAGGTAAGTCTACACTGGTCGATGTCGATGATTGGTTATGTGGGTGCAGTTCCGGCTCTCGCCGCGTTGATATGGTCAATCGTCATATTCCGCCGCTGGCCTGTGGCACTTGAAGAACAGACACAATAGCTTCCATGCACGAACGAGCCTTTCAGATTATTGACAACGTGCGCTTTGTTTATGCCGGATGCGGCGGGAACGCCTTATCCGGCCTACAACTCAATACATTGCAGAGATTACGTAGGCCTGATAAACGTAGCGCATAGGCAATGTTGCGTTTGTCATCTGCTCAGACCCATTTGGGTCTTTTTTAATGGTAAGTTTTAATAATTTCCAGGATGCCGTTAATAATAAATTGCACGCCCATACAAACCAGCAAGAAGCCCATCAGGCGGGAGATCGCTTCAATTCCCCCTTTCCCCACCAGCCGCATAATGGCACCAGAGCTACGTAGACTTCCCCACAAAATGACCGCCACCAGGAAAAAGATCAGCGGCGGCGCAACCATCAGCACCCAGTCCGCGAAGGTTGAACTCTGACGCACCGTTGACGCCGAGCTAATGATCATCGCAATGGTTCCCGGTCCGGCGGTACTTGGCATTGCCAGTGGCACAAAAGCAATATTGGCGCTGGGTTCATCTTCCAGCTCTTCCGATTTGCTTTTTGCTTCCGGTGAATCCGTTGCCTTTTGCTGGGGAAAGAGCATACGGAAACCGATAAATGCAACAATTAACCCCCCAGCAATACGTAGACCGGGAATCGAAATGCCGAACGTATCCATCACCAGTTGCCCGGCGTAATACGCCACCATCATGATGGCAAATACGTATACCGAGGCCATCAACGACTGGCGGTTACGTTCGGCGCTGTTCATGTTGCCCGCCAGGCCAAGAAATAACGCGACTGTCGTTAATGGGTTGGCTAACGGCAGCAACACCACCAGCCCCAGACTAATTGCTTTAAACAAATCTAACATTGGTGGTTGTTATCCTGTGTGTCTGAGTCATCAGCGAAAAGTATAAAGGGAAAACAAAGAGAAAGTTTCACTCTTTAACTAATCTTGCATAGCACTGACCAAAACTTGAACCGATTTAGCAAAACGTGGCATCAGACAATTCATTCATTTGACTTATACTTGCCTGGGCAATATTATCCCCTGCAACTAATTACTTGCCAGGGCAACCAATGTGAAAAGTACCAGCGACCTGTTCAATGAAATCATCCCCTTGGGTCGCTTAATCTATATGGTTAATCAGAAGAAAGACCGTCTGCTTAACGATTATCTGTCTCCGCTGGATATCACTGCGGCACAGTTTAAGGTGCTCTGCTCTATCCGCTGCGCAGCGTGCATTACGCCGGTTGAACTGAAAAAAGTGTTGTCGGTCGACCTGGGGGCACTGACCCGTATGCTGGATCGCCTGGTCTGTAAAGGCTGGGTGGAACGGTTGCCAAACCCGAATGACAAGCGCGGCGTGCTGGTAAAACTCACCGCCAGCGGCGCAGCAATATGTGAACAATGCCATCAATTAGTTGGCCAGGATCTGCATCAAGAATTAACAAAAAACCTGACGGCGGACGAAGTGGCAACGCTTGAGCATTTGCTTAAGAAAGTCCTGCCGTAAACAAAAAAAGAGGTATGACGATGTCCAGACGCAACACTGACGCTATTACCATTCATAGCATTTTGGACTGGATCGAGGACAACCTGGAATCGCCACTGTCACTGGAGAAAGTGTCAGAGCGTTCGGGTTACTCCAAATGGCACCTGCAACGGATGTTTAAAAAAGAAACCGGCCATTCATTAGGTCAATATATCCGCAGCCGTAAGATGACAGAAATCGCGCAAAAGCTGAAAGAAAGCAACGAGCCGATACTCTATCTGGCAGAACGTTATGGTTTCGAGTCCCAGCAAACGCTGACCCGAACCTTCAAAAACTACTTTGATGTTCCGCCGCATAAATACCGGATGGCTAATATTCAGGGCGAATCGCGCTTTTTACATCCATTAAATCATTACAATAGCTAGTTTAAACGTGACAACGTCACTGAGGCAATCATGAAACCACTTTTATCCGCAATGATAACCGCGCTTATTGTCTTTTCTGCGCAAGGCTTTGCGGAACAAACCACGCAGCCGACGGTTATTCCCTGTGGTGATGAAGTGATTGTTCCCCCATCGCAGGAACAACCACCATTCGATTTAAATCACATGGGGACAGGCAGTGATAAGTCGGATGCGCTGGGCGTGCCCTATTATAATCAACACGCCATGTAGTTAATTCTGGCCCCGACATATCGGGGCTTATTAACTTCTCACCTTCACCGCTTTACGCCACCGCAAACCAAACACATTGATATACAGCCCGCCCATTATCAGCACCGCACCGAAAAATTGCAGACCCGTTAATCGTTCATCTAACAAGAACGCCGCACTTGCCAGACCGACTACCGGGACAAGTAACGATAACGGTGCCACGCGCCAGGTTTCATAACGCCCAAGCAGCGTACCCCAGAGCCCATAGCCGACAATCGTCGCCACAAACGCCAGATACATCAGAGACAAAATGGTGGTCACGTCGATAGTGACCAGGCTGTGAATCATTGTTGCGGAACCATCGAGAATGAGCGAGGCGACAAAGAACGGGAGAATCGGGATCAATGCGCTCCACACTACCAGCGACATCACTGCCGGGCGCGATGAGTGCGACATGATCTTTTTATTGAAGATGTTGCCACACGCCCAGCTAAATGCTGCCGCCAGGGTCAGCATAAAACCGAGCATCGCCACATGCTGACCGTTCAGGCTACCTTCAATCAACACCAGCACGCCAAATATCGCTAAGGCGATCCCCGCCAGTTGCTTGCCATGTAGTCGTTCACCGAAAGTAAACGCGCCGAGGACAATCGTAAAAAACGCCTGTGCCTGTAAAACCAGCGAGGCCAGACCTGCTGGCATACCGAAGTTAATGGCGCAGAAGAGAAAGGCAAACTGCGCAAAACTGATGGTTAAACCATACCCCAGCAGCAAATTCAGCGGTACTTTCGGTCGTGCGATAAAAAAGATTGCCGGGAAGGCCACCAGCATAAAGCGCAAACCGGCCAACATCAGCGGTGGCATATTATGAAGCCCCACTTTGATGACCACAAAATTAAGCCCCCACACAACCACTACCAGTAGCGCCAACAACCCATCTTTTCGCGACATTCTACCGCCCCTGAATTTTCATCTTTTGTAAGCAATCAACTTAGCGGAATTTACTTTTTTTTAACAGTTGATTCGTTAGTCACCGTTTACGACGGCATTAATGCGCAAATAAGTCGCTATACTTCGGATTTTTGCCATGCTATTTCTTTACATCTCTAAAACAAAACATAACGAAACGCACTGCCGGACAGCCAAATGAACTTATCTCTGCGACGCTCTACCAGCGCCCTTCTTGCCTCGTCGTTGTTATTAACCATCGGACGCGGCGCTACGCTGCCGTTTATGACTATTTATTTGAGTCGCCAGTACGGTCTGGGTGTCGATTTGATTGGTTATGCGATGACAATTGCGCTCACTATCGGCGTCGTTTTCAGCCTCGGATTTGGCATTCTGGCGGATAAGTTTGACAAGAAGCGTTATATGTTACTGGCAATTACCGCCTTCGCCAGCGGCTTTATCGCCATTCCCCTGGTGGACAACGTGACGCTGGTGGTGCTGTTCTTCGCGCTCATCAACTGCGCGTATTCCGTTTTTGCTACCGTGTTGAAGGCCTGGTTTGCCGATAATCTTTCCTCCGCCAGTAAAACGAAGATCTTCTCGATCAACTACACCATGCTCAACATTGGCTGGACCATCGGCCCACCGCTCGGCACGCTGTTGGTGATGCAAAGTATCAATCTGCCCTTTTGGCTGGCAGCCATCTGTTCTGCGTTTCCTGTGCTTTTCATTCAAATTTGGGTGAAACGCAGCGAGAAAATCATCGCCACAGAGACAGGCAGCGTCTGGTCTCCAAAGGTTTTGTTACAGGATAAAGCTCTGCTGTGGTTCACCTGCTCAGCCTTTCTGGCCTCTTTCGTGAGCGGAGCGTTTGCCTCGTGCATTTCACAATACGTGATGGTGATTGCTGATGGTGATTTTGCCGAAAAGGTGGTCGCGGTTGTTCTTCCGGTTAATGCTGCGATGGTAGTTACGTTGCAATATTCCGTGGGCCGGCGCATTAATCCGATCAATATCCGCGCGCTAATGACGGTCGGCACTCTCTGCTTTGTCATCGGTCTGGTCGGGTTTATCTTTTCGGGCAACAGCCTGCTACTTTGGGGAATTTCAGCCGCCGTGTTTACTCTTGGCGAAATCATTTATGCCCCTGGTGAATATATGTTGATTGACCATATTGCACCGCCAGGGATGAAAGCCAGCTATTTTTCCGCCCAGTCTTTAGGCTGGCTTGGTGCAGCGATTAACCCATTAGTGAGTGGCGTCGTGCTCACCCGCCTGCCGCCGTCCTCGCTGTTTGTCATCTTAGCGTTGGCGATCATTGCTGCATGGGTGCTGATGTTAAAAGGCATTCACGCAAGACCCTGGGGGCAGCCGGTTCTTTGTTGACTCTCTGCCGTGCCTTAACGGCACGGCTTGACTCATTATTTTCCTGTTGCAAAGGCGTAGCCTTCATCTTCCCAGCCGGTTACCCCGCCGATCATGATTTTAACTGGCCTTCCTAACCGAGCCAGTTTGAGTGCCGCGCGGTCTGCGCCGTTACAATGTGGCCCCGCGCAATACACCACAAACAGAGTATCTTCCGGCCATTGAGCCATTCTCTCTTCGGTCATTTGCTTATGGGGCAGATGAATTGCGCCTGGGATATGCCGATGAGCGAAATCCTCTTCACGTCCGACCACATGCAGCAAAACGAAATCATCGCCAATGTAGGCCAGCGAGTCATGAACATCGGCGCAATCCGTTTCAACACTCAAACGCATGAGAAAATGCGCTTCGGCAACGTCCGGTTTCGCTGCGGTAAATTCAGTGACATAACGCATATTGCTTTTTCCTTTTGGGTTGTTGTGTTAACAATAATGTAACCAATCAACCTTTCACTGACTGCCTCACGATATGCCAGAAAAGAGTAAAATGATGCCAACATTGCAGCGCCCGCTGGTTGTTGTATTGGCTTATGACGGACTATGCACTTTCGAATTTGGTGTAGCCGTTGAAATCTTCGGCCTGCCGCGACCGGAACTGGGCGATAACTGGTATCGGTTTGCTGTTGCTGCGGTAGAACCCGGTGCGCTGCAAGCTACTGGCGGGATCCACGTAGTTGCGGATGGCGGGCTGGAGCTACTGACTGAAGCCGATATGATTATTATTCCAGGCTGGCGCGGTATAGATGCAACAGTACCAGAAATGCTATGCCAGGCGTTGCGCGAAGCACATCAACGCGGTACTCGCCTGGTTTCGATATGCTCGGGCGTATTTGTCCTTGCCGCCACTGGCCTTCTTCACCAGCGAAAAGCAACCACCCACTGGCGCTACACGGAACAACTCCAGCATCGTTACCCTTCAATTCACGTAAGTGACAATGTGTTATATCAGGATGAAGGACAAGTGATGACCTCCGCCGGAAGCGCAGCGGGGATCGATCTGTGCTTACATATCGTGCGCAAAGATTATGGTCACGAAATTGCTAATAATGTCGCCCGGCGGCTGGTCATTCAGCCTCATCGCCACGGTGAGCAACCACAAAACCTGACACGCCCGATGGCTGCGCCGCGTGAAAGCCATACGTTAGGCGCATTATTCGACTTTTTACAGCAAAATCTGGCACAAACGCATACCGTTGCCTCTCTCGCCGGACGAGTGAATATGAGTCAACGTACTTTTTTAAGACGCTTTGTCGCCTTAACGGGTATGACACCCGCCCGCTGGCTTCTCAATGAGCGATTAATACGAGTGGAAGATTATCTGCAAAATTCGTCGTTTAGCATCGATAAAATTGCAGATCTGACGGGGTTTGGTAATTCATCTTTACTGCGTCATCATTTTCACCAGCGTTTTTTATTATCCCCTTCACAATATCGGAAAAACAGCCGTTCCTCATCACATTAACCCTCTAATTCAGCCTTCGTTTAGGTTACCTCTGCTAATATCTTTCTCATTGAGATGAAAATTAAGGTAAGAGAGGAAACACACCACACCATAAACGGAGGCAAATAATGCTGGGTAATATGAATGTTTTTATAGCTGTACTGGGAATAATTTTATTTTCTGGCTTTCTGGCCGCGTATTTCAGCCACAAATGGGATGACTAATGAACGGAGATAATCCCTCACCTAACCGGCCCCTTGTTACAATTGTGTACAAGGGGCCTGATTTTTCTGACGGCGAAAAAAACCGCCAGTAAACTGGCGGTGAATGCTTGCATGGATAGATTTGTGTTTTTACTTTTGCGCTAACAGGCTTTTCTCTGCACTGGTAACGGATCATTGACACAGTAGCATTATTTTTCTCAATGAATGTTAAACGGTGCTTAAACTCGGGTAATCACGTTTTGTTCGTCAATAAACATGCAGCGATTTCTTCCAGTTTGCTTACCCTCATACATTGCCCGGTCTGCTCTTCCGATGACCACATCCAGCGGTTCTTCAGGAAATGCGCGGCTCACACCTGCGGTCACGGTTATGTTGATATGCCCTTCAGAATATGCGATTGCATGGGTATCGACTCGCTGGCAAATACGTACTCCGGCACGACATGCATCTTCATCATTAGCAGCTTTGACAATGATGATAAATTCTTCGCCACCATAGCGATAAACCGTTTCGTAATCACGCGTCCAGGCAGATAAGTAAGTTGCCAGGGTTCGTAATACCACATCACCGATTAAATGCCCGTAGGTATCATTAACCAATTTAAATCGGTCTATATCCAGCAGCATTAAATAGAGATTCAGTGGCTCAGCATTACGTAATTGATGATCAAAGGATTCATCAAGAACCCGACGACCAGGTAATCCAGTCAGAACATCCATATTGCTACGAATTGTCAGCAAATAAATTTTGTAATCTGTTAATGCTGCAGTAAAAGAAAGTAACCCTTCCTGAAATTCGTCAAAATGAGCGTCCTGCCAGCGATTTTCGACAATTGCCAACATTAATTCCCGACCACAGTTATGCATATGTTGATGGGCAGAATCCATTAGCCGAACGTAAGGTAATTCATCGTTATCGAGTGGCCCCAGATGATCAATCCAGCGACCAAACTGGCACAGTCCATAAGAATGGTTATCCGTAATTTCTGGCTTACTGGCATCTCTCGCGACCACGCTGTGAAACATACTCACCAGCCACTGATAATGGGCATCGATAGCCTTATTGAGATTTAGCAAGATGGCATCGATTTCCGTTGTCTTCTTGATCATTGCCACTCCTTTTTCACAGTTCCTTGTGCGCGCTATTCTACCGAGAGAAAAGAAAAATTACGTCAATATTTTAATAGAAATCCTAATCTGAGACGACGTTAAAGATAACATTCTGATTTAAAACAAAATAAGCAGATAAAAAAGTGTTTAATACTGTAAATTATCCCTTCCTTGCACCATAAAACAGAGGCAAATAACATAAACAGTAAAGCCTGATGCCCCTATTGATTGGGCCATCAGACGCATTTATTTTTGTGACTATTTCTGCAGATGTGTGACCCGAACGACGGCTGGAGTGCTTTTCTTATCCAGACTCCCGCTAATGTTGATCATCTGGTCAGGCTGAACTTGTCGTCCATCAAAGACGGCAGCAGGAATAACAACATTAATCTCACCGCTCTTATCACGAAAAACGTAACGGTCTTCACCCTTGTGGGAAATCAAATTACCACGTAATGAAACTGAGGCACCATCATGCATAGTTTTCGCAAAATCAACGGTCATTTTTTTTGCATCATCAGTTCCGCGATAGCCGTCTTCTATTGCATGTGGCGGTGGAGGCGCAGCATCCTGTTTTAAACCTCCCTGATCATCTGCCAACGCATAAGGCATGACAAGAAAACCTGCTAATACAATGGCCTGAAATTTCATACTAACTCCTTAATTGCGTTTGGTTTGACTTATTAAGTCTGGTTGCTATTTTTATAATTGACAAATAAGAATCGTACTGATTGTTATAAAACAATTAAAATCAGTCAGCTAGCAACAAAATTTGCTGCAAATTTAACTCAAAAAAGACAATAAAAAGATTAATGAAAGCTGTGTTTAAGTCTTAAATATATTTTCAGAATAATCGGATTTATAAATCTGATTTTTATTATAGTGAAAGAACATACCAAAAAGGCAAATCACCTTTGCAGCTAATAACGTGGACAAACAACGATGAACATTAATAGCAATAAAATTGTACAACTTGCAGATAGCGATACTATTGAAAACCTGACATCCGCGTTGAGCCAAAGACTTATCGCTGATCAATTACGCTTAACTACCTCCGAATCATGCACTGGCGGTAAGTTGGCTTGCGCGCTGTGTGCTGCTGAAGACACACCAAAGTTTTACGGCGCAGGCTTTGTCACTTTTACCGATCAAGCCAAAATGAAAATCCTTGGCGTCAGTCAGCAATCTCTTGAGAAATATACGGCGGTGAGCGAGAAGATAGCGGCAGAAATGGCAACTGGCGCCAAAGAGCGCGCAGATGTCGATATTAGTATTGCCATTACCGGCTACGGTGGGCCTGAAGGTGGGCAGGATGGTACGCCCGCAGGCACAGTCTGGTTCGCATGGAATATAAAAGGAAATACGCATACTGCGGTTATGCATTTTGATGGTGATTGCGAAACAGTATTAGCATTGGCGGTTCGATTTGCACTGGCGCAGCTTTTGAAATTACTGGAATGACTTTCTGGCCTGGCTTTACGCCAGACCAGCTATATTTACAGAAAATTAGACGTTCAGTCCACGATGTTGCAACATCGGCGCAATCTGTGGTGCCTTACCGCGCCATTGACGATACAAACGTTCTAAATCTTCGCTGTTGCCTCTGGAAAGAATCGCCTCGCGAAAACGTTGCCCATTCTCACGCGTTAAGCCGCCCTGCTCGACAAACCATTGATAACCGTCGTCTGCCAGCATTTGCGTCCACAAATAGGCGTAATATCCCGCCGCATATCCGCCACCAAAAATGTGGGCAAAATAACTGCTGCGATAACGTGGCGGTATGGCGGGAAGATTCATATTTTCCGCCACCAGCGCCCGCAGTTCGAAATCATTCACATCCTGCATCGCTTCATGCTCTTGCAGACAGTGCCAGCGCATATCAAGAAGTGCGGCGCTAAGCAATTCGCTCATCTCATAACCTTTATTGAACAGGCTGGCATTACGCATTTTTTGTTGTAACTCTTCCGGCATTGCTTTCCCGCTCTGATAATGCCGGGCGTAGCGCGCGAATACCTGCGGATGCATTGCCCAATGCTCGTTGATTTGCGAAGGAAATTCGACAAAATCGCGTGGTGTATTGGTGCCAGAAAGCGTGGCATAACGCTGGCAGGCAAACAGACCGTGCAACGTATGCCCAAACTCATGGAATAATGTAATAACATCGTCCCACAGCAACAATGCGGGTTCGTCTGCCGCCGGTTTCTGATAATTACAAACGTTATAGATTACCGGGCGTGTTTCATTAAGCGTAGATTGTTCTACAAAATTCCCCATCCATGCGCCGCCGCTTTTTGAGTCACGGGCGAAGAAATCACCGTAAAATAACGCCAGCCCCACGCCATTATGATCAAAAATTTCCCATACGCGGACATCAGGATGGTAAACAGGAATATCAAAACGTTCGACAAACTTAATACCGAAGAGCTGATTCGCAGTCCAGAATACACCTTCATTCAACACTGTGTTTAATTCGAAATAAGGTTTGAGCTGCGCTTCATCAAGACAGAATTTCTCCCGCCGCACCTGTTCAGCATAAAATGCCCAGTCCCACGGCTGGGCACTGAACTCACCCTGCTGATTATCGATAACCGCCTGTATAGACGCTAATTCATCGCTCGCACGTTGACGCGCCGCCGGAACAATTTCCCGCATAAAGTTGAGTGCTGCTTCTGGCGTTTTTGCCATCTGATCGGCGATTTTCCATGCGGCATAATGAGGGAAACCAAGCAGTTTCGCCTGCTGCGCGCGGATCTCCACCAGACGTTGAATGATAGCACGGGTATCATTGGCATCATTTTTTTCCGCTCGCGTCCAGCCCGCAGTGAACAGTTTTTCACGTGTAGAGCGATCGCGTAGCTCCGCAAGCGCCGGTTGTTGCGTGGTATTCAGCAATGGGATGAGCCATTTGTTTTCCAGACCTTTCTCGCGAGCCGCCTCTGCCGCCAGCGCAATTTCTTGCTCACTCATGCCTGCCAGTTGCGAAACATCGTCAACCACCAGCCCTCCGGATTTGTTCGCGGCTAATAACCGCTGGTTAAACTGACTGGTCAGGGTAGCGGCTTCTGTGTTCAGCACTTTTAATTTTTCTTTATCGGCATCTTCAAGTTTGGCACCGGCAAGAACAAAACGCTGATGAATAACTTCTACCAAACGAACAGATTCACTATCAAGGCCCAGCGTTTCACGCCGCTGCCAGACAGCATCTACCCGCGCGAATAATTCGCCATTCAGGTAGATATCATTAGCCAATTCCGCCAGTTCCGCCGAGAACTGTTCATCGAGACGCTGTAATTCATCATTAGTATGCGCCGAGGTCATGGCAAAGAAGACGCTGGTAACGCGAGTGAGTAACTCCCCGCTCTTTTCGAGGGCCAGAATAGTGTTAGTAAAATCGGGCGTCTGCGGGTTTAAAGCTATCGCCTCTATCTCAATCCGCTTTTGCCGCATCCCCTCATCGAATGCCGGGCGATAGTGTTGATTTTCAATCTGATCAAAATGAGGAGCCATATACGGCAGAGTACTCTGCGTAAGGAAAGGATTCGTCGTTGACATTTTCTACTCCTGAAAACGAGGTGTTCCATAGCGTAGGCTTACTGATAACGGAGTGCAATCTTGCAAACCAGTATTACCCGCTCTTAAGCATCACGTGCTATGTTATTGACACACAAAATCGTTGAGGAACAGTGAGATGATCGTTTTAGTAACTGGAGCAACGGCAGGTTTTGGTGAATGCATTACACGTCGTTTTATTCAACAAGGGCATAAAGTTATCGCCACTGGCCGTCGCCAGGAACGGTTGCAGGAGTTAAAAGACGAACTGGGAGATAATTTGTATATCGCCCAACTGGACGTTCGCAACCGCGCCGCCATTGAAGAGATGCTGACTTCGCTTCCTGCCGAGTGGCGTAATATCGATATTCTGGTAAACAATGCTGGACTGGCGCTGGGTATGGAACCTGCACATAAAGCCAGCGTTGAAGACTGGGAAACTATGATTGATACCAACAATAAAGGCCTGGTGTATATGACCCGCGCTGTCCTGCCTGGCATGGTCGAGCGTAATCATGGTCATATTATTAACATTGGCTCAACGGCGGGTAGCTGGCCGTATGCTGGTGGTAACGTTTATGGCGCGACAAAAGCGTTTGTTCGTCAGTTCAGCCTGAATCTGCGCACTGATCTGCATGGTACGGCAGTACGTGTCACCGACATCGAACCGGGGCTGGTGGGTGGCACCGAGTTTTCCAATGTTCGCTTTAAAGGTGACGACGATAAAGCGGAAAAAACCTATCAAAACACCGTTGCGCTGACGCCAGAAGATGTCAGCGAAGCAGTCTGGTGGGTTGCTACACTCCCTGCTCACGTCAACATCAACACACTGGAAATGATGCCGGTTACCCAAAGCTATGCCGGACTGAATGTCCATCGCCATTAATTTTTATACCCGGCTTAACCGCCGGGTTATTGCTTGTCACAAAAAAGTGGTAGACTCACTGAGTTAACCCACTCACAAGCAAGAACGAATGACCGTCGAAACGCAACTTAATCCCACACAACCTGTCAATCAGCAGATTTATCGTATTCTTCGCCGCGACATTGTCCATTGTCTAATTCCACCGGGCACACCGTTGTCGGAAAAAGAAGTTTCTGTTCGTTTCAATGTGTCACGCCAGCCGGTTCGTGAAGCCTTCATAAAACTGGCAGAAAACGGCCTGATTCAAATTCGCCCGCAGCGTGGCAGCTACGTCAATAAAATTTCCATGACTCAGGTACGCAACGGTAGTTTTATTCGTCAGGCTATTGAGTGTGCCGTCGCCCGCCGGGCGGCGAGCATGATTACCGATAGCCAGTGCTATCAGCTTGAGCAAAATCTCCACCAACAACGTATTGCCATTGAACGCAAACAACTGGATGATTTTTTTGAGCTGGATGATAACTTCCATCAAATTCTGACGCAGATTGCCGACTGTCAGCTTGCGTGGGACACCATTGAAAACCTGAAAGCAACTGTTGACCGCGTGCGCTATATGAGCTTTGACCACGTATCGCCACCTGATATGTTGTTACGTCAACATATGGATATTTTTACTGCTCTACAAAAACATGATGGTGATGCGGTAGAAAAAGCAATGACTCTGCATTTGCAGGAAATAAGTGAATCCGTGCAGCTGATCCGCCAGGAAAATAGCGACTGGTTTAGCGAAGAGTAATTCATTTCCTCTCATCCCATCCGGGGTGAGAGCCCATCCCTTTCTTCTGGTTCATGCAAGCATCAAAAAAGATGTGAACTTGATCATAAACAAAAAAATATTCACTCGACAGGAGTATTTATATTGCGCCCGTTACGTGGGCTTCGACTGTAAATCAGAAAGGAGAAAACACCTATGACGACCTACGATCGTAACCGTAACGCAATCACCACTGGCAGCCGTGTTATGGTTAGCGGCACCGGTCACACTGGCAAGATCCTGTCGATTGACACTGAAGGTCTGACCGCAGAGCAAATCCGTCGCGGTAAAACCGTGGTTGTTGAAGGTTGTGATGAAAAACTCGCGCCTCTGGACCTGATTCGTCTCGGCATGAACTAAGCGTGTGAATGCCGCCGATGGCGGCATTGCTGTTTTTACCTCTCGATATATTTCGCCACGGTCGCTTTCGCGCCATGCGCTAATAGAGACAAGTACGCTTCCGTCACCTTTGCAACAAACAAGTTATTGTTCGGCAAATTATCACCAAATATCGCCTTAATCGCCATCAACGACTGCACACGCGTTTTCCCTTCGGCACTACTTTGCACAGCCTTTTGAATGACCGCTAGTAACGGATCGCTAATCTCAATCTGATTTCCCTGTTCATCAACACCACCAACATAACGCATCCAACCAGCGACGCCCAGCGCCAACAGATCGAACGCGCTGTCATGCGCCAGATGCCAGCGAATTGAATCCAACATCCGCTGTGGCAGTTTCTGACTACCGTCCATTGCAATCTGCCAGGTTCGGTGGCGTAAAGCCGGGTTGCTGTAGCGTTCAATCAATCGATCGGCATAATTTTGCAAATCTACACCCTGTACTTTCAGCGTGGGCGCCTGTTCCTGCAACATCAAGGCATGTGCTGCATGACGATAATTTTCATCTTCCATACAGTCGTTAATGTGCTGATATCCCGCCAGATAGCCCAGATAAGCCAGGAAGGAGTGGCTGCCGTTGAGCATACGCAGTTTCATCTCTTCATAAGGCAGCACATCGCTGACCAGTTCAGCGCCTGCTTTTTCCCATTCCGGGCGTCCGGCAACAAAATTATCTTCAATCACCCACTGACGGAACGGCTCACACGCCACGCCTGCCGGATCGCGCACGTTGGTAAGTTGTTCGATTTTATCCAGCGTTTCCGCCGTCACTGCGGGTACAATGCGATCCACCATTGTCGATGGGAAAGTCACGTTTTCCTCTATCCATTGCGCCAGTTTTACATCCACTGCTCTGGCGTATGAAGTGACAACGTCACGCATAACGTGACCGTTTTCTGGCATGTTGTCGCATGACATAACGGTAAACGCGGGAAATCCTGCGGCTTTACGGCGAGCCAGCGCCTCGACAATCACGCCTGTTGCTGTTTTCGGCTGGTGGGGATTTTGCAAGTCGGCAGCTACCATCGGGTGATCCATCATTAACTGTCCGGTCGCCGGAGAGTGGAAATACCCTTTTTCGGTGATTGTCAGAGAGACAATTGCGATTTGCGGTTCACACATCGCGGCCAGCACGGCTTCTAAGCCATCAATTTGTACGTGCAGCGCCTTTTTCACGACGCCAACGACGCGAGCGGTCCACGCATCAGCCGACATTTCCGCAACGGTATAGAGATTATCTTGCTGTTTAAGATCGACGATTTGCTGTTCGCCGCCAATCAGATTCACTTCATAGTAGCCCCAATCGCTGTGATGCTGGGCAGCCAGGATATCGGCATACACGCCCTGATGCGCGCGATGAAATGCGCCAAACCCTAAATGAACAATTTTTGGCGTCAGGTTATTACGATCATAAACAGGGAGTGTCGCTTTTGCGGATAACAAATTATTTCCCATGACGTTTCCTTTAATTTAAATATGGCAAGCTGAATGGTTTGTTATATGAATAAAAATCCCTCCTCACTAAGAGAAGGGATTCTGGATTTACAGACTTGTTGAAGGTTGCGCAGCTCTTACAACGCGCGGTTGATCTTCTGCAGCATCTTCCAGCGCACTCAAATCGCGGTCTTTAACTTCTGGCATTTTCAGCGCGGAAATTAAGCCGATGACGGAATAAGCCATAATCATTATTGCAATCGGATACCAGGATCCTGTCATGTTACAGAAAATACCGGCCAGAATAGGACCAAACCCTGAAGCGATAAGACCACCAATTTCTTTAGATATTGCCATTCGGGTAAAGCGGTTTTTACAGCCGAACATCTCTGCCATGGTAATGTTTTCCAGGGCAAATAATCCCAACACCGCACAGTTGTGAATCACAATGAGAGCAACCATGATGGTGCCCGGTGCATAGCTTTTATCTACAATGATAGAAAGCATTGGCCACGCCAGGACAATAGCTGAAGTATTCATAATGATATAAGGAATACGACGCCCAATTTTATCGGATAACCAACCGAGGAAAGGAATCGTCATAAAACCGATAATAGAACTGATCATTAATGCATCTGTGGGAATTGCTTTATTAAACAGCAAAGTTTGCACTAAATAACCAGCAAGGAAAGTTTGAATCAGACCTGAGTTTCCTGCCTGTCCAAAACGCAGACCTGTTGCCAGCCAGAAGGATTTGCTCTGGAACATGCTACCGACAGGTGCAGGTTTTGCTGTAGGTTGGTTGCTGTCGTTAACCTTCTCAAAAACCGGGCTTTCTTTCAGGTTCATTCGCAACCAGATAGCAAAGACCATCACGACAACGCTCGCCAGGAACGGTATACGCCATCCCCATGCCAGCAGTTCTTCTTTACTAAGAATAAAGAACATAAAGGCCCAGATTGCCGTTGCGCTCAAGGTTCCGCAGTTAGTACCCATAGCCACAAATGAGGAGATAATTCCGCGCTTACCTTTCGGCGCATATTCCGCCAGCATCGTACCGGCACCGGAAATTTCCGCACCTGCCCCCAGCCCCTGAATAATACGCAACGTCACCAGCAAGATTGGCGCAAAAACACCAATCTGCGCATAGGTCGGCAACACACCAATTAAGGTAGTACAGATCCCCATCATGGTGATGGTAATAAAGAGCACTTTTTTACGCCCTATTCTGTCGCCCATCCGAAAATAAATGCTCCGACAATACGTGCAACATAACCAGCACCGTAAGTTCCCATTGCCAGAATTAACGCCATTGCGGTTGACGATTCCGGAAAAAATATTTCATGGAATACTAACGCTGCACCGAGCGAGTATAACTGAAAATCCATAAATTCAAGTGCCGTACCTAACCATCCTGATACCGCTGCCTTCACTAAATCCTTAGTGCTTCTTTCATGTTTATCTATTGTCATAATTGTTATCTCTAAATAAGAGGTAAGATGCGTAATGCTTATTCGCTATTATTGGTATTATTCAGAAAACGTGAGTAAAACTTTGCAACAATGCTTTTGATCCTTTTCAAATAATGAAATGGCATCAGCAACATGCAGATAATCAAATGTATGGGTAATTAATTTATCAGGATTAATTAACCCTTTGCTTAACCAGTCGATAACTACCGGGAATTTATTGGCATTTAACCGGGAAGAAAAAATAGAGAGTTCCTTGCCGGTAATTCCCTGCTGAATGACTTCAGACGGTTCACTGGAGAAGCCCATTAACACAATTCGTGCCGCCGGAGAAGCCAGCATAACCGCTTCTTTCAAAATGGAAGGATGGCAAGCAGCATCAATAATTAATGTTGGTTTGATGCCCTTTTCAGCGAATATTTCGCCAAGCGATGTCTGGCTGTTATTAATCGCCCAGTCTGCCTCGCTCTCTTTCGCTTTATCCAGTCGTTCATCAATACGATCGGCGACAATCACATTTTTAACGTTATAAACACCTTTCAATACCTGAACGATAGTCAGACCAATCGGGCCGGCACCATAAACCAGCACGGTGTCATCTTCAGTCGGCTGACCGTGTCCAGTAACGTTCGCCGCAATGGTAAAAGGTTCGATCATTACAGCGAACTGATCAGCCACCCCATCGGGAATTTTCCACGCATTCTTCGCCGGAACGACTGCATATTCGCTAAAACCGCCATCAGCGTGAACACCTAATACAGCTAAAGTTGTGCAAACGTTGGGTTTACCCATTGAGCATGGATAACAATGTCCGCAGCTGACTACGGGATCTACCGCAACACGTTCGCCAACTCTGGCGTTATCCACACCTTCACCTACGGCATCAATCACGCCAAAAAATTCGTGACCAATGACGCGCGGATATTTCGCAAACGGATTATGACCGCGATAAATGTGACTATCCGATCCACAAATTCCCGCGAGTTTCACTTTTACTCGAACTTCCCCCACTGCCGGGGTCGGAATTTCACGTTCGATAATCGCCAGTTGATTCGGTTTTTCAATTAAAATACTTTTCATTATTGTATGACTCCTTACCAGTTCCATAGCGTGCCATCTTCCAGACGTGCGACTGGTAGATAGGCAGGTTCGTAGGGATATTTTGCCGCCAGCTTTTCATCGAATTCGATGCCAATGCCTGGCTTATCACCAGGATGCATATAGCCGTTATCGAAGCTCCAGTTGTGCGGGAAGACTTCAAGCATTTGTTCTGAATAGCCCATATACTCCTGGACGCCGAAATTCGGCACCCACAGGTCAAAGTGCAACGCCGCAGCCATGCAGACTGGCGACAAATCGGAAGGATCATGTGAGCCAGTACGTACCTGGTAAAGCGAAGCAAAATCGGCAATTCTGCGCATACCTGTGATGCCGCCAGCGTGGGTCAGCGTTGTACGGATATAGTCGATGAGTTGTTCTTCAATCAGCTGTTTGCAGTCCCAGATGCTGTTAAAGACTTCACCCACCGCAATTGGCGTTACGGTATGTTGGCGAATGAGGCGGAAGCACTCCTGGTTTTCTGCGGGTGTCGGATCTTCCATCCAGAACAGGCGATAATCTTCAATACTTTTGCCAAAGCGTGCCGCCTCAATGGGTGTTAAACGATGGTGCATGTCATGCAGTACATGCTCATTAAAGCCAAACTTATTGCGCACTGCGTCGAACAGTTTTGGCATAAAGTCGAGATATTTTTCCGTTGACCACAACTGCTCTTCTGGCCACTGCCCTTTGGTCGCTGGTTCATAAGCCAGCCCTTTTCCTTTGGACATACCGTAAGTCGTTTTCATACCGGGAATACCGCACTGCACGCGGATAGCTTTGAATCCCAGTTCTTGATGGCGAGCGTAATCATCCAGTGCTTCATCAATACTGTGACCGGTGGTATGACAATAGACCATTACGCCTTCACGGGAAGCCCCACCTAACAGTTGGTAAAGCGGCATGTTTGCGGCTTTGGCTTTAATGTCCCACAGCGCCATATCAACAGCGGAAATAGCCGACATGGTGACAGGGCCGCGACGCCAGTAAGCGCCTTTATAGAAAAACTGCCAGATATCTTCGATACGATGGGCATCGCGGCCTATAAGTTGCGGACAGATATGATCCTGCAAATAGGACGCAACGGAAAGTTCGCGCCCGTTCAGAGTGGCATCACCAAGACCGGTAATACCGTCCTCGGTGGTGATTTTTAAGGTGACGAAATTACGTCCCGGACAGGTAACAAAAACTTCAGCCCCTACGATCTTCATGTTCTATTCCTTGCATCGCTTGTCGTGATGCATGAAATCTACGCAACTGAGCTACTACCATACAAGTATTAAGATCAAGAAAAGCCAGAGCGATCACAAAAAAAGGCGCATATTTGCGCCGTGAATAGTTCTAAAAACAGTCAAACTTTATTGTTTTTTCGGGGATCGACTAGTGCGTATATTATTGATAACAAAACATGAGTTATATCAGATAAGTCAGGCGCGTCCCCAGCCAGCAACAATAATCAACATGCCGAAAAGTGCAATTATCGCTCCCGTCCAATCGTAGAGACTGAGCTTCACTCCATCCACAACCCGCAGCCACAGGAGCGCCGTACAGACATAAACACCGCCATATGCTGCATAAACTCGCCCACTTGCTGCTGGATGCAACGTTAACAGCCAGACGAAAAGCGCCAGGGAAATTCCCGCCGGAACCAACAACCAGACACTGGCATTCCGTTTCAGCCACAGCCAGGGCAAAAAACAACCAATGATTTCACACAAAGCGGTAGCAAAAAACAGTAATGTTGTTTTAATCATCTTTGTCACTCATTGACATCATGTATATTTATAGGACGACATAATATCATCAACATAGACATCCTCTGGTACGTTTCGCGTTCACAGTGGATCGTGTAAAATCGCCCTTAATCATTCATGTAAGGAATAGATCATGAATATCACTCTCTGCAAAAAACTCAGCCTGCTCGCTTTTCTGCTGCCTTGCGCACTGGCATTTAGCGCAACTACCCATGCAGAAACCAACAAACTGGTGATTGAATCTGGCGACAGCGCACAGAGTCGCCAGCAGGCAGCAATGGAAAAAGAGCAATGGAATGACACGCGTAATCTGCGTCAAAAAATCAACAAACGCACCGAGAAAGAATGGGATAAAGCTGACGCCGCATTTGATAACCGCGATAAATGCGAGCAGAGTGCCAACATTAATGCCTACTGGGAGCCGAATACTTTACGCTGCCTGGATCGTCGTACTGGTCGCGTAATCATCCCCTAACCTGTTATTGATATAAGGAATGTAAGGACACGTTATGACTAGCGCCCACAGTGTTAAGCTACGTCCGCTGGAGCGTGAAGATTTACGCTATGTGCATCAACTCGACAATAACGCCAGCGTGATGCGTTACTGGTTTGAGGAGCCCTACGAAGCCTTCGTTGAACTCTCTGATCTGTACGATAAACATATTCACGATCAGAGTGAACGTCGTTTCGTCGTGGAATGTGATGGCGAAAAGGCAGGTCTGGTGGAACTGGTAGAAATTAACCACGTCCATCGCCGCGCAGAATTTCAGATAATCATCTCCCCGGAATACCAAGGTAAAGGTCTGGCAACCCGCGCCGCGAAATTAGCGATGGATTATGGTTTCACTGTTCTTAATCTTTATAAGCTTTATCTGATTGTTGATAAAGAGAATGAGAAAGCGATTCATATATATCGTAAGCTCGGTTTTACGGTCGAAGGTGAACTGATGCATGAATTCTTTATTAACGGTCAATATCGTAATGCCATTCGCATGTGCATATTCCAGCATCAGTATCTGGCGGAACATAAAACGCAAGGGCAAACTCTACTAAAACCGACCGCGCAATAGTATTAATAATAATCAATGGTATTTTTGATGGTGTAAACCCGTTCGACGGCGGGTTTTACTCCCTCATCCACAATGATTAATTGGCAGTCCACTGGATTCGCGTGGCTGTCATATTCACAAGTCTGTCTGACATTACCAACCTGTTGATTATTCAGTAAAGTAATTGCCGTATAATCCAGTTTTTTGATCGGGTCCGTTGATGGCGTGGCGCTGACAGATAACGTTTTGTCGTTACTTTTCGTCGTTTTCCCCAGCGGATAACCCTGATCATCATAGTGATATTCCATCTGCATCTGTTTGCTGCTGGCCTTAACCACGAAACCATTATCATCAGTTTCCCAACTTACACCGGCAGAAGGTAATTCTGCTAACTGGCATTTTCCCTGTAGACGTACTCTTTTCTCCAGCGTCTGTGCATCCCGATAATAATTTGCATCCAACACCAGGGTAATCACGGTATTATTTTCCAGATCCAGTAATTCGAGGGAATCAAAACAGCCCTCTTCCGATAAATTCCCCGAAACACGTTTCGTGACTTCCCCTTGCTCATTCATTAACGTCTGAGTGAAATCTTTAACCGGCCCACGCAGCGGGTCAAAATCAAATTCATTAGAGAAACTGGCCATTTCTGGCGTTAATGAAAGAGTTACCTCTGTACGGTCACATCCTGTGAGTATTATCGCAAGGAAACATGGCAGTAATTTGTAATTCACATCAATCACCAGACAGTAGAGATGATTCTCAATCATAGTAGTAAATACAGTAATTTACACGTGAAATGCTATGCTTATTTAGTAATATTCATGTAAGGAGCCAATGATGAAAATCATAGCCTGCAGTGCCGCACTTCTGCTCACCCTGGCCTCATCCACAGTGCTCGCCGCGTCGGATTCATGTGAGCGCATAAAAAGTGATATTTCACAGCGTATTATTAATAACGGCGTACCAGAAAGTGGCTTCACTTTAAGTATTGTGCCGAATGATCAGGTCGACCAGCCTGATTCACAGGTCGTCGGGCATTGCGCTAACGACACGCATAAAATTCTCTACACCCGCACCACCAGCGGTAATGTTTCTGCCCACACCCAGCCAACCCATGATAATGAGCCTGCTGAATCGCATTAATAAACCTGTGACTGCCTGATACGATGCTTACGCATCATATCAGGCCTGCCGTGTGGTATTGTTATGCGCAGGCAGTGTCCGCTAGCTGGGACACCTGCGGTGAGATGATCGGGCGTGCGCTCGTTTATGGCCTGCACATGACGTCCGGAATGACCATCGCAGGTTAACAAATTGGTGCGGGATAAACCGCACGTTTCAGGATGATAGGAATGACGCATTTCTCACAACAAGATAATTTTTCTGTCGCGGCGCGCGTGCTGGGCGCGCTGTTTTATTACGCTCCTGAGAGTAAAGAAGCCTCTCCACTGGTTTCTGCGCTAACCAGTGACGATTGGGTCACCCAGTGGCCTTTATCACAAACGTCATTAGCGCCGCTGGCAACGGCTTTTAAGGAAGAATGTGAAGAGTCGCGTACTCAGGCCTGGCAACGATTATTTGTCGGGCCGTGGGCGCTACCCTCTCCTCCGTGGGGATCTGTCTGGCTGGATCGCGAATCGGTGCTGTTTGGCGATTCTACTTTGGCGCTTCGTCAATGGATGCGCGAAAAAGGCATTCAGTTTGAAATGAAACAAAACGAACCGGAAGATCATTTTGGTTCGCTGCTGTTGATGGCAGCATGGCTGGCAGAGAACGGTCGTCAGACCGAGTGCGAAGAGTTGTTGGCCTGGCATCTTTTACCGTGGTCAACACGCTTTCTTGAGGTGTTTATCGAGAAGGCGGAACACCCTTTTTATCGCACGCTCGGTGAGCTGGCTCGTTTAACGCTGACACAATGGCAGTCACAGTTGCTGATTCCTGTCGCGGTAAAACCCCTGTTTCGCTGAATAATCCTGAGTAAGACCGAAGGGCGTAAACTGCACGCCTTTCGGCTCCAGTAAGTGACAACGTCACGCTTAATACCACATAAAGCACGCACAGCTTTTGCGCCAGGCTTCTTTTCCCGCAAAATAGAGACCCGTGTTTAATTTGCCGTTTCTGCTCATGCAACATCTACATGTCTACCCGGATCTGCGCACCATGTTCCGCCGCCTGCTTATCGCAATGGTCGTAGGCATTCTGGCGGCCTTTGCCGTTGCAGGGTTTCGTCATGCGATGCTGCTACTGGAGTGGCTGTTCCTCAATAATGACTCCGGCAGTCTGGTCAATGCAGCAACGAACCTTTCTCCGTGGCGTCGGCTGCTAACGCCGGCGCTCGGCGGACTGGCGGCTGGTTTGTTGCTGATGGGTTGGCAGAAACTCACTCAACAACGCCCCCATGCGCCTACCGATTATATGGAGGCGTTACAAACCGATGGGCAGTTTGATTACGCCACCAGTCTGATTAAATCCTTCGCTTCTTTGCTGGTGGTGACCAGCGGCAGCGCCATTGGTCGTGAAGGTGCGATGATCCTGTTGGCGGCACTTGCTGCATCCTGGTTTGCCCAACGTTTTACCCCACGCGAAGAGTGGAAATTGTGGATTGCCTGTGGCGCGGCTGCGGGGATGGCAGCAGCCTATCGCGCCCCACTTGCCGGGAGTTTATTTATTGCCGAAGTATTGTTTGGCACCATGATGCTGGCCTCCCTTGCACCAGTAGTAATCTCTGCCGTAGTGGCATTGCTTATTAGCAATCTTCTTAATCACAGCAATGCTTTGCTCTACAGCGTGCAACTCTCCATGATGATTCAGGCTCGTGACTATGCACTGATTATCAGTACAGGCGTGCTGATGGGTTTGTGCGGTCCATTGTTTTTAAAGCTAATGAACGCCAGTCATCAGGGTTTTATTAATCTAAAACTTGCACCGCCCTGGCAACTGGCATTGGGAGGGTTAATCGTGGGTCTGCTTTCCCTGCTCACTCCTGCCGTGTGGGGCAACGGCTATAGTACGGTGCAATCCTTTTTAACAGCCCCGCCACTGTTTATGGGCATTGCCGTGATCTTCCTCTGCAAGCTAGTTGCCGTGCTGGCCAGCAGTGGTTCCGGCGCGCCTGGGGGCGTGTTTACGCCGACCTTATTTATCGGACTGGCAATTGGCATGTTGTATGCCCGGAGCCTGGGGTTATGGTTTACTGACAGTGAAGGAATTACGCTTTTACTTGGGCTAACCGGGATGGCAACACTACTGGCTGCGACTACACATGCGCCCATTATGTCGACACTGATGATATGTGAAATGACCGGGGAGTATCAGCTACTCCCCGGTTTATTGATTGCTTGTGTGATTGCGTCAGTAATGTCGCGGACGTTACATCGTGACTCTATCTACCGCCAGCACACTACGCAGCATGGATAAGCGGATATATTGCCCCAGTTCACGCTGTTCTGCGCGAGGCAGATAAGGAAGCTCACCAATAAGCGGTGCCGGGAGTTTTTTACCCAATACATCAATGATTTCAGCGTAATGTGCTAACCCTGGGTTGATACGGTTAGCCACCCAGCCAATCAGCGGCAGTCCGTCGTTGGCAATCGCCTGTGCGGTCAGAAGCGCATGGTTAATACAACCTTCCTGAATACCTACCACCATCAACACGGGTAGCTGCTCCTGAACCACCCATTCAGAGAGCGGACGCAGGTCATTCATCAGGCTACGCCAGCCACCAGTACCTTCAACAACCACATGGTCGACTTTATCAGTCAGATTAGCCAGGCCATTTGAAATAAGGGTGTAATTGATCGGGCAACTGTGCGCCACACTGCTTTCTTCTTCGCTTAACGCTATGGGATTGACTGCTTCATAAGGCAGTTCAATTGATGAAACACTCTGCAACACCAGGGCATCTTTATTACGTAGCCCATCAGGTGTCTCTTTGCTCCCCTTCGCCACGGGTTTATACCCCGCAACCGTTTTTCCCTGGGAGGCTAACGCTTGTAGCAATGCGCGGGAAACCACTGTTTTCCCCACAGAAGTGTCTGTACCTGTTATAAAGAAACGCTTCAGCATCACTAACTCCACCGTTATGCTTCACAAATATAAGCCAGGAAAATAATTCAACTTTGGAAGTCTAAGTTATGCGTTCCTGGCTCAATTTGAGATAGCGCAAATTTTGGTAGAACAGTTAAAAAATGTTAACCCTGCAACAGACGAATCAACAAAGAACCGTTATACATCGCGTCTTTTACCAACGCCGCCCCCGCCATCGTCCCCTGATTAGAGAACTGGGTACTCTCGACGCTAATATGCTGGCTGTAGGCGGGAAGCGCCTGCTGACGGATACTGTCAGAAATTACAGGGAACAGGATCTCTGCAGCTTTGCTTAGCGGCGAACCAATCAGTATTTTTTGTGGGTTGAATAAATTCACCATAATGGCAAGAATCCGCCCGACGTGCGTCCCCACGCCAGTAATAATATCTTTTGCCAGCAGATCGCCCTGCAACGCAGCCAGACACAATGAATCCACAGTTAATGGCTGCCCATGTAACATCGAACTCATAGATTGATTCAAACGTAATTGTGCAAGCTCAAGAATACTATCAACACTAGCAATGGTTTCCAGGCAGCCGTGGTTACCGCAATAACAGCGTTTCCCGTAGGGATCGACCTGAGTGTGACCAATTTCCACAAGGCTACTGCTTCCCGCGTGTAGCAAATGACCATCGGTAATCACACCAGCACCCACGTTGTGATCAATCACCACCTGAATCACATCGCGTGCTCCGCGTGATGCGCCGAACAAGGCCTCAGCCATCGTCCATGCGCTAATATCATGCTGAATATAAACCGGTACACCGGTGTGCTGCTCCAGTACTTCGCCGAGCGGCATCTCTTTTACGTCCTCATAGAACGGCATACGGTGCACAATGCCATTTTCCGTATCAATAATTCCCGGCAAGGTTATGGCAATCGAAGTTAGACGCTCCAGTTTTTTCTGATGGCGGATAAAAAACTGATCAATATGATTAATGATGCGATCCAGCAGTGGCGAGTCATCTTTCAACGCCAGCTCCTGCGACTCTTCCACCACCAGTTTGCTGCTCAGATCGCGCAGGGCAAGGAAAATCTCCCCGCGACTAATGCGCAAAGAAAGATAGTGCCAGGCTTCGGTTTCAACCACTAGCCCCACCGCTGGACGACCACGGTTCCCCGCTTCTTTAATTTCCAGCTCTTGCACCAGGTGCGCTTCGAGCATTTCACGGACAATTTTGGTGATACTGGCTGGCGCCAGTTGCGCCAGCCGGGAAAGATCGATACGCGAAACTGGACCAAGCTGATCAATCAGGCGGTAAACCGCGCCCGCGTTGGTCTGCTTTATTTGATCAATGTGCCCAGGCTGGTTTTCAGCAACCACCGCATACTCCCTATATTTTCGCGCTCCGAAATAATCTGTAGGTTATGGTGAAGTACTTCAATATGCGTCGTCAAATTTTTACTTCGTCATGTGATTGACAGCACATTTTTCGGTTTTTTTTGCTGAATTATCCCTCACCGGAGTGCATTCATCAGCTGAATACGAAAGTTTCGCGCTGCCGGGCTTTGTTCACGATGCTTTGGCCAAACCAGCCACATTTCAGAAACCGCATCCTCTTCAGCAATAGGTAACCAGCGCATTTCATTGAGTTGGACACGTTTAAAAGAGGCGGGCAAAATCGAAACACCAAGACCGGCGGAAACCAGACCGATGATCGTCATCGCCTCGCCCACTTCCTGGGTGATGACCGGAGTCAGATTATAACGCCGCATCAGGCCAATAATGTCGTCATACAGCCCTGTCCCTACGTGCGGATCAAAAAAAACAAACGGCTCTTTTGCCAGTTCCGCCAGCGTTACCTTCGGTTTATTTGCCAAAGGATGATCGTGCGGGATCATCGCCATAAGCGGTTCATGCACAATAACCGCGTGATCCAGCGTCTCCGGCAACACGGTGTTTCGTAACAACCCCATATCGAGCGTCCCTTCGGTAAGAGGGTCTATTTGCTCGCGAGTATTCATCTCACGCGTCTGCAAATGGACATCAGGAAATTCACAGCGAAATAGCGATAAGGTATCAGACACTGCGCGAATAAAGGGTGCCGACGAGGTAAAGCCAATGCGTAACTCTCCCGCTTCTCCCTGATGCAGACGCTCAGCGCGAGCGGCTGCGTCATCCACCATAGACAGGATTTGCCGACTATCAGCAAGGAACTGCTTTCCTGCTGCCGTAAGCAGCACGCTGCGGTTGGTTCGTGCCAACAGTCGCGCGCCAATTTGTTGCTCCAGAGCCTGAATCTGCTGACTTAGCGGCGGTTGCGAAATGTTCAGGCGGGCAGCCGCGCGTCCAAAATGCAGCTCTTCCGCAACGGCAACAAAGTACCGGAGGTGACGCAATTCAATATTCATATCTTAAACATCTTATTTGAGATTATTAATATATTAGACATAACAATTCGATTTTCCTACTCTATTCCTAATCCCACATCACGGGCATAATTAGCAAGGATTTCAAGTGAGTCGTACTACAACTGTTGATGGCGCTCCGGCAAGCGACACTGACGAGCAACCCCTTTCCCAGCCAAACGAATTCATTAAACGCGGTACACCGCAATTTATGCGTGTCACCCTGGCGCTATTCTCTGCCGGGCTGGCAACCTTCGCGCTTCTCTATTGCGTGCAACCTATTCTTCCGGTGCTTTCGCAAGAATTTGGCTTAACGCCTGCTAACAGTAGTATTTCACTGTCCATTTCAACGGCGATGTTAGCTATCGGTTTGCTGTTTACTGGCCCGCTATCCGATGCCATTGGTCGCAAGCCAGTGATGGTGACGGCGCTACTGTTGGCCTCCATCTGTACGTTACTTTCGACAATGATGACCAGCTGGCACGGCATTTTGATTATGCGCGCCTTGATTGGCCTGTCGTTAAGTGGTGTAGCTGCTGTTGGTATGACCTACCTTAGCGAAGAGATCCACCCCAGTTTTGTGGCCTTTTCAATGGGACTGTATATCAGCGGCAACTCGATTGGCGGCATGAGCGGGCGCTTAATCAGCGGTGTATTTACTGACTTCTTTAACTGGCGAATTGCGCTGGCGGCTATCGGCTGTTTCGCCCTGACCTCGGCGTTAATGTTCTGGAAAATTCTCCCGGAATCACGTCATTTCCGTCCTTCTTCGCTGCGCCCAAAAACACTGTTTATTAACTTCCGTCTGCACTGGCGCGATCGGGGACTCCCCTTATTATTCGTCGAAGGTTTTTTGCTGATGGGCTCATTCGTAACGCTGTTTAATTACATCGGCTATCGGTTGATGCTCTCCCCATGGCATGTTAGCCAGGCAGTGGTTGGGTTATTATCGCTGGTCTATTTGACAGGCACCTGGAGTTCGCCAAAAGCAGGCACCATGACTACCCGCTTCGGTCGTGGCCCGGTGATGTTATTTTCGACAGGTGTTATGCTTTTGGGTCTTATCCTGACATTGTTCAGCTCACTTTGGCTCATTTTTATCGGTATGATGCTTTTCTCAAGCGGATTTTTTGCCGCTCATTCTGTTGCCAGTAGCTGGATTGGCCCTCGTGCTAAACGCGCCAAAGGCCAGGCTTCTTCGCTTTATCTATTCTGTTACTACCTGGGTTCAAGCATTGCCGGAACATTAGGTGGCGTCTTCTGGCATAACTATGGCTGGAACGGCGTCGGTGCATTTATTGCCCTGATGCTGGTGGTCGCTATTCTGGTCGGAACACGTTTACATCATCGGCTGCACGCCTGAAAAAATAAGTCCGGACGATGTGTTAAATTTCTGTCCGGACTTATTGCTTGCTCAACTCAACGTTAATAACCACCCCAAAATAGACGAAGCGCCTGCCATTTCTCGCAGAGCATCTAACGTCATCAGGATAATAAATACCCAAATTAGCGGATTCATTTTGCTGTGTGTCATTTATTGCAAATACACAGTGATTCTACCAATTTATAGGTAGTGAAAAAGTTAAGTTATTCAATACTACCGATATTGGTGGGAAATTCGCCTTACGTTACAATACGTTATTATTTCCTTCGTCATCGTTATCCGCTTTGTACATATCGTTACATGCCGAAACCAACCACTCACGGAAACCTGTCATTTCCAGAGATATAGTCATGACATCGGCCCCGCAGTGGGGTTGCATAAAAAACAAAATTGAGGGTATGACAATGAAAAAAGTATTAGCTCTGGTTGTTGCCGCTACTATGGGTCTCTCTTCTGTCGCATTTGCTGCAGAAACTGCGACCACGCCTGCTCCGACTGCTACAGTCACCAAAGCAGCGGCTGCAAAAACAACGCATCATAAAAAACAGCATAAAGCGGCGCCTGCCCAAAAAGCGCAGGCGGCTAAAAAGCATCATAAAAAAGCGAAAAATGAACAGAAAGCGCCTGAGCAAAAAGCACAGGCAGCCAAAAAGCACAGCAAAAAACACAGCCAGCAGCAATCTGCAAAACCAGTTGTACAACCAGCCGCGTAAGTTTTCGGCAGTAATAATGGCGCGCCCCCTCGCGCCTGAAAATTACGGTGTTAAACGGATAACGTTTAACACCGCCTTTAGCGGAGGGTACTATGGTGGGCCGTTATCGCTTTGAGTTCATTCTTATCACCCTTATTTTATGCGCCCTGATTGCCACCTGTTTTTATCTTTCCTGAGCGTAGTTATCTGATTTTACTCCCACTTTCATCCCGTCCCGTCTATAGTATTTACGAGGGTTTGCTTTTAATAATCATAATTACTCACCAGAGTGTGATATGCGTACAACCATTGCTGTAGTACTGGGTGCAATTAGTCTGACATCTGCATTTGTGTTTGCGGATAAACCGGACGATCATAAATCGACCAATAATGAGGTCAGCACCCTATTTTTTGGTCATGATGATCGTGTATCAGTAAATAACACGAGCCAATCGCCGTGGGATGCGGTTGGGCAACTAGAAACGGCCAGCGGCAATTTGTGTACGGCGACGCTAATTGCGCCGAACCTGGCATTAACGGCAGGACACTGTTTATTAACGCCGCCGAAGGGCAAAGCGGATAAAGCAGTTGCGTTGCGTTTTGTGTCAAATAAAGGTCTTTGGCGCTATGAGATCCACGACATCGAAGGCCGCGTTGATCCGACACTAGGGAAGCGGTTAAAGCCGGATGGGGATGGCTGGATTGTTCCCCCCGCAGCCGCGCCGTGGGATTTCGGTTTGATTGTGCTGCGCAATCCCCCTTCGGGCATTACGCCGTTGCCGTTATTTGAGGGAGATAAAACCGCGCTTACCGCTGCATTAAAAGCTGCGGGTCGTAAAGTGACTCAGGCGGGATACCCTGAAGATCATCTCGATACGTTGTACAGTCATCAAAATTGCGAAATAACCGGCTGGGCGCAAACCTCGGTAATGTCGCACCAGTGCGATACCCTACCAGGTGACAGTGGTTCGCCACTGATGCTTCATACTGATGACGGCTGGCAGTTAATTGGGGTACAAAGTTCAGCTCCTGCAGCAAAAGATCGCTGGCGCGCCGATAACCGGGCCATTTCTGTCACCGGTTTTCGCGACAAACTGGAAGAACTGACCCGGAAATAACGTTCAAACGCTGCCCGCATTATCGGGCAGCGTGTTCATCAGGCAAGTTTCACCATAATCATTCCAGCCAACAGCAAGACCAGACCAACCCAGCCTTTGCGATTTAAACGTTGACCAAACAAGATCCAACCAGCGGCTAACGTGGCAGCAATACCAAACCCGCCCCACAACGCATACGCCACCGACAAATCTATGCCCTTTACTGCCTGGGAGAGTGAGCTAAAGGCCGCAAGCACCGCTGCCAGCGAAAGCAAACCATAGACTTTGCGGCGAAAGCCGTCAGAAAATTTCAAAAAGACGTTAGCAATGATTTCCAGCACGATTGCCAGTGCCAGCCAGGCGGCGTGAACCCATTCAAACTGCGCCATGATTCACCTCCAGCGAGGGTTTACGCACTTTGCGAGTACCAGATTTAATCAACACAATCCCGAGCACCAGGGTTGTTAACCCGGCAATTTTTAGCAGCGATAAGCTTTCGTCAAATAACAGAACACTAAATAGCGTAATAAATAAAATACCGATACCTTCCCACAGAGCATAAGCCACGCCAAGTGCTATTTTTTTCACGGCAAAAGAGAGAAATATATATGACAGCGAAATCATCACCAGCATTAAAATAAAACCGCCGCTTCCCTCACTAACGCTCGCCCATTTCATTGACAGCGTGCCGGTAATTTCTGTGGCAATAGCCAGACCTAATAAAACCCAATAAATATACATCGTCCTTCCCCTGCAAGAGAATTATTTTAACATTCGCTCGACTCAGCGAAACCAAAAGAAAAGTATTCAGCCCAGCGCAGAGCGCCAGCTTTGGCAGAGGAAGGGACTAAAGCGCGTTGCGCCAGTGTTGCTCACCTGCGAGCAAGATGGTGGTTGAGGTACGAAAATGAGTAAATGTAGAAAATAACGTCCTGAACAAATTGTCCATAATATTACAATTATCCGCAGTGTTGCTTCTCGTCATCGCGGATGATAATTGTCCTCGGTAGTTGTACACGTCTGATTTGTATCATAGCTTAAGAATTAACTCAAAACATTTTCATTTCTTTACCTGAGGAGTTTGATTTTCGTTATAATGCCACGGCTAAAAAGAAAATATTATTAGCGAAGAAAGAAAAAATGGGGATACGCATGGCAAAGCCGATCATCACGCTCAATGGTCTAAAAATAGTCATTATGTTGGGAATGCTGGTCATTATTCTCTGCGGTATCCGTTTTGCCGCCGATATCATCGTACCCTTTATCCTTGCCCTATTTATCGCAGTCATTCTTCATCCGCTGGTACAACGCATGGTTCGTTGGCGCGTGCCGCGTGTGTTGGCTGTGTCGATTTTAATGATAATCATCGTGATGGCGATGGTGCTATTACTGGCCTATCTCGGCTCAACGCTTAATGAGCTGACCCGCACTTTGCCACAGTATCGCAGCTCAATCATAAAGCCTCTGCAAGTTCTGGAGCCTTTATTACAACGCGCGGGTATTGATGTCTCGGTTGACCAACTGGCGCATTACATTGATCCGAACGCGGCGATGACGTTGCTCACCAACTTGCTGACACAGTTATCTAATGCCATGTCATCCATATTTTTATTGTTGCTGACGGTGCTGTTTATGCTGCTCGAAGTGCCACAACTTCCCGGCAAACTCCAGCAAATGATGACGCGCCCGGTCGAAGGTATGGCGGCGATCCAGCGCGCCATTGACAGTGTGTCGCATTACCTGGTGCTGAAAACAGCCATCAGCATCATCACCGGTCTGGTCGCCTGGGCGATGCTCGCCGCACTCGATGTTCGCTTCGCTTTTGTCTGGGGATTACTGGCCTTCGCGCTTAATTACATCCCTAACATTGGTTCGGTTCTCGCGGCTATCCCCCCTATCGCTCAGGTACTGGTGTTTAATGGTTTCTATGAGGCGTTACTGGTACTGGCGGGATATCTGCTGATTAATCTGGTCTTCGGCAATATTCTGGAGCCGCGCATCATGGGGCGCGGACTGGGGCTTTCCACACTGGTAGTTTTTTTGTCGTTAATTTTTTGGGGATGGTTGTTAGGGCCGGTGGGAATGCTGCTTTCCGTGCCGTTGACGATTGTTGTCAAAATTGCGCTTGAACAAACGGCGGGAGGCCAAAGCATCGCCGTCCTGTTAAGCGATCTCAATAAAGAGTAACGGCCTCCGCAGAGGCCGTCAGGGTTACAGTGCTTTCAGGATTGCATCCACGCTGGCTTTGGCGTCACCAAACAGCATGTGGGTGTTTTCTTTGAAGAACAGCGGGTTTTGCACGCCAGCATAGCCGGTGTTCATCGAGCGTTTAAAGACAATCACGTTCTGTGCTTTCCACACTTCCAGCACAGGCATACCAGCAATCGGACTCTTCGGATCATCCTGCGCCGCCGGGTTAACCGTATCGTTAGCGCCAATCACCAGCACAGTATCGGTATCAGCAAAGTCATCGTTGATCTCGTCCATTTCCAGCACGATGTCATACGGCACTTTCGCTTCTGCCAGCAATACGTTCATATGCCCCGGTAATCGACCTGCAACCGGGTGAATACCGAAACGCACATTGATACCACGGGCACGCAATTTCTCGGTGATTTCTGCCACCGGATATTGCGCCTGCGCGACCGCCATGCCGTAGCCTGGGGTGATGATCACCGAGTGCGAGTTTTTCAGCAATTCTGCCGTCTCTTCCGCAGTGATTTCGCGATGCTCGCCAACTTCCTGATCGTCACCGGTGGAAGAACCATCTGTGCCGAAACCACCCGCAATGACGCTGATAAAGGAACGGTTCATCGCCTTACACATGATGTAAGAAAGGATGGCACCCGAAGAACCGACCAGCGCACCGGTCACAATCAGCAGGTCATTACTGAGCATAAAGCCCGCCGCTGCCGCTGCCCAACCAGAATAAGAGTTCAGCATCGACACCACCACGGGCATATCTGCGCCACCGATGGAAGCCACCAAATGCCAGCCGAAAACCAACGCAATGGCGGTCATTATCAGCAATGCCAGAACTTGCAGGCCAACGCTTTCAGTGCGAACAAACACAATCAGCAGCAGGAAGGAAACAACCAGTGCCGCCAGGTTCATTTTGTGACGGTTTGGCAGCATCAGCGGTTTAGACGAAATTTTACCGCACAGCTTACCGAACGCCACGACTGACCCCGTGAAGGTTACCGCACCGATGAAGATGCCGAGGAACACTTCCGTCAGGTGAATATTCACCAGAATCGGCGCCATTTCCGCGTCGTGATGCAGATAGCTGTTAAAACCAACCAACACCGCCGCCAGACCAACGAAGCTATGCAGGATCGCCACCAGTTCCGGCATTTCGGTCATTTCAACCTTCTTCGCCAGACGGATACCAATCGCCCCACCGATGACCATTGCCAGTAAGATCCAGCCAACGTTGCCAGTATCCGGTCCAAAGATAGTTGCAATTAAAGCAATCGCCATCCCGGCGATACCGAGGTTGTTACCCCGGCGAGACGTTTCATGTTTTGAAAGCCCGGCCAGACTGAAGATAAACAGGATCGCGGCAACAATGTATGCAGCTGTAACTAATCCTCCAGACATATGTTACCCCTTAGTTTTTGCGAAACATTTTCAGCATACGCTGAGTCACGGTGAAGCCACCGAAAATATTAATGCTGGCTATAAGCACCGCGATAAAACTAAGGAAGCTAACCCAGCCGCCCTGGCCAATCTGTAAAAGTGCTCCGACAACAATAATCCCTGAAATCGCATTGGTGACCGACATCAATGGCGTATGTAGCGCGTGCGAAACATTCCACACCACGTAATAGCCCACAACGCACGCCAGCGCGAACACGGTGAAGTGTCCGAGGAACTCTTTCGGTGCAACATTCGCCAGCCAACCGAAAAGGATAATTGCCAGCGCCATCAAGGCGTATTTACGCCACGGCGAACAGGCACATTTTTCCTCGGTTTTGACTTCCGGTGCTGCTTTTTGTGCCGCCTGCGGCTGAGCTGATACCTGAATCGGCGGTGCCGGCCAGGTAATTTCGCCCGCACGGATCACGGTCACGCCGCGAATCACCACATCATCAAAATCAACAGTAATGTTGCCGTCTTTCTCTTTGCACAACAGTTTCAGCAGATTGACGAGGTTGGTGCCATAAAGCTGTGAGGATTGCGTCGGCAGACGCCCCGGAAGATCGGTATAACCAATGACTTTGACGCCATTTTCCGTAGTGAATATTTGCCCCGGCACGGTGTATTCACAGTTACCGCCGTTTTGTGCTGCCAGATCGACAATCACACTGCCCGACTTCATGGAGTCCACCATTTCACGGGTAATCAGTTTCGGTGCCGGTTTGCCTGGAATAAGCGCAGTGGTAACAATGATATCGACGTCTTTTGCCTGCGCGGCAAAAAGCTCCATTTCCGCTTTGATGAACGCTTCCGACATCACTTTGGCATAGCCATCGCCGCTGCCTGCTTCCTCTTTAAAATCCAGTTCAAGGAATTCCGCGCCCATACTCTGAACTTGTTCTTTCACTTCCGGACGAGTATCGAACGCACGCACAATTGCGCCGAGGCTGTTTGCTGCACCAATGGCCGCCAGACCAGCAACACCCGCACCAATCACCATGACTTTTGCCGGCGGCACTTTACCTGCCGCAGTGATTTGTCCGGTAAAAAAGCGACCAAACTCATGAGCTGCTTCGACAATAGCGCGATAACCTGCGATATTCGCCATCGAACTTAACGCGTCCAGCGACTGGGCGCGAGAAATACGCGGTACGGAGTCCATCGCCATCACGGTGACGTTACGTTCCGCAAGTTTTTGCATTAGCTCCGGATTCTGCGCAGGCCAGATAAAACTTACCAGCGTTGTACCTGGATTCAGTAGTGCAATTTCATCATCTAACGGTGCATTGACCTTCAGAATGATCTCTGACTGCCAGACGTTATTCCCTTCTACTATTTCAGCGCCCGCTTGCACAAACGCTTTATCGTCAAAACTCGCCAGTTGACCCGCGCCGCTCTCTACCGCGACGGTAAAACCTAGTTTCAGCAACTGTTCCACTGTTTTTGGCGTTGCTGCAACACGGGTTTCATTGGTTAACCGTTCTCTTGGTATGCCAATTCGCATGATATTCCCTTCCATCGGTTTTATTGATGATGGTTTGCCTGTGTTTCAAGTACACAAGCCGCTCATGAACGAGCTAAATGTTACTCCGTTAAAATAAATTAGTAACAAACGTCTATAACGTACTGAAAATAATGCCTGTGATCTAGCGCCAAAAATCAGTATCTCGGCGTTAACTCGAAAAATATTAACGATTCAGCCTTGATAGTGGGATAAACACCATAGAACACAGGATAAGGGGCGATAATTGTCTTCGATAGCCAGGTAAAACATGAGATCACCCCGTCGCAAGCCGCCAGTTAACATTAAATTAACTTATACAATTCAGCCATTTTATGTTACTGCGGTTACTTTTTAATCACAGATGGTTATTCGAACAGGTTTAAAATCAAATCAAGAAGTCTGATATGAAAAATCACGCAGACAGTTACACCGTTTAAATGCAATAATCAGCCACGTTTCTCGTTAATAACAATACCAGTACCTGGTTTGCGCAAGGCGAAGGATTATTTTTATGAAGCTTAAGAACACCCTCCTGGCGTCGGCACTGCTTTCTGCTACGGCATTCTCCGTTAACGCAGCAACAGAACTGACACCGGAGCAAGCGGCAGCGGTTAAACCTTTTGACCGTGTAGTGGTTACCGGACGTTTCAATGCCATTGGCGAGGCGGTCAAAGCCGTATCCCGCCGCGCTGATAAAGAAGGCGCAGCCTCTTTTTATGTTGTCGATACGTCAGATTTCGGTAACAGCGGTAACTGGCGTGTGGTCGCTGACCTCTATAAAGCCGATGCTGAAAAAGCAGAAGAAACAAGTAATCGCGTAATTAACGGTGTTGTCGAACTGCCGAAAGATCAGGCTGTTCTGATAGAACCCTTTGACACGGTCACTGTCCAGGGCTTCTATCGTAGCCAGCCAGAAGTCAATGACGCCATCACCAAAGCGGCGAAAGCAAAAGGCGCATACTCTTTCTATATTGTTCGTCAAATCGATGCCAACCAGGGCGGTAACCAGCGCATTACGGCCTTCATCTATAAAAAAGATGCTAAGAAACGCGTAGTACAAAGCCCGGATGTGATCCCGGCGGATTCCGACGCGGGACGTGCAGCCCTGGCGGCCGGTGGCGAAGCTGCGAAGAAAGTTGAAATCCCAGGCGTTGCCACTACTGCATCACCAAGTTCCGAAGTCGGTCGCTTCTTTGAAACCCAGTCATCAAAAGGCGGGCGTTACACTGTCACGCTACCTGACGGCACTAAAGTAGAAGAACTGAACAAAGCGACCGCAGCGATGATGGTGCCGTTCGACAGCATTAAGTTCTCAGGTAACTACGGCAACATGACCGAAGTCTCCTACCAGGTTGCTAAACGTGCCGCGAAGAAAGGGGCTAAGTATTACCACATCACCCGCCAGTGGCAGGAACGTGGCAATAACCTGACCATCAGCGCAGACCTGTATAAATAACTATTCAGTATCACGATAAGGCGGCTTTATGCCGCCTTTAGCATTTTTAGCCACAAATTTTCCCCTAACCATTGCATGACGATACATCTCTTCGTAAAATCCCGCGCCTTAGTGACAAACACCATTTTTATGCGTTTTGTCCTAATATTTATTCTTCCAAACACGTTTTGATCACTGGATACAGATGGAAAAGAAACTGGGACTGAGCGCGCTCACTGCGCTGGTATTAAGCTCAATGCTGGGCGCAGGTGTTTTCAGTCTGCCGCAAAATATGGCGGCGGTAGCCAGCCCGGCAGCATTATTGATCGGCTGGGGTATCACCGGCGCAGGGATTTTATTACTGGCCTTCGCTATGCTGATCCTGACGCGTATTCGTCCCGATCTTGACGGCGGTATCTTTACCTATGCCCGTGAAGGGTTTGGCGAACTGATTGGTTTCTGCTCCGCATGGGGATACTGGCTGTGCGCAGTTATCGCCAACGTCTCCTATCTGGTGATCGTCTTTTCCGCATTGAGTTTCTTCACCGATACGCCGGAATTGCGCCTGTTTGGCGATGGCAATACCTGGCAATCGATTGTCGGTGCATCCGCCTTATTATGGATTGTTCACTTTTTGATCCTGCGCGGTGTGCAGACCGCTGCCAGTATTAACCTGGTGGCGACGCTGGCAAAATTATTACCGCTAGGTCTGTTTATTGTTCTGGCGATGATGATGTTCAAACTGGACACCTTCAAACTCGACTTCACTGGCCTTGCACTTGGTATACCGGTATGGGAACAGGTGAAAAACACAATGTTGATCACACTGTGGGTATTCATTGGCGTGGAAGGTGCAGTGGTGGTTTCTGCGCGAGCGCGTAATAAACATGATGTCGGCAAAGCAACACTTCTGGCGGTACTTTCCGCGCTGGGCGTTTATTTACTGGTAACTCTGCTTTCGCTGGGGGTGGTAGCACGCCCTGAACTGGCTGAAATCCGTAATCCCTCTATGGCCGGCCTGATGGTGAAAATGATGGGGCCGTGGGGTGAGATTATCATCGCTGCCGGACTGATCGTTTCCGTTTGCGGCGCGTACTTAAGCTGGACCATTATGGCGGCAGAAGTCCCCTTCCTGGCTGCCACTCATAAAGCATTCCCGCGCATTTTTGCTCGCCAGAATGCGCAAGCTGCGCCGTCTGCCTCACTGTGGCTGACCAACATCTGCGTGCAAATTTGCCTGGTACTCATCTGGCTAACCGGTTCCGATTACAACACATTGCTCACCATCGCCTCAGAAATGATTCTGGTGCCCTATTTCCTGGTTGGCGCGTTCCTGCTGAAAATCGCTACCCGTCCACTGCATAAAGCAGTAGGTATCGGTGCCTGCATTTATGGCTTATGGTTATTGTACGCCTCTGGCCCAATGCACCTGCTGTTGTCCGTCGTTCTGTATGCACCTGGGCTTCTGGTGTTCCTGTACGCGCGTAAAACGCATACACATGATAATGTACTGAATCGTCAGGAAATGGTGTTAATTAGCATGTTGTTAATTGCCGCAGTTCCGGCGACCTGGATGCTGGTGGGATAACGTTCGTCCCATCGTTGGATAGCAAAGGAGATAACGATGGGTAAAACCCACCCCTTGCCAATATTAATTACTGGCGGAGGCCGTCGCATTGGCCTCGCCCTCGCCTGGCATTTCATTAATCAAAAGCAACCGGTGATTGTCAGCTATCGGACGCGCTATCCTGCCATTGATGGACTGATTAATGCGGGTGCGCAATGTATTCAGGCTGATTTTTCAACCAACGACGGTGTGATGGCGTTTGCCGATGAGGTACTAAAAAGCACCCATGGCCTGCGTGCTATTTTGCACAACGCCAGCGCGTGGATGGCTGAAAAACCAGGTACGCCACTGACTGACGTGCTGGCCTGCATGATGCAAATCCACGTTAATACCCCATACCTTCTTAACCACGCTCTGGAAAGATTACTGCGTGGGCACGGACACGCCGCCAGCGATATCATTCACTTTACCGATTATGTGGTGGAGCGCGGAAGCGACAAACATATTGCCTATGCTGCGAGCAAAGCGGCGCTGGATAATATGACACGCTCGTTTGCCCGCAAGCTGGCACCGGAAGTGAAAGTGAATTCTATCGCGCCATCGCTGATCCTGTTTAATGAGCATGATGATGCTGAATATCGTCAACAGGCGCTGAATAAATCACTGATGAAAACCGCACCAGGCGAGAAAGAAGTGAGCGACCTGGTCGATTATTTACTCACCAGTTGCTTTGTTACCGGACGCAGTTTTCCGCTTGATGGCGGTCGACATCTGCGTTAATGCAGCTTCATCCAGCATATAATCAACACCCATGCGCTTATTCCCCAGCACGCAACGGAACCCACAAAAGCGGCGGGCAAGCGCATTATTCCGGTGAAATACCACAGCGACGCCAGGTAAATAAAATAGGGAATAATCGACCACATGCTGAAAATGATAGTTGCGCGTAAGGCTTCAATGCCGCGTTCGCTGGCAACAATATAATGCGCAATAAGCGCAAAGGTCGGAAAAAGCGGAATCAGCCCGGCGATATAGTAATTTTTCGTTTTTGCTAATACACCAATTAACACCACCACCAGCGCACCAAGCGCGGCTTTGATTACCAGCCCCATCTTTTTACCTTAACACTTCCATAACAAGTCATCCGTAGAATACCTGATGAAAACTTGTTTAGGAACGATTGATAGTAAGTAAAAACAACGCGGTGTATTGTGACGTTTTTATATCTACCGTGAATAATATGAACACTATCGTATTTGTGGAAGATGACGCGGAAGTCGGTTCACTGATTGCCGCGTATTTGGCGAAACATGATATACAGGTAACCATTGAACCTCGCGGCGACCATGCAGAAGAAACAATTCTGCGGGAAAATCCGGATTTGGTGCTCCTCGATATCATGCTACCAGGCAAGGACGGCATGACTGTCTGTCGTGATTTACGCACTAAATGGAGCGGGCCTATAGTTCTGCTGACATCTCTCGATAGTGATATGAACCACATTCTGGCTCTGGAAATGGGCGCCTGCGACTATATTCTCAAAACAACGCCCCCCGCAGTCCTGCTGGCGCGGTTACGTTTACATTTGCGTCAGAACGAGCAAACCACGCTGACCAAAGGTATACAAGAAGCACCTCTTACTCCTTATAAGGCATTGCATTTCGGCACGTTAACCATCGATCCCATTAACCGTGTAGTTACGCTTGCTGACTGCGAAATTTCACTCTCTACCGCCGATTTTGAACTGCTCTGGGAATTAGCCACCCACGCGGGGCAAATTATGGACAGAGATGCGTTGTTGAAAAATTTACGCGGCGTCAGTTACGACGGTCTGGATCGTAGCGTGGACGTGGCTATTTCGCGGTTAAGAAAAAAACTGCGCGATAACGCTGCCGAACCTTATCGCATTAAAACCGTGCGAAACAAAGGCTATCTGTTTGCGCCTCATGCGTGGGAATAAGCGATGAAAAAACTGTTTATCCAGTTTTATCTTCTACTGTTTGTCTGCTTTCTGGTGATGTCCCTACTGGTTGGGCTGGTGTACAAATTTACCGCCGAACGCGCGGGCAAACAGTCGCTGGATGATTTGATGAACAGTTCTCTATACCTGATGCGTAGCGAATTGCGCGAGATCCCCCCACACGACTGGGGAAAAACGCTGAAAGAGATGGATTTAAATCTCTCTTTTGATCTGCGCGTCGAACCGTTGAGTAAATATCATCTCGATGAAATCTCCATGCATCGACTGCGTGGCGGCGAAATTGTCGCCCTGGACGATCAGTACACATTCTTACAGCGTATACCGCGCAGCCACTACGTGCTGGCAGTCGGTCCCGTGCCTTATCTTTATTACCTCCATCAAATGCGATTACTGGATATCGCGCTGATCGCTTTTATTGCCATCTCCCTCGCCTTTCCCGTGTTTATCTGGATGCGTCCGCACTGGCAGGACATGTTAAAACTGGAAGCAGCGGCGCAACGATTTGGCGATGGGCATCTCAATGAACGTATTCACTTTGATGAAGGTTCGAGTTTTGAACGGCTTGGCGTGGCGTTTAACCAGATGGCGGATAATATCAACGCCTTGATTGCCAGTAAAAAACAGCTTATTGACGGTATCGCCCACGAACTGCGAACGCCGTTAGTGCGCCTGCGTTATCGACTGGAGATGAGCGAAAATCTGAGCGCAACAGAATCTCAGGCGTTGAATCGCGATATCAGCCAACTGGAAGCCTTAATTGAAGAGTTGCTGACTTATGCCCGACTCGATCGCCCGCAAAATGAGCTCCATCTTAGCGAACCAGACCTGCCGTTGTGGCTGTCAACGCATTTGGCCGACATTCAGGCACTAACTCCCGATAAAACGGTACGGATAAAAACCATCATGCAAGGTCATTATGCGGCGTTGGATATGCGCTTGATGGAGCGCGTGCTGGATAACTTGCTCAATAATGCCCTGCGCTACTGCCATTCAACAGTCGAAACCAGCCTGCTACTGGCAGGAAACAAAGCGACATTAATTGTTGAAGATGATGGTGCAGGGATTGCACCACAGGATCGAGAGCATATCTTTGAACCCTTTGTTCGCCTCGACCCCAGCCGTGACCGTGCAACCGGCGGCTGCGGGCTGGGACTGGCAATTGTCCACTCAATTGCACTGGCAATGGGCGGCACGGTTAATTGTGACACCAGCGAACTGGGCGGCGCCCGCTTCTCGTTTAGCTGGCCGTTATGGCACAACATTGCGCAATTTACCTCTGCCTGACGCTACGCGCACGGTGGTCAAGTCGTCGCCACTGTGCTATAACATAAGTATGTTGTAACTAAAGTGGTGATTTTATGGCTCGTTACGATCTCGTAGATCGACTCAATACTACCTTTCGCCAGATGGAGCAAGAACTGGCCGCATTTGCCGCTGAGCTTGAACAGCACAAGTTGCTGGTTGCCCGGGTATTCTCTTTACCGGAAGTCAAAAAAGAGGATGAGCATAATCCGCTGAATTGCATTGAAGTTAAGCAACATCTCGGCAAAGAGGCGCAGGCGCTCGCGCTACGTCATTTCCGCCATTTGTTTATTCAGCAACAGTCTGAAAATCGCAGCAGCAAGGCCGCTGTTCGTCTGCCCGGCGTGTTGTGTTATCAGGTTGATAACTTTTCACAAGCGGCGCTGGTAAGTCATATCCAGCGCATCAATCAACTTAAAACCACTTTCGAGCATATCGTCACGGTTGAGTCAGAACTTCCTACGGCGGCGCGTTTTGAATGGGTGCATCGCCATTTGCCGGGGCTGATCACACTGAACGCTTACCGCACCCTCACCGTTCTGCATGACCCCGCAACTTTACGTTTTGGCTGGGCGAATAAACATATCATTAAGAATTTGCATCGTGATGAAGTGCTGGCGCAGCTGGAAAAAAGTCTGAAATCACCCCGCAGCGTCGCACCGTGGACGCGTGAGGAGTGGCAGGGAAAACTGGAGCGTGAATATCAGGATATTGCTGCCCTGCCACAGGACGTGAAGTTAAAAATCAAACGTCCGGTAAAGGTGCAGCCGATTGCCCGCGTCTGGTACAAGGGAGATCAAAAACAGGTACAACACGCCTGCCCTACGCCGCTTATTGCACTGATTAATCGGGATAATGGCGCGGGCGTACCGGACGTTGGCGAGTTGTTGAATTACGATGCCGACAATGTGCAGCACCGTTATAAACCGCAGGCGCAGCCGCTTCGTTTGATCATTCCACGGCTGCACCTGTATGTTGCAGATTAACGCCCGGATTTCATGCTGCCGACCATCTGTTCTGGTCGTACCCAGCTGTCAAACTCGGCTTCGCTAAGATAGCCCAGCGCAAGGGCTGCAGCTTTTAAGGTCAGCCCTTCTTTATGCGCTTTTTTTGCAATCTCGGCGGCTCTGTCATAGCCAATGTGGGTGTTGAGTGCGGTCACCAGCATCAGCGATTCATTGAGTAATTGATTGATTCGCTCACGATTCGGCTCAATCCCCACCGCACAGTGTTTGTTAAAACTTTCCATGCCATCTGCCAGCAAGCGTACCGATTGCAGGAAATTGTGGATAACCATCGGGCGGAAGACGTTCAGTTCAAAGTTTCCGGAAGCGCCACCCATGTTGATAGCCACGTCGTTCCCCATCACCTGACAGCAAAGCATGGTTAACGCTTCACACTGCGTTGGGTTCACTTTCCCAGGCATGATTGAACTGCCCGGCTCGTTTTCCGGGATTGAGATTTCACCAATTCCGCAGCGAGGGCCAGATGCCAGCCAACGAACGTCATTGGCAATTTTCATCAGTGACGCAGCCAACCCTTTCAAGGCGCCGTGCGCCTGAACCAGCGCATCACAGGTCGCCAGAGCTTCAAATTTGTTCGGCGCGGTAACAAACGGCGCGCAGGTAATTACCGAAAGTTCATCCGCAACGCGACGCGCATATTCCGGATGAGTGTTCAGCCCCGTCCCTACTGCTGTACCACCCAGCGCCAGTTCCGCCACGTGCGGCAGACTGTACTCGATATGTTTGAGATTATGCTCCAGCATCGCTACCCAGCCAGAAATCTCCTGCCCCAGCGTCAGCGGCGTGGCGTCCTGCAAGTGGGTACGACCAATTTTGACGATATCGGCAAATGCACGCGATTTTTCACTCAGCGTCTGTGTCAGGGTTTTAAGCTGCGGAATGAGTTGCTTGCGCAGCGCCAGCAGCGCCGCAACGTGCATCGCCGTCGGAAAGACATCGTTGGAACTTTGGCTTTTGTTCACGTCGTCATTAGGGTGAACTTTACGTTCCATCCCGCGCACGCCGCCGAGCAATTCGCTCGCGCGGTTAGCCAGCACTTCGTTCATATTCATATTGCTTTGCGTACCGGAACCGGTCTGCCAGATAGCCAGCGGAAATTCATCGTCATGCTGTCCCGCCAGCACTTCATCTGCCGCCTGACGAATGGCACTCGCTTTCTCTTCAGACAGCAAGCCTAAATCTTCATTAACTTTTGCCGCTGCGCGCTTGGTTAGCGCCAGCGCATGAATCAGTGAGGTTGGCATTTTCTCCGTCGAAATGCGGAAATGCTCCAGCGAGCGTTGAGTTTGTGCGCCCCACAGCTTATCTGCCGGGACATCGATCGCACCCATCGAATCTTTTTCGCTGCGTACTGTTTTCATGGACTGCTCCTCACCTGATTAATTTTTTCTTTCTGTTTTGCTTACGTTAAGCAACTTTTAGCTCACTCATTATTTACTATTTGATAACAAATGTTTGGTCTTTCGTGCCATGTAAAAAAGCCGCCCCGAAGGGCGGCTCTGTTTATTTCACGCAGCGGGTGCACTGCGTGAGCTGTATCTGCTGGAAGAAGTCATTTCCTTTATCATCCACAAGAATAAACGCCGGGAAATCTTCCACTTCAATTTTCCAGATCGCTTCCATTCCCAGTTCAGGATACTCAACACATTCCAGACTCTTAATACTGCCCTGCGCCAGCACTGCCGCCGGGCCGCCAATACTGCCGAGGTAGAAGCCACCGTGTTTTTTACAGGCATCCGTCACCTGCTGGCTGCGGTTGCCTTTCGCCAGCATGATCATACTTCCGCCCTGCGCTTGCAGTTGATCGACATAAGAATCCATCCGTCCGGCGGTCGTTGGGCCAAGAGAACCGGAAGCATAACCTTCTGGCGTTTTTGCCGGACCCGCGTAGTAAATCGGGTGATCTTTGATGTATTGCGGTAGCCCTTCGCCGTTGTCCATGCGCTCTTTCAGTTTGGCGTGGGCAATATCACGACCGACGATAATCGTGCCGTTAAGCGATAAGCGCGTAGAAACGGGATACTGCGACAACTGTGCGAGGATCTCTTTCATCGGACGGTTAAGGTCAACGCGCACCGCTTCGCCTTCTCCCGCTTTGCGCAGCTCTTCCGGGATATATTTGCCTGGATTATGTTCCAGTTTTTCGATCCAGATCCCCTGACGGTTGATCTTCGCTTTGATATTACGGTCAGCAGAACAGGAGACGCCCATTCCGACCGGGCAGGATGCACCATGACGCGGCAGGCGAATCACGCGGATGTCGTGAGCGAAGTATTTACCACCAAACTGCGCGCCCAGTCCAAGATTTTGCGCTTCGATCAGCAATTCTTTTTCCAGCGCCACATCGCGGAACGCCTGACCGTGCTCATTCCCTTCCGTTGGCAGTTCGTCATAGTATTTAGCGGAAGCCAGTTTCACCGTTTTAAGGTTAGTTTCCGCAGACGTTCCGCCAATAACGAACGCAATATGATACGGAGGACACGCCGCCGTACCCAGCGTGCGCATTTTCTCAACCAGGTAATTTTTCAGTTTCCCCGGCGTCAATAACGCTTTGGTTTCCTGATAGAGATACGTCTTGTTTGCCGAACCGCCACCTTTGGCGATACAGAGGAATTTGTACTCGTCGCCATCAACAGCATAAAGATCGATCTGCGCTGGCAGATTGGTGCCGGTATTCACCTCTTTATACATATCCAGCGGCGCATTTTGCGAGTAGCGCAGGTTATCTTCGATATAGGTGTTATAGACACCGCGCGCCAGCGCCGCTTCGTCACCGCCACCGGTCCATACGCGCTGCCCTTTTTTACCAACGATAATCGCGGTGCCAGTGTCCTGACAGGTTGGCAGAACGCCTTTTGCCGCGATATCGGAGTTACGCAGGAATTGAAGCGCCACATATTTATCGTTTTCGCTGGCTTCCGGGTCACGCAAAATGTCGGCCACCTGCTGTTGGTGAGCCGGTCGCAGCATAAATGACGCATCATGAAACGCCTGACGCGCCAGCAGAGTTAACGCTTCGGGTGCGACTTTCAAAATCTCCTGCCCTTCAAATTCAGATACGCTAACGTGTTCGCTGGTCAGCAGGTAATACTCGGTATCATCTTTTTTGAGTGGGAAAGGAGCCTGATAATGAAAGGGTTTGTTTGACATTGTTCTCTCACTTACTGCCTGGTTTGGTTATGCTCTGGGCGGGTGTTCCGTTGCCCTGTTAAAAGCGAGTAACAATATCCTACACACTTTTTTAACAAAAACTGAGACAAGTACGACTTTTTGCGGCTCCAGGTTACTTCCCGTAGGATTCTTGCTTTAATAGCGGGATTAATTTCCACATTTAAACAGGGATTGATCATGCAAAAACTCATTAACTCAGTGCAAAACTATGCCTGGGGCAGCAAAACGGCGTTGACTGAACTTTATGGTATGGAAAATCCGTCCAGCCAACCGATGGCCGAGCTGTGGATGGGGGCACATCCGAAAAGCAGTTCCCGTGTGCACAATGCTGCCGGAGATATCGTTTCACTGCGTGATGTGATTGAGAGTGACAAATCGACTCTGCTTGGAGAGGCCGTTGCCAAACGCTTTGGCGAACTGCCTTTCCTGTTCAAAGTATTATGCGCAGCTCAGCCGCTCTCCATTCAGGTTCATCCGAACAAACGCAATTCTGAAATCGGTTTTGCTAAAGAAAATGCCGCAGGTATTCCGATGGATGCCGCCGAGCGTAACTATAAAGATCCTAACCACAAGCCGGAGCTGGTTTTTGCCCTAACACCATTTCTCGCGATGAACGCGTTTCGTGAGTTCTCCGAGATTGTCTCCCTGCTCCAGCCTGTCGCGGGCGCGCATCCGGCGATTGCTCACTTTTTACAGCAGCCCAGTGCCGAACGTTTAAGCGACCTGTTCGCCAGCCTGTTGAATATGCAGGGTGAAGAAAAATCCCTCGCGCTGGCGATTTTAAAATCGGCCCTCGGCAGCCAGCAGGGTGAACCGTGGCAAACGATTCGTTTAATTTCTGAATTTTACCCGGATGACAGCGGTCTGTTCTCCCCGCTATTGCTGAATGTGGTGAAACTGAACCCTGGCGAAGCGATGTTCCTGTTCGCTGAAACACCGCACGCCTACCTGCAAGGCGTGGCGCTGGAAGTGATGGCGAACTCTGATAACGTGCTGCGTGCGGGTCTGACGCCAAAATATATTGATATTCCTGAGCTGGTTGCCAACGTGAAGTTCGAAGCCAAACCAGCTAACCAGTTGTTGACCCAGCCGGTGAAGCAAGGTGCAGAACTGGACTTCCCGATTCCAGTGGATGATTTTGCCTTCTCGCTGCATGATCTTAGTGATAAAGAAACCACTATCAGCCAGCAAAGTGCCGCCATTTTGTTCTGCGTTGAAGGTGAAGCAACTCTGTGTAAAGGTTCTCAGCAGTTACCGCTTAAACCGGGTGAATCAGCGTTTATTGCCGCCAACGAGTCACCGGTGACAGTGAAAGGCCACGGACGTTTAGCCCGTGTTTACAACAAGCTGTAAGAGCTTACTGAAAAAATTAACATCTCTTGCTAAGCTTATTAAAGGCTTATAACACTTCAGGCGGCCAGTCCGCCTGATTTCATTTTATGGATAATCACTATGAATAAATCGCTGGTAGCGGTAGGCGTCATTGTTGCGCTCGGCGTAGTCTGGACAGGCGGCGCATGGTACACAGGCAAGAAAATAGAAACCCATCTCGAGGACATGGTCGCGCAGGCGAATGCGCAACTTAAACTGACGGCTCCTGAATCCAACCTGGAAGTGAGTTATCAAAACTATCATCGCGGCGTGTTCAGCAGCCAGTTACAGCTGGTGGTGAAGCCCGTTGCCGGGAAAGAAAATCCGTGGATTAAAAGTGGTCAGAGCGTCATCTTCAACGAATCGGTTGATCATGGTCCCTTCCCCCTGGCCCAGCTTAAAAAACTGAACCTGATCCCGTCGATGGCGTCGATTCAAACCACGCTTGTCAACAACAATGTGAGCAAGCCACTGTTTGATATGGCAAAAGGAGAAACACCTTTTGAGATTAACTCCCGCATTGGTTACAGCGGTGATTCCAGCTCAGATATCTCTCTCAAGCCACTGAATTACGAACAAAAAGATGAAAAAGTCGCCTTTAGCGGCGGCGAGTTCCAGTTAAATGCTGACAGAGACGGCAAAGCTATCTCCCTTTCCGGGGAGGCACAAAGCGGCCGGGTGGATGCGGTTAACGAATACAACCAGAAAGTGCAGTTGACCTTTAATAATCTGAAAACCGACGGTTCCAGCACACTGGCAAGTTTTGGTGAGCGCGTGGGTAACCAAAAACTGTCACTGGAAAAAATGACCATTTCGGTAGAAGGCAAAGAACTGGCACTGCTGGAAGGCATGGAGATCAGCGGTAAATCAGACCTGGTCAATGACGGTAAAACGATCAATAGCCAACTGGATTACTCGCTAAACAGCCTGAAAGTACAGAATCAGGATCTGGGCAGCGGCAAGCTGACTTTAAAAGTTGGTCAGATTGATGGCGAAGCCTGGCACCAGTTTAGCCAGCAATATAACGCGCAAACCCAGGCTCTGCTGGCACAGCCAGAGATTGCCAACAATCCCGAACTTTATCAGGAGAAAGTGACGGAAGCCTTCTTTAGCGCCCTGCCGCTGATGTTGAAAGGCGATCCGGTGATAACTGTCGCTCCGTTAAGCTGGAAAAACAGTCAGGGTGAAAGTGCGCTGAATCTGTCGCTGTTCCTGAAAGATCCGGCAACGACTAAAGAAGCGCCGCAGACACTGGCTCAGGAAGTTGATCGCTCGGTTAAGTCTCTGGAGGCAAAACTAACCATTCCGGTCGATATGGCAACTGAGCTGATGACCCAGGTAGCGAAGCTGGAAGGTTATCAGGAAGATCAAGCGAAAAAACTGGCAAAACAGCAAGTTGAAGGCGCGTCAGCAATGGGTCAAATGTTTCGTCTGACCACCTTGCAGGACAATACCATCACCACCAGCCTGCAATATGCTAACGGTCAGATCACGTTAAACGGGCAGAAAATGCCGCTGGAAGATTTTGTTGGTATGTTTGCGATGCCGGCATTAAACGTTCCGGCTGTACCGGCAATACCGCAGCAGTAATTCACAGCCCAAACGCCGGAGATTTTTCTCTCCGGCGTTATTTCTTACTTCAACATAAAGTCATACTGAATACTCATTTTCACATCCCAGTAATTCAGGCGATCGCCCAGATTACTGCCATCGCGCTTTTCCCGCCCTTTATCGGCAGCAAGAAAGAAATTCATCCCTTGTAACGGCCCTTCGCTGACCCGATAGTTCATACCACCTAAGATACCCGCGCCTTCAATCCGCACATCTCGTTTACTGGATTCATAGCCGCGAGTCACAATCGGTGCAAATGTCAGCGTAAATTGCGGAGTTACACGGTAGTTGACACCTAATTGCCAGGACTGCATTCCTTCACGGTTACGATCAAGACTTAATGAAAAGGGATAGCCAATGTCGGTATCCACCACGGCACCATTCATTGCATGGCGCAAATAACCACCACTGCCAAATACGCTTCCCCACGGCGCATTCCAGGTCAATTGTCCACTAACCAACGCCGTTTCATTGGGCTGGCTGGTATTACGACTTAAACCTTCGAGCTGCGCGTAAAAGCCGAGCAACTCCCCTTTCAACGTATAATTCGGGTCGAGCGGTATGCTTTTCTCAAGAATACTTTGTATCTGATTGGAAACATCTTTCTGTACCGATGCCCCCAGAGAATAGCGACTGGTATTATCATGCCAACTGGCGGCTAAAAAAGAACGTGCGCGATGTTTATCGTATTTTCCCGTCTGGCTGTTATACACCCCTTCATCACGAATACCGGTTGTTGAATCAGTCCATAAAAATACTCGTGAACGCCACATTCCCCACAGATCAATATTTGGCGTTAAAGCCCAATAACCTAATGCTCCTTCAGAAACAGTCGGTAATGTACGTTGCGAACTGCCAGCCATTAACGGAATACGATAAGGTAAGCTACCATAACTATAATCCGTCCCGAAGCGACCTAATTTAAGCAGGCTATTTTCACTGGGTTTTATTTTTACTGCCCCCAGGGCAAAGCCAAAACTTTTATCACCATCAAGATACCACCGGGTACTCATATCAGCACGAGCACCTAATTTATAAACATAATACGCCCCGCCTTCAACGCCAATAATATTGGAATAATAACCACTATTGAAATCGAGCAATCCTCCCTGTACCCATGCGTAAATGTCTCTTCCCGCGCCAGCACTGGGCTTATCAGCCCTGCGCAATTCGTTTTTCAGTCTGATGCGTAGTCCCGCTTCATCGTCAGCCAGTTGCGCCGCGTAAGCAGAGGTAAGGCCAGAGGCAGCCGTCAGGCAAATAACGGCCATGGCCACTATTTTTCTCATAGTTGCACCTTTGATGTTCTGATTATTTTTATTGAATATTAATTAGTGATATCGCTGATTAATTGCTGCTGCACTTTTTTACGATTATCAATTTCAACCACGATTTCTTTGAATTTTTTATCCGTGAGCGGATAAAACCAGATAATGACGAATGCCAGTAGCATAAATCCGCAAGGTATTAAGGCTATTGATGTGCGGATGCCCATAATAACTTCCGGCGTTTGCGCCTGATTGGCGATATATCCGCTTAATCCCAAAATAAAGGCGGGAATTGAACCGCCTATTGCCTGGCCGCATTTGCGGGTAAATGAGAATAGCGAATAGGTAAGCCCTTCAATTCGCACGCCGGTCAGGTATTCACCGTATTCTACGGTATCAGCTTCCAGCGCCCACATCACGGTCATGGTAACGCCCTGACCAATTGAAGCGATGGCTAACGCGACCAACGCCACTGGCAGCGACCAGACGGAAACCCAGAAGAACAGCAAATAACCGCAGGTCCCCAGCAGAGCGCCAATCAGGAAAGTATTCTTTTTACCGATCCTGGCGACCATTCCTGGCACCAGCGGTGCCGACGCCACTGTACCGACCAGGTTTTGCACCAGTACCAGTACAGTAAACAGACCGGTGTCATTCAGCACATAGCGAACATAGAACAACGACGATGCGCTGACCGCGAAGGTCGAAATCAGCACACACAGTGCACCGATGCACAACATAAACAGCGGACGATTCCGTTTCAGCGTTTGCAGACTGATCTTCAAGGACGGCTGCGCCACGATACGTACCACATTCTCACGCGTCGATTTGAAGCAGATGAAGTAAAGCACCATACCGGCAATTGCCAGTACAATCGTCCAGAAATGGTACACCGACACCATCTCCTCCGGGCTGGAGTTTTTAATGCTCGGTCCTATCAGAAAAGCCAGACAGACAAATGTCAGCGAAGCGGCAATTCCTCGAGCCGCGCCCAGACGGGCGCGGGACTGCGGTTGTTGGGTCATCGCGGTAGCAAGTGAACCATAAGGAATATTCACCAGGCTGTAGCAAAGCCCGAGACCCATGTAGGTCAAATATGCATACACAACTTTGCTGCTATGACTCCAGTCGGTCGGCACCCAGAATACCAGCACGCTGAAGATCATTAACGGCGCAGTACCGAAGAGTAAAAACGGGCGGAATTTTCCCCAGCGGGTATTCATACTGTCCACCACTCGTCCGGCAAAGACGTCGGCGAAGGCATCGAATACCCGCACCAGTAACAGCATGGTGCCCGCCGCAGCGGCACCGACGCCAGCGACGTCGGTGTAGTAACTCAACAGGAAGAGCGCCCCCATTGCGAAGGCGAAGTTATTGGCGACGTCACCGAGGCTGTAGCCGACGATGGTGCGCCAGGAGAGTTGTTGATTCATTGTTTGCCTCCCTGCTGCGGTTTTTCACCGAAGTTCATGCCAGTCCAGCGTTTTTGCAGCAAGAAAGCCGCCGACTTCGGTTTGCTGTCGCGGGTGAAGATCCCTTTCTTGTTACCGCCAACGCGCAAAATGCCCTGCGAGGTTGCAAAATCGGCGAAATTCCATACCTGTTCACCGACGACGGCGCTGACGCGATCAAAGACGCGGTGATACATATCCAGCCATGCACACTGATACTCTTCACTCCACATGTCGGTGTACATCGAGTGCAGACCGGCTAACGTATCCACGCCGTATTCGGTGATGATAATCGGCTGATGCAGTTTCTCCTGCCAGGCCAGAAGTTCTTTTTCCAGTACCTTCTCTGCCGTTTCCAAATCGCCGCTTTGTACATACCAACCGTAATAACGGTTAAGACACAGCACATCGAAGAGATCGCTGATGGTATCGGTGTGAGCGTCACAGAACATCACATTGACGCAAGTGATCGGACGCGTTGGGTCGAGTTTACGCGTTGCTTCCGCCAGTGGCGCGAAATATTCCCGTGCACCTTGCGGGCGGGTATCCGGTTCATTGGCAATGCTCCACATCACCACGCTAGGATGGTTTTTGTCACGCGCAATCAGTTCTTTAATCGCCTGTAAGTGCGCCTGCTGGGTTTCCCCGTTGACCGCCTCTTCGCTGTAGAGTTCTTTCGGCTTGTTGCCCGCTTCGAAACCAATGCCTAAAGAGAGGTTAAAGCCGACAGCTGCAGTTTCATCAATCACCACAATGCCATGTTCGTCTGCCCAGTCGAGCATCTCTTCAGCGTAAGGGTAATGCGAGGTACGGTAAGAGTTGGCTCCAATCCAGTCCATTAATGCGTGGTCGTGCACCATCAGCACGTTATCGAATCCTTTGCCGCGTAAATCTGCATCTTCATGGCGACCAAAACCAGTGAAGTAAAACGGTTTGTGGTTGATCAGGAACTGTTCGCCACTCACTGCCACTGACCGGATACCGACGCGCAGTGGATAGATGTCGCACTCTGTCTGGCTTTTGGCTGTGACGTACAGTTCATAGAGATAACCTTCACCCGGTTGCCAGAGGTGCGGATTCACCACTTGCAAGGTTCCGTTGTTGCCTTGTCCTGTTGCAACAACCTGTTGATCCGCATCACGCAGTTCAACGCTGACATCACCATTTGCCACCACCTGCCAGTCAATAGACGCATGGTTACAGGCTTGCGCTACATGCGTCACCACGGTGATATCGTCTACCCAGGTGTTCGGCGTGGTGTAGAGCATTACGCTGCGATGGATCCCGGCGTAGTTAAAGAAATCATGGAAGTAAGACTGCTTTTTCTTACCGTTTTCGTCGGTAATCACCATTCCCGGCGGGATAGTCTGCCAGTTCAGTTCGTTGTTCACACAAACGGTGATACGTACACTTTTCCCGGCAATAACATATGGCGTGACATCGGCTTCAAACGGCGTATATCCCCCCTGATGCTCCATCACTTCCTGATTGTTTACCCACACTTTGCCGTAATGAGTGACCGCATCGAAACGCAGCACGATACGCTGGCCCGCCCAACCTTTAGGTATAAAGACTTCGCGCTGATACCAGACGTTACCCACATAATTACGAATATCCGCATCGGCGAACTGATCGTTAAAACTGCCCGGCACAGCAATTGCCCGGCTCTCTTGTAATGCGCTTTCCCACCAACGCTGATCAATTCCACTGTTTTCGCGATCCAGACTGAATGCCCACAGGCCGTCGAGTTTTTTGATTTCACGGGTTGGGGTTTCTACAGGACGTAACATAAGGGACTCCTCATTAAGATAAAAATACTGGTCAACCTTTAATCTGATTAGTTAACCAATTTTGAGATGTACACAGTTATCTGTGAGAAACCCATGGAAGAGAAATGGAAATAAAAAGAACTGACACCGCGATCAAAAAACCAAAAACTGCAATACCCACAGCGTGATACGGATCGATCGCATTAATCTTTAAAACAGCGTTGACAGAAGCCACAAAATAAGCAATCGAACGTTCATTCGAATGAGTTTTAAATGATAAATTCACGTGCCATATGGCTACTGTGTATGTGTTAACGGTGGTTTGGTGACGAAACGGAAAGAGTTTCTATGCAGGATTAAGCGGGCCAGTCTTCACCGACCCGCGAAAAGACAGAATCAGGATGCAGTTAAAATACCACCAATCATCGCGCGTAATCCCCGGGCGAATGACGCTTCACACGCCAGGTCTTCGGCTTCGATATCGGCCAGTACGCCATAGGTCAAATCCAGCAGTAAGCGAGAGGTCATTGCCGTGTTGATGTCAGGGTTTATCTCACCTTTTTGCTGGGCATCACGCATACGCTGGGCGATAAACTCCGTAATCGTCAGATGCTTATTCTTAAGCATGGCGGCGACCTGTGGATTGCGCATCCCTTCCGCCATAATCTCGACCACCAGCGCCCGCTGTCCAAAGGCTTCATGAGTGAGAGAAACTATCGACTCGACCATATAGTCAACGAAATGAATCCCTTCGATAGGTTCGCGGAAGCGGATCACCGCTCTCTCCTGATCCTGAAGGATAATCGCCTGAATTAAGGCTTCTTTAGAAATGAAATGGTGATAGAGCGTTCCTGGGCTTATGCCGCAAGATTTACAGATGGCTTTCATCGAGGCACTGTGAAATCCATTTTCTGAAAAAATCTCTCTGGCAGCATTGAGGATCCGGGTCCGTGTCGGTTGTGCTTCAGTCTGCATGTTATCCATCGTTAAACCATTATAGTTAGCGTGAATAAGTAGTTTACTGCTTTGCCATGCAAGCGCCTAACATTGCAGGTCAAATGTGCGAAGCCCCCCGCATTCGAGTATTATTCACACGATAATTGGTCAACCAGCAATCAAAATATGGCAACCAGTAGCGAGATGGATGCACTTTTCTGATAACCCATCAGCATCAGAAAACAACGCTGAGTTGCGTTGTTTTCTGGTTTATTTGAATTAATTGAGTTCCTGTACCCCACCGCCAGAGACAGTGAGAATTTGTCCACTTATCCAGCCGGCTGCGGGTGAACACAAGAACAACGCCGCATTAGCAATATCTTGCGGTTGGCCCAGACGTCTGATTGGCGTGTGTTGCAACATTTTTTGTTCGATTTCTGGTGTAATAACGGATTTGAGGGCATCCGTTAATATTGCTCCCGGCGCAATACCATTCACCCGAATATTTTTTTCACCCAGGTCAAACGCCATATTCCTGACCAGATGACTGGCCGCAGCTTTAGATGACGCATACGAGGTCATGTTTTTATTTTTATTTTCTGCCGCCATGGAAGTGATAGTCAGAATAACGCCACCGCCATTTTTTTCCATTTCTGGCGCAATGAGTTGTGAAAGATGGAAAAAAGAAAAGACATTCAGTTCATAAGCGCGGCGAAAATCCGCCATTGGCATATCAAATGGCTTAGGACCACCGCCACCGGCGTTGTTAACCAGAATATCAACTTTACCCAGTTTACTGATGGCAAAGTCTGCCAGAGCGGATAATTCCTGTTCGGACGTAATATCACAGCGCCACGCAAATGCCTGACCACCCAGTTGTTGAATTTCATCTACAACATGATTAGCTGCATCGGCGTTAATATCGCTGACAACTACAGATGCACCTGCTGTCGCGAATGTAATGGCGATTTCTTTACCAATACCTGCACCCGCACCGGTGATGATGGCACATTTTCCGTCGAGTCTCAGGTTGTCAGAATTAAACACATAAACCTCCTGTGAACTTCAGTAAAAATAAAAGGCACCGCCTGTGTGCCACATTTTTTATCATTAACCTTGAGGAAAGGACACTACCAGGTATAGCAGATAAAGAGAGGATTATTTCGCCGCAATGAGCCGGGCGGGGATAATAAGATTACGTGAATGCGTCTCTTCATGGGTGATTTTTTGCATCATGCGATCTGCAAGTGTTGTACCAAGTTCCCGCGCAGGTGTACTTGCCCAGGTAACGGGTATGTCATCAAGTGTGGTTTGCGTCGCATCGGTAAATGCCGCCAGCGAAACCTGTTGCTCAAAGTAACGATCGACTCCGCTCTCCCCGCTTTGCCGCCCTGCTTTCAGCAAACCAAACCATGCCCCCATCGCAATAGTTTCGTTATAGCAAACCACGGCGCTGATAGTCGGGTTACGGCGCAAAAGTGCTGTGATAGCTTCCGCAGCTTGTTTCTGGCTGGAAGTGCACTCCAGTACCCAATCGCTGTGAAACGGCAGGCCAAATTTTAATAATGTCGCGCAATATCCCCCCACCCGCTCCGCGCGGGTTAATGAGGAACTTTGCCCTCCCAACCAGGCGATACGCTGATGTCCATTGCGAATGAGATGCTCCGTCAATAACTGCGCAGCCTGCATGTTGTCCGGGCGAACAGTATCGACATCATCAAGATAACTGGCACGGGAAGCGAAAATCACCGGGATACCTTTTTCTTCTGCCATCCGCCGCAGGCCATCGCTGCTTCCCGCCGCACCGGCAATCACTACACCATCGACGCCCTGGTTGAGCAACAGTGAGAACCGCTGTGCCAACTGCTCGCCGTCTTTACCGCCGTGAAGCAAAAAAACCATCCGCCCCTGCGCCTCCAGAGCTTCCGTCAATCCGGCCGTTAATTCAGCGTAAAATGACGTAGATAAATCACGGACGATCAAACCAATGACGCCGCTTTGCCCGCCGCGCAGTGCCGACGCCTGGCGATTGCGCACAAATCCCAGCTCTTCAATCGCTGCGTTAACCCGTTCCCCCGTAGCGGTAGATATTCGTCCTTTCCCGCTAAGTACCAGCGAAACGGTACTGACCGACACGCCCGCAGCCAGCGCAACATCATGAATGGTGATTTTTTTGGCGGTAGCCATACAGATGACCTACTCCCTGATTTTTGTGACAGATAAAACGTTTTACCTTTAATTTATCTTATACCCGCTATTATCGTCGCGTAATGTGATTTATGCCTCACTAAAGTTTGATAAAACGTTTTATCTTCTCGCGCAATTTATTGAATCCAGACTGTTCTTAACAAGGAGTCGTTTTATGACGGCGAAAACAGCACCGAAAGTCACGCTGTGGGAATTTTTCCAGCAGTTAGGCAAAACCTTTATGTTACCCGTCGCATTACTGTCGTTCTGCGGCATTATGTTAGGGATTGGTAGTTCCCTTAGTAGCCATGATGTCATCACCCTCATCCCGGCATTGGGTAACCCCGTGTTGCAGGCTATATTTACCTGGATGAGTAAAATTGGCTCGTTCGCTTTTAGCTTTCTGCCGGTGATGTTCTGTATTGCGATCCCGCTAGGGCTGGCGCGCGAGAACAAAGGCGTAGCGGCGTTCGCTGGTTTCGTGGGTTATACGGTAATGAACCTGGCGGTTAACTTCTGGTTGACCAATAAAGGCATTCTGCCAACCACCGATGCAGCTGTTCTGAAAGCCAATAACATCCAGAGCATTCTTGGGATCCAGTCGATCGACACCGGGATCCTCGGTGCGGTGATCGCCGGTATTATCGTCTGGATGCTGCATGAGCGTTTTCATAATATCCGCCTGCCGGATGCGCTGGCATTCTTCGGCGGTACGCGCTTCGTGCCAATTATCTCCTCGCTGGTGATGGGGCTTGTCGGTCTGGTGATTCCATTAGTCTGGCCGATTTTTGCCATGGGTATTAGCGGCTTAGGTCATATGATCAACAGCGCGGGTGATTTCGGACCTATGCTGTTTGGTACGGGTGAACGTCTGCTATTGCCGTTTGGTCTGCATCACATTCTGGTGGCATTAATTCGCTTTACTGACGCGGGCGGCACGCAGGAAGTCTGTGGACAAACCGTCAGCGGCGCACTCACCATCTTCCAGGCGCAATTAAGCTGCCCGACCACTCACGGTTTCTCTGAAAGCGCCACGCGTTTCCTCTCCCAAGGTAAAATGCCTGCGTTCCTCGGCGGTCTGCCAGGTGCTGCATTAGCCATGTATCACTGTGCTCGCCCGGAAAACCGTCATAAAATTAAAGGCCTACTGATTTCTGGCCTGATCGCCTGTGTTGTTGGCGGCACCACCGAACCGCTGGAGTTCTTGTTCCTGTTCGTAGCGCCAGTTCTCTACGTCATCCACGCGCTGTTAACCGGCCTCGGCTTCACCGTCATGTCTGTGCTCGGCGTCACCATCGGTAATACCGATGGCAATATCATCGATTTTGTGGTGTTCGGTATTTTGCATGGCCTGTCGACTAAGTGGTACATGGTGCCAGTGGTGGCGGCAATCTGGTTTGTCGTTTACTACGTCATCTTCCGTTTCGCTATCACCCGCTTCAATCTGAAAACACCGGGTCGCGACAGTGAAATCGCCAGCTCAATCGAAAAAGCCGTTACCGGTGCGCCGGGTAAATCGGGTTACAACGTTCCGGCAATCCTCGAAGCCTTAGGCGGTGCCGACAATATTGTCAACCTGGATAACTGCATTACCCGTCTGCGTTTGTCTGTGAAAGATATGTCGCTTGTTAATGTGCAGGCGCTAAAGGACAATCGGGCAATTGGCGTAGTACAACTTAATCAACATAACCTGCAGGTTGTTATCGGGCCGCAAGTTCAGTCAGTAAAAGACGAAATGGCTGGTCTGATGCGTACTGTTCAGGCATAAGGATAAAATATGTTCGATTTTTCAAAGGTCGTGGATCGTCATGGGACATGGTGTACACAGTGGGACTATGTCGCTGACCGTTTCGGCACTGCTGACCTGTTACCGTTCACGATTTCAGACATGGATTTTGCCACCGCCCCCTGCATTATCGAGGCGCTTAATCAACGTCTGATGCACGGTGTATTTGGCTACAGCCGCTGGAAAAACGATGAGTTTCTCGCGGCTATTGCCCACTGGTTCTCCACCCAGCATAACACCGCCATTGATACGCAGTCGGTGGTTTATGGTCCTTCTGTTATCTATATGGTGTCGGAATTGATTCGCCAGTGGTCTGCTGTCGGTGAAGGTGTAGTGATCCATACCCCAGCTTACGACGCATTTTACAAAGCCATCGAAGGTAATCAGCGCACCGTGATGCCCGTTGCTTTAGAGAAACGAGCAGACGGCTGGTTTTGCGATATGACCAAACTGGAAGCGGTGTTGGCAAAACCGGAGTGTAAAATTATGCTCCTGTGTAGCCCACAGAACCCCACCGGTAAGGTCTGGAGTTATGACGAACTGGAGATAATGGCAGACCTGTGCGAGCGGCATGATGTGCGTGTTATCTCCGATGAAATCCATATGGATATGGTATGGGGCGAGCAACCGCATATTCCCTGGAGTAACGTGGCGCGCGGAAACTGGGCGCTGCTGACCTCTGGCTCAAAAAGCTTCAACATACCCGCTCTGACCGGAGCCTACGGCATCATTGAAAATAGCGATAGTCGCGAGACGTATTTATCGGCACTGAAAGGTCGTGATGGATTGTCCTCACCAGCCGTACTGGCGCTTACCGCCCATATTGCCGCCTATCAACAAGGCGCGCCGTGGCTGGATGCCTTACGTGTCTATCTGCAAGACAATCTGACATATATCGCAAATACGATGAATGCAGCGTTCCCGGAACTCAACTGGCAGCTCCCACAATCCACTTATCTGGCCTGGCTTGATCTACGTCCGTTGAATATCGACGACAACGCATTGCAAAAAGCCCTGATTGAGCAAGAAAAAGTAGCGATCATGCCGGGATATACCTACGGTGAAGAGGGTCGTGGCTTTGTTCGTCTCAATGCCGGATGCCCGCGTTCAAAACTGGAAAAAGGTATTGCCGGTTTGATTAACGCCATCCGAACTGTACGCTGATTACGATTGCGCAATCGTAGATTTTTACCCAGTTTTGTTTTTATAATGGTGCGCACTTTTATATACAGAAAAAGAGTGCGACCATGATTGATACCACCCTGCCATTAACCGATATCCATCGCCACCTTGATGGCAACATTCGTCCCCAGACCATTCTTGAACTTGGCCGCCAGTATAATATCTCGCTTCCTGCACAGTCCCTGGACACGTTGATCCCTCACGTTCAGGTCATCGCCAACGAACCCGATCTGGTTAGCTTTCTGACCAAACTTGACTGGGGCGTTAAAGTTCTTGCCACGCTCGACGCCTGCCGTCGCGTGGCGTTTGAAAATATAGAAGATGCTGCCCGTAATGGCCTGCACTATGTTGAACTGCGTTTTTCGCCGGGTTATATGGCGATGGCGCATCAGTTGCCTGTCGTAGGCGTCGTTGAAGCAGTCATTGATGGCGTACGTGAAGGTTGCCGCACCTTTGGCGTGCAGGCGAAACTTATCGGAATTATGAGCCGAACCTTTGGCGAAGCCGCCTGTCAGCAAGAGCTGGAAGCATTTTTAGCTCATCGCGATCAGATTACCGCACTGGATTTAGCCGGTGATGAGCTTGGTTTCCCGGGGAGTCTGTTCCTTTCTCACTTCAATCGCGCGCGTGATGCAGGCTGGCATATTACTGTCCATGCGGGCGAAGCCGCCGGGCCAGAAAGCATCTGGCAGGCTATTCGTGAACTGGGGGCGCAGCGTATTGGACATGGCGTAAAAGCCATTGAAGATCGGGCGCTGATGGATTTCCTCGCTGAACAGCAAATTGGTATTGAATCTTGTCTGACCTCAAATATTCAGACCAGCACCGTAGCGTCTCTGGCGGCACATCCGCTGAAAACGTTCCTTGAGCATGGTATTTGTGCCAGCATTAACACTGACGATCCAGGCGTACAGGGCGTGGATATCATTCACGAATATACCGTTGCCGCGCCGGCTGCTGGGTTATCCCGCGAGCAAATCCGCCAGGCGCAGATTAATGGTCTGGAAATGGCTTTCCTCAGTGCAGAGGAAAAACGCGCACTGAAAGAAAAAGTAGCGGGGAAATAAGAACATGCCTGATAAGACGCGTAAGCGTCGTATCAGGCATTAAACTCATCAAGAATGTCTACATTATTTACGCCAGACACAGCGTCGCGCGATGTTTGGCGGATTCAATGCCCAGCTCAATCAGCTCCATCACCTGGATTGCCTGACTTGCCGGAACCGGATTTTCTCCATCGCCATTCAACGCATCTCGAATAGCAGCATAGTAAGCCGGATAATTTCCCGGCACCGTCAGCAGTGTTTCTTCGACACGTTCTTCACCTTCAACGCGGGTAAGTACGCCGTCACGCATATCGTAGCCCCAATCCTCTTGTGGCAGACGCTCGCCATTTTTCAAGCGTTCTTCCTGTGGATCGAGGCCATATTTAATATAGCTGCCGCGAGAGCCATGAACGATATAACGCGCCGACTCTGCCGCCGCCAGCATAGTGCCGTGTAAAATAACCCGCCGTTGTGGATAGGACAAAATGGCGTGGAAATAATCGGTCGACTGCGCTCCTGGACGTAACTGTGCTAAATCCACGGTCATGCTGACAGGTAAGCCAAACAACGTAATGGCCTGATCGAGCAGATGCGGTGCCAGATCGTACCAGATACCGCTGCCAGGACCGCCCTGTTCACGCCAGCGATCGCGTACCTGCGGACGGAAACGATCAAAATGTGACTCAAAGTAAGCAACCTCACCCAGCACACCTTCCGCAAGTAATCCTTTCAGCGTCAGAAAATCACTGTCCCAGCGACGGTTATGAAACACGGACAACACGCGTCCAAGGCTTTTTGCCAGCGCATCCAGTTCTCGCGCTTGTGACAGTGTCACGGTAAAGGGCTTATCAACGACTACGTGTTTACCCGCTTCCAGCGCCGCTTTTGCTAACGGAAAATGAGTATCGTTGGGCGTAGGAATGACAATCAGGTCAATATTGGGATCATTAAAGAGATGCTTCGGTTCAGAGACAACCGTAACCGTTGGCCAGTCGGCCTTTACTTTTGTTTCGTCACTGCTGGAGATAACTGCCAGCTCCAGCCCGGGCGTGCCCGCAATCAGGGGCGCATGGAAGGTTTTACTCGCATAACCGTACCCAATCAACCCAACACGGATGTTGTCGCTCATGTCATTGCCTCTCATTGAAGTATGATTGCTATTTGACACTATCCTTTACCCTCTCTCAACAGTTTAATAACCTGCCAGCAATAAGGGATGTTATTTAACTTAAGTCAAAAAAATAGCTAATTTTCCGAAGGAAAAAGATAAATATCGCAAAAACATCAGTAAAAATCTTGCTGGCGCAATTATTGCTAAGTAACATTTACGGCCTTAGTTAATGGATCAACATAGATGTGGGCAGTAATGAATCGTCTTATTGAATTAACAGGTTGGATCGTTCTTGTTGTTTCAGTCATTCTTCTTGGCGTGGCGAGTCACATTGACAACTACCAGCCGCCAGAACAGAGTACCCAGGTGCAACACAAGTAATCTCTGCGTTTGCAAGACAACATGCAGCCATTCGGGTGCATGTTTTAACTTGACAGGTATTTAAACCAGGAATTTATTATCTTGCTCGATGGAGTTGACGATTGTCAGGAATAGTAAAGCGCGTTACTCTTTTATTAGCAGTATTTCATCCCTGAATATTTGCCATCAGCACATTCTTATTATTGTTATTGCAAAAGCGTTCACCGCTGGTGAAATTTTATCATAACATATAATACCTACCACTTTGGTATTAGTTATTTTATGGATCTTTTATGACTGCTCAGGAATACTTATTAAAGTTTCGTAAAATCAATTCTCTCGAAAGTCTGGAAAAACTCTACGACCACCTTAATTACACCCTGACGGACGATCAGGATATTATCAATATGTATCGCGCAGCCGATCACCGCCGTGCTGAACTGGTCTCTGGCGGTCGATTGTTTGACCTTGGCCAGGTTCCAAAGTCCGTCTGGCACTATGTTCAATAAAGAAAGTAGCGATTGGTTATAAAAGCCTTATAATAACGCCCCTAAAATTAGATTTGCCTGTTTGCTGTCGCTATTCTGGAGAACGTATGATCACCACAACGCCACAACGTATTGGAGGCTGGTTGCTTGGGCCATTGGCCTGGCTGTTAGTCGCCCTATTGAGTACGACGCTGGCGTTGTTGCTGTACTATGCAGCGTTATCCTCTCCTCAAACATTTAAAACGCTCGGCGAACAAACACTGACGACGCAAATCTTATGGGGCGTTTCGTTTATTACCGCTATTGCCATGTGGTATTACACCTTGTGGTTAACTATCGCGTTCTTTAAACGCCGGCGTTGTGTTCCTAAACACTATATTATCTGGTTACTGATTTCCGTATTACTGGCGGTTAAAGCCTTTGCGTTTTCGCCAGTTGAAGATGGTGTCGCCGTTCGCCAGTTGCTGTTTACTTTGCTGGCAACCGCATTGATCGTCCCCTATTTCAAACGCTCGTCGCGGGTGAAAGCGACGTTTGTGAATCCGTAATAACCTTACAGTTAACCTGTTGTCGCCTGCTCTGGATTAACGGATAATAGGCGGCTTTTTTATTTCAGGCCGAAAAATGACTGACTACCTGTTACTGTTTGTCGGAACTGTACTGGTCAATAACTTTGTACTGGTCAAGTTTCTGGGGCTTTGCCCGTTTATGGGCGTTTCCAAAAAGCTGGAAACCGCAATGGGCATGGGGCTGGCAACAACATTTGTGATGACGCTGGCGTCTATTTGCGCCTGGCTTATCGACACGTGGATTTTGATCCCGCTCGATCTGATTTACCTGCGCACCCTGGCCTTTATTCTGGTGATTGCTGTAGTCGTGCAGTTCACCGAGATGGTGGTACGTAAAACCAGCCCGGTGCTTTACCGACTGCTGGGGATTTTTCTACCGCTTATCACCACCAACTGTGCGGTGCTCGGCGTGGCATTGCTGAATATCAATCTCGGACACAATTTCTTGCAGTCGGCACTGTACGGTTTTTCTGCTGCTGTCGGCTTCTCGCTGGTGATGGTGCTTTTCGCCGCCATTCGCGAACGCCTTGCTGTGGCTAATGTCCCGGCACCTTTTCGCGGTAATGCCATTGCTCTCATTACCGCAGGTCTTATGTCTCTGGCCTTTATGGGCTTTAGTGGTTTGGTGAAGTTGTAATGAATGCTATCTGGATTGCCGTTGCCGCCGTGAGCCTGCTGGGTCTGGCGTTTGGCGCCATTCTGGGTTATGCCTCCCGCCGTTTTGCGGTGGAAGACGATCCGGTCGTTGAGAAAATTGACGAAATCTTACCGCAGAGCCAGTGTGGGCAGTGCGGTTATCCTGGCTGTCGCCCCTATGCCGAAGCCATCAGCTGCAATGGTGAAAAAATCAACCGCTGCGCCCCTGGCGGCGAAGCTGTAATGCTAAAAATTGCCGAACTGCTTAATGTCGAGCCGCAGCCGCTGGATGGCGATGCGCAAGAGTTGACGCCTGCGCGGATGGTGGCGGTTATTGATGAAAATAACTGTATTGGCTGCACCAAGTGCATTCAGGCGTGTCCGGTAGACGCCATCGTTGGCGCTACCCGTGCCATGCATACGGTAATGAGTGAGCTCTGTACGGGCTGCAATTTATGCGTTGACCCGTGCCCGACGCACTGCATCTCGTTGCAACCGGTCGCAGAAACGCCTGACTCCTGGAAATGGGATCTGAACACCATTCCCGTGCGCATTATTCCCGTGGAACACCATGCTTAAGTTATTCTCTGCATTCAAAAAAAATAAAATCTGGGATTTCAACGGCGGCATCCATCCACCGGAGATGAAAACCCAGTCCAACGGTACTCCCCTGCGCCAGGTTCCACTGGCGCAGCGTTTTGTCATTCCACTGAAACAGCATATTGGCGCTGAAGGTGAGCTGTGCGTTAGCGTCGGCGATAAAGTATTGCGCGGCCAGCCGCTTACCCGTGGTCGCGGTAAAATGCTGCCAGTTCACGCGCCAACGTCTGGCATTGTTACGGCTATTGCGCCCCATTCTACGGCTCATCCTTCAGCCTTAGCTGAATTAAGCGTGATTATTGATGCCGATGGTGAAGATTGCTGGTTCCCACGTGACGGCTGGATCGATTACCGCTCACGCAGTCGGGAAGAATTAATTGAACGCATTCATCAGTTTGGCGTCGCAGGGCTGGGTGGTGCGGGCTTCCCGACAGGCGTTAAATTGCAGGGCGGCGGCGATAAAATCGAAACCTTGATTATTAATGCAGCCGAGTGCGAACCGTATATTACCGCCGATGACCGTCTGATGCAGGATTGCGCAGCTCAGGTGGTGGAAGGCATTCGCATTCTTGCGCATATCTTACAGCCGCGCGAAATTCTTATCGGTATTGAAGATAACAAACCGCAGGCGATTTCCATGCTTCGCGCGGTGCTGGCGGACTCCCACGATATTTCTCTGCGGGTGATTCCAACCAAATATCCTTCCGGCGGCGCCAAACAGTTAACGTACATCCTGACCGGGAAACAAGTGCCGCACGGCGGTCGCTCGTCGGATATCGGCGTGTTAATGCAAAACGTTGGCACGGCTTACGCAGTAAAACGCGCAGTAATCGATGGTGAACCGATTACCGAGCGCGTGGTGACGCTGACCGGAGAAGCGATTGCACGTCCAGGCAACGTCTGGGCGCGTCTGGGTACGCCGGTGCGTCATTTATTGAACGATGCCGGATTCTGCCCTTCTGCCGATCAAATGGTGATAATGGGCGGCCCACTGATGGGCTTTACCTTACCGTGGCTGGATGTACCGGTAGTTAAAATCACCAACTGCCTGTTAGCTCCGTCCGCCAGTGAACTGGGCGAACCGCAGGAAGAACAAAGCTGCATCCGCTGTAGCGCCTGTGCCGATGCCTGCCCTGCGGATCTTTTGCCGCAGCAGTTGTACTGGTTCAGCAAAGGTCAACAGCACGACAAAGCCACCACGCATAACATTGCCGACTGCATTGAATGCGGTGCCTGCGCGTGGGTTTGCCCGAGTAATATTCCCCTGGTGCAATATTTCCGTCAGGAAAAAGCCGAGATTGCCGCCATTCGTCAGGAAGAGAAACGCGCCGCAGAAGCTAAAGCGCGTTTTGAAGCTCGTCAGGCACGCCTGGAACGCGAAAAAGCGGCGCGTCTTGAACGACATAAGAGCGCAGCAGTCCAACCGGCAGCCAAAGACAAAGATGCGATTGCTGCCGCACTGGCACGTGTGAAAGAAAAACAAACTCAGGCCACGCAACCGATTGTGATTAAAGCGGGTGAACGCCCGGATAACAGCGCGATTATTGCGGCACGGGAAGCCCGTAAAGCACAAGCCAGAGCAAAACAGGCAGAATTGCAGCAAACTAACGACACCGCAACCGTTGCTGATCCACGTAAAGCGGCAGTAGAAGCCGCAATTGCTCGAGCTAAAGCACGCAAGCTGGAACAACAACCTGCTAACGAATTGCCGCAGGAACAGGTTGACCCGCGCAAAGCCGCCGTCGAAGCCGCTATCGCCCGCGCTAAAGCACGCAAGCTGGAGCAGCAGCAGGCAAACGCAAAACCAGAAGAACAGGTTGACCCGCGCAAAGCCGCCGTTGAAGCTGCTATCGCCCGCGCCAAAGCACGCAAGCTGGAGCAGCAGCAGACAAACGCAGAACCAGAAGAACAGGTTGACCCGCGCAAAGCCGCTGTCGAAGCTGCTATCGCCCGTGCCAAAGCACGCAAGCTGGAGCAGCAGCAGACAAACGCAGAACCAGAAGAACAGGTTGACCCGCGCAAAGCGGCAGTTGCTGCGGCTATCGCCCGCGTTCAGGCCAAAAAAGCCGCTCAGCAAAAGGTTGTAAACGAGGACTAAATGGTATTCAGAATAGCTAGCTCCCCTTATACCCATAACCAGCGCCAGACATCGCGCATTATGTTGCTGGTACTGATCGCAGCCGTGCCCGGAATCGCTGCGCAACTTTGGTTTTTTGGCTGGGGTACTCTCGTTCAGATCCTCCTGGCGTCGGTCAGTGCACTTTTAGCCGAAGCTCTTGTGCTGAAACTGCGCAAACAGCCTGTTTCCACAACCTTAAAAGATAATTCGGCGCTTTTAACAGGGCTGTTACTCGCCGTAAGTATTCCGCCCCTCGCACCATGGTGGATGGTCGTGCTGGGTACGGTGTTTGCGGTGATCATCGCTAAACAGTTGTACGGAGGTCTGGGGCAAAACCCGTTTAACCCGGCGATGATTGGCTATGTGGTCTTACTGATCTCCTTCCCGGTGCAGATGACCAGCTGGCTGCCACCGCATGAAATTGCGGTCAACATCCCTGGCTTCATCGACGCCATACAGGTTATCTTCAGCGGTCATACTGCCAGCGGCGGTGATATGAACACGCTACGCTTAGGTATTGATGGCATTAGCCAGGCAACGCCACTGGATACGTTCAAAACTTCTGTCCGCGCCGGTCATTCGGTTGAGCAGATTATGCAGTATCCGATCTACAGCGGTATTCTGGCGGGTGCTGGTTGGCAATGGGTAAACCTCACCTGGCTGATTGGCGGCGTGTGGTTGCTATGGCAGAAAGCGATTCGCTGGCATATTCCGGTCAGCTTCTTAGTAACGCTGGCGTTATGCGCAACGTTGGGCTGGTTGTTCTCACCAGAAACACTGGCATCACCGCAAATTCACCTGCTGTCTGGCGCGACCATGCTCGGCGCATTCTTTATTCTGACCGATCCGGTGACCGCTTCTACGACCAATCGTGGTCGTCTGATTTTCGGTGCACTGGCGGGCTTATTAGTCTGGTTGATCCGCAGTTTCGGCGGCTATCCTGACGGCGTGGCTTTTGCTGTCTTGCTGGCGAACATCACGGTTCCTCTGATCGATTACTACACGCGTCCGCGCGTCTACGGCCATCGCAAAGGATAAACCATGCTGAAAACTATCCGAAAACACGGTATTACACTGGCGCTGTTTGCTGCGGGTTCAACAGGTTTAACGGCGGCCATCAACCAGATGACCAAAACGACGATTGCTGAACAGGCCAGCCTGCAACAAAAGGCGTTATTTGATCAGGTGTTGCCAGCCGAACGCTATAACAATGCGCTGGCGCAGAGTTGCTACCTGGTGACGGCACCAGAGTTAGGTAAAGGTGAGCATCGGGTTTACATCGCTAAACAGGATGACAAGCCGGTAGCCGCCGTTCTGGAAGCGACCGCGCCGGATGGCTATTCCGGTGCGATTCAGCTACTGGTCGGAGCCGACTTTAACGGCACGGTACTTGGCACTCGCGTGACAGAACATCACGAAACGCCAGGGCTTGGCGATAAAATCGAACTGCGCCTTTCAGACTGGATCACCCATTTTGCGGGTAAAAAAATCAGCGGTGCTGACGACGCGCACTGGGCGGTGAAGAAAGATGGCGGTGATTTTGACCAGTTTACTGGGGCGACTATTACGCCTCGCGCGGTGGTGAATGCGGTAAAACGCGCCGGATTGTACGCTCAGACGTTACCGGCACAACTTTCTCAACTTCCTGCCTGTGGAGAATAAACCGTGAGCGAAATTAAAGATGTTATTGTTCAGGGGTTATGGAAGAACAACTCCGCACTGGTTCAGTTGCTTGGCCTCTGCCCACTGCTGGCGGTCACGTCCACTGCCACCAACGCTCTGGGTTTAGGGCTTGCGACGACACTGGTGCTGACGCTTACCAACCTGACTATCTCGACGCTGCGTCACTGGACGCCAGCTGAGATCCGTATCCCCATTTACGTCATGATCATCGCCTCGGTGGTCAGCGCCGTACAGATGCTGATCAACGCCTACGCCTTCGGCCTGTATCAATCGTTAGGGATTTTTATTCCACTGATTGTCACTAACTGTATCGTTGTGGGTCGCGCTGAAGCCTTCGCCGCCAAAAAAGGTCCGGCGCTTTCGGCTCTTGATGGTTTTTCGATAGGCATGGGCGCAACCTGCGCAATGTTTGTGCTGGGTTCACTACGCGAAATCATCGGCAACGGAACGTTGTTTGACGGTGCCGATGCGCTGTTGGGTAACTGGGCAAAAGTATTGCGGGTGGAGATCTTCCACACTGATTCCCCTTTCCTGCTGGCAATGTTACCACCAGGCGCATTTATTGGTCTGGGACTGATGCTGGCAGTGAAATATCTGATTGATGAAAAAATGAAAAAGCGCCGCGCTGAAGCAATCGCCGAACGCGGCTTGCCGAACGGTGAAACAGGGAATGTCTGATGAACAAAGCAAAACGCCTGGAGATCCTCACACGTCTGCGTGAGAACAATCCTCACCCCACAACCGAGCTTAATTTCAGTTCGCCTTTTGAATTGCTGATTGCCGTACTGCTTTCCGCTCAGGCCACCGATGTCAGCGTTAATAAGGCGACGGCGAAGCTCTACCCGGTGGCTAATACGCCTGCGGCAATGCTCGAACTGGGTGTTGAAGGCGTAAAAACGTATATCAAAACTATTGGGTTATATAACAGCAAAGCGGAAAATATCATTAAGACCTGCCGTATCTTACTGGAACAGCATAATGGCGAAGTTCCGGAAGATCGCGCGGCGCTGGAGGCCTTACCCGGCGTTGGACGTAAAACAGCTAACGTGGTGTTGAATACCGCTTTCGGTTGGCCGACCATCGCTGTAGATACCCACATTTTCCGGGTCTGCAACCGCACCCAATTTGCGCCAGGAAAAAATGTCGAGCAGGTTGAGGAAAAATTGCTGAAAGTGGTTCCGGCAGAATTTAAAGTCGATTGCCACCACTGGTTAATCCTTCATGGGCGTTATACCTGCATTGCCCGCAAGCCGCGCTGTGGCTCCTGCATTATTGAAGATCTTTGTGAATACAAAGAGAAAGTTGACATCTGACACAAATAGATGGTGGCGTCTACCCATCCATTACCTTTCCTTATCTTCTTCAAAAACATCCCTCTAACGTTAATGATGCCGCCTCGCTGCGGCATCATCAGGCAATCCGTTTGTGAATAACCAAAAATGCAGGTTAATTGTTTTTTTAATAGCGAAATTTTCTATCTATTCGTGATCAAGATCACACTGATACTGAAATGTAAAAAGAATGCATTTTAAAAGTTAAATTTGACAAAGCATTGATTCAATCCGTCCTGAAACCTACAAAACATTACACTGGCTATTTTTCAGATAATGGACTATCCCACTACATAAAACACCTTATAGCAGAACATATCGCCAAACTGGAATTATTACCCTGTCTCAGTAGTGAAAAAATCTGCCTTTACGTTTTTTGAAAAATTTAACGCTGGATAACATTTCCCGGAGCCGATGAATTCTCCACGTCAGTTATATGTAACAGATTATTACAAAGGACTTGTCTGAAAGTGCAAGATAGTGAACATTACCTGCCGTTTCCCCTCCCACTATAACAATTGCGCGTATGTTTTTTAGACATCACGCGAGAAAGCACCCCCGTTAATATGGGATGTAAAAAAAGAGGTAAAAGTGTCCACTGCAAACCAAAAACCAACAGAAAGCGTCAGTTTGAACGCTTTCAAACAACCGAAGGCGTTCTATCTCATCTTCTCGATTGAGTTATGGGAACGTTTTGGTTATTACGGCCTACAAGGAATTATGGCTGTCTACCTGGTTAAACAACTGGGTATGTCTGAAGCGGATTCAATCACCCTTTTCTCTTCCTTTAGCGCCCTGGTTTATGGTCTGGTCGCTATCGGCGGCTGGTTAGGTGACAAGGTACTGGGTACTAAACGCGTTATTATGCTTGGTGCTATTGTACTGGCCATTGGTTATGCGCTGGTTGCATGGTCTGGTCACGACGCCGGTATCGTCTATATGGGTATGGCGGCTATTGCCGTAGGTAACGGCCTGTTTAAAGCCAACCCGTCTTCGCTGCTCTCTACTTGCTATGAGAAAAACGACCCGCGTCTGGACGGTGCATTTACCATGTACTACATGTCCGTCAACATCGGTTCTTTCTTCTCTATGATTGCAACCCCATGGCTGGCTGCCAAATATGGCTGGAGCGTCGCGTTCGCCCTTAGCGTAGTAGGTCTGTTAATCACTATCGTTAACTTCGCCTTCTGCCAACGCTGGGTTAAGCAGTACGGCTCAAAACCTGACTTTGAACCAGTCAACTACCGTAACCTGCTGCTGACCATTATTGGTGTTGTAGCCCTGATCGCAGTTGCAACCTGGCTGCTGCACAACCAGGAAGTAGCACGTATGGCGCTGGGCGTTGTTGCCCTGGGTATCGTGGTTATCTTCGGTAAAGAAGCGTTCGCCATGAAAGGTGCTGCGCGTCGTAAAATGATCGTCGCCTTCATCCTGATGCTTGAAGCAATCATCTTCTTCGTGCTGTACAGCCAGATGCCGACGTCGCTGAACTTCTTTGCGATTCGTAACGTTGAACACACTATTCTTGGTCTGGCCGTCGAGCCAGAGCAGTATCAGGCGCTGAACCCATTCTGGATCATCATTGGTAGCCCGATTCTGGCCGCTATCTATAACAAGATGGGCGATACCCTGCCGATGCCGACCAAGTTTGCAATCGGTATGGTGATGTGTTCTGGTGCGTTCCTGATCCTGCCGCTGGGTGCGAAATTCGCGTCTGACGCCGGTATCGTTTCTGTAAGCTGGCTGGTAGCTAGCTACGGCCTGCAAAGTATCGGTGAACTGATGATCTCTGGTCTGGGTCTGGCGATGGTTGCACAGCTCGTTCCGCAGCGTCTGATGGGCTTCATTATGGGTAGCTGGTTCCTGACCACTGCCGGTGCAAACCTGATTGGTGGTTATGTTGCGGGTATGATGGCTGTTCCGGATAACGTAACCGATCCGCTGATGTCGCTGGAAGTGTATGGTCGCGTGTTCTTGCAGATTGGTGTCGCCACTGCCGTTATTGCTGTGCTGATGCTGCTGACCGCGCCGAAACTGCATCGCATGACCCAGGACGATGCTGCAGACAAAGCGGCGAAAGCTGCCGTAGCGTAAATTTCAGGGAAACTCTTTTACAAGCCGCTAACTTTTCGTTAGCGGCTTTTTTTTTGTTCAGCAACGCACTACCATACTTTAAACCACAGCCAAAAGGAGTTACCGATGAAACTGTTCTACAAACCGGGCGCCTGCTCTCTTGCTTCCCATATCACCCTGCGTGAGAGCGGAAAGGACTTTACGCTCGTCAGTGTGGATTTGATGAAAAAACGTCTCGAGAACGGTGATGATTACTTTGCCATTAACCCTAAGGGACAGGTTCCTGCGTTGCTACTGGACGATGGTACTTTGCTGACGGAAGGCGTAGCAATTATGCAGTATCTTGCTGACAGTGTTCCCGACCGCCAGTTGCTGGCATCGGTAAACAGTATTTCTCGCTATAAAACCATCGAATGGCTGAACTATATCGCCACCGAATTGCATAAAGGGTTCACACCACTGTTCCGCCCGGATACCCCGGAAGAGTATAAACAGGCTGCCCGTGCACAACTGGAGAAAAAGCTGCAGTATGTTAACGACGCGCTGAAAGATGAGCACTGGATATGCGGGCAACGTTTCACCATCGCTGACGCCTATCTGTTTACGGTTCTGCGCTGGGCATACGCGGTGAAACTGAATCTGGAGGGTTTAGAGCACATTGCAGCCTTTATGCAGCGTATGGCTGAAAGACCGGCGGTGAAAGCCGCGTTGACGGCGGAAGGCTTGCAGTAATCGTCATCGGCCCACAGGAAGCTGTGGGCCGAGGTATTTCAGAGCTTCGTTGCGCTGAAATAGTGTTCCGGTTTAGCTATACGATCTTGCGCGGCAACCACCTGCAGTTCATATTCCTGCATTGCTTTGGTGGTTACCATAATTTCGTATACTGCCGCCGTCACGTGTTCCAGTGCCTCCTGCAGCGTTGCCCCCTGCAACAATTTCACCAGCAGTAAACCGCTCGTCACATCACCAACACCTACCGGCTGGCGCATACCGAAATCGACCAGCGGACGGCTGATATGCCAAGCTTCATCAGCAGTAACCAGCAGCATTTCAAAACGTTCGCGGCTGTAGCCCGCACGTGCAAGGTGTTTAACCAATACGATTTGTGGCCCTTGCGCAATAAGCTCACGCGCAGCGTTAACGGCCTCTTCGACGTTATGTACTGGATGTTCACAAAGAATTTCCAGCTCGACCAGATTCGGCGCGATGATATCGCTGGCTGGCATACCGTGACGGACATGAAATTCCGCCACGCCTGGCGCAACGATGCAACCTTTTTCCGGGTGCCCCATTACGGGATCGCAAAAATATTTCGCTTGTGGATTCGCCGCTTTTATCTGACGGACAATACCGAGGATATGTTCGCCCTGCTCCGCCGATCCCAGATAACCACTGAGTACGGCATCACAGGTGTGTAATTTATCAATGGCGGCAATGCCCTGCACAATTTCGGTTAAATGGCTGGGCGGCATCACACAGCCAGTCCATTTGCCGTATTGAGTATGATTAGAAAATTGAACGGTATTCAGCGGCCAGACATTCGCGCCCAGGCGGCGCATTGGAAACTCTGCCGCACTGTTACCCGCATGACCATAAACAACGTGAGACTGGATAGCGAGAATATTTTTCATTGTGCTCCCTGTATAAAAATCAGGGGAGTGATTTCTCACTCCCCCTTTCCACTTAGTGCATTATTTCCAGCAAATCAGACAGTAATTCTTTTTGCCGCGACGCAGTAAGGTATAACGGCCAAACAGGCGATCTTCTTCTTTAAAGAAGTATTCAGGATCGGACTGTTTTTCACCGTTAATGGTGATGGCATTGGAGGCAATAGTTTTACGCGCCTGACCACGGGAAGGTTGCAGTTCAGAATCGACCAGCGCCTGCATCAGATCAGCGCCTTTTTCCATTTCAACCATCGGTACGCCGTCCTGCGCCAGCTGTTCAAAGTCCGCTTCGCTAAGCGCACTCAAGGAACCGCTGAACAGACATTCGGTAATACGTTTCGCGGCTTGCAAACCTTCTTCACCGTGAACCAGACGCGTCACCTGCTCCGCCAGCACATACTGGGCGCGCGGTGCTTTGCCGCTGTTTTTATCTTCTTCTTCCAGGGCGTTGATCTCTTCAATGCTCATGAAAGTGAAGAACTTCAGGAAGCGGTAAACGTCGGCATCAGCGGTGTTGATCCAGAACTGGTAGAACTTGTACGGACTGGTCTTCTTCGGATCCAGCCATACTGCGCCGCCTTCAGTTTTACCAAATTTGGTGCCGTCAGCCTTGGTGATCAGCGGAACGGTCAGGCCAAACACCTGATTCTGATGCAGGCGACGGGTCAGATCGATACCAGAGGTGATGTTACCCCACTGGTCAGAACCGCCAATCTGCAACGTAACACCATACTGTTTATTCAGACAGGCAAAGTCATAGCCCTGCAACAGGTTGTAAGAAAACTCGGTGAACGAAATACCCTGATCTTCACGGTTGAGACGCTGCTTAACCGCTTCTTTGTTGATCATCTGGTTAACGGAGAAGTGCTTACCGATATCGCGCAGGAAAGTCAGCACATTCATATTGCCGAACCAGTCATAGTTGTTCGCGGCGATAGCAGAGTTTTCTCCACAGTCGAAATCGAGGAACGGGGCAACCTGCTTGCGGATTTTGTCCACCCACTCCTGAACAGTTTCTTCGGTGTTCAGCTTACGCTCGGCAGCTTTGAAGCTTGGGTCGCCAATCAGACCTGTCGCGCCGCCTACCAGCGCAACCGGCTTGTGGCCCGCCTGCTGGAAGCGTTTCAGGCATAACAATGGAACAAGATGCCCCAAATGCAAGCTGTCAGCGGTAGGGTCGAAGCCGCAATAGAGCGCGATCGGGCCTTGCGCCAGTCGCTCTGCTAACGCTTCTTCGTCCGTCACCTGGGCCACCAGCCCCCGCTCTTGCAATTGTTTAATCAAGTTACTGCTTGCCATCAAAATCTCCATGTATATAACGACTGCACCTTTGCCGGTACACGACTTTTCGCCAGATGCGAAAGAGACATAGAATAAAGTGCCGGAATCAGGAGTGCCAGCGATTAAAGCAAGATTTTTGCATCTTTTCAGGGTGCGAGACGATCGATTTTCCACGCCTCATTTTCACGCTGGTACAAAAAGCGGTCATGCAGACGATGCTCACCGCCCTGCCAGAACTCAACCTGCTCAAGACTTACGCGGAAACCGCCCCAGAAACTCGGTAAAGGGACATCGCCCTGCTGAAACTTCTGCTTCAGCTCAAGAAATTTGCTCTCAAGGATCCCTCGCGCAGAGATACGGCTGGACTGCTTAGATACCCACGCGCCAATCTGGCTATCGCGCGGACGACTATGAAAATATTTCATCACTTCGAGAGTCGAAAGACGCTCCGCTTTACCGGTCACCATTACCTGGCGCTCAAGAGTATGCCACGGGAAAAGCAGGCTAACGCGCGGGTTATTTTCGATTTGATGCGCTTTGCGACTGCCGAGATTGGTGTAAAACACCATCCCTTTTTCGTCGTAATGTTTGAGTAACACGATGCGCTGATAAGGCTGACCATGTTCATCAACGGTTGCGACGACCATCGCGGTGGGGTCAACCAGTTTGGCTTCACAGGCCTGGGAGAGCCAGCGTTCAAAAAGGGTTAAAGGATCGGCGGGAAGATCGCGGCGGCGTAAACCGCCTTTGGTGTATTCACGGCGCAGATGCGCGATTTGCTGCAATTCGTCGTTATCAGACATGGTTTTCTTTACGGATTGTCAGTGGGTGACGCTATTGTGCGCCGCCCCTGGAAAAATCTCAACGCTGCGGATTTTGTAACTGACAGTTATTCAAGACGATGCGGTCACGCTTATAGACCGTTGCCTCATCACCTTTTGACCAGAAAACATAAATGCCATCGGTATAACGTGCGCCAGAGGCTGAAATGCCCTGTTTAAGGTGAATTAATTGATTGTCGTAGACAAAACTGACTTCCTGACGCGGATTATTCAGTTTTACCGTCAACGGTTTTTCATCACACTGGTATTCCAGCGTATCAGTTTGCATACGTTCAACCAGTTGATTAAACGCGCCACAGCCAGTGAGAAGCACCGGCAAACAGATCAGTAACAGTTTTTTCATAAACACATCCCGAAGACTTTCCTGGTCCGGAGAGCAAAACGCTCTCCTCAACTTCCAAGTGTAACGGCAGACGCAGTAGGAAAAATTCAGTTAACTCTGATATCGCGGGTTTGCAGGGAAAATTGCGCCCAGCACCGTCGCCTCGCTTGCGCCGGTGACCGAAGGCAGGTTGCCGGGTAGCCCCGCCAGCGTCCGCCAGGCAAGCCACGCGAAGGCCAATGCTTCCATGTCATCACCACTAATGCCGACGGCGTCAGTGGTGGTCACTTCGGTTCCTGGCAGCAAGGCAGCAAGTCGCGTCATCACCAATGGATTACGGCTTCCGCCACCACAGACCATCAAACGATCGCAGCCGCCACTCAATAATACCTGTTCAGAAATGGTCACGGCAGTAAGTTCCGCCAGCGTCGCCTGGACATCGCGCGCATCAACACCCGGGAAATGGCGCACATGCCGTTCCAGCCAACCGTAGTTAAAGTATTCGCGTCCGGTGCTTTTCGGCGCGGATTGGGAAAAATACGCATCACTAAGCATATTCTGCAACAGTGGCAAAATAACTTTACCCGCCCGCGCCCACTCAGCGTCTTTATCGTAAGGTTTCCCGGCCTGACGCCAAATCCACGCATCCATCAACATGTTACCCGGCCCAGTATCGTACCCCCCCACCGGCTGCCCTGGAATCAACAACGACAAATTGGCGATACCACCAATGTTGAGAACCATTCGCCGCTCTGTCGGATGAGCCAGCAATGCGTGATGAAACGCTGGCACCAGCGGCGCACCCTGACCACCTAAGGCGATATCGCGACGGCGAAAATCACCAACGACAGTAATTCCAGTGCGCGCCACAATTTGATTGTTATCACCAATCTGTAGAGTATGCGGTGCAACGCCAGTAGGTTCGTGCCAGACAGTCTGTCCGTGACACCCGATGGCGACGATATCTTTTGGCTGCAAATTTTCTTGCTTGAGCAGTGCGTTAACGGCATCGGCAAACAAACGACCAAGTTGAGTATCCAGTTGACCGAACTGAGAAAGCGTAAGCTGCTGCCCCTGACAAATATCCAGTACTGCTTGTTTAAGTGATGGGGGAATCGGCCAGCTCAAACTTGCCAACTGCGCCACCCTGTGTTCATCGATAGTCGCCAGTACAACATCGACACCATCCAGGCTAGTACCTGACATTACGCCAATAAAGCGGCCTGATTTCATAGTTCATCCTTTTTCAACCTGTCGTTTGCGCTCCACTCAAACACAAACCTCTCACGAATTCCATGCATGAGCGCCGATTTTTACCATTACCAGGAAAACATTATATTCATATCAATAATTACTATGAATGTTTTGTTTATACTTGGTTAACCGTATTCTAATTATGATTCCATCATGTTTTAGTGGAACATGTAATCATAGTTATACCAATGCCATTTACTTTGGCCATGAGGGATGCTTGTGAGGCGTTTCATGGTAATCAGGAGATTTTTCAATGATTAAGCGCGTACTGGTTGTATCAATGGTAGGTCTGTCTCTTGTCGGTTGTGTTAATAACGATACCCTTTCTGGCGATGTCTATACCGCCTCTGAAGCGAAGCAAGTGCAGAATGTCAGCTATGGCACAATCGTTAATGTACGACAGGTACAAATTCAGGGCGGTGATGATTCCAACGTTATCGGCGCAATTGGCGGTGCGGTTCTCGGTGGCTTCCTTGGGAATACCGTTGGTGGCGGAACTGGGCGTTCTCTGGCAACTGCGGCAGGCGCTATCGCAGGTGGCGTAGCGGGTCAGGGCGTGCAGAGCGCAATGAACAAAACTCAGGGTGTGGAGTTGGAAATTCGTAAAGATGATGGCAACACCATTATGGTGGTACAGAAACAGGGCAATACCCACTTCTCTCCGGGACAACGTGTTATCCTGGCCAGCAACGGTAGCCAGGTGACTGTCTCTCCGCGCTAAATAAGTTGACGTGTGGTCAGGTCACTGACCACACGCCTTCTTCATTTCACCCTTTGGCCTGCAGCTCAGTAATATTATGCTCAAGTTTTGCAATGAGCTTAATCAACTGTTCTACTTCCTCTGCGGAAATTCCATGCAATATTTCCGCCCGGGTTTTGTTAATAACCGCTTCCATTTCGCTAATCAGCGGCTCCGCTTTTTCCGTCAGTTTAATACGTTTAGCCCGACGATCGCTGGCGCAAGTTTGACGCGAAATTAACCCTTTTTCTTCCAGTTGGTCCAGCGTACGAACCAGTGAAGGCTGCTCAATGCCGATCGCTTTTGCCAGTTGAATTTGCGACTGGTCTGGAGGTAACTGATGGATATTGTGCAACGTTACCCAATGGGTTTGCGTTAACTCCAGCGGTTTCAGGCGATGGTCTATCAGAGCACGCCATATGCGCACCAACCGTGCCAGATCAGAACCTAGTGGCGATTCCAATTTCATCTCCTTATAATTAGCTTGCTAAGATATTATACAGCTTTTAGAATAGTGTGCAGCAATTGTATTGCTAAAACAAATGTATTGCTGCATTTGCTTACCGTCAGACATGCTTTTCAGAAATTGCGCGTAACTTTTTCGCACTTAAAGAATATTTATTAATCTAACGCAATATATTCGGTCGTAAAGGAATCTATTTTGTGAAGTTTATGCTTAATGCAACGGGATTGCCCTTACAAGATCTGGTGTTCGGTGCGTCCGTCTATTTTCCTCCGTTTTTCAAAGCGTTCGCGCTTGGATTTGTCCTCTGGCTTGTTATACACCGCCTGCTTCGCGGCTGGATCTACGCCGGTGACATCTGGCATCCCTTGTTAATGGATTTATCGCTGTTTGCGATTTGCGTTTGCCTTGCTCTGGCAATACTGATTGCGTGGTAACTATGTCAATTAAAACAATTAAGTATTTCTCAACAATTATTGTAGCGGTTGTTGCGATTCTTGCCGGATGGTGGCTATGGAACTATTACATGCAGTCACCGTGGACACGCGACGGAAAAATACGCGCAGAACAGGTTTCTATCACGCCTCAGGTGTCTGGACGTATTGTTGCGATGAATATAAAAGACAACCAGTTGGTTAATGCTGGTGATATTTTACTCACCATCGATAAAACGCCCTTCCAGATAGCCGAACTGAACGCCCAGGCTCAGTTAACGAAAGCGCAATCTGACCTCGCCAAAGCCAATAACGAAGCTAATCGTCGCCGTCATCTCTCACATAATTTTATCTCTGCCGAAGAGCTGGATACCGTTAACCTCAATGTTAAAGCGATGCAGGCCAGTGTTGATGCCGCACAGGCGACGCTTAAACAGGCACAATGGCAACTGGCACAAACGGAAATTCGCGCTCCGGTGAGTGGATGGGTAACTAATCTCACTACCCGCATCGGCGACTACGCCGACACCGGAAAGCCCCTGTTTGCCCTGGTAGATAGCCATTCGTTTTACGTCATTGGTTATTTTGAAGAAACCAAATTGCGCCATATCCACGACGGTGCACCAGCGCAAATTACACTCTATAGCGATAACAAAACGTTACAGGGTCACGTTTCCAGTATCGGTCGGGCGATTTATGATCAGAGCATTGAAAGTGATTCCAGCCTGATTCCGGATGTGAAACCTAACGTCCCCTGGGTGCGTCTCGCCCAACGCGTTCCCGTCCGCTTTGCTCTGGATAATGTTCCCAGCGATGTCACGCTGGTATCCGGTACAACATGTAGCATCGCCGTAGGTCAATAATGAACGCATCGTTATGGTCCTTGCGCAATTTGCCCTGGTGCAGGGCCTCGCTGGCGCAATGGCGTTATGCGTTACGCAATACCATTGCCATGTGCCTGGCGCTGACGGTTGCCTATTATTTAAATCTCGATGAACCCTACTGGGCGATGACCTCGGCTGCGGTGGTAAGCTTTCCCACCGTTGGCGGTGTCATCAGCAAAAGTCTCGGACGCATCGCTGGTAGTTTGCTGGGAGCCATCGCGGCACTGATTCTTGCCGGGCATACGCTTAACGAGCCGTGGTTTTTTCTATTGAGCATGTCGGCGTGGCTTGGCTTTTGTACCTGGGCTTGCGCGCACTTCACGAATAACGTGGCGTATGCCTTCCAACTGGCGGGCTACACTGCGGCCATTATCGCCTTTCCGATGGTCAATATCACGGAAGCAAGCCAGTTATGGGATATCGCTCAGGCACGCGTTTGCGAAGTCATCGTCGGTATTCTCTGCGGTGGCATGATGATGATGATCCTGCCGAGTAGCTCCGACGCCACTGCGCTTTTAACCGCGTTGAAAAACATGCATGCCCGTTTACTGGAACATGCCAGCTTGCTCTGGCAGCCTGAAACAACCGATGCCATTCGCACAGCACATGAAGGAATCATTGGGCAAATATTAACCATGAATTTGCTGCGCATTCAGGCGTTCTGGAGTCACTATCGTTTCCGCCAGCAAAATGCACGCCTGAATGCGCTACTCCACCAGCAATTACGCATGACCAGCGTCATCTCCAGCCTGCGACGTATGTTGCTCAACTGGTCATCAACGCCCGCCGCCACACGTGAAATTCTCGAACAGTTGCTGACGGCGCTTGCCAGTTCGCAAACTGATTTTTACACCGTCGCACGTATCATTGCCCCACTGCGCCCAACCAACTTAGCCGACTATCGGCACGTCGCCTTCTGGCAGCGACTACGCTATTTTTGCCGCCTTTATCTGCAAAGCAGTCAGGAACTACATCGTCTGGAAAGCGGTACAGATGATCGTGCCAGACTCCCACGAACAGCCGGCCTGGCACGTCATACCGATAACGCCGAAGCTATGTGGAGTGGACTGCGCACATTTTGTACGTTGATGATAATTGGCGCATGGAGTATCGCTTCGCAATGGGATGCCGGTGCCAATGCATTAACACTGGCAGCAATTAGCTGCGTACTCTACTCCGCCGTCGCGGCACCGTTTAAGTCACTGTCGCTACTTATGCGCACGCTGGTATTACTTTCGCTATTTAGCTTTGTGGTTAAGTTTGGTCTGATGGTTCAGATTAGCGATCTGTGGCAATTTTTGCTGTTTCTCTTCCCGCTACTGGCGACGATGCAACTTCTCAAATTACAGATGCCAAAATTTGCCGCGTTGTGGGGACAACTGATCGTATTTATGGGTTCGTTCATCGCTGTCACTAATCCCCCGGTGTATGATTTTGCTGACTTTCTTAACGATAATCTGGCGAAAATTGTTGGCGTGGCGCTGGCGTGGTTAGCGTTCGCCATTCTGCGACCTGGATCTGATGCCCGTAAAAGTCGTCGTCATATTCGCGCACTGCGCCGGGATTTTGTCGACCAACTAAGCCGCCATCCAACCCTGAGTGAAAGCGAATTTGAATCGCTCACTTATCACCACGTTAGTCAGTTGAGCAACAGCCAGGATGCACTGGCTCGCCGTTGGTTATTACGCTGGGGCGTGGTGCTGCTGAACTGTTCACATGTTGTCTGGCAATTGCGGGACTGGGAATCGCGTTCCGATCCGTTATCGCGAGTGCGGGATAACTGTATTTTTCTGTTGCGGGAAGTAATGAATGAGCGTGGCGTTCAGCAAAAATCACTGGCGGCCACACTTGAAGAATTACAGCGGATATGCGACAGCCTTGCCCACCATCATCAACCCGCAGCCCGTGAGCTGGCGGCGATTGTCTGGCGTCTGTACTGCTCGCTTTCGCAACTTGAGCAAGCGCCGCCGCAAGGTACGCTGACCTCTTAATTACTTAATGACACCACAGGCATAGCGTTCACCGCCACCGCCCAGCAGTTTTGGTTGATCGGACATATTATCGCCGCCAACGTGGATCATCAGCGCCTTGTCTTTGATTTCATCAAGTGATTTCAGACGAGGCGCAATGACGGCATCGGTTGCTTTACCGTCATTGTTAACCACCAGTGCCGGCAGATCGCCTAAGTGTCCTGCACCTTCTGGCCCTTCATGCTTACCAGTATTTTGTGGATCAAGATGCCCGCCTGCGGATTCTGCGGCGCTGGCTTTGCCATCTTTCATTGCTGGCTGGCAGCTTCCTTTGGCATGAATATGGAAGCCATGCTCACCGGGTGGTAATGCTTTCAGATCGGGTGAAAACTCCAGACCTTTATCGGTTTCAGTAATTGTTACACTACCGATTGACTGCCCAACCCCTTGCGACGTGACGAGGTTCATCTCGACTTTTTCACTGGCAGCTTGTGCGCCGGTTGCAACAACCAGCGCCAGAATGGCCAGACTAAAACGTTTCATAGGACCTCCGTTCAATGTGCATACCCGTTAAGTGTAAACCAGTGACACATATTTGAACGGCGGCTATTCCTAAAAGTGTTTACGGTACGTCGTAACCCAGTGCCGCTTTACGGATACGGAACCATTGTTGGCGGGTCATTTTCAATGTTTCCGCTTCGACAGCAGCCCGCACGCGCTCAATTTTACCGGAGCCGATAATCGGCAGCGGCTGTGATGGCAGACGCAATATCCAGGCATAAACCACCTGCTCGATAGAGCCCGCGTTTAATTCTTCCGCCACCACAGCAAGTTCATCACGTAGCGGCCTGAAATAATCATCATTAAACAGACGACCACCGCCAAGACAAGACCAGGCCATCGGGCGAATACGCAGTTGTTGCAGTTGGTCGAGCGTGCCATCCAGCAGTAACGGCTGATGCACCGGGGATATTTCCACCTGATTAGTGGCAAGGGTAAACGGCAAGCGCGATTGCAACAGAGCAAATTGCGCAGGCGTGAAGTTGGAGACGCCAAAATGGCGTACTTTTCCGCTCTGATGCAGATGTTTAAACGCATCTGCCACTTCATCGGCATCCATTAGCGGGTCGGGGCGATGGATCAGCAGCAGATCCAGATGATCGGTCGCAAGATTAATCAGCGACTGTTCGGCGCTCTTAATGATGTGGTCGCGGTCAGTGATGTAATGACCAATGACGTTTTCTTCACGCGCGGTCGTCGCGATACCGCATTTACTGACGATTTCCATCCGTTCACGCAGGTGAGGCGCCAGTTTCAACGCCTCGCCAAACGCCGCTTCGCACTGATAGCCACCATAAATATCAGCGTGATCTACAGTAGTCACGCCGAGATCCAGATGCTCTTCAATAAAACTGACTAACTGGCGGGCGGACATATTCCAGTCCATCAATCGCCAGTAGCCCATCACAAAACGGGAAAACTCCGGGCCTTGCGGCGCAATAGTAATACGCTGAACCATAATCGCTTCCTCTTATCAGATATGAGAGGAGTATACGCAAGATTAGGCTCAAAAGAGTGATGGTTGCTCAGGTTCGTCTGATGGCGCTGGCTTATTCGCGCGTAATTTACGCATAAGTCGTTGCCGACAAAGGCGCAACACTTCTTGTTTTTCGCCATCGCTCATTTTATTCCAGTTAAAACGCTCATCCCGGCTACGATAACAGCCACGGCAAAATCCGCGTTCATCGGACTGGCAAATTCCCCGGCACGGGCTCTGGACGGGAAAGAACTCTAATTGCTCCGCCACTTCGCCCTCCTAAGATAAGATTATTACCACTATTGAAGCTGTTAATGCCCAAAGTAGCAACTTTACTTGCACTAGACCGACCGGTCTACTACACTCGAACACATGAACAAACACACCGAACATGATACTCGCGAACACCTCCTGGCTACGGGTGAGCAGCTTTGCCTGCAACGTGGATTCACCGGGATGGGATTAAGCGAGTTACTGAAAATCGCTGAAGTGCCGAAAGGGTCGTTCTATCACTACTTTCGCTCTAAAGAAGCGTTTGGCGTTGCCATGCTTGAGCGTCATTACGCGGCGTATCACCTGCGACTAGCGGAGTTGCTGCAATCCGGCGAAGGTAACTACCGCGACCGCATACTGGCTTATTACCAGCAGACACTTAACCAGTTTAGCCAGCATGGAACTATCAGCGGATGCCTGACAGTAAAGCTCTCTGCCGAAGTGTGCGATCTGTCAGAAGATATGCGCAGCGCGATGGATAAAGGCGCTCGTGGCGTGATCGCCCTGCTCTCTCAGGCACTGGAAAATGGCCGTGCCAGCCACTGTTTAACCTTTTGTGGTGAACCGCTACAACAAGCGCAAGTACTTTACGCGCTGTGGCTGGGCGCCAATCTGCAGGCCAAAATTTCGCGCAGTTCCGGGCCGCTGGAAAACGCGCTAACACATGTAAAAACCATTATTGCGACGCCTGCCGTTTAGCAGGCATTTTTTTCATCACCAGACGACCGGGAGCCTTTATGTCATCTGAAAAACTGTATTCCCCACTGCAAGTGGGCGCGATCACGGCGGCAAACCGTATTTTTATGGCCCCTCTGACACGTCTGCGCAGCATTGAGCCGGGTGACATCCCTACTCCGTTGATGGCGGAATACTATCGCCAACGTGCCAGTGCCGGCTTGATTATTAGCGAAGCCACTCAAGTTTCCGCTCAGGCAAAAGGGTATGCGGGCGCACCTGGTATTCATAGCCCGGAGCAAATCGCGGCATGGAAAAAAATCACCGCTGGTGTTCATGCTGAAAATGGTCATATCGCCGTACAGCTTTGGCATACGGGGCGCATTTCTCACGCCAGCCTGCAACCTGGCGGCCAGGCTCCGGTAGCACCTTCGGCACTTAGTGCGGGAACGCGTACTTCTCTGCGCGATGAAAATGGTCAGGCGATCCGCGTCGAGACATCTATGCCGCGTGCACTGGAGCTGAAAGAGATTCCGGGGATCGTCAATGATTTCCGTCAGGCCATTGCTAACGCGCGTGAAGCCGGTTTTGATCTGGTAGAGCTTCACTCCGCTCACGGTTATTTACTGCATCAGTTCCTGTCGCCTTCTTCAAACCATCGTACCGATCAGTACGGCGGTAGCGTGGAAAATCGCGCACGTCTGGTACTGGAAGTTGTTGATGCCGGGATTGAAGAATGGGGTGCCGATCGCATTGGCATTCGCGTTTCGCCAATCGGTACTTTCCAGAATACGGATAACGGCCCGAATGAAGAAGCCGATGCACTGTATCTGATTGAACAACTGGGCAAACGCGGCATTGCTTATCTGCATATGTCCGAACCTGACTGGGCAGGCGGCAAACCATATACCGAGGCTTTCCGCGAAAAAGTACGCGCCCGTTTCCACGGCCCGATTATCGGGGCTGGTGCATATACGGTAGAAAAAGCGGAAACGCTGATCGGCAAAGGGTTAATTGATGCGGTGGCATTTGGTCGCGACTGGATTGCGAATCCGGATCTGGTCGCTCGCCTGCAGCGCAAAGCCGAACTTAACCCACAGCGTGCCGAAAGTTTCTACGGCGGCGGCGCAGAAGGTTATACCGATTACCCTACGCTGTGATCTAACATTGCGAGCGGCGCAAAGCCGCCGCTATACTAAAACAACATTTTGAATCTGTTAGCCATTTTGAGGATATAAAGATGCGTCTTCTTCACACCATGCTGCGCGTTGGCGATCTGCAACGCTCCATCGATTTTTATACCAACGTGCTGGGCATGAAACTGCTGCGTACCAGCGAAAACCCGGAATATAAATACTCACTGGCGTTTGTTGGCTACGGCCCGGAAACCGAAGAAGCGGTGATTGAGCTGACCTATAACTGGGGCGTGGATAAATACGAACTCGGCACCGCTTATGGTCACATCGCCCTTAGCGTTGATAACGCCGCTGAAGCGTGCGAAAAAATCCGTCAGAACGGCGGTAACGTGACCCGTGAAGCCGGTCCGGTAAAAGGCGGTACTACGGTTATCGCATTTGTGGAAGATCCGGACGGTTATAAAATTGAATTGATCGAAGAGAAAGACGCCGGTCGCGGTCTGGGCAACTAATCTCCTGCCGGGCGTGCACTCATCACGCCCGCATCTTTACTGCATCGGCAAGTAATATTTGTCATAATGCGCGCTGCAATTTATCCGTATTAAGAGAATCAGATGTCCGATAACGCTCAACTTACCGGTCTGTGCGACCGTTTTCGTGGTTTTTATCCTGTTGTGATCGATGTTGAAACAGCCGGATTTAACGCCAAAACCGATGCGCTGCTTGAGATTGCCGCCATCACCCTGAAAATGGATGAACAAGGCTGGCTGATGCCGGACACCACATTACATTTCCACGTCGAGCCGTTTGTCGGCGCTAATTTGCAACCAGAAGCCCTCGCCTTCAACGGCATTGACCCGAACGATCCCGATCGTGGCGCGGTCAGTGAATACGAGGCACTGCATGAGATTTTCAAAGTTGTACGTAAAGGCATTAAAGCGAGCGGCTGTAACCGTGCCATTATGGTGGCGCACAACGCCAATTTCGACCACAGCTTTATGATGGCCGCCGCAGAACGCGCCTCACTGAAACGTAACCCGTTCCACCCTTTCGCCACTTTTGACACTGCTGCACTGGCCGGGCTGGCGCTCGGACAAACCGTATTATCAAAAGCCTGCCAGACCGCTGGCATGGAGTTTGACAGCACTCAGGCACACTCCGCGCTGTACGATACCGAACGCACCGCTGTGCTGTTTTGTGAAATCGTCAACCGCTGGAAACGTCTGGGAGGTTGGCCGCTGCCTGCCGCCGAAGAGGTGTAATCGAGTCGATGCCTGATGACATGCAATGAATCAGGCATCTATAGTGAGGCTATTCCACGCATCATGCATGATATTCACGGGGAATAGCGTTAATGGCAGATAATCCAAACCTTTCATCGTCGCTGCCGGACGTTTTTTCACCGGCGACCCGCGACTGGTTTCTTCGCGCCTTTAAACAGCCGACCGCTGTTCAGTCACAAACCTGGCATGTGGCGGCACACGGTGAACATGCGCTGGTGATTGCACCGACAGGTTCCGGAAAAACGCTGGCCGCTTTTCTCTACGCCCTCGATCAACTCTTCCGCGAAGGCGGAGAACATGCAAGCGAAGCGCATAAGCGTAAAACCTCGCGCATCCTCTATATTTCACCAATTAAAGCCTTAGGCACCGACGTTCAACGCAACTTACAGATCCCGTTACAGGGTATTGCGGATGAGCGGCGGCGGCGTGGCGAAATGGAAGTCAACATTCGTGTGGGTATCCGCACTGGCGATACTCCCGCACAAGAACGCAGCAAACTGACCCGTAATCCGCCGGATATTCTGATAACCACGCCCGAATCACTCTATCTGATGCTGACCTCCCGCGCACGCGAAACGCTACGCGGCGTCGAAACGGTAATTATTGATGAAGTCCACGCGGTAGCGGGCAGTAAACGTGGTGCGCATCTGGCGTTAAGTCTGGAGCGGCTCGATGCGCTGCTCCACACCTCAGCACAGCGAATTGGCCTTTCTGCCACTGTGCGCTCAGCCAGCGATGTGGCAGCATTTCTTGGTGGCGATCGCCCGGTTACGGTAGTCAACCCGCCCGCAATGCGCCATCCGCAGATACGAATTGTCGTGCCGGTCGCCAATATGGATGATGTCTCATCGGTCGCCAGCGGCACCGGCGAAGACAGCCATGCCGGCCGGGAAGGCTCCATCTGGCCATATATTGAAACGGGTATCCTTGATGAAGTGTTGCGCCATCGCTCGACCATTGTCTTTACTAATTCACGCGGGCTGGCGGAAAAACTGACGGCACGATTAAATGAGCTTTACGCCGCACGCTTACAGCGTTCCCCGTCTATCGCCGTTGATGCGGCCCATTTCGAGTCGACCTCCGGCGCAACCTCTAACCGTGTACAAAGTAGCGACGTTTTTATTGCCCGCTCACACCACGGCTCCGTCTCTAAAGAACAACGAGCAATCACCGAACAGGCGCTGAAATCGGGTGAATTACGCTGCGTGGTCGCAACCTCCAGTCTCGAACTGGGGATTGATATGGGCGCGGTGGATCTGGTGATTCAGGTGGCAACGCCGCTTTCTGTTGCCAGTGGGTTACAACGCATTGGACGTGCCGGACACCAGGTAGGAGGTATCTCCAAAGGGCTGTTTTTCCCCCGAACCCGGCGTGACTTAGTCGATTCCGCAGTCATTGTAGAGTGTATGTTCGCAGGCAGGCTGGAAAACCTGACACCACCGCATAATCCACTCGACGTTCTGGCGCAGCAAACTGTTGCCGCTGCGGCGATGGACGCATTACAGGTGGACGAATGGTACGCCCGCGTGCGCCGTGCCGCACCGTGGAAAGATCTACCGAGGCGCGTTTTTGACACCACGCTGGATATGCTTTCCGGGCGCTATCCTTCTGGTGATTTTTCCGCTTTTCGCCCAAAACTTATCTGGGATCGGGAAAGTGGAATATTAACTGCGCGTCCAGGCGCCCAACTGCTGGCGGTGACCAGCGGTGGCACCATTCCGGATCGTGGCATGTACAGCGTGTTATTACCGGAAGGTGAAGAACAGGCCGGATCTCGTCGGGTAGGAGAACTGGATGAAGAGATGGTGTATGAATCGCGGGTGAATGACATTATCACCCTCGGTGCTACCTCCTGGCGGATCCAGCAAATTACCCGCGATCAGGTGATTGTGACGCCTGCGCCCGGACGCTCCGCCAGACTTCCCTTCTGGCGCGGCGAAGGAAACGGACGTCCGTCTGAATTAGGCGAGATGATCGGCGATTTTCTCCATTTTCTGGCGGATGGCGCGTTCTTTTCCGGGAGTATTCCCCCGTGGCTGGCGGAAGAAAATACGCTCGCCAATATTAAGGGACTGATTGACGAGCAGCGCAAAGCAACGGGCATTGTTCCTGGCAGCCGTCATCTGGTTCTCGAACGGTGCCGTGATGAAATTGGCGACTGGCGTATTATTTTGCACTCTCCCTATGGGAGACGCGTGCATGAACCCTGGGCGCTGGCGATTGCAGGACGAATACATGCACTATGGGGCGCTGACGCCTCAGTAGTTGCCAGTGATGACGGCATTGTTGCGCGCATTCCTGACACCGATGGTAAATTGCCTGACGCCGCCATTTTCTTGTTTGAACCAGAAAAATTGCTGCAAATTGTCCGCGAAGCGGTAGGCAGCTCGGCTCTTTTCGCCGCTCGTTTCCGTGAATGTGCCGCGCGGGCATTGCTGATGCCCAGCCGCACGCCGGGGCATCGCACGCCACTGTGGCAACAACGACTACGAGCCAGCCAGTTGCTGGAAATCGCCCAGGGTTATCCTGATTTTCCGATCATTCTCGAAACCCTACGTGAATGCCTGCAAGATGTTTATGATCTTCCCGCGCTGGAACGTTTGATGCGTCGCCTGAACGGTGGCGAAATACAAATATCCGATGTAACGACTACTACGCCCTCGCCTTTCGCCGCCAGTTTATTGTTCGGCTATGTCGCGGAATTTATGTACCAGAGCGACGCCCCGCTGGCAGAGCGCCGGGCATCCGTACTGTCGCTGGACAGCGAGTTACTGCGCAATCTACTCGGTCAGGTCGATCCGGGTGAATTACTCGACCCGCAGGTCATACGCCAGGTGGAAGAAGAGTTACAGCGGCTAGCGGCTGGCAGAGAAGCGAAAGGTGAAGAAGGTTTGTTTGACCTGCTACGCGAACTGGGGCCAATGACCGTTGAGGATCTGGTACAACGGCATACAGGCAGCAGTGAAGAGATTGAGACGTATGTGGAAAACCTTCTCGCGGCAAAACGAATCTTCCCGGCGATGATTGCAGGTCAGAAGCACCTGGCCTGCATGGATGACGCAGCCAGGCTACGAGACGCCCTCGGTGTACCATTGCCGCACTCACTACCCGAAATCTACCTGCACCGCGTAAATTACCCGCTTCGCGATCTCTTTCTGCGCTATCTCCGGACTCATGCTCTGGTCACGGCGGAACAACTTGCCCGTGATTTTGGCCTCGGTATTGCCATTGTCGAAGAGCAACTTCAGCAACTGCGCGAACGGGGGCTGGTGATGAATCTGCAACAAGACGTCTGGGTGAGCGACGAAGTTTTCCGTCGTCTGCGCTTACGCTCGCTGCAGGCTGCCAGAGAAGCGACGCGTCCAGTTCCGTCTACAGTCTATGCGCGATTGCTGCTGGAACGTCAGGGCGTGTTGCCCGCTACCGATGGCAGCCCGGCGCTTTTTGCCGCAACGTCTACAGGCGTTTATGAGGGGGTGGATGGTGTCATGCGGGTGATCGAACAACTTGCCGGTGTTGGTTTACCCGCCTCGCTCTGGGAAAGCCAGATCCTGCCAGCCCGCGTGCGCGACTATTCGCCAGAAATGCTCGATGAACTGCTGGCAACCGGCGCAGTTATCTGGTCGGGGCAAAAAAAACTGGGCGATGATGACGGTCTGGTGGCTCTGCATTTGCAGGAATATGCCGCAGAATCGTTAACACCAGTAGAAAATGATCACGCAAAACGTTCAGCGATTCAGCAAGCGATTATCGCGGTTCTGGCTGACGGCAGCGCCTGGTTTGCGCAACAAATCGCTCAACGGGTAGGCGAGAAAATCGGTCAACCGGTAGATGCTTCGCCCCTGCAAGAAGCGTTATGGGAGCTGGTCTGGCAAGGCGTCATTTCCTGCGATATTTGGGCACCGTTACGCGCCCTCACCCGCAGCAGTACCAGCGCGCGTCCCTCAACTCGCCGCAGTCACCGGACCCGGCGTGGACGTCCTGCCTATACGTCGTCCATCTCGCCACTGGTATCTTACAACACGCCGAAGCTGGCTGGACGCTGGTCGTTATTACAGGTGGAGCCACTGAACGATACTGAAAGGATGCTGGCGCTGGCGGAAAATATGCTCGACCGCTACGGCATCGTCAGTCGTCAGGCGGTGATAGCCGAGAATATCCCTGGCGGATTTCCATCAATGCAAACACTTTGTCGAAGCATGGAAGACTCCGGGCGAATTATGCGTGGTCGTTTTGTTGAAGGTCTTGGCGGCGCGCAATTTGCTGATCGCCTGACTATTGACCGATTGCGCGATCTGGCGACACAAGCCACGCAGACGCGGCACTATACGCCAGTGGCGCTCTCTGCCAACGATCCGGCTAATGTGTGGGGAACTCTCCTGCCCTGGCCTGCACATCCGGCAACGCTGGTTCCAACGCGTCGGGCGGGTGCGCTGGTGGTCGTTTCTGGCGGCAAATTGTTACTCTATCTGGCGCAAGGTGGCAAAAAAATGCTGGTCTGGCAGGAAAAAGAGGAATTACTCGCCCCAGAGGTTTTCCAGGCGCTGACTACCGCACTGCGTCGCGAACCACGGCTGCGCTTTACGCTGACAGAAGTGAATGATCAACCCGTCCGGCAAACGCCGATGTTTACGCTGCTGCGTGAAGCGGGATTTTCAAGTTCGCCACAAGGGCTGGATTGGGGATAGATAAAGCACTGACGGATGCTTGTTTGCATCCGTCAGTATTGCAGGACGGATTACTCCGCGTCCGGCTCTTCAGACTTGTATTTAGCGGCAGTTTCTTTGATCAGCTGTTGCAGTTCGCCGCGCTGATACATTTCGATCACGATATCACAGCCGCCTACCAGTTCGCCGTCAACCCACAGTTGCGGGAAAGTCGGCCAGTTAGCGTATTTCGGCAGTTCCGCACGAATGTCCGGATTTTGCAGGATATCAACATAGGCAAAACGTTCGCCACATGCGGCAAGCGCCTGGACTGCCTGGGCAGAGAAACCGCAGCTCGGCAGTTTCGGTGAACCTTTCATGTACAGCAGGATCGGGTTTTCAGCAATCTGGCGTTGGATTTTTTCGATAGTGGTGCTCATTGTCTTGCTTCCTCAAACTTCTTTACGGCAGTAATCTGACATTGTAGCGGGTCAGTGCGGCAACGGAAAATAACATTTTCATCACGCTTTTGCTATTTTATCCCTTTGCTCTATATGTTGCATTTCAAATATTCTTTTCTTCTCTGGCACGCAGCAACGTGGTGTTTTTATAACCATTTTTAGCTTTGCCTGCTGCATTTTTTTGCGCTCGCCGACGAAACGTATTTTTTAACAATAAAAGCTATTAACTTTCTCTTCTTCTATGCATTAGAATCATCAAGTTTTGTAAATCAGACGCAGGCATGATAGACCTGCCTTAACAGAGGGACGCTCAGTGGCGCGGATAAACCGTATTTCGATCACGCTCTGTGCTTTACTTTTTACCACCCTGCCTTTAACGCCTATGGCACATGCTTCAAAGCAAGCCAGGGAGAGTTCTGCTACCACTCACATCACCAAAAAAGCAGATAAAAAGAAAAGCACGGCAACCACCAAAAAGACCAATAAAGCCAGCCAGAAAACAGCGAAAAAAGCCGCCAGTAAAAGTACTACTAAAAATAAAACTGCTTCTTCCGTTAAAAAATCCTCCATTACAGCTTCTAAAAACGCCAAAACTCGCAGCAAACAAGCCGTCAATAAAACGGCGTCAGTCAGCTTTACGGAAAAATGCACCAAACGTAAAGGCTATAAGTCACGTTGTGTGAAAGTCAAGAATGCCACACAGGGAACCATCGCCGACGCGCATAAAGCCAAAGTACAGAAAGCCACAAAAGTGGCTATGAATAAGCTGATGCAGCAAATTGGCAAACCATATCGCTGGGGCGGCAGCTCACCGCGTACCGGTTTTGATTGCAGCGGACTGGTTTATTACGCGTATAAAGATCTGGTGAAGATCCGTATTCCACGCACGGCTAACGAAATGTATCACCTGCGTGACGCCGCGCCGATCGATCGCAGCGAACTGAAAAACGGCGACCTTGTCTTCTTCCGCACTCAGGGGCGCGGAACCGCCGATCACGTTGGCGTGTATGTCGGCAACGGCAAATTTATTCAGTCACCACGCAGTGGTCAGGAAATTAAAATCACTTCGTTAAGTGAAGATTACTGGCAACGCCACTATGTTGGCGCTCGTCGGGTGATGACCCCAAAAACACTTCGCTAAAACTTTACCCTGTTGTTACGGCAACAGGGTAAGTTCATCTTTTGTATCACCTTTTAATTTGCTACCCTATCCATACGCACAATAAGGCTATTGTACGTATGCCAATTAATAATAAAGGAGAGTAGCAATGTCATTTGAATTACCTGCACTACCATATGCTAAAGATGCTCTGGCACCGCACATTTCTGCGGAAACTATCGAGTATCACTACGGCAAACATCATCAGACTTATGTCACTAACCTGAACAACCTGATCAAAGGTACTGCGTTTGAAGGTAAATCACTGGAAGAGATTATTCGCAGCTCTGAAGGTGGTGTATTCAATAACGCCGCTCAGGTCTGGAACCACACTTTCTACTGGAACTGCCTGGCGCCAAACGCGGGTGGCGAACCGACGGGTGAACTGGCTGAAGCTATCGCCGCTTCTTTTGGCAGCTTTGCCGATTTCAAAGCTCAGTTTACTGATGCTGCGATCAAAAACTTTGGTTCTGGCTGGACCTGGCTGGTGAAAAACAGCGATGGCAAACTGGCTATCGTTTCCACTTCTAACGCAGGTACTCCGCTGACCACCGATGCGACTCCACTGCTGACCGTTGATGTCTGGGAACACGCTTATTACATCGACTATCGCAATGCACGTCCGGGTTATCTGGAGCACTTCTGGGCGCTGGTAAACTGGGAATTCGTAGCGAAAAATCTCGCCGCATAATCACTGATGGCAAATGCAGCATTGCCTGATGCGCTACGCTTATCAGGCCTACGCGGATGAGGCATTAACACCACATCCGGCAAGATAAATCGCACTTTGCCTGCAAACTGTAACGCAGAAGGTTATCCTTCTGCGTTTTTGTTTATTAGCTGTTGGCAACGCAAACTGCTTCAGGTTGTTTTCTGGCTGACATAAATACCAGCAACAATGCCAGCCCCGCGACAATCGCCCCCATCACCGGCACAAAACTGTATCCCAGACCACCGGAAATCACTGCACCACCGGCTGCGGCACCCAGCGCATTTCCAAGGTTAAAGGCACCAATATTTACTGATGAAGACAAACCCGGCGCTTCGCTGGCAACGCGCATTACACGCATCTGCAACGGTGGTACAACCGCAAAGGTTGCAGCGCCCCACACCACCATGCTAATAGCCGCGCCAAACTCATTTCGCGCCAGGAACGGGATCGCGAGCATAATCACCATCAGCAGCAGCAAAAAGCCTTTCAACGTGCCGTTAACTGAACGATCTGCAAGTTTGCCGCCGAGAAAGTTACCGATAGAGAATCCGACACCAATCAGCACCAGCATTGCCGTGACGAACACCGGCGTTGCGTGAGTGATACTTTGCAGTACCGGAGAAATATAGGTGTAGAGGGTGAACATTGCGCCAGCGCCCAGCACCGTCGTCAGCAATGCAGACAGCACCTGTGGACGCAACAGTACCGCCAGCTCTTTTTTCACGTCAGGCCGCGCCCCTGCGCCACCTTTAGGTAAAGAGAAGAACAGGCTCACCATTGAAATCACACCCAGCCCCGCCGTTGCCAGAAATGACATACGCCAGCCAATAGTTTCCCCAAGCCAGGTTGCCGCCGGAACGCCACCGATATTCGCCAGTGTTAAGCCCATAAACATAGTTGCAACTGCGCTGGCCTGTTTATGTTTTGGCACCACGCTTGCTGCCACGACAGACCCCAGACCAAAAAACGCCCCGTGATTCAGGCTGGTTAAAATGCGTGAAAGCATCAGCGTCATATAGTCCGGTGCGATGGCAGAAAGTACGTTACCGAGCGTGAAAATCGCCATCAGGAAAATCAGCGCACTACGGCGGGCACGATGAGAAAGCAGAAGCGTCATCAATGGCGCGCCAACCATCACGCCAACCGCATAGGCGCTGATTAACATTCCGGCAGCGGGAATCGAGACATCCACACCACGCGCAATAACGGGCAACAAGCCCATTGGCGAGAATTCCGTTGTCCCGATACCAAATGCGCCAATTGCCAGTGCCAGCAACGGATAGTTAATTTTCATGCCTAATCTCCACCTCTTCGCGTCATCACGCGATGTTCATCAAAGTGGCGAAAGCATGACATCAATCACAAAAGAATGAAAATAACAAAAAGAGAAAACACTTTTGCCATTTTGCTAACAAAGAGGAAGGAGATGTGAGGGAGAACGCGCTCCCTCGAGGGGAAATCAGTGCAGTGCGGCAGTCAAACCCACGGCCACGATCAAACCAAGAACGATAATGGTTGTTACCAGTGAAAATTTAAGGTCGGTGCTCATCAAGTTTTCTCCTTTTTATTACCCCACAAAAAGTGATATTACGCATTTTTACATACTGTGATGAAAAAATCTCCCGTCATTTATAATGATAAGTGTTTTTACTACTTCCCCTTTTCATCAAGATCGGCCAAAATTCCACGCTTACATTATTTGCGTACTGGCCATTGACCCCTTCCTGACGCTCTGTGTCATTTTCCCGGCGTACCGCAACACTTTTGTTGTGCGTAAGGTGTGTAAAGGCAAACGTTTACCTTGCGATTTTGCAGGAGCTGAAGTTAGGGTCTGGAGTGAAATGGAATGGCAACAATAAAAGATGTAGCGAAACGAGCAAACGTTTCCACTACAACTGTGTCACACGTAATCAACAAAACACGTTTCGTCGCTGAAGAAACGCGCAATGCTGTGTGGGCAGCGATCAAAGAATTACACTACTCCCCTAGCGCGGTGGCGCGTAGCCTGAAGGTCAACCACACCAAGTCTATCGGTTTGCTGGCGACCAGCAGCGAAGCGGCCTATTTCGCCGAGATCATTGAAGCGGTAGAAAAAAATTGCTTCCAGAAAGGCTACACGCTGATTCTGGGCAATGCGTGGAACAATCTTGAGAAACAGCGGGCTTATCTGTCGATGATGGCGCAAAAACGCGTCGATGGCCTGCTGGTGATGTGTTCGGAGTATCCGGAACCGTTGCTGGCGATGCTGGAAGAGTATCGCCATATCCCGATGGTGGTGATGGACTGGGGTGAAGCAAAAGCAGACTTTACCGATGCGGTTATCGATAACGCTTTTGAAGGCGGTTACATGGCCGGGCGCTATCTGATTGAACGCGGTCACCGCGAAATTGGCGTTATTCCTGGTCCTCTGGAGCGTAACACCGGTGCAGGTCGTTTGGCGGGCTTTATGAAAGCGATGGAAGAAGCCATGATCAAAGTGCCGGAAAACTGGATTGTGCAAGGTGACTTTGAGCCTGAATCAGGTTATCGCGCCATGCAGCAAATCCTGTCGCAACCGCACAGACCTACCGCAGTGTTCTGTGGCGGCGATATTATGGCGATGGGCGCGCTCTGTGCCGCTGATGAAATGGGGCTGCGCGTCCCGCAGGATGTTTCGCTGATCGGTTATGATAACGTGCGCAATGCTCGCTACTTTACCCCGGCACTGACCACTATCCATCAGCCAAAAGATTCGCTGGGTGAAACGGCGTTCAATATGCTGTTGGATCGTATCGTCAACAAACGCGAAGAACCGCAGTCAATTGAAGTTCATCCACGATTGATTGAACGTCGCTCCGTGGCTGATGGCCCGTTCCGCGACTATCGTCGTTAATCATCCGTTGCGGGAGTTTCTTCCGGCTCCCGCAGCCACTCCTTATTCAGCGTCTCACTATCGCCGAGATACTCAAGCAACCAGGTTAAAGCAGGCGACATATCATTCTGCTGCCAGGTCAGACAACATGCTGAATCAGGGAATGGATTTTCCAGTTCTAGAGCTACCCACTTCCCCTCATTAAGCCACGGTTTGGCGAAATGTGTCGGCACCATACCGATGCATAACCCAGCCGAAATACACGTTGCCGATGATTCCCAGTCCGGTACAACAAGGCGCTTTTGGTTATCCAGCAGCCAGGTAATACGTTTTGGTAGCGTCCGCGAGGTGTCTTCGCGCACCAGCGATGGCCAGTTGCGCAACGTATCATCGCTGAATGGCCCATTCATTGACGCAAGCGGATGATGACGGGCAACAACACAACTCCAGCTCAACATCCCCATATCACGGAAGGCGTAACGACCGCCCACCGGAATCGCTCGTGTCGCGCCAATCGCCAGTTCCACGCGCCCGTCAGAAAGCGCATCCCAGACACCATTGAATACTTCCTGAAATACCAGAAGTTCAACGTCATCAAAATGGCGATAGAAATCAACGATCATCTGCCGTGTACGTTCTGGCCTGACGATATTATCCACCGCAATGGCTAACTGACCGCGCCAGCCGTTCGCAATCTGCTGACATTGCTGGCGAGTGATCTGCATTTTTTTGACAACAGAGCGCCCTTCTTTGAGAAACCACGCCCCGGCAGCGGTCAGTTCCACATCACGATGACGCCGTTCAAAAAGCGGCACCGCCAGCCACTCTTCCAGCTGACGCACGGTATAGCTGACCGCTGAAGGAACGCGATGCAACTCCTGAGCCGCAGCACTAAAACTGCCATTACGCGCTACCGCATCAACCACTTCGAGAGAATACTCAGACCACATAGTTTGCCTGCAAAATTTTTGAAACCAGTCATCAAATATTACCGTTTCACAACAGGAATTTCACTCCCTACACTTTGCGACGGTGTTTAATTGAGAAATTTAGAGAATATACATGCAACCTGGGAAAAGATTTTTAGTCTGGCTGGCGGGTTTGAGCGTACTCGGTTTTCTGGCAACCGATATGTATCTGCCCGCTTTCGCCGCCATTCAGGCCGATTTGCAAACGCCTGCGTCTGCTGTCAGTGCCAGCCTTAGTCTGTTCCTTGCCGGTTTTGCCGCAGCCCAACTTCTGTGGGGGCCGCTCTCCGACCGTTATGGTCGTAAACCGGTGTTATTAATCGGCCTGACAATTTTTGCGTTAGGTAGTCTGGGGATGTTATGGGTGGATAACGCCATCACTCTGCTGGTATTACGGTTTGTGCAAGCGGTTGGTGTCTGTGCCGCCGCAGTTATCTGGCAGGCGTTGGTGACGGATTACTATCCTTCACAAAAAGTGAATCGTATTTTCGCCACTATCATGCCATTAGTGGGACTCTCTCCTGCCCTTGCTCCTCTTTTAGGTAGCTGGCTGCTGGTTCATTTTTCCTGGCAGGCGATTTTCGCCACCTTGTTTGCCATTACAGTGGTGCTGATTCTGCCCATTTTCTGGCTTAAACCCACGACTAAAGCACGTAACGATAGTCAGGATGGACTGACCTTTACCGATCTGCTGCGTTCAAAAACCTATCGCGGCAACGTGCTGATTTATGCGGCCTGTTCAGCCAGTTTCTTTGCCTGGCTGACCGGTTCACCGTTCATCCTTAGCGAGATGGGCTACAGCCCGGCAGTCATTGGTTTAAGTTATGTACCACAAACCATCGCGTTTCTGATTGGTGGTTATGGCTGCCGCGCAGCATTGCAGAAATGGCAAGGCAAACAATTATTACCGTGGCTGCTGGCGCTGTTTGCTGTCAGTGTCGTGGCGACCTGGGCTGCTGGCTTCATTAGCCATGTTTCGCTGGTCGAAATCCTGATCCCATTCTGTGTGATGGCTATTGCCAACGGCGCAATCTACCCGATTGTTGTCGCCCAGGCGCTGCGCCCCTTCCCACATGCGACCGGCCGCGCTGCAGCATTGCAGAACACACTGCAACTGGGACTGTGCTTCCTCGCAAGCCTTGTGGTTTCCTGGCTCATCAGCGTTAGCACACCACTGCTCACCACCACCTGCGTGATGTTATCGACCGTGGTACTGGCTTCTCTGGGTTACATAATGCAACGTTGTGAAGAACCTGGTTGCCAGAATCATGGCAATGCCGAAGTCGCTCATAGCGAATCACATTGATCTATATCGACATCTTTATACTTAGGCTGCTAACAAAATTTTGTTGTATGATTGAAATTAGCGGCCTATACTAATTTCCAGTTGTTAAGATTACGATAAATATTATGTTTTTACGGGGACAGGAGCGTTCCCGGATTGCTATGGATGGTCATTTCGGCAAGGGTTCCTCCTTTCCCTCTGTTCTACGTCGGATTATAGACTCGCGGATTTTCTGCGAGATTTCTCACAAAGCCCAAAAAGCGTCTACGCTGTTTTAAGGTTCTGATCACCGACCAGTGATGGAGAAACTATGAGTTCATCGTGTATAGAAGAAGTCAGCGTACCGGATGACAACTGGTACAGAATCGCCAACGAATTACTTAGCCGCGCAGGTATAGCCATCAACGGTTCTGCCCCGGCGGATATTCGTGTTAAAAACCCCGATTTTTTTAAACGCGTTCTGCAGGAAGGATCGTTGGGGTTAGGCGAAAGTTATATGGATGGCTGGTGGGAATGTGACCGACTGGATATGTTTTTTAGCAAAGTCTTACGCGCAGGTCTCGAAAACCAACTCCCCCATCATTTCAAAGACACTCTGCGCATCGCAGGCGCTCGTCTTTTCAATTTGCAGAGTAAAAAACGTGCCTGGATAGTCGGCAAAGAGCATTACGATCTGGGTAATGACCTGTTCAGCCGTATGCTTGATCCCTTCATGCAGTATTCCTGCGCTTACTGGAAAGATGCCGATAATCTGGAATCTGCCCAACAAGCGAAGCTTAAAATGATCTGTGAAAAATTGCAGTTGAAACCAGGGATGCGCGTACTGGATATTGGCTGCGGCTGGGGCGGACTGGCGCACTACATGGCGTCTAACTATGACGTAAGTGTGGTGGGTGTCACCATTTCTGCTGAACAGCAGAAAATGGCTCAGGATCGCTGCGAAGGTCTGGATGTCACCATATTGCTGCAAGATTACCGTGACCTGAACGATCAATTTGACCGCATTGTTTCAGTGGGAATGTTCGAACACGTCGGGCCGAAAAATTACAATACCTATTTTGAGGTGGTTGATCGCAATCTGAAACCGGAAGGTATTTTCCTGTTACATACTATCGGCTCGAAAAAAACCGATCTGAATGTTGATCCGTGGATTAATAAATATATTTTCCCGAACGGTTGCCTGCCCTCTGTGCGCCAGATCGCTCAATCCAGCGAACCACACTTTGTGATGGAAGACTGGCATAACTTTGGCGCCGATTACGATACCACGCTGATGGCCTGGTATGAACGATTCCTCGCCGCATGGCCGGAAATTGCGGATAATTACAGTGAACGCTTTAAACGGATGTTTACCTATTATCTGAATGCTTGCGCTGGTGCTTTCCGCGCCCGTGATATTCAACTCTGGCAAGTGGTGTTCTCTCGAGGAGTCGAAAACGGTCTTCGGGTTGCACGCTAAATGTTATTCTATCGCCCCCGTTTGGGGGCGATATCATATTTCAGTCCGTTATTGATTCAACGCCTTTTCCCGCATCGCCAGCACACGTTCTACCGTATCTACCACTGCCTGAGTTTGTGGATCGATTTCAATATTGACGCGTGCACCGAGTTTTTTCTTACCGAGAGTGGTACGTTCCAGCGTTTCTGGAATTAAATGCACGCAGAAACGTGTTGACGTTACTTCGCCGACGGTCAGGCTAATACCGTCGATTCCGATAAATCCTTTGTACAGGATATATTTCATCAACTGACTATCCTGCACTTTAAACCAGATCTGGCGATTATTTTCAGAGGTTAATATTTTCGCTACTTCAGCGGTGGTCATAATATGACCCGACATTAAATGCCCGCCAATTTCATCACTGAATTTAGCCGCACGCTCTACGTTTACCCAATCCCCAACCTGTAAATCGCCAAGATTAGTAATGCGTAACGTCTCTTTCATCAGATCAAAACTGATATGGTTACCGTTGATTTCCGTCACGGTCAGGCAACAACCGTTGTGTGCCACAGACGCACCGGTCTCCAGACCATCCAGCATATAGTCAGGTAACTCAACCACATGAGTACGAAAATTTGGTTTCTCGTCAATCGACACCAGTTTTGCAGTGCCCTGCACTATCCCCGTAAACATACTTACAACTCCTGAAATCAGTTAAGGCATTCTGTTCAGCACAATAGCAGGTGGGAAACACCCTTACCAGTAAAGGGGGCTGAATGGTTATTTTTTCACTGGAGAATTAATAAATCCTCGCTACAATAGACTGAATTTCCCCTGCTTCTTCTTTTTGCTGCCCATTCAGGCGGCTTTTTAGTCTCTCATATAACAACAATATAAAAGGTGTTCACGTGCAGAAGTATATCAGTGAAGCGCGTCTGTTATTAGCATTAGCAATCCCGGTGATTCTCGCGCAAATCGCCCAAACAGCGATGGGTTTTGTCGATACTGTCATGGCGGGCGGCTATAGCGCCACCGACATGGCGGCGGTCGCCATTGGTACATCTATCTGGCTCCCGGCTATTCTTTTCGGTCACGGACTGCTGCTTGCGTTGACGCCAGTGATCGCGCAATTGAATGGTTCTGGTCGCCGTGAACGCATAGCGCATCAGGTACGACAAGGTTTCTGGCTAGCCGGCTTTGTCTCGGTGCTCATTATGGTGGTTCTGTGGAATGCGGGTTATATCATCCGCTCCATGCAAAATATCGATCCGGCGCTCGCCGATAAAGCGGTAGGTTACCTGCGTGCACTGCTGTGGGGTGCTCCGGGCTATCTGTTCTTTCAGGTCGCGCGTAACCAGTGTGAAGGGCTGGCAAAAACCAAACCTGGGATGGTGATGGGTTTTATTGGCCTGCTGGTGAACATTCCGGTTAACTATATCTTTATTTATGGTCATTTCGGAATGCCTGAACTCGGTGGCGTCGGTTGTGGTGTAGCGACGGCGGCTGTGTATTGGGTGATGTTCCTCGCCATGGTTTCTTATATTAAACATGCCCGTTCCATGCGCGATATCCGCAACGAAAAAGGCACCGCGAAACCCGATTCCGCCGCATTGAAACGACTGGTGCAGCTTGGTCTACCTATCGCGCTGGCGTTGTTCTTTGAAGTGACACTGTTTGCTGTAGTGGCGCTGTTGGTATCTCCGCTCGGTATTATCGATGTGGCAGGCCACCAGATTGCACTGAACTTTAGTTCACTGATGTTCGTGCTTCCAATGTCGCTGGCCGCAGCGGTAACCATCCGTGTAGGTTATCGTCTGGGCCAGGGTTCAACGCTGGATGCACAAACAGCCGCGCGGACAGGACTTATGGTTGGCGTTTGTATGGCGACTCTGACCGCAATTTTCACGGTTTCACTGCGGGAACAGATTGCCCTGCTGTATAACGATAATCCAGAGGTCGTAACGCTGGCGGCACATTTAATGTTGCTGGCGGCGGTGTATCAGATTTCTGATTCCATACAGGTTATCGGCAGTGGGATTTTGCGTGGTTATAAAGATACGCGGTCGATTTTTTATATTACCTTTACGGCGTATTGGGTATTAGGCTTGCCGAGCGGCTACATTCTGGCGCTGACCGATCTGGTGGTTGAGCCAATGGGGCCAGCAGGTTTCTGGATCGGCTTTATTATTGGCCTGACTTCTGCCGCTATTATGATGATGCTGCGTATGCGTTTCCTGCAACGTCTGCCATCAGCCATCATTCTGCAACGCGCAGCTCGCTAAAAAACAAGGCGCAACCTTCACAGATTGCGCCTTCGTTTTTATTCGGGCTGGAGCGTTGCGCCAATCCTGTCTTCGTCAGGTTGCAGTTTAAGCGCACTGCAAATTGGTTGCCGACTGGCATCCGTTATCTCAACGAGGATATTGCCACTAACTTCCCCTTTCACATTGATGAAGTCAGGTGAAATTTCTTTCGCGCTGGTTTGCAGGCAAATCGTTCCCTCTCCGTGCAGGCGTTTCACTTTCAGTTGCACATGTGTTGCCGCAGAAGTGATCAGCCACACTTTTCCGCCATCGAGATTGACGTTGCCAACATTTAAAGTGACGTTGTCACCTTTTACCGTACTGCCATCGAGAATCAACACGCCACCCTGCTGTACCGTAACCGTTGATTGTTGCAGATCTGCACCATAGCCAATAATCATTGAAGCACCGTCCAGAACGGCAACACTCCCGGTCAGTTCAACCGGTGCTCGATCTTCTTCTACAACAAAATTTTCGTCCGCGCTGGTGGGTGACATCAGGATCACCGTCCCACCTTGTATGACCGCGTTTTCCAGCGTACCAGCATGCACTTCAGCCCGACCACCAGCATTAACGGCCAGGTTTTGCGTCTTACCGGAACTATAAAGCTGAAGGCCATCCGTCCCCAGACGGTAAATGGCTCCATTTTCAACAATGGTATTATCGTCTTCACCACCGAGATTATTCATGGTGCCACCAGCAAGCAACGTATCACTGGCTTTCCCCGCCAGCATAAAGACACCGCCCTGATTAATCTCACAATTGCCGGCTTCCCCCCCCGGATACACCAACAATTCACCGCCATCATCCACTATTGCTGATGAAGCCGTCCCGTTGACCAATAAACCACCAGCCTGATCGAGAATAATTTTTTCTGCCCGATGACCTTCCAGTACGCGCAAATTTCCGCCATTCTCCAGCAACAAACCGCAGGCATAGCCCTTATCAACGCTAAATTCACCTTCGGGATGGCGACCATTAACAGTAGCGAGCGTTGAGAGGCTAATTGCTCCACCGTCAGATTGAACAATATCTGTGGCAATTGCACCGTCACTGACCGATAGCGTGCCATTGTTGCCATATTGTGTGCCTTTGGCGATCCCACCCGTTTCCACTTTCAGCCAACCCGCATCTGTCACTACGGTGTTTTCTGCTCTTCCGCCTGTCTCAACGAGCAACTCACCGTCAGTAAGTTGAGTCGCGCCAATGACCTCGCCGGTCTTAACAATTTGCACTTTCCCGTCGCTCATCAAGTTTTTTGCATCAGATCCCATGATTTATTCCTTTGCTGCATCTGTGTGCCCTTATCGCTACCTAAGTGTAAAGGCTACGGAGGATTTATCCACGATAGAATTGATTTGCTGGCAAACGACTCGGTTTATATCCTGATGCGCGAGATAGTGGGTTGTGTCAGATGTAAATGCGATCCTGAATAAAAATCGCCCTTGCAAATCAACAAAATATAGCCAATTTGCTTAAAAGCTCTGCAAACGGTCGAAATACCGCAGAAAATTACGTTTTGCCTCTTGCCACCTTCCCACTCTGCCGCTAATATTCGTCCCCGTTGTCACCTACAACGTTGCGTTCATAGCTCAGTTGGTTAGAGCACCACCTTGACATGGTGGGGGTCGTTGGTTCGAGTCCAATTGAACGCACCATCCTGCGTCCGTAGCTCAGTTGGTTAGAGCACCACCTTGACATGGTGGGGGTCGGTGGTTCGAGTCCACTCGGACGCACCAGATTTCTTAATCTGGTCTTCTCCCTTTTCCCTCTGTTTCTTCTCTGTATCCAATACGTTAAAAGATTTACACTGTCTTCGTATGCATTATCAGAAGGAGAATCGCTATGGCAACTTTGTTACAACTTCATTTTGCTTTTAATGGCCCATTTGGCGACGCAATGGCTGAGCAGCTTAAACCGCTTGCCGAGTCGATTAATCAGGAACCTGGTTTTCTGTGGAAGGTATGGACGGAAAGTGAAAAGAACCGCGAAGCCGGTGGGATCTACCTTTTCACTGATGAAAAAAGCGCCCTTGCCTATCTGGATAAACATACTGCCCGTCTGAAGAACCTCGGCGTTGCAGAAGTTATCGCCAAAGTTTTCGATGTCAATGAGCCACTGAGTCAAATCAATCAAGCAAAACTCGCCTGACAAGTCTCCATGAAGGGCGGTTAGCGCCCTTTTCATCTCTGTCTGAAATTTCCCAAATTCTAAAAATATCAACCAAACTTATCTGATAACACTAAATTCAAAAGAATACATTCAGGTAAGTAACAATGAAAAAAATTGCCATTGTGGGTGCCGGACCAACAGGGATCTACACTCTCTTCTCGCTTTTACAGCAACCAACGCCGCTTTCTATTTCCATCTTCGAACAGGCTGACGAGGCCGGTGTCGGAATGCCGTACAACGACGAAGAAAACTCTAAATTAATGCTGGCAAATATTGCCAGCATTGAAATACCGCCGATTTATTGTACGTATCTCGAATGGCTACAAAAGCAAGATGCCAGCCATCTACAACGTTACGGCGTTAAAAAAGAAACCTTGCACGATCGTCAGTTTTTACCGCGTATTTTGCTGGGAGAATATTTCCGCGATCGATTTTTACGATTAGTAGATCAGGCGCGACAGCAAAAATTTGAAGTGGCTATTTATGAATCATGCCAGGTTACCGATCTGCAAATTACAGACGCTGGCGTCATGCTCGCTACAAATCAGGATTTACACACAGAGACGTTTGATTTAGCGGTAATAGCCACCGGTCACGTCTGGCCTGATGAAGAAGAAGCAACCCGAACGTATTTTCCCAGCCCGTGGTCGGGTCTGATGGAAGCAAAGATCGATGCCTGTAACGTGGGCATTATGGGAACATCCTTGAGCGGACTGGATGCGGCAATGGCAGTGGCTATTCAGCATGGTTCGTTTATTGAAGAAGATAAACAACGAGTTATCTTTCAACGTGATAGCAACAGTGAAAATCTGCACATTACGTTGATGTCGCGCACGGGCATTTTACCGGAAGCCGATTTCTATTGCCCCATCCCCTACGAACCGTTACGCATCGTCACAGAACAGGCCTTAAATACAGAAATAGAAAAAGGTGCAGAAGGCCTGTTGGATCGGGTATTCAAATTGATACAGCAAGAAATTAATTCTGCCGATCCAGACTGGAGCCAACGCATAGCGTTAGAGCGCCTCAATGTCGATACCTTTGCGCAAACCTGGTTTGCCGAGCGTAAACAGCATGACCCTTTTGGCTGGGCGGAAGAAAACTTAGCCGAAGTCGAGCAACATAAACGGCAAAAACATACCGTCCCCTGGCGTTATGTCATTCTGCGTTTGCATGAAGCTGTACAGGAAATTGTGCCGCATCTGAATGAACACGACCATAAGCGATTCAGTAAAGGTCTTGCCAGAGTCTTTATCGATAATTATGCGGCAATCCCTTCAGAATCTATAAGACGATTACTGGCCTTACGCGAAGCGGGGATCATTCATATTCTCGCCCTCGGTGAGGACTACAAGATGGAAAACAACGAAACGCGCACAATTCTGAAAACAGCGGATAACAGCTACTCGTTTGATGTTTTTATTGATGCCCGAGGTCAACGTCCACTCAAAGTGAAAGAGATTCCTTTCCCTGGGCTACGCGAACAATTGCAGAAAACAGGCGAGGAAATCCCTGATGTTGGTGAAGATTATACGCTACAGCAACCTGAAGAAGTTCGTGGTCGCGTGGCGTTCGGTGCTTTACCCTGGCTGATGCACAACCGGCCTTTCGTCCAGGGACTTACGGCTTGTGCAGAAATTGGCGAGGCTATGGCGCAGGCCATTGTAAAACCTGCATCCCGTGCACGTCGGCGTCTTTCGGTTGATTAATCAGCACTCAACAAACTGATGCTGTGCATTGAGACGATAGCGGACTCCGGCACGGATATTGTTTTCACCTTCAATGGCGACGGCGAAGCGCACTCTTTCGCCATCATGATATGCCAGTGCGGCGCTGCCACCAGGCCCGAGGACAATCGAGTCAACCACGCCCGTACTGACTACTGTTGAGTTAGCACCGCTGGCAATGATGTGAACATTATCACCGCTGTTAGCAATTTTCGCGTTTGCGCCAAAGCTGGCAATTTGTACCAGATCGCCATTACTGGCGACATGACACCTTTCACCTGGAGTACAGACGCGTACTCTCATCCCGGCATTTGCAATACGACTACCATCTCCGGCACTGCTGATTCGAGTCGAGTTACCCGCCACTGCCACGCGGGCACGCTCGCCTGAGCTGCCAATATGGCTGTTAAAACCCACACTAGCCATCCGTACGCTGTAGCCCGTGCTGGCAATTTGCGCCGCATAACCTGCTGTAACTATTCTGGCGTTATCGTCGCAACACCCGACGCGTGCGTTATCCTCGGCACTGGAGAACTGGCGGCAAAATGTCGGTTCCTCTGGTTCTGTGACCAGTTTTTGCATAGAAAAAACTTCCTGGCGGGCAAAGTTTTCGTCTGTCAGCCATTTGTTCCATGCATACTCAACCAGACTATCTGCCCAATCCGTATACCCTTCGTCGATCAGCGCATGGTGAACATCGGCATAGCTGCCGTCCTGCGGAAAATGGCGCAAAAACCAGCGGTATATGACCGCTCCTACACGCCACTCTCGCAGGTTCTCTCGCGTAATGATCATACGTTAATGTCGGTGATAGCCATCGATCATACATTTAAAGGTTTCGTGCGGAGTACGCCCCGTGGTGCAAAGATAAAGATGACCGAAGATAAAAAAGAGGCTTATAAATGCCAGAGCAAAATGCGCCTGCAATAACCAGTATCTTACGCCAGGAAACACATCTCCCACGGCTTGCGGATAGAGACACAGCAGCCCCGTCAATAGTAACAACGGCAGCAATCCATACATGACACCAACATAGGCGACCTGCTGTAAGGGATTAAATTTAGACTGTGTTGTTGCCGGGAAAGGATGTTCTTCCCCCTGCATAATACCAAACAAATAAAATCGCGTTTGTTTTGCCGCTCGCTCCAGCCAACCCTGACGACGAATGCGATAGTGGTGACCATTACCCCCAACGGCATTGATCAGAACAAAGCCGAGCCAGCATGCGAGTAACAAAAATCCGCAAACTTCATGCACCGCAACCAGACTTTTAACCGCAGTTGCGCCCACCAGCGCAAAGTGATTTATCAGCCCACTTGCCAGCAACAATACAAAGAGTAACGCATTCGACCAGTGCCATAATCTGACCGCTTTGCTGTAAAGATAAATCTTCTCACCATAATCAGTGACTGATTTCTTCACGCCACGAGCACGAAGCAAGGCATGCAGCCCCAGCACCAACCACATCCCAACCAGCAATACTCCGGCAATGATCAACCACACGGGCCAAAATTCCGGAGTGAACTGTGGCACATAGTTCGTCAACTGGCTCTGAAACTGTTCAGCATGTTGCGACGGGTTCATACATTTTCCTTTTTAATCAAATGTTGACCGAACCGGCGATACAGATGCGGTTTCCCGGCACCTGGTAGCTGATATTGATAGTATTTATTTTCCTGCAACCACGCCTGAATTTCTGGACTATCTTCGCGACCAAAGATCAATGCGTGCTCCGGGCAGGCGCTGACGCAAATGGGCGGAAAGCCTTTTGCCAGTCGGGACTCAGCGCAGAAATCACATTTATCTGCCACTTTAGTGACAGGGTTAAGGTAGCGAACCTGGTACGGACAAGCGCCAATGCAATAACTGCAGCCAATGCACTGCGATTTTTCTACCCGCACGATCCCCTGCTCATCACGCCACGATGCCCCCGTCGGGCAAACGTCGATGCACGGAGCATCTTCGCAGTGCTGACATGACTGGCGAAAAAAGTGATACTGCGTTTCGTTGTCGTTATCGGTGACTGGAATATGTGCTATCGATAAACGGCTTCCCTGAGCGGGGACGTGGTTAGTTTTACGGCATGCGCGGGCGCAAATATTACAGCCATTGCACCGTGACTCGTCATGAATCATGGCATACCGAACTTCCTTTTCTTGCCTCGTGTTCGCTAACAGAGAAGACGCAGAACCAGTAAAAAAGATTACTGTTCCCATCCCCAGAACAAATTTGCGTCGAGTGAAGGACATCTGATTATCCCCTAATGCAGTGGCTGCAACTGTCCACCCTATCCATGACATCTCCCTGAAATTTCAGGGGTTCTGAAACTGCTCTACCTCGAACCATTCGCATAAGCCATACGCCTTGCCATAGGTCATAAATCGCTCGCTAAACAAGTACAACACCGCCGTCGATGACTCCACCTGCCGTATATCAGCATATTCAGGTGCAATATCCATCGCGGCGATCGCGGCTTCGATCTGCGCTTCCTGGAAGTAATATGGCGCTTGCATCAGCATGGCGACTTTGTAAGGACGAGGATACGTCTGGCACTCAAAACGAACGGCGTGTGCAATGGCGCGACAAATGTCCTGCTCCACAACTTGCAAAGACATCGCCGCGTAGTTTTCACTCATGGCCTGCGTTGAGTAATAGTAATCATCCTGGCTTCCCGTCATACACGCGATATCCGCGTAGTCTCCGTTCTGCTTAATGTTTTCCAGCAAAACTGACAGTTCCTCTTCTGCAACCGAATAGGGCGGCGAGAGAAACACGGCGCGCGCCACCAGCTGCCCAGCCGCAGAATGCTGGCGAATGAACTCTGCCAGGATTTCAGCAGGTTCTTGTTCTGTGATGTCTTCACTTACCGTATCAACGGGGTGACGCATCCCCTGCAACCATTGCCGCTTCGCCTCATCAACTTCGCTGATGCCGGGTAGAGGCAGCTCATCCTGATGGCTCATCTCACCTATTCCTTACGCCGGAAGCAGATTGTGTGCAGCCAGATCGGTGGCAATATCTTCCAACCCCAGACGCTGCAACGTTTCACGTGTCGGACAACCGAGTTGTGGATCCCAGCCCATTTCCTTGTAGAACATCGTGAGAGACGCGTACATATCGTCGCGATCCATTTTGTCAGTTCCTTCGGTAAAGACCGGGATCTGCGGATCCTTGTCGAATACCCAGGAGCAAATAAGATCGTGCTCATTACGCATATCTTTGGTTTGCATCAGTTTTACCGTGTAAGCACGATGCAGTGTAAAGATACGTTCAGCGGCTAAATCTAATTTTTCCTGGGTCATCTCTTCACCGGTGATCGCTTTGAAGAATTTGGCTTCTAAAGCAAGGTCACCACGGTAATTACGGCTCTTCAGCGGCGAAACGGTCATTGGCCAGACCCAGTTGCACAGGGTGACGGCGTTATGCAAACAGACCCGCAACAGTGACCATTTGGCATATTTAATTTTTGCGTCATTGATCGGCGTGTAGTTTTTGGTTTCGTCGTAAGCATCTTCAGAGCCAAAAAGCTCTTTCGCCACTTCACGCTGCAATTTCAACGGCAGACCGGAACCAATAAAGTTAATGTGGGTGTGCGTCATGCAATCGCGGTTGAACATGCAGTTAACAATGGAACCAACTTGCGCCGAGGCTTCATTAGCATGGTGAACCGGATAGCCAAATGGTGACCAGAGTTTATTTTTCGCGTAACCCCAATACTCTTCGCCCAAATTCCAGCGTTCCGCAATGGCATATGAGCCATCAGCCAGGTGGCTCAACTCACCCACGCGATGCGCCAGACGGTAGTAAAAATCTTTGATGAAGTTAACGTCACCCGCTTCCAGCTGATCCCAGCGAATTTCCGCATACTCTTCAGCAGGCAGAACGCGTTTGAACACGCCTTTGCTGTAGCAATACGAAAAATCTCGATGTAGCTGCCCGTAGTTACACCACAGACCATAGTCATCAAACAGATTCAGACCAACCAGATTACCAATGACACGACCATCGTCTTTATCTTCAAAATCTTTCGGCCCGTTCGGGAAGATGGTGGTATGGACAAAGTTTGCTACACAAGTGTTACCGCCGGTGCTGGGCACGCCGAACTCTTTGACCCGAGGAATGTTCATCTGGGTCATACAACGAATTGGGCAAGAGTGGCAGCCGCTCATTTTTACCGTGTATTTCTCTGCCGCCGGACCTAAGTCAAAAACGGATTTATAGGTGCGAAAACCGACCGTGTTCTGATTTCCCGGCGGGATCTCTCCTGTTTCAATCGGGCCGCCTTCCGCCGCTCCCCAGAACAAACCTTTACGCGCCGTCCAGCGAGACTTGGGATCGGAGTACTCCGCCCACGATTGCGGTGTACTTGGCACCACATGGTTGTTATTAGCCCCGATAAGTTCGGTCATCATGTAGTCATTGAGACGTTTCATTTCCTGACGATCGGCAATGTTGACCCCCTTAGTCCCTTCAACTGCGATCGCCTTGAGGTTTTTCGACCCCATTATTGCGCCAGTTCCCGCGCCACCGCTGTGATTACGGCTATTCAACATGCCAGAGAGCGGCACAAGGTTTTCACCAGCCTGACCAATAGCTGCCACACAGGTTTCCGGGCTGGTCAAACGACAAATTTCTTCCGTCGTGGCTCGCGTCCCTTTACCCCATAGGAAATCTGCTTTTTCAAGGGTAACTTTGTCATCTTTAATATTCAGCCAAACCGGTGATTTCGCTTTCCCTTCGATAATAATGACGTCGTATCCAGCGAATTTCATTTGCGCGGCAAAAAAGCCGCCCATATGGGCATCGACGACTAAATTTCCTTTGGTAAAAGTGGAAAGTGAGGTGATATTTACGCGAGAACTACAGGGTGCACCAGAGCCAGTTAATGGCCCTGTAGCGAAGACTAATTTATTCGCTTCATCGAAAGGTTTAGTGCCAGCCGGCACTTCGTCATACATAATTTTGTAGCCGAAGCCCATGCCACCGACAAAACTTTTAAACTTACTGGAATCTTCGAGGGTAATATTTCCTGTCGTGAGATTGACTCTTAATATATTACCTGTCCAACCGTTAGCCATGATTTTTTCCTTTGCAAGATTCACACAGTAATATCTTTCCACTCGATAATTTTTAACGCCCCTGTTGGGCAGGCATTTGCGCATTCACCGCATAGCACACATTTCGAGGATTTTTTACTTTCGGTATTTACGGTAGCCATCATCCACGGACATGCTGTAGTACAGGCGCTACAACCAATACAACGTTTATGATCGACGACAATACAGCCTTCTTCCTGCTGCCAGGTAATCGCGCCAATCGGGCAAACGTTCATGCATTGCGGATCTTTGCATTGACGACAGGTGTCAGCGGTATAGTTCAGATCGCCATACAGGCCACCGCCTGACCCTATTCCATTGTCGCCAAAGAAATAATTGCGATGAATTTTGATGCGGGAGAAAAAAGTGCCCACTGAGCCATCATTGAAGTTAGTACAAGAGATTTCACAGCGATGACAGCCTGTGCATCTCGCTCGCTGAGTCACCAGCACCCCTTTTGGGGTATTTATCAACCCAACCGTGCCGCTATCAATATCTTCCTGTTTGCAACCCAAAAGTGACAGTAACGCAGGGGCAATTGTTAAACCAGCAAGGCCTTTTCCTGATATACGCAAGAATTCTAATCGCGTTAAGCCAATATCTAATAGTGGACGTCCAACCGGGTTCATTTATTTCGCATCCTCTTCGCAAACACAGTGCTGACAATTCAGCAGCCTGATATTAAGCATTCAACTAATACGCTGCTGACTCTGTCCCCAACACCAGATATTTTCCCTAACCCGATAGTGTATGAGAAAAGATTTAACGCCGATAAACTAATCCTTTATGGTTAGGAGAAAAAATAATGTGATTATTCTGAGCTCTTAACATTGATCGTTATCAATTAAAATCACAAAGTGAAAAATTAAAAGTGGACTGATATTTATTATCATCTGAAATTAATTTCATTTAAGCGACAATTATTTGTGATATTCATTCCAGAAAATAAAAATAATATTATCGTTATACACTTTAATACATATCGCAACTGATATAATTTCATCAGTTGCTATTTATGAAAATTAGCTGTGACTGCGATTGAAAGAAACGTATCAGGATGAAGCGTTGCACTTCATCCTGAACGATCATTTTACCAGCGCGTTAATGACGGTTTCCATCGCCTGTTTTTCCAGTTCACTACGTTGAATGCGTTTATTGGCTAAAGCCGTGCGTAATACGCCAGCGATGACAATATGTTTTGGTTCCTGTCCCAAATCGCGCATTTCCAGCACAACTTTACCGACTACCCTGCACATCTCGCGGTACAGTTCGTCATCTTTTGTTCGATTTCCCATTCTTTATACCTATTTATCATGCCAACTATCAGCATATATCAATCTAATCAATTAAACAAAAACCAAATAAAATCATATAAATAACGCGATAAATTATTTTGACTGTAGCGATTGAGCGATGGTGTATTTATACACCTGATGAACATACACTCCTCCCCACTCTGGCGACCTCACCTCCAGATGTTGCGCAAACAACGAAGTTTTTGCGTAATCTTTTCCCAGGAACGTTAAATCTTTGATAACAATTTATTGTCTGGCGACTTGTATATTTTTTGAAACGCTGTTTTTGTTTTCCTTTTGGATTAATTTCAGCGTATAATGCGCGCCAATTGACTCTTGAATGGTTTCAGCACTTTGGACTGTAGAACTCAACGACTCAAAAACAGGCACTCACGTTGGGCTGAGACACAAGCACACATTCCTCTGCACGCTTTTTCGATGTCACCTATCCTTAGAGCGAGGCACCATCACTTTCGTAATACCGGATTCGCTTTCCGGCAGTGCGCCCAGAAAGCAAGTTTCTCCTATCCTTCTCAACTTAAAGACTAAGACTGTCATGAAAAAGACCAAAATTGTTTGCACCATCGGACCAAAAACCGAATCTGAAGAGATGTTAGCTAAAATGCTGGACGCGGGCATGAACGTCATGCGTCTGAACTTCTCTCATGGTGACTATGCAGAACACGGTCAGCGCATTCAGAACCTGCGCAACGTGATGAGCAAAACAGGTAAAACTGCCGCTATCCTGCTCGATACCAAAGGTCCGGAAATCCGCACCATGAAACTGGAAGGCGGTAATGACGTTTCTCTGAAAGCAGGCCAGACCTTTACTTTCACCACTGACAAATCTGTTATCGGCAACAGCGAAATGGTTGCGGTAACTTATGAAGGTTTCACTTCTGACCTGTCCGTCGGCAACACCGTACTGGTTGACGATGGTCTGATCGGTATGGAAGTTACCGCCATTGAAGGTAACAAAGTTATCTGTAAGGTACTGAACAACGGTGACCTGGGCGAAAACAAAGGTGTGAACCTGCCAGGCGTTTCTATTGCCCTGCCGGCACTGGCTGAAAAAGACAAACAGGATCTCATCTTTGGTTGCGAACAAGGCGTAGACTTTGTTGCTGCTTCCTTTATCCGTAAGCGTTCTGACGTTATCGAAATCCGTGAGCACCTGAAAGCGCACGGCGGCGAAAACATCCAAATCATCTCCAAAATCGAAAACCAGGAAGGCCTCAACAACTTCGACGAAATCCTCGAAGCTTCTGACGGCATCATGGTTGCACGTGGCGACCTGGGTGTAGAAATTCCGGTTGAAGAAGTTATCTTCGCCCAGAAGATGATGATCGAAAAATGTATCCGCGCACGTAAAGTCGTTATCACTGCGACCCAGATGCTGGATTCCATGATCAAAAACCCACGTCCGACCCGCGCAGAAGCCGGTGACGTTGCGAACGCCATCCTCGACGGTACTGACGCAGTAATGTTGTCTGGTGAATCCGCAAAAGGTAAATACCCGCTGGAAGCTGTTTCTATCATGGCAACCATTTGCGAACGTACCGACCGCGTGATGAACAGCCGTCTCGAGTTCAACAACGACAACCGTAAACTGCGCATTACCGAAGCTGTTTGCCGTGGTGCGGTTGAAACTGCTGAAAAACTGGATGCTCCGCTGATCGTCGTAGCAACTCAGGGCGGTAAATCTGCTCGTGCAGTGCGTAAATACTTCCCGGATGCAACCATCCTGGCGCTGACCACTAACGAAAAAACTGCACATCAGCTGGTGCTGAGCAAAGGCGTTGTGCCGCAGCTGGTTAAAGAGATCACTTCTACTGATGATTTCTACCGCCTGGGTAAAGAACTGGCTCTGCAGAGCGGTCTGGCGCACAAAGGTGACGTTGTAGTAATGGTTTCCGGTGCACTTGTACCGAGCGGCACTACCAACACCGCATCTGTTCACGTCCTGTAATATTGCTTTTGTGAATTAATTTGTATATCCAAGCGCCCTGATGGGCGCTTTTTTTATTTAATCGATAACCAGAAGCAATAAAAAATCAAATCGGATTTCACTATATAATCTCACTTTATCTAAGATGAATCCGATGGAAGCATCCTGTTTTCTCTCAATTTTTTTATCTAAAACCCAGCGTTCGATGTTTCTTTGAGCGAACGATCAAAAATAAGTGCCTTCCCATCAAAAAAATATTCTCAACATAAAAAACTTTGTGTAATACTTGTAACGCTACATGGAGATTAACTCAATCTAGAGGGTATTAATAATGAAAGCTACTAAACTGGTACTGGGCGCGGTAATCCTGGGTTCTACTCTGCTGGCAGGTTGCTCCAGCAACGCTAAAATCGATCAGCTGTCTTCTGACGTTCAGACTCTGAACGCTAAAGTTGACCAGCTGAGCAACGACGTGAACGCAATGCGTTCCGACGTTCAGGCTGCTAAAGATGACGCAGCTCGTGCTAACCAGCGTCTGGACAACATGGCTACTAAATACCGCAAGTAATAGTACCTGTGAAGTGAAAAATGGCGCACATTGTGCGCCATTTTTTTTGCCTGCTAATTACTGCTATTGCGTCGCGCGTAACATATTTCCCTGCTCAGGCTCGCCATTTTGAGCTGACTCAACTGCGGGCGAGTTGCTGACATGTGCCGTTCCATTGCCTACCGCGACCGGATATCCCGCCCGACGATATAAAGCTTTATCCACCAGCTTCTGATCAACAGCCTGATTATCTTTGAATTGCGTAAAGCCAACAGGCAGTTTGTACGGCATCGTCTGAACGTTCTGCTGTTCCTCTGCCGACAGGGGGCGATGTACTTCCACATAACGCATTCCGTTCGGTTCTACAGAGTATTTCACCGGTTCGTTGATCACTTTCACCGGCGTCCCCGTCCGCACGCTGGAGAACAAGGCTTTAATATCCGGTGCGTTCATACGAATACAGCCCGAACTGACGCGCAAACCGACGCTGTCCGGCGCACTGGTGCCATGAATGAGATATTCGCCATTGCCGTGCGCCAGGCGCATTGCGTAGCGTCCTAGTGGGTTATTTGGCCCGGCAGGAACGACTGGCGGCAATTTTATGCCACGCTCCAGCGAACGCTGCCGAATACCAGCGGTCGGTGTCCAGGTAGGGTTAGGGATTTTCTGCCCAACCCGCGTTTCCATCACTGGCGTTTCCAGCCCCTGCAAGCCAATGCCTATCGGGTAGACCTGCACGATATTTTCTCCTGGCGGATAATAATAGAGACGCAGCTCGGCAAGGTTAACGATAATCCCCTGACGCGGCGCATCAGGTAATAACAGTTGTGAAGGAATCGTTATCGTCGTACCTGGTTTTGGCACCGGGGCGATCGTGTTATTGGCTTCCAGAATCAACATTGCCGCAGTATCAAAACGTCGGGCAATGGCCTGAAGGTTTTTATCCCCCTCTTGCACCGTATACGTTTGATTTTGCCCAACCAGTCGGCTGCCGGTTGGTGGGAGCGGATAATCTACCGCCCAGGCAGCGTGTATGGCGCTAAACGCGCCGATAAGGGTCAGTGTAAGCAGAGACGCGCGTTTCATTGTAAACCTCCTGTATTTGCCGGAGACTCACGCTAAGACGTCGGATGGTGCTTTTGCTTACCTGAAGCCGAAACACTCCTGTGCTGGTCAGAGTAAACATCGACCATCTGGCAATGTGAGTCATCCAGATGAAAGCTGTTCCTTTAGTTTAGCTAAGTGCAGCGGCTTTAGCGCGGATTGCACGAATCATCGCTTCCAGACCTTGTGAACGAGATGGGGTGAGATGCTGAGCAAGCGCCATTTTTTCAAACCACGGGCGCACGTCAAAATTAACAATATCCTGCGGCGTCATCTGGTCATAGAGAATAAAAACAACCGCAATAAGCCCTTTCACAATGGCGGCATCGCTGTCGCCCTGCAATTCAATAATTCCCTGCGCATTCTGGCGCATTACAATCCATACCTGACTCTGACAGCCCTGAATACTATTTTGCGGGTTTCTGTCTTCATCGCGTAATTCCGGCAGACGCTGACCCAGTTCAATAATGTAGAGATATTTCTCTTCCCAGTTGGCGCAGCGTAAAAAATTACGCAGCAATTTTTCTTTATCCGGCAATACAGCCATAGAGCCTCCCTGTTATCCCAGCAGACGATGAATGCGTTGCAATCCTGTCACCAGACGATCCACTTCTTCATGGGTGTTATACATAGCCAACGACGCCCGACACATAGCCGGAACGTTATAAAACGCCATCAACGGCATCGCGCAGTGATGGCCGGTACGCACAGCGATACCGTAGTTATCAAGAAAACTGCCAACATCATAGGCATGATGTTTACCGAGATTAAAGGCGATAACGCCAAGTCTGTCCGGTGGCCCATACAGAGTGAGATCCGGCACCGTTGTCAATTGTGACAGCGCGTAATGCATCAGATTCTGTTCGTACTCAGCAATGTTGTTAAGCCCCAGAGCTGATACATACTCCAGCGCCGCACCAAGACCAATAATGCCCCCCGTATTGGGCGTGCCGGCCTCAAACCGCCACGGCGCTTTGGTCCAGGTAGTACCTTCGCTAAGGCTGACGGTGGCAATCATAGACCCGCCCCCTTCCCACGGCGGCATCTCCTGCAACAAGGCTTCTTTAACATAAAGAATGCCAATGCCGGTGGGGCCATACAGTTTATGCCCGGAAAAAACGTAGAAGTCGCAATCCAGCGCCTGCACATCCACCGGATGATGCATCACTGCCTGAGCGCCATCCACCAGCACTTTTGCGCCATGCTGGTGCGCAAGTGCGATCATTTCCGGCAGCGGATTTTCCGTCCCCAGCACATTAGACACGTGAGTAATCGCCAGCAGGCGGGTTTTCTCATCAAACAGATTAGGCAACGTCTCAAGTTGCAGCGTGCCGTCCGGATTAAGCGGGATCACCCGCAGCTCTGCGCCAACGCGCGCGCAAAGCATCTGCCAGGGAACAATGTTAGCGTGGTGTTCCATCTGACTGATGATGATGTTATCGCCTGCCCGCACGTTGCTATTGCCCCAGCTATTGGCGACCAGATTGATCCCTTCCGTCGTGCCACGGACGAACACCAGCTCTTCCGCCGAACGGGCATTGATAAACAGCGATGCACGCTTACGCACGTTCTCCATTTTCTCGGTCGCCTGGGCGCTTAACGTATGAATACCGCGATGCACCGCCGCGTAGCCGTGACGATAAAACTCAGCCTCGGCGTCAATCACCTGGCTCGGTTTCTGCGCACTGGCGGCGCTGTCGAGATAAGCCAGCGGCAAACCGTTCACCTCACGCGAGAGCACCGGAAAATCGGCCCGTACCTTCTCAACGGAAAAAGTCATCTTGCACCTCCCGGCAGCCGTTGGCCGATTCGAGCCAGCACCTGCTGTTTAAGACCCTCATCGCGCAAGGCTTCCGTCAGTTCGGCGGCAAAGGCATAGATGATCATCTGCTGGGCATCCTGCTGATTGATCCCGCGAGAACGCAGATAGAACATTTGCTCATCATCAATACGCCCGACCGTTGCGCCGTGGCTGCATTTCACATCATCGGCATAAATTTCCAGTTGCGGTTTGGTATCCACTTCCGCCAGCTTGCCCATCAGCAGATTATTATTGGTCATCTGGCCGTCAGTCTTGATGGCATACTGCGCGACATTAATCAAACCATTAAATACCGCGCGCCCTTTGTCGCTGACGATAGTTTTGTGCAACTGGCGGCTGTTACAAAAACCTTTATTGTGTTCCAGCCAGGTGCGGGTATCGCACACTTCATTTTTCACCGGCATCGCCAGGCTATTAATCCGCAGCGTACTGTTTTCGCCATTAAGTTGCGTACTGGTGTTGTGCCGTAACACTGCGCCACCAAGCAGAAAACTGTGGCTAGATGCGGTGGCATCGTCTGCCAGCAGCAAATCGTTATGGGCAAAGTGGTGACTGACCGGGTTTTCAAACGCCAGCTTGATATGCTGCAAGTGGGCGTTCGCTGCGACGTTAATAGTGAAGCGCGCGCCGGTAAAATGGCGGGCATCATTAAGGCTGACAAAATGTTCAATCACTGTCGCTTCCGCGCCTTCCGCCAGTTCCAGATGATGGCGATAATGGGCAGTGTTCACCTCTTCACCTGCCACGCCCTGGGTAATATGCATTAACAGCAATGGCTTTGCAGGCCGTTGACCGCGCTTCACCGCAATATGCGTAACGCTTTGCGCCAGGCTTTCCGTCAGATGCAGAAACACTTCTGGCTGAATAGCATCGGGCAGCCCCTGGCGTTCGTCGTTTATGCTCACGTCATATCCGCTGCCTTCAGTTGCATCGCTAAGTGCTGGCATGTAACGTCCATCGACAAACACCAGTCGCACGGCGTCTAACGTTATGGCTAAGGCATCACGCTGCTGTGGGGATATCTCCCCCGTAATGCTGACAAACTGGCTATTGGTCAGCCCTTCCAGCGGCGTATATTTCCAGTGCTCATGTTTACGGGTCGGCAGACCGGTACGCAGCAATTGTTGTAAATGCTGCTGCGCTTGCGGGGAGCGTTTTGCCCCTTCAGCCTCAAACAAGTGATGCCACTGTTGCAGCACGTTACTGCTGTTCACTAAGCCAGCCATAACCCTGCTCCTCCAGTTGTTTGACCAACGTGAAATCGCCGGATTTCACAATTCGCCCCTGATACAGCACGTGGACGTAATCAGGCTTGATGTAGTCAAGAATGCGTTGGTAGTGCGTCACGATGATGAATGAACGCTTGCCATCACGCAGCGAGTTCACACCATCGGCAACCACTTTTAATGCGTCGATATCCAGCCCGGAGTCCGACTCATCAAGAATGCATAACTCCGGCTCCAGCACTGCCATTTGCAAAATATCGTTGCGCTTTTTCTCGCCACCGGAAAAACCAACGTTAACCGAACGGGTTAATAAATCTTCCGGCATCTTCAACAGGGCGATTTTCTCTTCCATCAAATCCTGAAAATCGAAGCGGTCGAGGGTTTCCTGACCGCGATAACTACGCACCGCATTGAGCGCCGTTTGCAGGAAAAACTGGTTACTGACGCCAGGGATTTCCACTGGATACTGAAAAGCCATAAAGATCCCTTCGCCTGCACGATCTTCCGGCGACAGTTCAAGCAAATCTTTGCCTTTAAACTCCACCGTGCCGCCCGTCACTTCATAATCTTCGCGCCCGGCAAGCGTTGCCGATAAGGTACTTTTGCCCGAACCGTTTGGCCCCATAATGGCGTGAACTTCGCCAGGACGAACGTCGAGGCTTAATCCACGCAGAATAGCTTTATCTTCCACGCTGACGTGTAAATCTTTAATACTTAACATGTTTATTCCTTATCCGACGCTGTGTTCAAGACTGATGGCGAGGAGTTTTTGTGCTTCAACGGCAAATTCCAGCGGCAGTTCCGAGAACACGTCTTTGCAGAAACCGTTAACAATCATCGAGATGGCGTCTTCTTCGCTGATCCCGCGTTGCAGGCAGTAAAACAGCTGATCTTCACCAATACGCGATGTCGTTGCCTCGTGCTCCAGTTGTGCGCTGTTATTGCGACATTCGACATACGGGAAGGTATGCGCCCCGCAATTAGCGCCAATCAGCATTGAGTCGCACTGAGTGAAGTTGCGCGCATTGGTTGCCGTCGGCATGATTTTCACCAGGCCGCGATAGCTGTTCTGGCTGTGTCCGGCAGAGATCCCTTTCGAGATAATGGTCGATTTGGTGTTCTTACCGATGTGGATCATCTTGGTGCCGGTATCAGCCTGCTGATGACCGCTGGTCAGCGCCACTGAGTAAAACTCACCAATGGAGTTATCGCCGCGCAAAATGCAGCTTGGGTATTTCCACGTAATCGCTGAACCGGTTTCCGATTGCGTCCACGACATTTTGCTGTTTTCGCCTTCGCACAGAGCACGCTTGGTGACGAAGTTGAGAATACCGCCGGTGTTGTTATCGCCAGGGAACCAGTTTTGCACCGTGGAATATTTCACCTCGGCGTTTTTATGGATGATGACTTCCACCACCGCCGCGTGTAGCTGGTAGCTATCACGCACTGGTGCGGAGCAGCCTTCAATGTAGCTGACGTAGCTGTCTTCGTCGGCTACCAGAATGGTGCGCTCAAACTGCCCGGTTTTTTCTGCGTTAATGCGAAAATAGGTGGAAAGTTCCATCGGGCAGCGCACGCCTTTAGGTACATAAATAAACGTACCGTCGGAAGCCACCGCTGCATTGAGCGCGGCAAAAAAGTTGTCATTCCCAGGCACCACGGTGCCGAGATATTTCTTCACCAGCTCCGGGTGCTCATGAATCGCTTCGCCAAAGGAACAGAAAATGATCCCCTGCTCCGCCAGTTTTTCGCGATAAGTGGTGGCAACCGAAACAGAATCGAAAATGGCATCCACCGCCACCTCTTTGCCTTCCCGCACCGGTACGCCCAACTGCTCAAATGCCGCTTCAACCTCTTTACTTAAAAAAGCGTTTGCGCCGGTTTGTTGCACCGCGCCCGGTTCAGAAACACAGGTGTCATCGCAGTTACCACATGAAGGCGCGGAGTAATAGCTATAATCCTGATAATTCAGCTTATCGTAGTGCGCCTTCAACCAGTGCGGCTCTTCCATCTCCAGCCATGCGCGAAAGGCGTTGAGACGAAACGCCAGCATCCACTCCGGTTCATTACGCTTCGCCGAGATTGCGCGCACCACCTCTTCGTTTATGCCCTTAGCCAGCTCATCAGTGGCTAACTGGGTGAAGAATCCTTCTTTATAATTCAGCGAGCCGCCAGTCCAGGTTTTGACATCGTCAGTTGCTTCAGTATTACGAGACATAGTACCGCCTATACCCCGAAGCTTTCGCCACAGCCACATTCATTCTGGGCTTTCGGGTTGTGAAATTTGAATATCTGATTGAGTCCTTCGCGAACGAAATCGACTTCCGTGCCATCAATAAACGGCATTGCTTGTAGCGGGACATACAGCTTCGCGCCGTCGTGTTCAAACAGCAGATCGTCTTTGTCCGGCTCGCTAACACTGTCGAGTACATAGCCAAAGCCCGCGCAACCCGTTTGCTTCACGCCTAAGCGCACGCCGACCATACCTGGCTGCTTTGCCACCAGCTCGCGGATGTGCACCGCCGCTGCGGGTGTCAGCGTTAAGCCTTGCCAGGCGAAATCCTGTGGATTAAAGGTTCCTGAATGCATGTCCATCGATTTACCTCACTTCATCGCTTTCAGCGTATAACAGCATGTTAGTGATAATGATTATCAGTTCAACCCGGCAAACGCAGGGGCTTTACCGTAAAACATGCTTTTTGCCTGCATTTAATAAGCATAGACCCTGATGTGCGGCTTAACAGGCACGCTAAGAATTAGGTATCTCATTGTTAGTTAATGATTATTACCGGAGGGCATTTAAGACTGTGATGGAAAAGAAAAAGTTGTATTGAAAATGACTATTTAAGAGATAGGTAAAAAAGTGGCTCGTTCAGAAATAAGAAAACCCTTAAGTCTGTGCTACACAGGCTTAAGGGTTTCTACCCCATCCGGCGCTTATCTCCGGCACTCACAGTGGCTTAGCTCTTGAAGGGGCGATAAGAATAATCTCATAAAGCTAAGCCAGCGTTTTAACACAACCTGCGATTTGTATTCTTTTTGAACAAAATCAAGCGGGTAAAAATGGGAGAAGTCAGAAGAAAGTCGTCAGACCTGGACTGGAGTTAATCCAGGTCGATGGGGCACACTAACTGCGTTCAGCCAGAATCAATGCACGCCCAAACGCCAGGCAAAGTAGATTTCTTCTTTTAATTCAGCAGAAGAGAGAGTAAGCAGATCAGCGAATTCAAGTTCTAGTTGTTTCAGACGTTTGAGATATTGGGCAGGTGAAAGATTGCTCTGGTCACGGCGTAAAAATTCAATGGCCAGTTGGGTGGGATCAAGTTGAGTAGACATAGCATCCTCGCTTTTAGACAAGACCTGCACAGTATACCACCGTTTACTGTGCAGATAATAACCAAAGGCAATATGCGTCACACTTTTCTGGTGACAACGTCACAAAATAGCGGTCGTCAATCGTGACGAACAGCACAAACGCTCTTTCTCATCGAATATTTCAATCTGCCAGACCTGATGACGTGAACCAAGATGCAGCGGCTTGCAAACGCCGCGAACTCGCCCTTCTCGCGCTGATCGAACATGGTTAGCATTGATTTCCAAACCAACGACTTTTTGCTCACCTTCGGTACATAAATAACCGGCAACGGAGCCAATACTTTCGGCCAGCACCACGGACGCACCGCCATGCAGCAGCCCGAAAGGTTGCTTTGTCCGCGAATCTACCGGCATTGTCGCTTCCAGAGTGTCATCACCAATATGTTCAAAGCGAATATCCAGCAATCCCACCATGTTTCCATCACCCATGGCATTCAGTGCTTCCAGGGTGATTTTACGTTTCCATATCATTTAATAATCTCCAGTAATGCCTGCACAGGATGGCGTACCCCCGTACCTTCAACCCGTTTTACCTGACTACGGCAGGAATATCCGGTCGCCAGACAGCGATTTCGCGGCAGACGTTGCATCGCCTGATGCCAGGATAACTCATAGATCCCAAGCGAGTTTTTATGATTTTTCGCTTCATGTCCGTAAGTCCCCGCCATACCGCAGCAACCCACACTGACATTTTCCAGCTTCGCGCCAAAACGGGCAAATATCGCGGCCCATTGTGCTGGCGCGCCCGGCAAGGCGGTGACTTCGGTACAGTGACCAAAGAAATACCACGGTTCACCGCTGACCGCAGCCACTGGCTGTGACTCAAGTACGCTTGCCAGCCATTCATTCGCCAGCAGAACGTTAAACTCGCCGCGTTCCTCGCCGAGAGTGAGTTTGTATTCGTCGCGATAACAAAGTACCAGCGCCGGATCGACACCCACCATTGGCATTCCCAGCTTCGCCATACGGTTGAGGAAATCCGCCGTCTTTTTCGCCGTCTTCGCAAAACGATTGAGGAATCCTTTGATGTGCTGGGCTTTACCATTTGGTGAAAATGGCAACAGTACCGGCTGGAAACCTAATTTCTCGACCAGACGGACAAAATCTGCCACCACTTGCGCATCGTAATAGCTGGTGAAGGGGTCTTGCACCACCAACACCGTGCGCGCTTTTTGCTCGACATTGAGAGCTTCAAGCTGTTCCAGCGTCATGTTTGCCGAGCGATGCCCCACCATTTGTTGTTGCAGCGACGGCACCGAAAGCAGCGGCAAGTCGACCATGCCGATATGTTTTTTCGACAGTTTGCGAACCAGAGGCTGGTTAATGAAGAAGTTAAAGGTCTTCGGCGCTCGCGCCATCAGCGGCGCATAACTTTCGACCGTCGCCACAAGATGGTCGCGCAGCGGGCGTAAATAACGGGTGTGATAGAGTTGCAGGAAACGAGAGCGGAACTCCGGCACGTCAATTTTGATGGGGCACTGGGTCGAACAGGCTTTACAGGCCAGACAGCCTGACATCGCCTCTTTCACTTCATGGGAGAAGTCATATTCGCCTTTATTTGCGTGCCAGCTATTGCGCGTGCGGGCAATTAACGTCCGCAAACTGGCTCGCGATTCCGGCAGTTCTTGTTCCAGTTTTAGAGGATCAACACCACGGTCAGCCAGCAAACGTAGCCATTCACGCACCAGCGTTGCGCGCCCTTTCGGTGAATGAATCCGGTTCTGGGTGATCTTCATCGACGGGCACATGGGGCTGCGGGCATCAAAGTTGAAGCATAAACCGTTGCCGTTACACTCCATCGCACCGCGCCACTGCTGGCGTACCGCGATGGGGATCTGCCGATCAAATGTACCGCGCTTTACCGCGTCCACTTTCATCATCGGCGCGTCGAGACCTTCTGGCGGGCAAATCTTTCCTGGGTTGAGTCGGTTATGCGGGTCAAATGCCGCTTTCACTTTGCGCAGTTCTGCAAAAAGTTCCTCACCGAAAAACGCCGGGCTGTATTCGGCGCGAAAACCTTTGCCGTGCTCGCCCCACAACAAACCACCGTATTTCGCAGTCAGCGCCACCACGTCATCAGAAATTTGCTTCATCAACATCTCTTGTTGCGGATCGCACATATCCAGCGCCGGACGAACGTGCAAAACCCCCGCATCGACGTGACCAAACATACCGTAGCTTAAGCCGTGACTGTCGAGCAGCGCGCGAAATTCAGCAATATAATCCGCCAGGTGTTCTGGCGGCACGCAGGTATCTTCGGCAAACGGAATTGGCTTAGCGGCGCCTTTAGCATTGCCAAGCAGGCCAACAGCTTTTTTGCGCATCGCATAGATACGTTCAACACCCGCCAGCTCGCGGCACACCTGCCAGCCAATGACACCTGCTTGCTGACTAGCGATAAGTTCGTCCAGCCGCGTACAGAGTGCATTTACCCGCTCGTCAATCAGCGCCTCATCATCACCAGCAAATTCCACAATGTTCAGTCCGAGCATCTCTTTCTCGGGCACATCGGTAATCAACTCACTGACGGAATGCCAGACGATATCTTCCCGCGCAAGGTTCAGCACTTTAGAATCCACCGTCTCAACTGAAAGCGCGCGCGCCTCAACCATAAACGGCGCGTTACGCAGCGCGGAGTCAAAAGAGTCATATTTGACGTTCACCAGACGGCGCACTTTCGGCAAGCGAGTAATATCCAGTCGCGCTTCGGTAATAAAGGCCAGCGTCCCTTCTGAACCCGTCAGAATGCGCGTCAGGTCGAACTCGGTCATCTCATCGTTAAAGACATGACGCAGATCGTAACCGGTAAGAAAGCGGTTAAGTTTGGGAAATTTGTCGATGATTAACTGCCGTTGCTGACGGCAGCGTTGATAAACCGTTTTATAGATACGCCCGATAGCTGTATTGGTTTTGCCCAGCGTTTCCGCCAGCTCGACGGGTAAAGGTTGCGTATCGAGAATATCCCCCCCCAACAACACCGCCCGCACGCCGAGCACGTGATCTGACGTTTTACCATAGACCAGCGATCCCTGACCGGATGCATCGGTATTGATCATCCCGCCGAGCGTTGCCCGGTTGCTGGTCGAAAGTTCTGGTGCAAAAAAGTAGCCGAACGGTTTCAGATACTGGTTAAGCTGATCTTTAATAACCCCCGCTTCAACGCGCACCCAGCCCTCTTCAGGGTTAATTTCGATGATGCGGTTCATATGACGGGACATATCAACAATAATCCCCTGGTTGAGCGCCTGACCGTTAGTGCCGGTGCCGCCACCGCGCGGGGTGAAGATCAACGATGAATAGCGTTCCTGCGCAGCCAGACGGGCGATTAATGCCACATCTGCGGTCGAACGCGGAAATACCACTGCGTCGGGGAGAAGTTGGTAAATACTGTTGTCGGTCGACATTGTCAGACGATCGGCATAACTTGTCGCCGTATCGCCGGTAAAACCCTGTTGCTCCAGCTCTTGCAAAAAATTAAGCACCAGTTGAACGACGCCGGGTGCCTGGGAAATCTGTGGAATCATTATATTGACCCTTTCCTGCGGTCTGTGATGTAGGTCGATACACAGTTCTTTCAGGCTGCTGCAATAGCGCACTGAAAGGTGATGTATGTTTACTCTATGGATTTCGAGTTGCGGGAAGGCGGCAAGCGAGTGAACGCCAGGAACTTACAAAAGTAAGTGACTGGGGTGAACGAACGTAGCCGCAGCACATGCAACTTGAAATACGACGAGTAAACCGTTTGCGTGTTGCCTGAATTGTTGTACCACATTTTTTTCTTACACGCCCATCAGAATTAAGGGCAGAATCGGCCTGTTAAAAACCGCTGAAATTGCTCATCATTATGCAGGTGAGTTTCGCGTGTTCACGTCGCGTCGACGATTTGACGCACAAAAAAGGTGAAAAGTAGTTATGGTAAATGTTCGTCAGCCCAGGGATGTCGCACAAATTCTGCTTTCGGTGCTGTTTTTAGCCATCATGATTGTGGCATGTCTGTGGATTGTTCAACCCTTCGTTCTCGGCTTTGCGTGGGCTGGTACGGTGGTTATCGCTACCTGGCCGGTATTGTTACGCTTGCAAAAGATCATGTTTGGTCGCCGTTCGCTCGCCGTTCTGGTGATGACGCTGTTATTAGTGATGGTGTTTATCATCCCTATCGCCTTATTGGTTAACAGTATCGTCGATGGCAGTGGGCCGTTGATTAAAGCCATTTCCAGCGGCGACATGACGTTACCCGATCTGGCGTGGCTTAATACCATTCCGGTGATTGGTGCGAAGCTGTATGCAGGCTGGCACAATTTGCTGGATATGGGGGGTACGGCGATCATGGCGAAAGTCCGTCCTTATATTGGCACCACCACCACCTGGTTTGTTGGGCAGGCGGCGCATATCGGGCGCTTTATGGTGCATTGTGCATTAATGCTTCTCTTCAGCGCCCTGCTGTACTGGCGCGGTGAACAGGTAGCGCAAGGCATTCGCCATTTTGCAACTCGTCTGGCAGGCGCTCGCGGTGATGCCGCAGTCCTGCTGGCGGCGCAGGCTATCCGCGCGGTGGCGCTGGGTGTAGTGGTAACAGCGTTGGTGCAGGCGGTACTTGGCGGTATCGGTCTGGCGGTATCCGGCGTTCCTTACGCAACGCTGCTGACGGTGTTAATGATCCTCTCCTGCCTTGTCCAGCTTGGCCCGCTGCCAGTGTTGATTCCGGCGATTATCTGGCTCTACTGGAGCGGTGATACCACCTGGGGCACGGTATTGCTGGTGTGGAGTGGTGTGGTTGGCACACTGGATAACGTGATTCGCCCGATGTTAATTCGCATGGGCGCCGATTTACCGCTGATCCTGATCCTCTCCGGGGTTATCGGTGGTTTGATTGCCTTCGGGATGATTGGTCTGTTTATTGGTCCGGTTCTGTTAGCCGTTTCCTGGCGTCTGTTTGCTGCGTGGGTGGAAGAAGTCCCGCCACCGACTGACCAGCCGGAAGAAATTCTCGAAGAACTGGGCGAAATTGAAAAGCCGAATAAGTAACTCTCTCATCAGGCGGCTCTGCCGCCTGATTGTTAACCATCGCTAATTGATATTTCATTTCTCAACCTCGTATTTCCCTGCTTACCTCCATTCAGCTGGTAGTACCTGTCGCAAATTCTTTACAGTTTTTAAACTAATGAGACGAATCTGATCGACGCAAAAAGTCCGTATGCCTACTATTAGCTCACGGTTATAAATCAACATATTGATTTATAAGCATGGAAATCCCCTGAGTGAAACAACGAATTGCTGTGTGTAGTCTTTGCCCATCTCCCACGATGGGCTTTTTTTAACATTTTTCCGTTTTCTTACCTCGCCATTCATTCTTTCCAATAATGTTGCACAAGATACTGTGACTCTCTTCAAGCCGTTAGCAGGCTGATAATGTTATTTATATTTTATTCTATTTTTTGATGCAGCCATTACCTATGAACGCTTATGAACTCCAGGCACTACGCCATATTTTTGCCATGACTGTTGATGAATGCGCGACCTGGATTGCCCAGACAGATGACAGCGAAAGCTGGCGGCGGTGGGAAAATGGCAAAAGCGCCATTCCTGATAGCGTCGTTGAAAAATTGCTGGCTATGCGTCAGCAAAGAAAAAAACATCTTCACGCCATCATAGAGAAAATAAATAACCGCATCGGCAATAACACCATGCGTTTTTTCCCTGACTTAACCGCGTTTCAACGTGTCTATCCTGACGGCAATTTTATTGACTGGAAGATTTATCAATCAGTAGCCGCTGAGTTATATGCGCACGATCTTGAACGCCTTTGTTGATATTTTAACGGGAATCAACAGTCATCATTACAAAAATAATGAACGGATATTGACGCAATATCGCCACATTTTTTAAAGCACAGTTGCTAAGTGGATCTTATGAAAAATCCCTATCTCCCTACCGCGCTGGGGTTGTATTTCAATTACCTGGTGCATGGTATGGGCGTCATTTTGATGACCCTGAATATGGCCTCGCTGGAGACGCTTTGGCATACCAATGCGGCAGGTGTCTCGATTGTTATCTCATCATTAGGCATTGGTCGACTAAGCGTCCTGTTTCTTTCTGGCTTATTATCCGATCGCTTCGGTCGCCGACCGTTTATCATTCTCGGTATGTGCTGCTATATCGCCTTCTTTTTTGGCATCCTGCACACCAATAACATCATTATCGCTTATGTTTTTGGCTTTCTGGCCGGAATGGCAAACAGTTTTCTCGATGCAGGTACTTATCCCAGCCTGATGGAAGCCTTTCCTCATTCACCGGGTACAGCCAATATTTTAATTAAAGCGTTTGTTTCCTGCGGACAATTTTTATTGCCGTTAATCATTAGTTTATTGGTATGGGCCGAACTGTGGTTTGGTTGGTCTTTTATGATTGCCGCAGGCATTATGATTATTAACGGTCTGTTTTTATACCGCAGTACCTTTCCACCGCATCCGGGTCGTCGCTTACCGGCAGTAAATAAAACAACCACTTCTGCGGGGCATCGCTGCTCAATAATCGATTTAGCCAGTTATACCTTATATGGCTATATATCAATGGCAACGTTTTATCTGGTCAGCCAGTGGCTGGCACAATACGGGCAATTTGTCGCTGGCATGTCATACACAATGTCGATCAAATTACTCAGCATCTACACCGTGGGATCGCTGCTTTGCGTATTTATTAGTGCACCGCTCATTCGTAAAGCGATTCACCCGACAATATTGTTGATGCTGTACACGTTTATCTCATTTATTGCCCTGCTCACCGTTTGCCTGTATCCCATATTTTATGTGGTAATAACATTCGCTTTCGTTATTGGTTTTACCTCCGCTGGAGGCGTTGTACAAATTGGCCTGACGTTAATGGCTGAGCGTTTTCCCTACGCTAAAGGTAAAGCAACCGGGATTTATTACAGTGCGGGAAGTATTGCGACCTTTACCATTCCGTTGATTACGGCTCATCTATCACAAAGAAGTATTGCCGATATTATGTGGTTCGATACTGGCATCGCTGCCGTCGGTTTTTTACTGGCGCTGTTTATTGGCTTACGCAGCCACAAGAAAACACAACATCCATCGCTAAAGGGAAATGTCGCCACGGGCGGGTAATGCAATATTCTTTTCAGGACATGCAAGATCTTACGGATAAATTAATCTTTCTGCGCTAATTAAGGGAAATCACGATCCAAAACAAACTATCTCATGCAATATACCTGGAAACATAAACTTTATGCCATGTATCCGGAGAAAATCATCTTCAGTATAGTGATTATGTAAACCGTCGAAGAACAATACGTACGGTAACAAAATTATCTTTCAGCAAGGAGCTGTGAAAATGTCTCAAAATAAGGCTTTCAGCACGCCATTTATCCTGGCTGTTCTTTGTATATACTTCAGCTATTTCCTGCACGGCATTAGTGTTATTACACTTGCACAGAACATGTCATCTCTGGCAGAAAAATTTTCGACTGATAATGCTGGTATTGCTTATTTAATTTCCGGTATTGGTCTGGGTCGCCTGATCAGTATTTTATTCTTCGGTGTAATCTCCGACAAATTTGGTCGGCGCGCAGTCATATTAATGGCAGTAATAATGTATCTACTGTTCTTCTTTGGTATTCCCGCTTGCCCGAATTTAACGCTCGCTTACTGTCTGGCAGTGTGCGTAGGTATCGCTAACTCGGCGCTGGATACCGGTGGTTACCCGGCGTTGATGGAATGCTTTCCGAAAGCCTCCGGGTCGGCGGTAATACTGGTTAAAGCAATGGTGTCATTCGGGCAAATGTTCTATCCAATGCTGGTGAGTTATATGCTGCTGAATAACATCTGGTACGGCTATGGGCTGATTATTCCTGGCATCCTGTTTGTACTGATCACGCTGATGCTGTTGAAAAGCAAATTCCCCAGCCAGTTGGTGGACGCTAGCGTTGCCAATGAATTGCCGATAATGAACAGTAAACCGTTAGTCTGGCTGGAAGGTGTTTCGTCGGTACTGTTCGGTGTTGCCGCATTCTCGACCTTTTATGTGATTGTGGTGTGGATGCCCAAATATGCAATGGCATTTGCCGGCATGTCGGAAGCCGAAGCATTAAAAACCATCTCTTATTACAGTATGGGTTCGCTGGTCTGTGTCTTTATATTTGCCGCGCTACTGAAAAAAATAGCACGCCCCATCTGGGCTAACGTATTTAACTCTGCACTGGCAACGGTAACTGCCGCCATTATATATCTCTACCCTTCTCCGCTAGTGTGTAATGCCGGAGCCTTTGTTATCGGTTTCTCAGCGGCTGGCGGCATTTTACAACTCGGCGTTTCGGTCATGTCAGAGTTTTTCCCCAAAAGCAAAGCCAAAGTCACCAGTATTTATATGATGATGGGTGGATTGGCTAACTTTGTTATTCCGCTGATTACCGGTTATCTGTCAAATATCGGCCTGCAATATATCATTGTTCTCGATTTTACTTTCGCACTGCTGGCCCTGATTACCGCAATTATTGTTTTTATCCGCTATTACCGCGTTTTCATTATTCCCCAAAATGATATCCGGTTAGGTGAACGTTATTTTAAACACAATTCAGCACAGAGGTTAAAGGAGTGAATTATGGATGTTACTGCTAAATACGAATTGATTGGGTTGATGGCCTATCCTATCCGCCACAGTTTATCGCCTGAAATGCAGAATAAAGCCTTAGAAAAAGCGGGATTGCCATTTACCTATATGGCCTTTGAAGTGGATAACGATAGCTTTGCCGGAGCAATTGAAGGATTAAAAGCCCTCAAAATGCGCGGCACCGGTGTGTCGATGCCGAACAAACAACTGGCGTGTGAATATGTTGATGAATTAACGCCTGCGGCGAAACTGGTGGGCGCCATCAATACCATCGTTAATGATAACGGCTACCTGCGTGGTTATAACACCGACGGCACAGGCCATATTCGCGCCATAAAAGAGAGCGGTTTTGATATCAAAGGAAAAACGATGGTGCTGTTAGGTGCCGGTGGCGCCTCAACGGCGATTGGCGCGCAGGGTGCGATTGAAGGGTTAAAAGAAATTAAACTCTTTAACCGTCGGGATGAGTTTTTCGATAAAGCCCTCGCCTTCGCGCAACGGGTCAACGAAAACACCAATTGCGTCGTCACAGTGACGGATCTCGCCGATCAGCAGGCCTTTGCCGAGGCGCTGGCTTCTGCCGACATTTTAACCAACGGCACTAAAGTGGGTATGAAACCCCTTGAAAATGAATCATTGGTTAATGATATCAGTCTGTTACATCCAGGACTTCTGGTCACCGAATGCGTATATAACCCGCATATGACGAAGTTATTGCAGCAGGCGCAACAAGCAGGTTGCAAAACGATTGATGGATACGGCATGTTGTTGTGGCAAGGGGCTGAACAGTTCACGTTATGGACTGGCAAAGATTTCCCTCTGGAATACGTTAAACAGGTCATGGGGTTCGGCGCCTGACAGGCTGACCGCGTGCAGAAAGGGTAAGAAATGAAAACCGTAACTGTAAAAGATCTCGTCATTGGCACGGGTGCACCAAAAATCATCGTCTCGATGATGGCGAAAGATATCGCCAGCGTGAAATCTGAAGCTCTTGTCTATCGTGAAGCGGACTTTGATATTCTGGAATGGCGCGTGGATCACTTTGCCGACCTCACCTGTGTGGAGTCGGTCATGGCGGCGGCAAAAATTCTCCGTGAGACCATGCCAGAAAAACCGCTGCTGTTTACCTTCCGCAGTGCCAAAGAAGGCGGCGAGCAGGCGATTTCCACCGAGGCTTATATTGCACTCAATCGTGCAGCCATCGACAGCGGCCTGGTTGATATGATCGATCTGGAGTTATTTACCGGCGATGATCAGGTTAAAGAAACCGTCGCCTACGCCCACGCGCATGATGTGAAAGTTGTCATGTCCAACCATGACTTCCATAAAACGCCGGAAGCCGAAGAAATCATTGCCCGTCTGCGCAAAATGCAGTCCTTCGACGCCGATATTCCTAAGATTGCGCTGATGCCGCAAAGTACCAGCGATGTGTTGACGTTGCTTGCCGCGACCCTGGAGATGCAGGAGCAGTATGCCGATCGTCCAATCATTACCATGTCGATGGCAAAAACTGGCGTAATTTCCCGTCTGGCTGGTGAAGTTTTCGGTTCGGCGGCAACCTTTGGCGCAGTAAAAAAAGCCTCTGCGCCAGGGCAAATCTCGGTAAATGATTTGCGCACGGTATTAACTATTTTACATCAGGCATAAGCAATAATATTTCGGCGGAAATACCCTCCCCCGCCGAAATAAAAAAAGTATTTTTAACCGTATTTTATAAAAATATTTCGTGAGTCTCTGTGCGCTAATTCTCCATCTGGCGTAGGGAAAATCACACCTGAATCAGGAATTAACAATGAAACCTGTAAAACCACCTCGTATTAATGGACGAGTGCCGGTCCTGTCGGCACAGGAAGCGGTGAATTATATTCCCGACGAAGCAACACTTTGTGTGTTAGGCGCTGGCGGCGGTATTCTGGAAGCCACCACGTTAATTACTGCTCTTGCTGATAAATATAAACAGACTCAAACGCCACGTAATTTATCAATTATTAGCCCTACGGGGCTTGGCGATCGTGCCGACCGTGGTATTAGTCCGCTGGCGCAAGAAGGTCTGGTGAAATGGGCATTATGCGGTCACTGGGGACAATCGCCGCGTATTTCTGACCTTGCAGAACAAAATAAAATTGTTGCCTATAACTATCCACAAGGTGTACTCACCCAAACATTGCGCGCCGCCGCTGCCCACCAGCCAGGAATTATTAGCGATATTGGTATCGGTACATTTGTTGACCCTCGCCAACAAGGCGGAAAACTGAATGAAGTGACCAAAGAAGAGCTGATTAAACTGGTCGAGTTTGATAATAAAGAATATCTCTATTACAAAGCGATTGCGCCGGATATCGCTTTTATTCGCGCTACCACCTGCGACAGCGAAGGCTACGCCACTTTTGAAGATGAGGTGATGTATCTCGACGCATTGGTTATTGCCCAGGCGGTGCACAATAACGGCGGTATTGTGATGATGCAGGTGCAGAAAATGGTTAAGAAAGCCACGCTGCATCCTAAATCTGTCCGTATTCCGGGTTATCTGGTGGATATTGTGGTGGTCGATCCGGACCAAACCCAACTGTATGGCGGTGCGCCGGTTAACCGCTTTATTTCTGGTGACTTCACCCTTGATGACAGCACCAAACTTAGCCTGCCCCTAAACCAACGTAAATTAGTTGCGCGGCGTGCATTATTCGAAATGCGCAAAGGCGCGGTGGGAAATGTCGGTGTCGGTATTGCCGACGGCATTGGCCTGGTCGCCCGTGAAGAAGGATGTGCTGATGACTTTATTCTGACGGTGGAAACGGGTCCGATTGGCGGTATTACCTCGCAAGGTATCGCCTTTGGCGCAAATGTTAATACCCGCGCCATTCTGGATATGACGTCCCAGTTCGATTTTTATCACGGCGGTGGTCTGGATGTTTGTTATTTGAGTTTTGCCGAAGTCGACCAGCACGGCAACGTTGGTGTGCATAAATTCAATGGCAAAATCATGGGCACCGGCGGATTTATTGATATCAGCGCCACCTCGAAGAAAATTATTTTCTGTGGCACGTTAACCGCAGGAAGTTTAAAAACAGAAATTGCCAACGGCAAATTAAATATTATCCAGGAAGGACGGGTGAAGAAATTTATCCGTGAACTACCGGAAATCACGTTCAGCGGAAAAATCGCTCTCGAACGGGGACTGGATGTTCGTTATATCACCGAACGTGCCGTCTTCACGCTGAAAGAAGACGGTCTGCATTTAATCGAAATCGCCCCTGGTGTCGATTTGAAAAAAGATATTCTCGACAAAATGGATTTCACCCCAGTTATTTCACCAGAACTCAAACTGATGGATGAGAGATTATTTATCGATGCGGCGATGGGTTTTGTCCTGCCTGAAGCGGCTCATTAACAGGAGTATAATGATGGATTTTTCTTTAACTGAAGAACAAGAACTGCTGCTGGCCAGTATTCGCGAACTGATTACGACTAACTTTCCGGAAGAGTATTTCCGCACCTGCGATCAAAACGGTACATATCCGCGTGAGTTTATGCGGGCGCTAGCGGATAACGGTATTTCCATGCTTGGCGTGCCGGAAGAGTTCGGCGGCATCCCTGCGGATTACGTCACCCAAATGCTGGCGCTGATGGAAGTGTCAAAATGCGGTGCTCCGGCGTTTTTGATTACCAACGGTCAGTGTATTCACAGTATGCGCCGCTTCGGTTCTGCGGAGCAGCTACGCAAAACGGCAGAAAGCACACTGGAAACGGGTGATCCCGCCTATGCCCTGGCGTTGACGGAGCCAGGCGCAGGCTCAGACAACAACAGTGCCACTACCACTTACACGCGTAAAAATGGCAAGGTTTATATTAACGGACAGAAAACCTTTATTACCGGTGCGAAAGAGTACCCGTATATGCTGGTGCTGGCGCGCGATCCAGAACCGAAAGATCCGAAAAAGGCCTTCACCCTGTGGTGGGTCGACTCCAGTAAGCCCGGCATTAAGATTAACCCGCTGCATAAAATCGGCTGGCATATGCTCAGCACCTGCGAAGTCTATCTCGACAACGTGGAAGTTGAAGAGAGCGACATGGTGGGCGAAGAAGGAATGGGGTTCCTCAATGTGATGTACAACTTTGAGATGGAACGCCTGATCAACGCCGCGCGCAGCACCGGCTTTGCCGAGTGTGCCTTTGAAGATGCCGCCCGCTATGCCAACCAGCGTATCGCTTTTGGTAAGCCGATTGGGCATAACCAGATGATCCAGGAAAAACTGGCACTGATGGCGATTAAGATCGACAACATGCGCAATATGGTGCTGAAAGTGGCATGGCAAGCTGACCAGCATCAGTCATTGCGCACCAGCGCGGCGCTGGCAAAATTGTACTGCGCACGTACCGCGATGGAAGTCATTGATGATGCGATTCAAATCATGGGTGGTCTGGGCTATACCGATGAGGCGCGCGTCTCCCGCTTCTGGCGCGATGTTCGCTGTGAACGTATCGGCGGCGGTACAGACGAAATTATGATTTACGTTGCAGGTCGGCAGATTCTGAAAGATTACCAGAATAAATAATCTCCAGGCGGCGCAGCTTCTTACAAAACTGCGCCGCCTGATTTATCCGGCAAGACTTACGGGTTGAGGAAATTCAGATAAGATTTCTTGTTCCGCAAAACAGTTTTTAAATTGCCTGCGGTAATCGCTGGGCGAACAGCCGACATGGCGCAAAAACAGTTTGGCAAAGTGATCGACATTTTCATAACCCACACGCCAGGAGATCTCTGCCTGTGATAATTCAGTATTGGTGAGTGACCATTTCGCTTCCGTCATACGCCGTTGAATAACATAGTTAATAGGGGAAATGCGATACTCTTTGGTAAATTCATGGCAAATATAACTGACGCTGGCACGAAATTTTTTCGATAACTGTTCCAAAGTGATTTTTTCGCGATAATTATTATTCAGATAGAAAAGAATATCTTTAATCAGCACATCTTTTTTAATATACCCTTGCTCCGAACGATACGCATTTTTAAAATTTTCGTAGTAGAGAATTGCTAATGTATAGGCAAAAGCGTCCCATAATGAAGATGTCTGATTATTTTTACTTTGCGGCAAAATAACGCTTAGCTCATTAAATAAGGTTTTAATGACCTCTTTTCCCTGCCCTGCGACAATTACCGGGCAAGAATGCGGTTGCAGAAGCTGGTTTTCCTCTGCCCCCTGAAACTGAAAGCCATATAGTGCACAGGTACAGGTCGTAGCAGGATCGTTGACATCAGAAGCCACCGCATGAAGTCTGCCGCGTTCTATCACCACAATGTCATCGGCATGGGCTACATACAACGAGGAGTCAATGGTAAACCTTGCCACGCCTTTCTTGACATAAATCAGCTCAGTTTCATTGTCATGAACGTGATGTCCAGACTCCCATTTTGGATCATCGCTAAATGCAAAACGTGAAAGCCGTGGCGTTTTTCCAGCGACAAACAGCGTTTCGCTGACATTATCAAAACAGCGTTGATACATGACAACCTCCCTATTCCATGAGCAAGCAAAAGCAATATATGCCGGATAAAATACGGCGTGTATTACGGTTATACAACCGCGTTTAGCGAGAGCTAAACAAGATTATTTACACCGAATGCAAGATTGTACGGTCACGGCATAACAATATTGCCGCTCACTGCACTTTTGTTTTAGCGATCGCATTTTTTTTGCAAGATTGTTGGCAAGGAAAACAGCTTGCTCCGTCGAAAACGCCTTCCTGCTATCGCACACTATTTTCAGGCCATTTTTACCTTCCATCGGAGATGGTTCCGTATGCGACCCACAGGAGAAATCATGAAAATAATAACCTGCTTTAAGCTGGTGCCTGAAGAACAGGACATTGTTGTCACTCCCGAATACACCCTTAATTTCGACAATGCCGACGCCAAAATCAGCCAGTTCGATCTCAATGCCATTGAAGCTGCAAGCCAGCTTGCAACAGATGACGATGAGATAGCCGCGCTGACCGTTGGCGGTTCGTTATTGCAGAACTCGAAGGTGCGCAAAGACGTGTTATCACGCGGGCCACACAGCCTGTATATGGTGCAGGATGCCCAACTTGAACACGCGCTGCCCGTCGATACCGCAAAGGCGCTGGCAACCGCAGCAGAAAAAATCGGCTTTGATTTACTGATCTTTGGCGAAGGTTCCGGCGATCTCTATGCCCAGCAGGTTGGTCTGCTGGTAGGGGAAATCTTGCAACTTCCGGTGATTAATGCAGTGAGTGCCATTGCGCGTCAGGGCGATACATTGGTGGTTGAACGCACACTCGAAGAGGAAGTTGAAGTTATTGAACTCTCGCTTCCCGCCGTACTTTGCGTCACGTCTGATATCAACGTTCCACGTATCCCCTCCATGAAAGCCATTCTCGGTGCAGGCAAAAAACCGGTGAACCAGTGGCAGGCGAGTGACATCGGCTGGAGCCAGACCACGCCACTTGCTGAACTGACCGGCATTCGCGTACCGCCGCAAACAGAACGTAAACACATCATTCTCGATAACGATTCGCCGGAAGCGATTGCCGAGCTGGCGGAACACCTGAAGAAAGCCCTGAACTAAAGCCAACGGAGAAGAAACGATGAGTCAATTAAACAGCGTCTGGGTCTTTAGCGATAACCCTGATCGTTATGCTGAACTGTTTGGCGGTGCGCAGCAATGGGGGCAACAGGTGTATACCATTGTGCAAAATGCCGACCAGGCGCAGGCGGTTATGCCTTATGGCCCAAAATGTATTTATGTTCTTGAGCAAAACGATGCGCTGCAACGCACTGAAAATTACGCTGAAAGCATTGCTGCCCTGCTTAAAGATAAACACCCCGCTATGTTGCTGATGGCCGCGACGAAACGCAGTAAAGCTCTGGCAGCACGGTTAAGTGTGCAACTGAATGCGGCGCTGGTGAACGATGCCACGGCGGTGGATATTGTCGATGGTCTCATTTGCGCCGAACACCGTATGTATGGCGGGCTAGCGTTCGCTCAGGAAAAGATCACCAGCCCGCTGGCGATAATTACCCTTGCGCCCGGTGTTCAGGAACCGTGCACGAGCAATGCTTCTCATCAATGCCCGTTTGAAACGGTGCCTTACGTTGCCCCGCGTCATGAAATTCTCTGTCGCGAACGCCGTGCGAAAGCGGCAAGCAGTGTGGATCTGAGTAAAGCAAAACGCGTGGTCGGCGTCGGTCGCGGTCTGGCGGCGCAGGATGACCTGAAAATGGTTCACGAACTGGCGGCGGCGCTGAATGCTGAAGTCGGCTGCTCACGCCCGATTGCCGAAGGCGAGAACTGGATGGAACGTGAACGTTATATCGGTGTCTCCGGGGTGTTGCTGAAATCCGAACTCTACCTGACGCTGGGGATCTCCGGGCAGATCCAGCATATGGTCGGCGGCAACGGCGCAAAAGTGATTGTCGCCATCAATAAAGATAAAAACGCGCCAATCTTTAACTATGCCGACTACGGTCTGGTGGGCGATATCTACAAAGTCGTCCCCGCCCTGATTAGCCAGTTGAGCCGCTAATTCCCCTTTCAACCACATCTCCCGCTGTAAACGCAGCGGGAAGGGAGCATAACGCATGTCGGATGACAAATTTGATGCCATTGTGGTCGGTGCGGGCGTTGCCGGTAGCGTCGCCGCACTGGTGATGGCGCGAGCCGGGCTGGATGTCCTGGTAATAGAACGTGGCGATAGCGCCGGATGCAAAAATATGACTGGCGGGCGTCTTTATGCCCACACGCTTGAGGCTATTATTCCCGGCTTTGCTGCATCTGCACCGGTTGAACGCAAGGTCACACGCGAGAAAATCTCTTTCTTAACCGAAGAAAGCGCCGTTACCCTCGATTTTCACCGTGAGCAACCGGATGCCCCGCAGCAAGCGTCTTATACCGTATTGCGCAACCGCCTCGATCCGTGGCTGATGGAACAAGCAGAACAGGCGGGTGCGCAGTTTATCCCGGGCGTTCGCGTCGATGCCCTGGTTCGTGAGGGAAACAAGGTCACTGGCGTTCAGGCCGGGGATGATATTCTCGAAGCGAATGTGGTCATATTGGCCGATGGCGTTAACTCAATACTTGGTCGTTCGCTGGGCATGGTTCCCGCCTCCGATCCGCATCATTACGCTGTTGGTGTTAAAGAGGTCATTGGCCTCACGCCAGAACAAATCAACGATCGCTTTAACGTCACCGGCGATGAAGGTGCCGCCTGGCTGTTTGCCGGTTCCCCTTCTGACGGCCTTATGGGCGGTGGATTCCTCTATACCAACAACGATTCCGTATCGTTGGGTCTGGTCTGCGGATTGGGTGATATCGCCCATGCGCAAAAAAGCGTGCCGCAAATGCTGGAAGATTTTAAACAGCACCCTGCCATACGTCCGCTGATTAGCGGTGGCAAACTGCTTGAATATTCCGCGCATATGGTGCCGGAAGGTGGTCTGGCGATGGTGCCACAACTGGTTAACGACGGTGTGATGATCGTCGGTGACGCCGCCGGTTTCTGCCTCAATCTTGGCTTTACAGTTCGCGGAATGGATTTAGCCATCGCATCGGCACAGGCTGCTGCCACAACGGTGATTGCCGCCAAAGAACGCGCGGATTTCTCCACCAGCAGCCTGGCGCAATACAAACGTGAGCTGGAACAGAGTTGCGTCATGCGCGATATGCAGCATTTTCGTAAAATCCCGGCGCTGATGGAAAACCCGCGCCTGTTTAGCCAATACCCACGAATGGTCGCTGACATCATGAACGATATGTTCACCATCGACGGTAAACCTAACCAGCCGGTACGCAAAATGATCATGGGACACGCGAAGAAAATTGGGCTGGTCAACTTGCTTAAAGATGGCATTAAGGGAGCAACCGCACTATGAGCCAGAATGCTACGGTTAATGTTGACGTCAAATTAGGCGTCAATAAATTCCATGTTGATGAGGGACATCCGCACATCATTCTGGCGGCAAATCCCGATATCAATGAATTTCGTAAATTAATGAAAGCCTGCCCGGCCGGACTTTATAAGCAGGATGACGCAGGAAATATTCATTTTGATTCTGCCGGTTGTCTGGAGTGCGGCACCTGTCGGGTGCTTTGCGGCAACACTATCCTTGAACAATGGCAATACCCTGCTGGCACTTTCGGTATTGATTTCCGCTACGGTTAATCACGCATCCCACAGGCCCGCCCGTCGGGCCTGACGTTTTGTTTCGAGATTCCAAAATGAAAGTAACATTAACGTTTAACGCGCAGCGTCGTGCAGCCTATCGGCAGCAAGGGTTATGGGGTGATGCTTCGCTGGCTGACTACTGGCAGCAAACTGTGCGAGCGATGCCTGACAAAATAGCTGTGGTCGATAATCATGGTGCATCGTACACCTATAGCGCGCTCGATCAGGCCGCAAGCTGTCTGGCAAGCTGGATGCTGGCGAACGGTATTGAAGCCGGCGATCGCGTCGCATTTCAACTGCCGGGCTGGTGTGAATTTACCGTTATCTATCTTGCCTGCCTGAAAACCGGTGCGGTATCCGTGCCGCTGTTACCTTCCTGGCGAGAAGCGGAACTGGTGTGGGTGCTCAATAAGTGCCAGGCCAAAATGTTTTTTGCCCCGACGTTGTTTAAACAAACGCGTCCGGTAGAGTTAATCCTGCCGCTGCAAAATCAGCTTCCACATCTGCAACAAATTGTCGGCGTGGACAAACTGGCTCCCGCCACATCGTCTCTCTCGTTACGCCAGATTATTACCGATAATACCCCGCTGACGACGTCGATATCGGTTCACGGCGATGAATTAGCGGCAGTGCTGTTTACCTCCGGAACTGAAGGTATGCCAAAGGGCGTGATGCTGACACATAATAATATTCTCGCCAGCGAGCGGGCATATTGTGCGCGGCTGAATCTGACATGGCAGGATGTTTTTATGATGCCTGCGCCACTGGGTCATGCGACAGGTTTTCTGCATGGCGTAACGGCGCCGTTTTTGGTAGGCGCACGGAGCGTATTGTTAGATATTTTCACCCCTGAAGCCTGTCTCTCGCTACTTGAGCAACAACGTTGCACCTGTATGCTCGGCGCAACGCCGTTTGTCTATGACCTTTTGAATTTACTGGAGAAACAGCCCGCAGATCTTTCTGCGCTGCGTTTCTTCCTTTGCGGTGGCACCACGATCCCCAAAAAAGTGGCGCGAGAATGCCAACAACGCGGCATTAAATTGTTAAGTGTTTATGGCTCCACAGAAAGCTCGCCGCACGCGGTGGTGAATCTCGACGATCCGTTGTCACGCTTTATGCATACCGATGGTTACGCTGCCGCTGGCGTGGAAATCAAAGTCGTCGATGACGCACGCAAGACCTTACCGGCCGGTTGTGAAGGTGAAGAGGCCTCGCGTGGCCCCAATGTGTTTATGGGTTATTTTGATGAACCTGAATTAACCGCCCGCGCGCTGGATGAAGAAGGCTGGTATTACAGCGGTGATCTCTGCCGCATGGATGAGGCTGGCTATATAAAAATAACCGGACGTAAGAAAGATATTATTGTCCGTGGCGGCGAGAATATTAGCAGCCGTGAAGTGGAAGATATATTGTTGCAGCATCCCAAAATTCATGATGCCTGCGTGGTTGCGATACCCGATGAACGCTTAGGCGAACGCTCGTGTGCTTATATTGTATTAAAATCGCCACATCATTCATTATCTCTGGAAGATGTGGTAGCATTTTTTAGCCGTAAACGGGTCGCGAAATATAAATACCCTGAGCATATCGTGATAACTGAAAAGTTACCCCGCACTGCATCCGGTAAAATACAAAAATTTTTACTCAGGAAAGATATTATTCAGCGATTAACCGAGGGTCATTGCGGAATTACTGAATAAGATTCGTATCCGCGAATAGCTAGCCCCGGCGACAATATGCTGCCGGGGCTATATTTTATTTCTTCAGTTCAGCCAGACTTAACCAGGTTTGCACTACAGTGTCTGGGTTCAGAGACAGGCTGTCGATTCCCTCTTCCATCAACCATGCTGCAAAGTCTTCGTGGTCAGATGGCCCCTGACCGCAAATCCCGACGTATTTGCCCTGTTTCTTCGCGGCACGGATTGCCATCGACAACAGTGCTTTCACGGCATCGTTGCGCTCATCGAACAGTTCAGACACCACGCCGGAGTCACGATCCAGGCCAAGCGTCAGCTGCGTCATGTCGTTTGAGCCGATAGAGAAGCCGTCGAAATATTCGAGGAACTGTTCTGCCAGCAAGGCGTTGGACGGAATTTCACACATCATGATGATCTTCAGACCGTTCTCACCACGTTTCAGTCCCTGACGCGCCAGTTCTTCAACCACCGCTTTCGCCTGGTCAACGGTACGCACGAACGGGATCATGATCTCAACGTTGGTTAACCCCATGTCGTTGCGCACACGTTTCACCGCTTCACACTCCAGCGCGAAGCAGTCGCGGAAGCTATCAGAAACGTAGCGACCGGCGCCACGGAAGCCCAGCATCGGGTTCTCTTCATGCGGCTCGTAACGTTCGCCACCGACCAGGTTAGCATATTCGTTGGATTTAAAATCAGAGAGACGGACAATGACGCGCTTCGGATAAAACGCTGCGCCCAGCGTCGCGATCCCTTCAGTCAGACGACCAACGTAAAATTCACGCGGAGAATCAAAGCCTTTCATCATCTCGCGGATTTCGTTTTGCAGCTGCGGTTCCTGGTCGTCAAACTCAAGCAGTGCACGCGGGTGAACGCCAATCATGCGGTTGATGATAAATTCCAGGCGCGCCAGACCTACGCCTTCATTTGGCAAGCAGGCGAAGTCAAACGCACGATCCGGGTTACCGACGTTCATCATCACTTTCAGCGGCAGATCCGGCATGGTTTCCACGCTGGAGCTTTTCACGCTAAATTCCAGCAACTCGGCATAAACGTAACCGGTATCGCCTTCAGCACAAGAAACAGTGACATTCTCACCGTCTTTCATCCGTTCGGTCGCATCGCCGCAGCCAACCACCGCCGGAATACCCAGTTCGCGTGCGATGATCGCCGCGTGACAGGTACGACCGCCACGGTTGGTGACGATGGCTGATGCTTTCTTCATGATCGGTTCCCAGTCCGGGTCGGTCATGTCAGTGACCAGAACGTCACCGGGTTCGATGCGGTTCATTTCGCTGATGTCATGAATGACTTTCACCGGCCCCGCGCCAATGCGATGACCGATAGCACGGCCTTCGGCGATAATCTTGCCCTGTGAATGCAGCGTATAACGTTCCATGACCTGGCCGCGTGAACGCACGGTTTCCGGACGCGCCTGCACAATAAACAGTTTGCCGGTGTGGCCGTCTTTCGCCCACTCAATATCCATCGGGCGACCGTAGTGTTTCTCAATTTGTACGGCCTGTTTTGCCAGCTCCTGCACTTCTTCATTGGTCAGCGAGAAGATGTCACGTTGTTCCTGCGGTACGTCTTCAATTTTAACTTGTTTGCCGTGTTCCTGGGTCGGCGCGTAGACCATGCGGATTTTTTTCGACCCCATGGTACGGCGCACGATAGCCGGGCGATTCGCCGCCAGCGTCGGTTTATGCACGTAAAATTCATCCGGGTTAACCGCGCCCTGCACAACCATCTCACCGAGCCCCCATGCGGAAGTGATAAACACCACCTGGTCGAAACCGGATTCGGTATCAATGGAGAACATCACGCCAGAGGACGCGAGGCCGGAACGCACCATCCGCTGAACACCGGCGGAGAGCGCGACGCCACGGTGATCGTACCCCTGGTGAACGCGATAAGAGATGGCGCGATCGTTAAACAGGGAAGCAAAGACATGCTTCACTGCCACCAGTACGGCGTCAAAACCCTGAACGTTGAGGAAGGTTTCCTGCTGACCGGCGAAGGAGGCGTCCGGCATGTCTTCTGCGGTGGCGGAGGAGCGCACCGCAAAAGAGGCGTTTTCGTCATCGGCGGAAAGCTGTGCATAGGCTTCGCGGATGGCGTTTTCCAGCTCAGGCTGGAAGGGAGTGTCGATAATCCACTGGCGGATTTGCGCACCTGCTTTCGCAAGCTGGGTAACATCGTCAATATCCGTTTTATCCAGCAGTTCATAAATGCGCTGGTTTACGCCGCTTTGATCCAGAAACTGGTTAAACGCATCGGCGGTTGTGGCGAAACCATTCGGAACGGAAACGCCCATTCCGGAAAGGTTAGTAATCATTTCACCCAGGGAGGCATTTTTGCCCCCAACCCTGTCTACATCATTCATGCCGAGTTGGTTATACCAAAGCACCAGCGGTGACGAGCCATTGTTGGACATCGAACAATCCTTTTGTGATAAATGAACGGTTTGAGAAACACATTTCTGCGCATTTATCTTTGCATATTTAACCGGATGAAAAAAACGGTGAATCGTTCAAGCAAATATATTTTTTTACTTTTTAAGACTGATCCCAGCGTTGCGCAAATCTGTTATCTTCGATAATTCCCACATAAACCATCGGTATAAACGAAACCGAAAAATGAAATGCTGTTTTCATAAAAAATAAAATTGAAGGTTCATTTTATAAACCCGGCATAACGTTCTACGCTTCTGTGCATTTTTAATTTATGCTTTCATAGAATTATGTCTGCATCACAGGAAGAACAAAATGGATAATGCTGTTGATCGCCACGTTTTTTATATTTCTGATGGTACGGCAATAACTGCGGAGGTATTAGGACACGCAGTGATGTCGCAATTTCCTGTTACTATCAGCAGCATTACGCTGCCGTTTGTCGAAAATGAGAGCCGTGCACGGGCGGTGAAAGACCAAATAGACGCGATTTATCAGCAGACAGGTGTGCGCCCGCTGGTCTTCTACTCCATCGTGTTGCCGGAAATTCGCGCCATCATTTTGCAAAGTGAAGGCTTTTGCCAGGATATCGTTCAGGCGCTGGTTGCCCCGCTACAACAAGAGATGAAACTGGACCCAACGCCGATTGCTCACCGTACTCACGGCCTGAATCCCAATAATCTGAATAAATATGATGCACGTATTGCGGCGATTGATTACACCCTCGCCCACGATGACGGTATTTCGTTGCGCAATCTGGATCAGGCACAGGTGATCCTGCTCGGCGTTTCTCGCTGCGGTAAAACTCCCACCAGTCTGTATCTGGCGATGCAGTTTGGTATCCGCGCGGCAAACTACCCCTTTATTGCCGACGATATGGACAACCTGGTGCTACCCACGTCGCTCAAACCGCTACAGCATAAACTGTTCGGGCTGACCATCGACCCAGAGCGTCTGGCGGCTATTCGTGAAGAACGTCGGGAAAACAGCCGCTATGCCTCGCTTCGTCAGTGCCGGATGGAAGTCGCGGAAGTAGAAGCGTTGTACCGTAAAAATCAGATCCCGTGGATCAACAGTACCAATTATTCGGTAGAAGAGATTGCCACCAAGATCCTCGATATCATGGGTCTTAGCCGCCGAATGTACTAGAGAACTAGTATAAGAGTTCGTTTTTTTGTTATTATGCCGCCAATTGAGCGAAGTGTTGCCTGCCTCGCACTTGAAATCAGCAAGGATTGGTTTATCGTGATGCGCATCACTTCTTGGCATCCCTGCCGTTGAAGCAACAAATTTCTGAGACTTGTAATGAACAGAACTGACGAACTCCGTACTGCGCGTATCGAGAGTCTGGTAACGCCCGCCGAACTCGCGCTACGGTATCCCGTAACGCCTGGCGTCGCCAGCCATGTCACCGATTCCCGCCGTAGAATTGAAAAAATACTGAATGGTGAAGACAAGCGACTGTTGGTCATTATTGGCCCCTGCTCGATCCACGATCTTACCGCTGCAATGGAGTACGCCACCCGTCTGCAGGCACTGCGCAACCAGTACCAGTCACGGCTGGAAATCGTAATGCGCACCTATTTTGAAAAACCACGAACCGTTGTCGGCTGGAAAGGATTAATTTCCGACCCGGATTTAAACGGCAGCTATCGCGTAAATCACGGCCTCGAACTGGCGCGTAAGTTACTGTTACAGGTAAATGAGCTGGGCGTCCCCACCGCGACCGAATTTCTCGATATGGTGACCGGTCAGTTTATTGCCGACTTAATTAGCTGGGGCGCGATTGGCGCACGCACTACCGAAAGCCAGATCCACCGCGAAATGGCGTCCGCGCTCTCATGCCCTGTAGGCTTTAAAAATGGTACTGATGGCAACACGCGTATTGCCGTGGACGCGATTCGCGCGGCGCGCGCCAGCCATATGTTCCTCTCGCCAGATAAGAACGGCCAGATGACCATCTACCAGACCAGTGGCAACCCGTATGGGCACATTATTATGCGTGGTGGCAAAAAACCAAATTATCATGCCGATGATATCGCCGCCGCCTGCGATACGTTGCACGAATTTGATTTACCAGAACATCTGGTGGTGGATTTCAGCCACGGCAACTGTCAGAAGCAGCACCGCCGTCAGTTAGAAGTTTGTGAGGATATTTGCCAGCAAATCCGCAATGGCTCTACGGCGATTGCCGGAATTATGGCGGAAAGTTTCCTGCGTGAAGGTACACAAAAAATTGTTAGCAGTCAGCCACTCACCTACGGTCAGTCAATTACCGATCCATGTTTAGGCTGGGAAGATACTGAACACCTGATCGAAAAACTCGCCTCTGCGGTAGATACCCGCTTCTGAATGCGTGCCCATTCCGTCGGGAATGGGCATTTCTACTCAATATCTTGTCTTATCAATGAATTATTACTTGCCCTGGCGCAAGATTGTATTGATAATAAGAATCATTGTTATACCAATTATTATTAGTTTTTATGAGCTATACGGACAGCAGCAGACTCACGCCTAAAACGGATGCAAATCAGAAGATCTCTTCCCCACAGCCTGTTCGACGGATTACCAGCCAGACACTGTTAGGTCCGGATGGCAAACTGATCATTGATCATGACGGACAAGAATATCTGCTCCGTAAAACACAGGCTGGCAAGCTGCTGCTGACAAAGTAGCGTTTAACTCGAACAGCTGACTTCCAGTCGTTTGCCCCAGTCCGGTGGGCGGCTGACATAATCATCATCTCTGTCGCTGAAAGGATTTCGCAACGCCTCATGCAGGCGGTGTAATTCCGTCATATCGCCCTGTTCCGCCGCCTCAATGGCTCGTTGTGCCAGCCAGTTGCGCAACACCAGCGCCGGATTGACGCTTTGCATAAGTTGCTGACGTTCGCTGTCGGTGACGTTATCTTGCTGCAAACGCGCCCGATAACGGGCAAACCAGTCATCAAATGCCGCACGATCAATAAACTCATCACGCAGTGGCGATGCCGGACTGCGCTGTTCAACCAGGCTAAGGATGCGGAATGTACGGGTATAGTCGCTGCGCTCTCGCGCCATCAGACTGAATAATTCATTCAGCAGCGCGTTATCCTCTTTCTGCTCCGTCATAAAGCCCAGCTTCTGCCGCATACGTTGTCCGTAATGCGTCAACAGAACCTGTTGATAGCTGTCCAGCGCCGTATTGAGCGCATCTACAGAAATAAATGGCGACAATGTCTGTGCCAGACGCTGTAAATTCCACAACGCGACGGCAGGCTGATTATCAAAACTATAACGCCCCTGATGATCCGAGTGGTTACAGATAAAGCCAGGCTCGTAATCATCGAGGAAGCCGAACGGGCCGTAATCGAGGGTCAGGCCGAGAATCGACATGTTGTCAGTGTTCATAACACCATGAGCAAAACCGACTGTCTGCCAGTTAGCCATTAACGACGCGGTACGTGCGACAACATCGGTAAACCAGAGACGGTATTTATCCTCATCATCCTGAAGATGTGACCAGTAATGTCGGATGGCAAAGTCAGCCAACTGGCGAACCTTTTCCGGCTCGCGGCGATAGTAAAAGTGTTCGAAGTGACCAAATCGCAGATGGCTTTGTGCCACGCGCATTAACATCGCGCCTGATTCTACCGTTTCCCGATAAACTGGCGTATCGCTGGTAACAATGCTTAAAGCGCGCGTCGTAGGAATACCCAGATAATGCATCGCCTCACTGGCGAGACTTTCACGAATCGTAGAGCGCAATACCGCCCGTCCATCGCCCATTCGCGAATAAGGCGTCAGCCCCGCCCCTTTCAGATGCCAGTCCATTGTTGTGCCATCGGCGAGTTGTTGCTCACCGAGAAGAATGCCACGCCCGTCACCCAACTGGCCCGCCCAGACGCCAAACTGATGACCGCTGTAGACCTGCGCCAGTGGCGACATGCCAGGTAGTAATGTTTCTCCCCCCCACACGCCGGCGCCACTTTCAAACAGCGACGAGGGAATACCCAGCGTGTTAGCCAGTTCTGCATTATGCCAAATCAGCCGGGCGTTATTTAAAGGCGTGGGGGAAAGTGCTGTATAGGTTGCTGGCAATTCATCGCGCCAGCGGGTAATAAAAGACAGGGTCATAGATCCTCCTGTCTGATAGTGTAGACGGTTACCCTCATCTTAAACACCAGCAAACAAAAGGGTTATCGCTGAACCAGCGTTGTTACCTGACTTACGGGAACTGCAGGCCATAAGCATCCTTGTAGGGCATGAAAACCATACGGTGTGATTCGCGCCAACATTCCTGGGGTATCGATACCTGCCGCAATGATATAGCTGCAACAAGGCGAAATTTGCGTATGAATAGCACGAATAAATGGTGCGAAGGATGTATTAGCTATTTGTTGCTGAACAAAGCCTTTATCCAACATAACTCGAGTGAAAAGACCATCAAATATTGCTTTCATGGTGCTGTTACCCGCACCTAAATCCCCCAACACCAATGGACAAATTTGAGATAAGCGCAAGAGATTACAATTATCTTTCCCCTCATTAAGTTGTGGATAATTTTCATTAATCCGCAATTCAATAAAAGGAAATTTTAATAGTTGGTCTGCGTAATTATTAGCACCTAATAATAATTTTGCTACTTGTGGCGTTAAATTAATCCATGCAAAAATTTTGTGTTGAATAAAAAAATGTTGGCATGATTTAAGTAATTCTAACTGCTCGGCAAATAGCTGCCAATGCTGTTCCTCAGAAAGCTGCGCCATAACCCGCGTCGTCGGGATGCGAACCATACCGTCTTCACTGGAGAAATGGGTTATTATTTCAACCCCAACAAGATTTTGCCGGCTATCTCTTATCGGCAGGAAATAGCAATCAGAATGATAAACATTATCTAGTAAAATCTTCATGGTAATCGCCCTTCTCCAGAAATATTTTTACAAATCCGGCTAAAAAGGATGAGGCCATAAAGTATAAAAAAAACAGAAGGGATAACTTTCATTTGTTCCTTGTTAACCACTTTTTCATGGGTCCTTTTTTAGATTATTCTAATTATAAACGAATATTCCATTTACGGAATTTTTGTCTGAAAAATACTACGGCATTCAGAAGTAAAAGGACGGTGATGTATCATCACCGTCCTTTTCGACATACTAGATTCGTCTCGCTTGCCAGAAATTTTTCTGCCAGTAGACATTATCAAGGGAAGAGCGCATCACCCCTTTACTGGTAGAGGCGTGAATAAATTGGTTGTTGGTATCATAAATACCCACATGTAAACCATTTTGCCCAGAGCCGGTTTTGAAGAAAACCAGATCGCCTGGCAGCAACTCGTCTTTATCAATTTGAGTACCGATAGAGGCCTGTTGCTTTGTTTCACGCGGCAACTGCAAATCGAAACGATCGCGCATCGTTACGACCACAAAGCCTGAGCAGTCAACCCCGCGACGACTCATACCACCATAACGATAAGGTGTACCATGCCAGCTTTGTAGTTGATCGTTCAAACCAGCAATCACGGTAATAGAGTCAGAAAGTCTGGCGTTTGGTGGCGGCGCTTTATGGTGACTACACCCGACCAGAAACAGTGCTGTGATTAAAATAAGGCAGAAACGCATTCCGTACGAATCCTCTGTTTTTTATTCTTGCATTAATTTAGCGTCGAAATTACCCGATTTTCAAGATGCTATTGTTATCAGGCTGTCGAAATCAGCATTCTGTGACCTTCAATGTCCAGACGGCGGAAATTCATCCCATAGGCCTGCGCCAGGTTCGGCGGTGTCAGAACGTCCTCCCTGCGTCCACTGGCCAATAATTTTCCACCTTTTAGCAGCCATGCCCGATGCGCGTGACGCAATGTGTGATTGAGATCGTGACTGCTCATCACAATCGCTAGCCCTTGCTGGCACAGCGCGCTCAGAATTTTGTCTAACGCACTTTGTTGCGCAACGTCAAGGCTGTTCATCGGCTCATCAAGAAGCAGTAATTGGCCTGCGGGATTGGCTTGTGGTGTGATTTGCAGCACTACCGCAGCAAGACGTACACGTTGCCATTCACCGCCGGAAAGTTGATTAGTGCTGCGTCCGAGTTTGTCATCAAGAGCCAGCGCCCCGGCGACATCGTTTAACAGGTCGCTACGCGTTTTATCATGCTGATGCAGGGTCAGGTAATGCCAGACCGGCATAGCAAATGGCGGTGTTTGTTGCTGTGAAAGATAGGCGCGATGCAGCGCGAGTTTTGTTGCGGACCATACTTCCAGTGGTTGCCCCGCGAACTGAATGCTTCCCTTACCGCCGGTCATTCCGGCCATTCGCGCCAGCAAGGTACTCTTACCCGCGCCGTTCGGCCCCACCAGATGCAGGATCTCCCCTGCCCGAACCTCACCCGAAAGCGGCCCCAGGCGGGTTGATTCCGCTACATCCTGCAACTGCATCACAATAGACATTATTTTGCCAACGCCAGTTTAATGCTTTCCATCACAATGGGATCTTCCGGCGTCATATCCGGGGAAAAACGCTGGATGACTTTGCCATCTCTGCCTACCAGGAATTTCTCAAAATTCCACAAAATATCATCAGGGTACAGCGGTGCACGACCTTTGCTGACCATGCGCGCATAGAATCCGCTTTCTTCCGGCGCGACTGCGGTCGGCGCTGCGGCAATCAATTTTTGATACAGCGGATGGCGTCCTTCGCCATTAACTTCAATCTTACTGAACATCGGGAACGTCACCCCCCAGGTGGTGGTGCAGTAAGTTTTAATCTCTTCATCGCTGCCCGGTTCTTGCTCCAGAAACTGGTTGCACGGGAATCCCAGCACCACAAAACCTCGATCGGCCCAGGCTTTCTGAATATTCTCCAGCTGCTCATATTGCGGCGTTAAGCCACACTTTGAGGCGACATTGACAATCAACAGTACATTACCGGCATATTTCTCCAGCGTGGTCACTTCACCGTCGATATCCTTCACTACAGTGGTCAGAATGGAATCTTGCATCGTGTCTCCTGGATGTGGTCAGTAAAAATCTTAGCTTTTAATCATAGACCGTCTTTTTGCGGCTAACGTCCTGCTTTTAACAATAGCCAGATAAACACCGGTGCGCCCAACGTAGCGGTGACTACACCAATTGGCAGCTCGGCGGAAATCAGTGCCAGACGAGCGACAATATCGGCGAGTAGCAATGCCGTAGCGCCTGCCAGAGCACAGCCAGGAAGTAAAACACGGTGATCGGTTAACCCACACAGCCGCAGAATATGCGGGATCACCAGACCAATAAATCCAATAGCACCAGCAAGCGCCACACTGACGCCGACCATCCAGCCGGTCGCTGCTACCAGCACATTGCGCCAGAACCAAAGAGGCAACCCCAGCTGTCGCGCCGAGACCTCGCCAAGAGCTAACATATTCATCGGTCTGGACTGACAGCAAATCCACAACAACACCGGGATCAACGCCACCATCAACCAGCTTTGCCGCCAGTCAACACCGCCAAAGCCGCCCATCATCCAGTACATTAACTGGCGCAAATCAACCGATGTGGAAAAGTAAATGGCCCACGTCATTAATGCGCTACAGATAATCCCTAATGCAACTCCCGCCAGCAATAATCGGCTGGTCGAAAGATGACGGCGGGCAAAACGCAGGAGAATTAAAGTGATAATGAGTGCACCAGCAATGGCACAAAGCCCCAGCGCCCACTCAGGTAATTGCCCTTGCCCCAGCAATACAGCGGCGATAAGCCCTACACCTGCACCATTAGAGACGCCGAGTAACCCTGGTTCTGCAAGCGGGTTTTCAAATAGCGCCTGCATTACTGCGCCGGATAACGCCAGCGCAGCACCAACCAGCAATACAGCCAGCGTGCGTGGAAGACGTATTTGCCAGACAAAAAGCTCGCCTCGTGGAGTAAACCAGTCAGTTGGCGAGATCCATTGTTCACCAGCACAGAGGCTTAAAAGAAGCGCCAGCAGCATTAATATTGACAGGCTAAATAACCAGCGTACATTTTGTCGCTGTTGTTGGCGGGCAAGTGTCAGCATGGTATCCGTTCTGCTGAAGAGTCATTTCGTTGATTTTACGGTGACTCGCCAGTAGTGAAAAGAAAAAAGGCCGCAGAGCGGCCTTTTTAGTTAGATCAGATTACTCGTCTTTGGGCGAAGCGTTTTCGACACGGCTCTTTAACTTCTGTCCGGGTCTGAAGGTCACCACGCGCCGTGCTGTAATGGGAATATCTTCGCCCGTTTTCGGGTTACGTCCCGGGCGTTGATTCTTATCACGCAGATCGAAGTTACCAAAACCAGAGAGTTTCACCTGTTCGCCGTTCTCCAGAGCGCGACGGATCTCTTCGAAAAACAGTTCAACCAGTTCTTTGGCATCCCGCTTGCTAAGCCCAAGCTTATCAAACAGATATTCTGACATTTCAGCTTTTGTAAGCGCCATAGGTTCAATCCCTCAATGATGCCTGGAATCGCTCTTTTAATGCCTCTACACATTTGGCGACGGTAGCGGCAATCTCCTCTTCTTCAAGTGTACGGCTGGTATCTTGTAGGATCAGGCTAATGGCGAGGCTCTTATACCCCTCCGCAACACCCTTACCACGGTACACGTCAAATAAGTTTACGCCAACTACCTGATTTACGCCAACTTTCTTACATTCGGATAAAATATCCGCAGCAGGAACGTTTTCTGCGACCACAACGGCGATGTCACGACGGTTCGCCGGGAAGCGAGAAATCTCGCGCGCCTGAGGCACCACGCGGTCTGCGAGCTTGTTCCACTCCAGTTCGAACACCAGAGTGCGACCGTTAAGATCCAGTTTACGTTCCAGTTCAGGATGAACAACCCCAACAAAACCAATACGTTCACCTTTCAGATAAATCGCTGCGGATTGTCCCGGATGCAGTGCCGGATTCGCTTCTGCACGGAACTCAACGTCAGCCAGTTTACCGGTCAGGTCGAGTACGGATTCAAGATCGCCTTTCAAATCATAGAAATCAACGGTCTCTTTTGCCAGGTTCCAGTGCTCTTCGTAACGGTTACCGCAAATAACACCAGCTAACATCAGATCCTGACGAATGCCCAACGGTGCCTGAGTATCTGGTACGAAACGCAGACCGCTTTCAAAAATGCGCACGCGGTTTTGCTGACGGTTCTGGTTGTACACCACGGTTGCCAGCAGGCCAGTCCACAGAGAAAGACGCATTGCCGACATTTCAACGGAAATCGGGCTAGGCAGCAACAAGGCTTCAACGCCTGGATGGATCAGCTGCTGAACTTTCGGATCAACGAAGCTATAGGTGATCACTTCCTGATAGCCTTTGTCGTTGAGCAGCGTTTTCACGCGCTTGAGTGACAAGTCAGCTTCACGGTGAGTGCCCATAATCAGGCTTGCCTGTACCGGTTCATCCGGGATGTTGTTGTAGCCGTAAACACGCGCCACTTCTTCGACCAGATCTTCTTCAATCTCCATGTCGAAACGCCAGCTCGGCGCAACTGCCTGCCACTCGTCCTTACCTTCGGTCACTTCACAGCCGAGACGGCGCAGAATGTCGGTCACCTGCTCATCTGCAATATGATGGCCAATCAGACGATCCAGTTTGCTGCGACGTAAAGTGATGGTCGCACGCTTCGGCAGCGTTGCTTCGTTAGTGATATCGATTACCGGACCAGCTTCACCGCCACAGATGTCAATCAGCAGACGGGTCGCACGTTCCATCGCTTTGTGCTGCAGTGCCGGATCAACACCACGCTCGTAACGATGAGACGCATCGGTATGCAGACCATGACGACGAGCACGACCGGTGATAGACAGCGGGCTGAAGAAAGCACATTCCAGCAGGACGTTTTGCGTTTCTTCATTTACGCCAGAGTGTTCGCCACCGAAGATGCCGCCCATCGCCAGCGCCTTGTTGTGATCGGCAATGACCAGGGTGTCAGCATTCAGCTTCGCTTCAGTACCGTCAAGCAACACCAGCGTTTCACCCTCTTTCGCCATCCGCACCACAATGCCGCCTTCAATACGATCTTTATCGAAAGCGTGCATCGGTTGACCCAGTTCGAGCAGCACATAGTTGGTCACGTCAACTACCGCATCAATGGAACGAATACCGCAGCGACGCAGTTTTTCTTTCATCCACAGCGGGGTTGGCGCTTTAACATTAATACCTTTTACAACGCGACCAAGATAACGCGGGCAGGCTTCCGGCGCTTCTACTGCAATCGGCAGCGTGTCGTCGATGGTCGCACCAACCGGAACGATTTCCGGTTCAATCAGCGGTAGTTGATTCAGCACAGCCACGTCACGCGCAACACCAATGATGCCTAAGCAGTCGGCACGGTTTGGCGTAACGCTGATTTCGATGGTGTTATCATCAAGTTTCAGGTATTCGCGGATGTCGGTGCCAATTGGCGCATCCGCTGGCAGTTCGATAATGCCGTTGTGATCGTCAGAAATCCCCAGCTCAGAGAAGGAACACAGCATCCCTTCAGACGGTTCACCACGCAGTTTCGCCGCTTTAATTTTGAAATCGCCCGGCAGTACAGCACCAATGGTCGCTACCGCCACACGCAGACCCTGGCGGCAGTTTGGCGCACCGCAGACGATATCAAGCAGACGATCGCCGCCGACATTAACTTTGGTCACACGCAGTTTGTCCGCATTCGGATGCTGGGCACACTCAACCACTTCACCAACAACCACGCCGTGGAAGCTACCGGCAACCGGTTCTACACCGTCAACTTCCAGACCCGCCATGGTGATTTGATTCGCCAGCGCGTCGCTATCAATCGCCGGGTTCACCCATTCGCGTAACCACAGTTCACTGAATTTCATAATCTATTCCTGCCTTATTTAAACTGTTTGAGGAAACGCAGATCGTTTTCGAAGAATGAACGCAGGTCGGTGACGCCGTAACGCAACATAGTCAGACGCTCCATTCCCATCCCGAAGGCGAAACCAGAGTAAACTTCCGGGTCGATGCCAACGTTACGCAGCACGTTCGGATGCACCATCCCGCAGCCCAGTACTTCCAGCCATTTACCGTTTTTACCCATGACGTCCACTTCTGCAGAAGGTTCGGTAAACGGGAAGTAGGAAGGACGGAAGCGAATCTGCAAATCTTCCTCAAAGAAGTTACGCAGGAAGTCGTGCAGCGTGCCTTTCAGGTTGGTAAAGCTGATGTTGGTATCAACAATCAGGCCTTCCATCTGATGGAACATCGGCGTGTGGGTCTGGTCGTAGTCGTTACGATAAACACGTCCAGGCGCGATGATACGAATCGGCGGCTGCTGAGCTTTCATGGTGCGGATCTGTACACCAGAAGTCTGGGTACGCAGCAGACGGGTCGCATCAAACCAGAAAGTGTCGTGGTCAGCGCGCGCCGGGTGGTGACCAGGAATATTCAGAGCATCGAAGTTATGATAATCGTCTTCGATTTCCGGTCCGGTCGCCACGGTAAAGCCAAGCTCACCGAAGAAACTTTCGATACGGTCAATGGTCCGAGTCACCGGATGCAGACCGCCGTTTTCAATACGGCGACCAGGCAGGGAGACATCAATAGTTTCCGCTGCCAGGCGCGCATTCAGCGCCGCGCTTTCCAGTTCGGCTTTACGCGCATTCAACGCCTGCTGCACCTGCTCTTTCGCTTCGTTGATAACCGCACCGGCTGCCGGGCGTTCTTCTGGCGGCAGTTCACGCAGGGTCGTCATCTGAAGGGTTAAGTGCCCTTTTTTACCCAAATATTCGACGCGCACATTGTCTAACGCGGCAACATCTGACGCCTGGCTAATGGCCGCCTTCGCACTGGCAACCAGTTCTGCGAGATGTGACATGGTTTTCCTCATTGTGTCAGTGGTGACACTGGTTCGTTGGACTTAGAGCCTATCCCATCAGGCTATTTTACTTGCCATTTTGTCCTGGGCAGTGCTCGAAAGCCTCACGTACTGAAAAGTACGCTCCGGTTTCTCCGCACTGTCCGTGTCCAGAATGGCGGCGATAATTACGCCTGATGAGACAAGCTTTTTATTCTTCAAAACGCGCATACAAAAAAAGCCTCCACTGGGAGGCTTTCAGGCGCTGTTTTCCGTTTCTCTTCTCACGCGCTAGCCTCCTGGTGTCAGGTGCTAAAGTAAAAAAAGAAGCGGAAAATAGCAGCATTCATTGCTTGCGTTACCTTTTGGTACTCTTCAAAAGACCTTTATTGAAAAGGCATTGACGATAAAAGTCAATGTTCTGATGGTGTTGAAACGAAAAGAGGGAGACTAGCTCCCTCTTCCAACTGGCTTATGCCAGAGCTGCTTTCGCTTTTTCAACCAGAGCGGTGAACGCTACTTTGTCGAATACAGCGATATCAGCCAGGATCTTACGGTCGATTTCAACAGAGGCTTTTTTCAGGCCATTGATGAATTTGCTGTAAGAAATACCGTTCTGACGTGCTGCTGCGTTGATACGCGCAATCCACAGTTGACGGAACTGACGCTTACGTTGACGACGGTCACGGTAAGCATACTGACCAGCTTTGATAACAGCCTGGAAGGCAACGCGGTATACGCGAGAACGCGCACCGTAGTAACCTTTAGCTTGTTTCAAAATTTTCTTGTGACGTGCGCGTGCAATAACACCACGTTTTACGCGAGCCATATGTGCTCTCCTGTATCTATATTCTAATTAAAAAGTTAAAAACGTTAACGGCTTATGCGTACGGCAGGCACGCGATTACCAGACCCAGATCGCCTTTGGAAACCATGGCTTTCGGACGCAGGTGACGTTTACGTTTGGTCGCTTTTTTGGTCAGAATGTGACGCAGGTTAGCGTGCTTGTGCTTAAAACCACCTTTACCGGTTTTTTTGAAGCGCTTAGCAGCACCGCGTACGGTCTTAATTTTTGGCATTTTAATAACTTCCACTTCGCATTGTTGATAAACAGAAACAAAGGCGAATCACCCTGTGAGCCGAAGCTCACAGGAATAATTACTTGATGGCCTTACTGTTTCTTCTTAGGAGCGAGCACCATGATCATCTGGCGGCCTTCGATCTTCGTTGGGAAGGATTCGACCACTGCCAGTTCTTGCAAATCGTCTTTCACGCGATTAAGCACTTCCATACCGATTTGCTGGTGCGCCATCTCACGACCACGGAAACGCAGTGTGATTTTGGCTTTGTCACCCTCTTCCAGAAAGCGAATCAGGCTGCGGAGTTTTACCTGATAGTCGCCTTCATCTGTACCAGGACGGAATTTGATTTCCTTAACCTGGATAACTTTTTGCTTTTTCTTCTGTTCCTTAGAAGACTTGCTCTTTTCATAGAGGAATTTGCCGTAATCCATGATACGACAAACCGGCGGCTCGGCGTTAGGGCTGATCTCGACTAAGTCTACTCCGGCTTCTTCTGCTTTCTCCAGAGCTTCTCTCAGACTCACAATACCAAGCTGCTCGCCTTCCAGACCTGTTAAGCGAACTTCCTGGGCGCGAATTTCGCCATTGATACGGTTAGGGCGCGCCGTTTGAACTCGTTTTCCGCCTTTAATACCTTATTCCTCCAATTGTTTAAGACTGCGGCTGCGAATCTCTTGTTGCAGCTTCTCGATCACTTCATTTACGTCCATGCTTCCCAGGTCTTTACCACGGCGGGTGCGAACGGCAACTTTGCCAGATTCCACCTCTTTATCACCACAGACCAGCATATATGGGACGCGACGCAAAGTGTGCTCGCGGATTTTAAAGCCAATCTTCTCATTTCTCAAGTCTGCTTTAACACGAATGCCCGCATTTGATAGTTTTTGCGTCAATTCGTTAACGTATTCAGACTGAGAATCGGTAATGTTCATGATAACAACCTGCACTGGCGCAAGCCAGGTCGGGAAGAAACCAGCGAACTCTTCGGTCAGGATACCAATGAAACGTTCCATTGACCCCAGAATTGCGCGGTGAATCATTACCGGAACCTTACGCTCGTTGTCTTCGCCTACATAGGAGGCGCTCAGACGAGACGGCAAGGAGAAGTCCAGCTGTACTGTACCGCACTGCCATGCACGATCGAGGCAGTCATACAGGGTAAATTCAATTTTCGGACCGTAGAAAGCGCCTTCACCCAGTTGATATTCAAACGGGATGTTGTTTTCTTCCAGCGCAACCGCCAGATCCGCCTCAGCACGATCCCACATTTCGTCGCTACCAATACGTTTTTCAGGACGAGTGGAAAGTTTGACCACGATTTTTTCGAAGCCAAAAGTGCTGTACATATCATAGACTAAACGGATACATCCGTTAACTTCATCGCGAATTTGTTCTTCAGTACAGAAGATATGCGCGTCATCCTGGGTAAAACCACGTACACGCATCAGGCCATGCAGAGAACCTGACGGCTCGTTACGATGGCAGCTACCGAACTCGGCCATACGCAGCGGCAGATCGCGATACGACTTCAGCCCCTGGTTGAAAATTTGTACGTGCCCCGGGCAGTTCATCGGCTTAATGCAGTATTCACGGTTCTCTGAAGACGTGGTGAACATCGCATCTTTGTAGTTGTCCCAGTGACCGGTTTTTTCCCACAGGACGCGGTCCATCATGAACGGACCTTTTACTTCCTGATACTGGTACTCTTTCAGTTTAGAACGAACGAACACTTCCAGTTCGCGGAAGATTGTCCAGCCGTCGTTGTGCCAGAATACCATACCCGGTGCTTCTTCCTGCATATGATACAGGTCAAGCTGCTTACCGATTTTACGGTGATCGCGTTTAGCGGCTTCTTCCAGGCGCTGCAGGTAAGCGTTGAGGGCTTTTTTATCTGCCCACGCAGTACCGTAAATACGCTGCAACATTTTGTTGTTGCTGTCGCCGCGCCAGTAAGCGCCTGCCGTTTTCATCAGTTTGAAATGATGGCAGAAACGCATATTCGGTACGTGCGGACCACGGCACATATCGACATATTCTTCATGGAAATAGAGGCCTGGCTGGTCATCATGGGCAATATTTTCGTCCAGGATGGAGACTTTATAGCTCTCGCCGCGTTTAACAAACGTTTCACGCGCTTCGTGCCAGCTGACTTTCTTCTTAATGACGTCGTAGTTTTTCTCAGCAAGCTCATGCATCCGCTTCTCGAGTGCTTCGACATCTTCCTGGGTTAACGTGCGGTCAAGATCAACGTCGTAATAGAAACCGTTGTCAATAACCGGGCCGATTGCCATTTTGGTATGCGGCCAAAGTTGTTTAATCGCGTGCCCTAACAGGTGCGCGCAGGAGTGACGAATGATCTCCAGACCTTCTTCGTCTTTTGCGGTAATGATCGACAGTTGTGCGTCGTTTTCAATCAGATCGCAAGCATCAACCAGCTCACCATTTACGCGCCCTGCGATACAGGCTTTCGCCAGACCTGGACCAATGTCCAGCGCAACATCCATGGGACTGACAGCGTGGTCGTAATGGCGTTGGCTGCCATCAGGAAGAGTAATAACAGGCATGTTATATCCTTATTTGCAGTGGTGACCCATACGCAAGATCACATACAAAGATTCATATGAAATTTACCAAAAAGGTTTGGGCTGATTCCCGCTTCACTCTGCGAAATATGTCACAACATGCTGATTAGCGATGCCAGACCTACACCCACTTTCTGATAATACCGTCTGGCAGTTTACACGGTATTTGTTATCGGGCAAAGCGGCAATCATCATGATCGAAATGATATAAATCAATACAGGCAACGCCTGCCCATTTTGTTACACTCGCTTATTGACCACTCGAAATACGCAGGAAAACACATGCCGACAAAACGTTTTGACAAAAAACACTGGAAGATGGTGGTGGTGCTACTGGCTATTTGTGGCGCTATGCTGTTACTGCGTTGGGCGGCAATGATTTGGGGTTGAATGGTAGAACGCTATTAGCTAACGAAAAAGCCAGACCGCTCGTCGCGGCCCGGCAGTAATTACATTTTATATCCCAGCGATAACGTTGTTCGGCGATCGGTATGTTCTGGAGCCGATTCAGGCGGTTCAGAGTTCCATGTAACGTTGTACGCCACCTTCAGACCGAAATGTTCATTAATAGCCACATTTAACGCGCTTTCCGAGTTCAGTGTCGTATCTTCTGCGCCAAAGACGGAAACGCCCTGGGTAATTTTCGCGTTGTCGGTCAACTGCCACGCGTAAGCCCCTGAAGCATAACCCAGCGGCTGGGTTTTACTGGAATTGTCGGTATATTTGTCGTAACGCACGCCAGGACCGAATTCAAAGCGGAAGCTGTGTACCGGGCCATTCAAAAACTGGCGACCATAACCCGCAGTCAACACATCGCGTTCGCGATAACCGTTATAGCGGTCTGTCAGCCAGCTTGCCTGACCAAATAAATAGTCATAGTCAGTTAAATTAAAACGGCTACGCCCGCCCGCCGCATATTTTTCCGAAGAACGCTCATCGTTAGAAGAAGTATTACTGGCATTCCCCCACAGCGACCAGGCAGTAGAATGCCCATACCAGGTCATAGTGGTATCAGCCGTTAGTGAAGAACTTTTCGTGTTACCTGATTGTGCAAGGTAGCCTGCATTCAGATTACCTTCAAAAGGTTTTTTGGCGCTGGCAGGATCGTCCATGACAGTAAAAACGGAATCATCGGCAGCTGCATTCAGAGACGCAAACATACCCCCCGCCAACATAACGATGGCAGGAACTGTCTTCAAAAGCTTCATTTATTAAAAGTCCGTACAACAAAAAAAGAGACCATCGCGGTCCCGGAAACTTTCTTAAGGATCAAAGAGTAGCGTCCCTGGAAAGGTGACAAATTATAAAAAGGAGTGAAAAACTTAGCAACGACTTCTTATTTCATTTTTTGAATAAGCACATTACGAAAACAAATATTTATTTATATATCTTCATCTTATTAATTTCATATAAATATCCAATAAATCATATTGTTAATTTCTTCACTTTCCACTGATTCAGTGCCAGACTGAAATCAGCCTATAGGAGGAAATGATGGTACGTATCTATACGTTGACACTTGCGCCCTCTCTCGATAGCGCAACAATTACCCCGCAAATTTATCCCGAAGGAAAACTGCGTTGTACCGCACCGGTGTTCGAGCCCGGTGGCGGCGGTATTAACGTCGCCCGCGCCATTGCCCACCTTGGTGGGAGCGCCACGGCAATCTTCCCGGCTGGCGGAGCGACTGGCGAACATCTGGTTTCACTGCTGGCTGATGAAAATGTCCCGGTTGCGACTGTCGAAGCAAAAGACTGGACCCGCCAGAATCTGCACGTACATGTGGAGTCTACAGGTGAACAGTACCGATTTGTCATGCCTGGCGCGACATTAAGTGACGATGAATATCGTCAACTTGAAGAGCAAGTTCTGGAAATTGAATCTGGAGCCATTCTGGTCATAAGCGGAAGCCTGCCCCCAGGTGTGAAGCTGGAAAAATTAACTCAGCTTATTTCAGCTGCGCAAAGACAAGGGATTCGCTGCATCGTCGACAGTTCTGGCGAGGCTTTAAGTGCAGCCCTGGCCATTGGCAACATTGAACTGGTTAAACCTAACCAGAAAGAGCTAAGCGCACTGGTTAACCGCGAACTCACCCAGCCTGATGATGTACGCAAAGCCGCGCAGGAAATCGTTAATAGCGGCAAAGCCAAACGGGTTGTCGTTTCCCTTGGCCCGCAGGGCGCGCTGGGGGTGGACAGCGAAAACTGCATTCAGGTTGTGCCACCACCGGTGAAAAGCCAGAGTACCGTCGGTGCAGGTGACAGCATGGTCGGCGCGATGACGCTGAAGCTGGCAGAAAATGCCTCTCTTGCAGAGATGGTTCGTTTTGGGGTCGCTGCGGGCAGCGCCGCCACGCTCAATCAAGGAACTCGTCTGTGCTCCCATGACGATACGCAAAAAATTTACGCTTACCTTTCCCACTTATAGAGATATTCCCCCAATCATTGGGGGAATCACCATAAACCTGTCGACAACGCGTTTCTCCGACTATGCTAAAAAATCACGTGATAACAAAGAGGTGAATTATGGCTGGTGGCGATCTTGTCCGTTATGTCATTACTGTCATGTTGCATGAAGACACATTAACTGAAATTAATGAGTTAAATAACTTTCTGACACGCGACGGTTTTTTACTGACCATGACGGATGATGACGGAAATATCCATGAGCTGGGAACGAACACCTTTGGGCTTATCAGTACTCAAAGTGAAGATGAAATAAGAGAGCTGGTTGCCGCACTCACCCAAAGCGCCACAGGCAAAGACCCAGAGATCATGATCACCACCTGGGAGGACTGGCATAGCAACAGAAAATAAATGGTTTTTGGGCAATAATCAGTCTGTGGTGTGCGTTAGCTCGTGTTTTTGCACCGCATTCCTGCGCTAACCTTATGATCTGGCAGACAACATGGGAGAGACATCATGTGGCAGGCAATCAGTCGTCTTTTGAGCGAGCAGTTAGGTGAAGGCGAAATCGAACTGCGTAATGAACTGCCTGGCGGAGAAGTCCATGCCGCATGGCATTTACGCTACGCAGGACGTGACTTTTTCGTCAAATGTGATGAAAGGGAACTGCTTTCCGGTTTTACCGCCGAAGCCGACCAGCTGGAATTACTGTCGCGCAGTAAAACGGTCAGCGTGCCTAAAGTCTGGGCTGTTGGCGCTGACCGCGACTACAGTTTTTTGGTGATGGACTATCTCCCGCCCCGCCCGTTGGATGCACATAACGCATTTATTTTAGGACAGCAAATTGCGCACCTGCATCAATGGAGTGACCAGCCGCAATTTGGCCTCGATTTCGATAACGCACTTTCCACTACTCCACAACCCAATACCTGGCAACGTCGCTGGTCAACGTTCTTTGCTGAACAACGTATTGGCTGGCAACTGGAACTGGCAGCAGAAAAAGGGATCGCCTTCGGCAATATCGACTCCATCGTCGAGCATATTAAGCAACGCCTGAGCTCTCATCAGCCACAGCCATCACTGTTACACGGCGATTTATGGTCTGGAAACTGCGCTCTGGGCCCGGAGGGGCCGTATATATTCGACCCTGCTTGTTACTGGGGCGACAGAGAGTGCGATCTGGCGATGTTGCCACTGCATACCGAACAGCCGCCACAAATCTATGACGGCTATCAGTCCGTTTCACCGCTACCGGCAGATTTCCTCGAACGTCAACCAATTTACCAACTCTACACGTTGCTTAACCGTGCAAGGTTGTTTGGCGGGCAGCATTTGGTTATTGCCCAGCAGTCACTGGATAGATTGTTAGCTGCGTGATGTGGATTGATGATAATGGCCGCTCCATGCGGCCTTTTACTTAAATAAATCCAAGCAAAGAAAAGAACACATACCCCGCAGCAATACAAATTACCGGCAGGATATAGAGTGAGAAAATCTGTAAGAAAATAGTATGGTGTGGCACAACAATGCGTGACTCAATCTGTTCACGCGTTAACCCCTCTTCCCCTTTAGCCTTCTCCAGAATGAGTTGATCCTCAACACCTTCGCGCAAAAAGCGCGCCTGGCGGCTCATACGGGCACCAGAGTCTTGCAGCGCAAGCCCCACAAATATCAGGATGAAAATCACCCAAAACATAACGTTCACGCCACCATTAAAATTGGGCGTCGGTGAGTTGTACCAGAACAGATTCAGAAAAGGCGTATTCGCCTGCATCATATCGATCATGACATGCGCAAAGTCGAGCATTACAGCATTGATACCTTCCTGGGATTCTTGCCGGACATTCATAAACTTCAGCAAGGAAATTAACGTGGAAACAAGTGTCGGTATAAAAATCACCCAACCCAAAATCCTTTTCAAAACAGCAATGCGTCCAGCTTGTTGATACGTCATGAGTTCTCCTTGATTAAGACGCGTCGTTTCAATTAGTTTACCTGTAGATATCTGTTTTCGCCCATTCTTTAAAGGCGATATGATAGGCGCTTAATCATAAGCACTGCTTAATACCTTACACATAATGCTCTAAAGGAGAGGTTGTAATGTCAACCCCGCGTCAGATTCTTGCTGCAATTTTCGATATGGATGGATTACTTATCGACTCAGAACCTTTATGGGATCGAGCCGAACTGGATGTGATGGCAAGCCTGGGGGTAGATATCTCCCGTCGTAACGAGCTACCGGACACCTTAGGTTTACGCATCGATATGGTGGTTGATCTGTGGTATGCCCGGCAACCGTGGAATGGGCCGAGTCGCCAGGAGGTAGTTGAACGGGTTATTGCCCGTGCCATTTCACTGGTTGAAGAGACGCGACCATTACTGCCTGGTGTGCGTGAGGCCGTTGCGCTATGCAAAGAACAAGGATTATTGGTAGGTCTGGCCTCCGCATCACCTTTGCATATGCTGGAAAAAGTGCTGACCATGTTTGACTTACGTGACAGTTTCGATGCCCTCGCCTCCGCCGAAAAGCTGCCTTACAGCAAGCCGCATCCACAAGTGTATCTCGACTGTGCAGCAAAACTGGGCGTTGATCCTCTCGCCTGCGTGGCGCTGGAAGACTCTGTAAACGGCATGATCGCCTCTAAAGCGGCACGTATGCGTTCTATCGTCGTCCCCGCGCCCGAAGCGCAAAATGATCCCCGTTTTGTGTTGGCGAACGTAAAACTTTCCTCTCTCACCGAATTGACCGCGACCGACCTCCTCGGCTAATAAAATCGGGCAGTGCCATAACTGCCCCTGGCTTTTTATCTGAATTTTTATTCAACTGGCGGATTTATCATCATTTTGTGATAAAGAGTTACACCGTCACCACTTCCGCGCACTGTATAAAAATCCTATACTGTACGTATCGACAGTTTAGTGAGTTTTATCATGACGGCGGAAGGTCACCTTCTCTTTTCTATTGCTTGTGCGGTATTTGCCAAAAATGCCGAGCTGACGCCCGTGCTGGCACAGGGTGACTGGTGGCATATTGTCCCTTCCGCGATCTTAACGTGTCTGTTACCGGACATCGACCACCCAAAATCGTTTCTTGGGCAGCGATTAAGGTGGATATCAAAACCCATTGCCCGCGCATTTGGACACCGTGGATTTACCCACAGTTTGCTGGCTGTATTTGCCCTGCTGGCAACCTTTTATCTCAAGGTGCCGGAAAGCTGGTTTATTCCGGCTGATGCACTGCAAGGTATGGTGCTGGGTTATTTGAGTCATATTCTTGCCGATATGCTGACACCGGCTGGTGTTCCCCTGCTCTGGCCGTGTCGCTGGCGCTTTCGCCTGCCAATTCTGGTGCCACAAAAGGGCAATCAGCTGGAACGTTTTCTCTGCATGGCATTATTTGTCTGGTCGGTGTGGATGCCCCATTCCCTGCCTGAAAACAGCGCGGTTCGTTGGTCATCGCAAATGATCAATACCTTGCAGATCCAGTTTCATCGCCTTATTAAGCACCAGGTTGAATACTAAAAAGGCAAAAATCACCTTTCTGGAATAAGCAATTCCATTTGAATATAAGAGCCAGCTCACAGTTCTGTTAATCTTGCGCCAACACTATGACTGTTACACAGTGATAGAAATAATAAGATCAGGAGAACGGGGATGAACTTTCCATTAATTGCGAACATCGTAGTGTTCGTTGTTCTGCTGTTTGTGCTGGCTCAGGCCCGCCACAAACAGTGGAGTCTGGCAAAAAAAGTGCTGGTGGGTCTGGTGATGGGCGTGGTCTTTGGCCTTGCTCTGCATACCATTTATGGTTCTGACAGCCAGGTACTTAAAGATTCTGTACAGTGGTTTAACATTGTCGGTAACGGCTATGTTCAGCTACTGCAAATGATCGTTATGCCGTTAGTATTCGCCTCTATTCTGAGCGCGGTTGCTCGCCTGCATAACGCATCTCAGTTAGGAAAAATCAGTTTTCTGACCATCGGTACGCTGCTGTTTACCACGCTGATTGCGGCGCTGGTCGGTGTGCTGGTGACTAACCTGTTTGGTCTGACTGCTGAAGGTCTGGTTCAGGGTGGCGCTGAGACTGCTCGCCTGAACGCTATTGAAAGCAACTATGTCGGTAAAGTCGCAGATTTAAGTGTTCCGCAACTCATTCTGTCTTTTATCCCGAAAAATCCGTTTGCCGATCTGACCGGTGCGAATCCGACATCAATTATCAGCGTGGTAATTTTTGCGGCATTCCTGGGTGTAGCTGCGCTGAAACTGCTGAAAGATGATGCGCCGAAAGGTGAACGCGTCTTAACAGCTATCGACACACTGCAAAGCTGGGTGATGAAACTGGTTCGCCTGGTCATGCAACTCACCCCTTACGGCGTGCTTGCGCTGATGACCAAAGTGGTTGCCGGTTCCAACCTGCAAGACATCATTAAGCTGGGTAGCTTCGTTGTCGCGTCCTACCTGGGTCTTATCATTATGTTTGCGGTGCATGGCATTCTGCTGGGTATTAATGGCGTCAGCCCGCTGAAATACTTCCGCAAAGTGTGGCCGGTGCTGACATTTGCTTTCACCAGCCGTTCCAGTGCTGCGTCTATTCCACTGAACGTTGAAGCACAAACGCGTCGTCTGGGTGTTCCTGAATCTATCGCCAGTTTTGCCGCCTCTTTCGGGGCGACCATTGGTCAAAACGGCTGTGCCGGGTTGTATCCGGCAATGCTGGCCGTAATGGTAGCGCCAACGGTGGGTATTAACCCGCTGGATCCGATGTGGATTGCAACTTTGGTCGGTATTGTTACCGTCAGTTCTGCCGGTGTTGCAGGTGTTGGTGGTGGTGCGACATTCGCCGCGTTGATTGTTCTGCCAGCAATGGGCTTGCCGGTAACGCTGGTGGCTTTGTTAATCTCCGTTGAACCGCTTATCGATATGGGTCGAACTGCATTGAACGTGAGCGGCTCAATGACCGCAGGTACGCTGACCAGCCAGTGGCTTAAGCAAACCGATAAGTCCATTCTGGACAGCGAAGACGACGCCGAACTGGCACACCGTTAATCCTGGTTTATAACGCAAAACGCCTGTCCTTCGACAGGCGTTTATTTATTCTTCGATCTCATTTTCCTGGCGCACCTGATTAGCCCAACGCTGAGCCGACTCCGGCACATTAAACGCAGGTGAGCGCAAGAATGATTCCCCAACCAGCACAAACGCAACATATTTGCCACGCAGCATCCAGACATCGCGAAACGAATCCATCTTAATCGCATGTTCTGGCGGCGCAGGTTCCGTGCGAGGAACATAGCTAATAATCGGGCGGTTTTGCTGACGTAGCGGTTTCTTCATTACTGGCTTCACTAAACGCATATTAAAAATCAGAAAAATTGTAGTTTAGCTGATTTACCCCCCGTCCGTCCTGCTTTGCGTATATTCCCGAATACCTTCTCTGGCACCGCTTCCAGAGCGAGATCACCCTGATGGTCTATAGTTAGAGGGTTTTTTGACCAAAACAGCGGCCCTTTCAGTAATGAATTAAGGAGACGAGTTCAATGTCGCAACATAACGAAAAGAACCCACATCAGCACCAGTCACCACTACACGACTCCAGCGAAGCGAAACCGGGAATGGACTCACTGGCACCTGAAGACGGATCTCATCGTCCAGCGGCTGAACCGACCCCGCCAGGCGCACAACCTACCGCCCCTGGGAGTCTGAAAGCTCCTGATACGCGTAACGAAAAACTAAACTCTCTGGAAGACGTACGCAAAGGCAGTGAAAATTATGCGCTGACCACTAATCAGGGCGTGCGCATCGCCGACGATCAAAACTCCCTGCGAGCCGGTAGCCGTGGTCCAACGCTGCTGGAAGATTTTATTCTGCGCGAGAAAATCACCCACTTCGACCATGAACGTATCCCGGAACGTATCGTTCACGCGCGTGGGTCAGCCGCTCACGGTTATTTCCAGCCATATAAAAACTTAAGCGATATAACCAAAGCCGACTTCCTGTCAGATCCGAACAAAATTACCCCGGTGTTCGTGCGTTTCTCTACCGTTCAGGGTGGCGCAGGTTCGGCAGATACGGTGCGTGATATCCGTGGTTTCGCCACCAAGTTCTATACCGAAGAAGGCATTTTTGATCTTGTGGGTAACAACACGCCTGTCTTCTTTATTCAGGATGCACACAAATTTCCGGACTTTGTTCATGCGGTAAAACCAGAACCGCACTGGGCAATTCCGCAAGGGCAAAGCGCCCACGACACCTTCTGGGATTATGTTTCCCTGCAACCAGAAACGCTCCACAACGTGATGTGGGCGATGTCAGATCGCGGAATACCACGCAGTTACCGCACCATGGAAGGCTTCGGCATTCACACCTTCCGCCTGATTAACGCCGAAGGTAAAGCAACCTTTGTGCGTTTCCACTGGAAACCACTGGCAGGTAAAGCCTCGCTGGTTTGGGATGAAGCGCAGAAACTTACCGGACGTGATCCAGACTTCCACCGCCGCGAACTGTGGGAAGCCATTGAAGCAGGCGACTTCCCGGAGTATGAACTGGGCTTCCAGTTGATCCCCGAAGAAGATGAATTCAAATTCGACTTCGACCTGCTTGACCCAACGAAACTCATCCCGGAAGAGTTAGTCCCCGTTCAGCGCGTCGGCAAAATGGTGCTTAACCGTAACCCGGATAACTTCTTTGCCGAAAACGAACAGGCAGCTTTCCATCCTGGTCATATTGTCCCCGGTCTGGATTTCACCAACGATCCGCTGTTGCAGGGGCGTTTGTTCTCCTATACCGATACACAAATCAGCCGTCTTGGCGGGCCGAATTTTCATGAAATTCCGATTAATCGCCCTACCTGCCCGTACCACAATTTCCAGCGTGACGGTATGCATCGGATGGGAATCGACACTAACCCGGCGAATTACGAACCGAACTCGATCAACGATAACTGGCCGCGCGAAACGCCGCCGGGGCCAAAACGCGGTGGATTTGAATCATACCAGGAGCGCGTGGAAGGCAATAAAGTGCGGGAGCGCAGCCCATCATTTGGCGAATACTATTCGCATCCGCGCCTGTTCTGGTTAAGTCAGACGCCGTTCGAGCAACGCCATATTGTCGATGGTTTCAGCTTTGAGTTAAGCAAAGTTGTACGACCTTATATTCGTGAACGCGTCGTTGACCAGTTGGCGCATATTGATCTGACTCTGGCGCAGGCGGTAGCAAAAAATCTCGGTATCGAACTGACTGACGATCAGCTGAATATTACGCCGCCACCTGACGTAAACGGGCTGATAAAAGATCCTGCGTTGAGTCTGTATGCCATTCCTGATGGTGATGTGAAAGGTCGTGTGGTAGCGATTTTGCTTAATGATGAAGTGAGATCGGCAGACCTTCTGTCAATCCTCAAGGCGCTGAAAGCTAAAGGCGTTCATGCCAAACTGCTTTATTCGCGGATGGGTGAAGTGACTGCCGATGACGGTACGGTGCTGCCAATAGCCGCTACCTTTGCCGGGGCACCATCGCTGACGGTCGATGCGGTGATTGTCCCTTGCGGCAATATCGCCGATATTGCCGACAACGGCGATGCAAACTATTACCTGATGGAAGCCTACAAACACCTTAAACCGATTGCGCTGGCAGGAGACGCACGCAAGTTTAAGGCGACAATCAAGGTTGATGACCAGGGTGAAGAAGGGATCGTGGAAGCCGACAGCGCCGACGGTAGTTTTATGGATGAACTATTAACGCTAATGGCAGCGCACCGCGTATGGTCACGTATTCCTAAGATTGATAAAATTCCGGCGTAAATATGAATAAAGTCACTCCCCCAGGGGAGTGACTTTACAAACTTCCTTACACATCAAGATAACTACCCAACCGATAACCTCGCTCGGCAATGGCATACTTCAACGATGCTGATGTCAACACTTCCAGCTCCGTTAACCGTGGAAAGCAATAAGCACTCTGGCGAATTGTATTATCGACAAACGCCGGATGGCACATTACTTCCAACGAACGTTCACCGCGATGGCTGGAATCATCCAGCACTTGCAGAAACAGTGACTCGCTAATCTCTTCACCATAGAACGCGCTACTGAAGCCCTGCGAACTGCGCAATTTAGCGGGTAAATCACCATCGCTAAATAACGGCTGACGGTCGATGCGCAACGCAATCCCCTCTTCAGCCGCAAACTTTGCCACAATCGGGAAAATCTGCGGGAACATATGCACATGATGATGGCTATCAAGATGTGTAGGTTTGCGCCCAAATAGCTCAATGAAACGCAGATACTGACAGGCAAGTTCCTGAGCAATTTCCTTTAGCGGTAAAGCATCTTCTTCCGCCAGTTGCCAGATCCACTTCCCCAGCACGCCTTCGCGGGTTAAACCCGGCATTGCAGTCAGCGGCTTGCCCATGGTGAGAACAAAATGAATCCCAACTGCCAGGCTCGGTTCATCACGACTCAACTGCACCGCATGGTCGATAGCTTCACCATTCACCAGCGCCGTCGTTGACGTGACAATACCGTTTCGACAGGCCTCGATAATGCCGTAGTTCTGACCTTTGCTTAAGCCAAAATCATCGGCATTAACAATCAGTAAGCGTTCCATAATCAGCCCCGGTTAATGTGTTTTTTTGAGTTCTGCTATGCAGTCGGCAAAATTTGGCAGCCATTTCTCATGCGCCAGAATCATCTCACGCGCCAGCAACTCAGCATCGCGATCGGAATGCACCAACGGGCTAAGGTTTAGCGCCAGTAACACATCGTTAAATTCCCCGCTAAGTGCTGCGTTGCTGGCCGCAATCTCGAAGCCTTTGATGGTGTGAATCAGCCCCATCACTTTGTCATCGAAATGCGTAATGCGCGGATGTGGAGTCGCGCCATCGCGCCCCAGCGTGCAGGTCATTTCTACCGCCCAGTCTGCCGGAATATTATCAATATGCCCATGATGCGGGATATTAACGTAATGTTCCGTTTGCTTGTCGTTGTAGATAGCGTTAATGACTTCGCACGCTGCATCAGAGTAATAAGCTCCACCGCGCTGCTCCAGCTCTTTCGGTTTCACTTTCAGATCCGGGTTTTTATACAGATCAAAGAGTTGCTTCTCGACTTTCTGTACCACCTGCGCACGCGCGCCGCCTTTGTAATACTCACCCATTTCAATCGCCAGCATCTCTTTTTGCTTGAAGTAATAAAGCAAATAGGAACACGGCAACAGGTTCAGTGCCCGAATTAAGCCTTCGCTAAACGGCAGATCGAAAATGTTTTTTACGCCAGACGCTTTTAACTGCCCTGACGCCACGCCGTCGAGCAATTCGGCAAAACGTGATTTGCCATTTACCAACACATCCTTAATAAACACCATGTGGTTCAGGCCGAACAGATCGATAGATAAATCATCGTTCTCATTCAAGGCTAAAACATCGCCGATAAACATTTTCATGCCAATCGGAATATTACATACGCCGATAAAGCGTTTAAATCCGCTATGACGATAAACCGCTTCAGTGACCATTCCCGCCGGGTTAGTGAAGTTGATCACCCACGCATTCGGACAAAGTTCTTCGACATCTTTTACGATGTCAAAAATCACAGGAATGGTGCGCAGACCTTTAAACAGGCCACCCGCACCATTAGTTTCCTGGCCAAGATAACCATGACTTAACGGAATACGTTCATCCAGTTCGCGTGCTGGTAATTGACCTACGCGCAGTTGGGTAGTGACAAAATCAGCCCCTTTCAGCGCCTCACGACGATCAAGCGTTTTATAAAGTTTAATCGGTACACCAGCGTTATCGATCATTCGCTGGCAGAGATCAAAGATAATATCCAGTTTTGCCTTACCACCTTCGACATCCACCAGCCATAATTCAGTCACTGGCAATTCGTGATAACGCTTAATAAACCCTTCCAGCAGTTCCGGGGTATAACTACTCCCGCCACCAATAGTGACGACTTTTAATTTCTGGCTCATAATTTCTCCCTTCATCAGGAAATACTGATATTCTTCATACCTGCCTCTACGTCAGGAATATCCCGGTCTCCCCAGGATAAATAAGGCACGCATGTAAATTTAATGATCAGTGACAATAGCTACTGATTAAATTCAGTCAATTTCTTACGATAACTATTTGGTGTAAAAGATGTTAGTTTCTTAAACGTTTTAATAAACAGGCTTGGGCTACTATAACCGGCTTCAAATGCAATATCAGTCACAGAATAGTTGGTCATTTCCAGTTGTTTTTTGGCAAAGTTAATGCGGATTTCATTAATAATCTGCATCGGCGTTTTGCCATAATATCGCTGAGTCGCACGCGTCAAATACTCCTGCGATTTAGCCGATAACATCACCATATTTTCCAGCGCATTTTCACTGAACTGCGCTTTATCATGCATCTTTTCAACCGTACTTTTTAACCACTGTGGCACATCATCAATAACCTGTTCTTCGCGGTAATGACGTAAACGGTTAATGACATAAAAAGTGACTATCTCAACAAATTCTTCCAGACCGGTTTCGCTGAAATTCAATGAAGAAATCACAGTTTCCACATAGGTAAGAAAAGTATTATTAGTTCGGTAAACCTGTGAAGCAACAAAGCAATAAGGCAACAACGGCAAATAATGCTGTTCAAAAAAACGTTTACTGATCCCAACGTTCAATATGCGCGTGGCACCAAACTCATAAAAACTTTGATGGTGTGATCCTAACGGAATAAAAACAAAATCGCCCCGTTCCAGCAACACGCGCTTACCGTTAATCTCCTGGAAATAACGACCAGTTAAAACCAGGGTAAATTCATAATAGTCATGCTGATGCAATCCAGTAATACTTTCCGTTTTATTGTAGATAAACACATGGAAATTTTTGCCATTAAACAACTGCTGTTCACGGGCAGTGGCAATTTCCGGCGCATTAATCACTGGCTGCATCATCGACTCCTTATGCCTTCAGTTTTTCATGAAGCTCAATTAATTCGGTAATCAGTTCACGTGCAAGCATGGAAGTCATTAAATGGTCCTGGGCGTGAACCAGCACCAGACTCACTTTCATCTTGCCTTCGCCCGCGTCGCCTTCAATCAGTTTCGTCTGTACCAGATGCGCTTCATTCAAGGCCATCCGCGACTCATCATGGCTTTTGCCGCTGCAAAATCACCCTGCTTCGCCTGCTTCAGCGCCGCATACGCCAGGCTGCGCGCTTGTCCGGAGTTGATGATAAGCCCCATCACCACTTCTTCCAGTTCCTCAGCTTCCGTTTGCGTATCAGGAATATTATCGAGATCCATCATACATCGTTCCTCTCTATTCTTACCGGCACGATTGCCCGTACCGGCATCGATTAAAATTTCAGGGCGTTAGCAATATCTTCTTCGCTCTCTTCTTTATCAATCACGTTCTGCGCTTTGTTTGCCACCACGACAAATGGCAGATATATCAGCGTTGCGATGCCAAGGTTGAAGAGTGCGACCAGCAATGCGGCGACGCTACCGTTAGTATTAAAGAAGGCTCCCAGACCGGTTGGCATGGTCCACGGTGCAATGTTAGTCACCGGTGGGATGATGCCCATGTAGTACGCCGCCAGAGTAATTGCCGCCAGAATCGGTTGCACCAGAACAAACGGGATAAACATCACCGGGTTCATGATAATCGGCAGACCAAACAGAATCGGTTCGTTAATCTGGAAGATGCCCGACGGCAGCGCCAGTTTTGCCACCTGACGATAATCAGCACGGCGAGAAGCGATAAAGATTGCCAGGATCAGGCCTAAGGTTGCACCGCTGCCACCGAGGAAAATAAAGGAGTCCAGCATCGGCTTGGCCCAGATATGGAAGGTCTTACCGGCTGCCAGCGCCGCTTCGACGGAGCCATATTGTTGATAGGTGGCGATGTTTTCCAGCGCCCACGGCGTCATAATGCCGTTGTCCAGCGCGGTCAGCGCCAGTGCGCCGTGAATACCGAAGAACCACAGCAGCGGAACAAAGATCACATACGCCCAGCCGACCACGCTACCCAACGATGCCAGCGGCGTCGAGATGGTATCCATAATAATCTGATGGAAGTTAGTGCCCCAGGTATTCAGCGCCCAGGCAATAATCCCCATCACAGAAAGAATAATAAAGCCGGGAATTAATGCTGAGAAAGAACGTGAGACCGATGTCGGTACACTGTCGGGTAATTTAATCACCCAGTTGCGGTAGACAATAAAGGTAAACATTTCTGCCACCACCAGGCCGATAATAATCCCGGAGATGATATTCGCGCCACCTAACCAATTAGCGCCGACCGCGTAAACTTCACCGACACTATAAGGCGTGACGGTCATAAATGCCGCAACGGATAACAACCCTGCCGCGAGCGCATCGACTTTACGCTCTTCTGCCAGCGCCATACCGATAAAAAACGGCGCCATTAGAGACATAATCCCTAATGTTCCGTTGTATACGTTTCCGCCAATACCTTTCAGGCCATTAAGTGTTTCAATGGTTGAAGCGTCGAGGCGAATACCTAAGGAGTAAAAAAACGACCCCTCCCCAAAGCTCAGAAAAACGTTATTGATTAATACAAACATGGCCCCCGCAAGGGTTAACGGCATTAAGCGAATAAAACCGTTTTTGATTGCATTAACGTGTGGCTGTTTTCCTATTTTGACTGCAAAAGGGAGGAGTACCTTTTCAAGCGATGCAATAACATTACTCATAGAAAAATACCCTTAAAAACCGCAATTAAAGTATTGCGGTATAGATTTATGAAATAACTCTTTGACGGAAAAATTTAAAAATTAATTTGCTGCGGCTTTTTTAATTGCTGCAACTGCAGCCTTAAGCACGCCTAAACCATCGACTTTGCCATATAACAGTGAATCAATGACTTCAACGGGTTTGTTGGGTAACAAACGCTGGATTTCGGGCAACATATAAGCAATCTGCGGCCCTAATAACACGACATCGGCATTCTGACCTTTTTCACCCGCCAGTGTTTCCGGAAATGCTTCAATAATGACCGGAACTTCATATTTTTCTGCCTGTGCGCGCATTTTTGATACCAGTAAAGAGGTAGACATGCCCGCAGAACAAAACAGATAAATGTGTTTCTTTTCCATAAAACTGCCCTCATCAACGATTATCTGTCAGCCAGACACTCCGCAAGCCTTCACCTGCTTCCATGCTCTGGGTAACTTGCGAAACCAACATGACTTTTTTTGGTGGCTGAAAAGAGTATACGGTATTGACCTGAACGATAGTATTTCTTTGACCATACAAATTGTCTCTCCTTGACCTGTTGTTATGACCTCCTTCACATTTCGGTTAAATAATTCGCGACAATAAATAAGAACACGGGGCAAATAAAAACCGGCGCAATGGCCGGTTTCCGGTGTAACTCAAGCTTTCAGGCGAAGAAATTACTTCGCTGCTTGTGGATCGGTGTCGTATTCGGCACAGGTCTGATAGCCAGAGTTGATAACATGTCCGGTATCATCTAAGGCGACAAAATAGGTTTCTGCTTTACCATCACGTTGACCCAGGATATAGGTCTGGCAAGTACCACGAGCATGGATCATGCTCACTTCAGACGAAGGTTTACCCGCAATTTGTGCAACCTGCGCCCGGCTCATGCCTTTTTTGACGTCTTTCACCACAGGCTGTACAAACTGGTCTTTGGTACGATCATACGCCGTACAACCTGCCAGCATGGTTAATACCGCCGCTGCACCCAGAATTCCTGCCATATTCTTGTTCATATTCCGTCCTCTTGTTTATCAGCGTGTTAGATAAGCCTGGAACACATCGGGGGCTTTTTCAAGCCTGTGAACGAAACGGCTCCGCTTTCAGAGGATTCCTGTATGACGTTTTAACCGCCATTCAACCTGCTGTCGCTTGTCGTTTCAGTAGCAACGGGTTAGCTTTAAGGAAGTTTTATTTTTCTGTCTGGAGGGGTTCAATGACATTGCAACAACAAATAATAAAGGCGCTGGGCGCAAAACCGCAGATTAATGCCGAAGAGGAAATTCGCCGCAGCATCGATTTTCTGAAAAGCTATCTGCAAACCTATCCGTTCATTAAATCACTCGTACTTGGTATTAGTGGTGGTCAGGACTCCACTCTTGCCGGGAAACTGTGTCAAATGGCAATTAACGAGCTTCGTCAGGAAACGGGCAACGAGGCACTGCAATTCATTGCCGTGCGCCTGCCCTACGGTGTTCAGGCTGATGAACAGGATTGTCAGGACGCCATTGCTTTTATTCAACCGGATCGCGTATTAACCGTGAATATCAAGGGCGCGGTATTGGCCAGCGAACAGGCGCTGCGCGAAGCAGGTATTGAATTAAGCGATTTCGTTCGCGGCAATGAAAAAGCGCGTGAGCGGATGAAAGCGCAATACAGCATTGCAGGCATGACCAACGGCGTCGTGGTTGGCACCGATCATGCGGCAGAAGCCATTACCGGATTCTTTACTAAATACGGTGACGGTGGTACTGACATTAACCCGCTATACCGTCTGAACAAGCGTCAGGGTAAACAGTTACTGGCGGCATTAGGTTGCCCGGAACATCTCTATAAGAAAGCACCCACCGCCGATCTGGAAGATGACCGTCCTTCCCTGCCGGATGAAGTGGCGCTTGGCGTCACTTATGACAACATTGATGACTATCTGGAAGGGAAAGCCGTGCCCGAACAGGTCGCCAGAACAATAGAAAACTGGTATCTGAAAACCGAACATAAACGCCGTCCGCCAATTACCGTTTTCGATGATTTCTGGAAAAAGTAATAATTTGCACATAATGGCTTGTACGCAAAAACGTACTTTGTTCATGCCGGATGCGGCGTGAACGCCTTATTCGACCTACAAAACTTCGCAAATTCAATTCATTGCAGGGGGCGAGTCGGCATGATAAGCGTAGCGCATCAGGCGGTATTACTTTTGTCATCGACCCGCCTCTTTTTTAATCGTTTCCCGCCTGTTACACTGGATAGATAACCAGCACCTGGAGTCAACAGTGGTACGGCGTTTAACTTCCCTGCGGCCAGAATTTGAAGCGGCGGCAATCTACGAATATCCCGAACATTTACGTTCATTCCTTAATGACTTACCCACCCGACCAGGGGTGTATCTGTTTCATGGCGAAAGTGACACCATGCCGCTCTATATCGGCAAAAGCGTTAATATCCGCAGCCGGGTGCTTTCTCATTTACGCACTCCGGATGAAGCCGCCATGCTGCGGCAATCCCGGCGAATTAGCTGGATCTGCACCGCAGGCGAAATCGGTGCGCTACTCCTTGAAGCGCGATTAATTAAAGAACAACAGCCACTGTTTAATAAACGCTTGCGCCGTAATCGCCAGCTCTGTGCCCTGCAACTGAATGAAAAGCGTGTCGATGTGGTGTATGCCAAAGACGTGGATTTTTCTGCCGCAGCAAACTTATTCGGCCTGTTTGCCAACCGTCGTGCGGCTTTACAAGCATTACAGACCATCGCCGATGAACAAAAACTTTGTTATGGCTTGCTCGGGCTGGAACCGTTAAGTCGCGGGCGCGCTTGTTTTCGTTCGGCGCTAAAACGTTGCGCCGGGGCGTGCTGCGGTAAAGAGAGCCATGACGCTCATGCGCTACGTTTGCGTCAGTCTCTGGAGCGTTTGCGGGTTGTTTGTTGGCCATGGCGAGGTGCGGTGGCGCTGAAAGAACAGCATCCGGAAATGACGCAATATCATATTATTCATAACTGGCTGTGGCTGGGTGCCGTTAATTCGCCGGAAGAGGCAGCAACGTTAATTCGCACACCAGCCGGGTTTGATCACGACGGTTATAAAATCCTCTGTAAACCTCTGCTTTCCGGTAACTATGAAATTACTGAACTTGATCCGGTGAATAGCCTGCCAGCCAGTTAATTTCACTGAACAGCAGTTTGCCTTGCGGTTGCAAAAGCCGCAGGGTGTGCCTTCCGTCGTACCAGCACGCGCCCTGGTCGGTAGTCAACAGCTTGTCGCCTAGTTGCCACGCTCCGCTAATTACAAACACCACCCCACCGCGTGAGCCAAAAGTGGTGAACGTGCGATCGGCAATTCTGACTTTCGCCTTACAGGCATCAAGGCGCGTCATAATGTTGAAATCCATCGACATCTGACCTTCAGTCAGTTTCGCTTTTACCACCTGATCCGCAGCGAAAGCAAAAGGCTGTAGCGGTTTTAAGGTATGGCTAAAACGGTTAGTGCTTTCAAGGAGCATCTCACCGCCTTCCAGCAGCGTCACGCTCCTTTCCATTCCCGGAAACAAAGAAAACTCACCATTTGCCGCAATGGAAGCAATGCTGGCACGCCAGTAAAAATCACGTTTTGCCGGAGGAAAGCTACAGATTTCACGAGTTTCACCGGCAGCGTTTCGCCACAGGTTCACCGACATTTTACGCATATCAAAGTATTCCATACTCGCTCCCGGCATGCTCTTTTCATTGTTATCGTTCAGGCAACCGTGGATTGTTATCGGCAACTCGGGTGATTTACCTTAGTGGTGATTAGACTTTTTTTGCAAAAGTTGAAGAACAGAAAAGAAAACCGCCGATCCTGTCCACCGCATTGCTGCAAGGTAGTGGACAAGACCGGCGGTCTTAAGTTGTCAGGCTGAAAGATTATTCAGCAGTTGCAGGCATTTTACCTTTTGCCGCAGGGCGTTCTGTCAGACGCTTCTCAAAATTAGCATTAAATTGCTTTTTCTGCTCCGGCGTCAGGATGTTGTAAATCTTGTTCTGGGTTTCCAGGTGCGCCAGCATGTTAGCTTTGCGCTGTTCTTCCATTTTTGCGATCTGCGCTTCAGCTTTCGCTTTGTCGAAGGTATCGCTGGCAATAATGTCATGCATTGCGCGGCGTTCTTCCAGCGGCGGGCGTTTCATCTGGTCACGCTGACCTTTCATGATTTCGCGAATCTGCTGTTTCTGCGCGTCGGTCAGGTTCAGATCTTTAAACATCATGTCGTGATGCGGACCGAATTTACCTTTATGGTGCATCATCGGCTTCGCGTCAGCCGGTGCTGCAGTAGTGGTATCGGCGGCATGGGCCAGGTTAGCCGCGCCAAAAGCCAGGGTAGAGGCAACAAACAGTGCAGTTAATTTACGCATATTCTATATCCTTCCTTTCAGTTATTTATTACGGCTTTCTTAAGTAGCGTGCCGTGTTGACGAGATTAACTTTACTGACTTTAGCGTCAATTAATCAGAGCAACGGTAAAACAATGAAAGTGTAAAAAACACTTTTGCGCCAATTATGGAGAAAAAAAGAAAATTTGATGGAGAGTGATGATGAAATATTACAACACACTGATTTTGCAGAAATTATGAAGAACTATACCTGATGACTGGTGATAAATAAAGCAAATAACCAGGATTAATCCGCATTATTTCATTAAAAAGCCAGTAAATACCCGCAGAATGATTTCTGCGGGCAAGTATTAGGTTATTTTTTCCAGCATTAATCCCGCACGTAATCCCGTCGCCACCAATGGATTAGGGAATAACACATACTCAACATCATGAGTCACAGTAAAGTGTTCCTCACCATCCTGCGCCAACAACGTTCCTTTCTTAAACGGCGTGAAGTTCAGCGTCTCGCTTGCCATATGCAGTTCGAAGGATGATGAGTGGCGGGTAATTTGCGAAACGACCCGATAGCGTAGCGGCGACTTTCTCTCAGTACCGACACTCACGCCAGATAACAGCGCAGCAATCGCGCTGGCGGTGGGTGAAAACTGGCGAAGATCGTTTTTGCCAAATGGCAATGCTTTACCAAGTTCCAGCGTACACGCCAGTGCACCGAAATGTTCGGCACTAAAATGGGTAAACGTGCCCCCCGGCGCCTGGTGAAACACCAATGCCTCCAGCCCTGCCGCACCCAGCCATGTCAGAAAGTTTTCGTCCCAGGGAATATTACGTTGCGGTAAAACACCAAACCGTGGGTGATACGAACCACGAATCGCGGTATGCAGATCAAGATGCCAGCGGACAGACTCTTTACCCTGTTCATAAAAATCTTCCAGACACTGTTCCAGTTCGCGCGCACGGCACGTTTCGCCGCTTTCGGCAAATCGCTGCCAGCGTCCGCCAAACATGCGATTCATATCACTATGGCAATAACGTGTTCCTTGCTTCAGCGCCGGGGGATTTCCAAGGATCGCCAGTAACCGCCAGCGTAGAGGGATCTCGCCGTGGAGAATCGCGCCAAGCAAAGCATCAAGCATTTCTACCGGCGCGGTTTCATTACCGTGTATTCCCGCAGAAATCACCAGCGCACCTTGCGGTGGCGTTAACGGCGTCAGTTCCAGCACACCATCACCCAGCCAGCGCCAGCGAATACCGTTGCTTTCCCTCTCACTCATGGCTGGTTTTTTGCCCGTTAAGGTCAGGGCAAGAAAATTATCCATTGCTCCCTCCCTCACGCTGAAACGGATAAACCGAACCGAGATTCAGTAAACGGGTCAGCGAATCCAGGGCTTCCCTTCCTTCACGCAGCAATTGCGGGTCGGCAAGATCGGCGGCAGTAAGACGATCGCGATAGTAGCGATCCACCCAGTCATTGAGCGTATTAAACAAGGTATCGTTCATCATCACAGCCGGGTTTACCGTCTGATATTCTTCTGCCGTCAGCACCACACGCAACCGCAGGCACGCCGGGCCTCCGCCGTTTGCCATGCTTTCGCGTAAATCAAAAACTTTCAGCTCGCTTATCGGGTTATCGGCAGCAAGCAATTCATTGAGATAACGCCATACTCCAGCATGTTCCCGACACTCCTGTGGCAGCACCAACACCATCGAACCATCATCACGGCTCAGTAACTGGCTGTTAAACAGATAAGTCGAGACAGCATCCGCTACGGAAACCTGTGCCGCCGGAACTTCTATCACCATAAAACCGTTCACCCGCGCGCGCAGGTTTGCCAGTAATTGCGCCTGGTGGGCGAACGCCTGCTGATGGCAAAACAGCACCTGGCGGTTGCTCACCGCAATGACATCATTATGAAAAACCCCCTGGTCGATGACGTCCGGATTTTGCTGGGCGAAAATCACCTGCTGCGGATTCACCTGATTCAACCTGGCGACCGCCTCACTGGCTTCGCGGGTTTGCCGCGCCGGATAACGGGAAGGTCGCGTGCCATTGCCCTCTTCTCGGCCATAGACGAAAACCTGTATACCCGGATCACCATAGTTACCACCGAGCCGATTGTGGTTTGCCGCCCCCTCATCCCCCAGCATCGCCACCTGCGGCAGAGCAGAATGAACGGTGAACTTCTCTTCATCGTTAAAAATCGCTTTTAACAGCGACTCGGTGACGGGCGCTTCCAGCGAACGGTGAAATTTGTTGTTCAGGTTGGCGACGGTCAGATGCACTTTGCCATCCAGCGTATCAGCGGATGGCGCTACCGTGGCTGCATTCGCTACCCACATTGGCGAAGCGGAACTGACGCTGGAAAGCCAGTGCGGAGCCTGACGGGCAACCTTTTCCAGAACGTGTTCATCGCTGCCGCTAAATCCCAGTTGACGCAAAACCGGGATAAACGGTCGCTCGTGCGGCGGGATCACCGCCTGCGGGAATCCCGCATCAGCAAGGGTTTTCATTTTCAGTAAGCCCTGTTTCGCCGCCAGTCGCGGGTTAGACACCTGAAAACGGTGGCGGGTAGAGGCTTCATTGCCAAACGACAGCCCCGCGTAATGATGCGTCAGCCCCACCAGCCCGTCGAAATTCACTTCCCGGGCGTTCATGGCACCACCTCATCGGAAAAATCAAGCCCGGGATTAAGCGTAGTGGGCAGCGTTAATGAAGATGATTCAAGACTTGCCATCGGCCAGGCACAATAATCAGCGGCGTACCAGGCACTTGGTCGGTGGTTGCCGGAAGCGCCAACGCCACCGAATGGTGCAGTACTGGCAGCGCCGGTAAGCGGTTTGTTCCAGTTGACGATCCCCGCCCGCGCTTCCAGTAACAGTTGATCGAACTTTTCCCGCTCCGGTGACACCAGCCCGCAAGAGAGGCCAAAGCGAGTGTTATTCGCCATCTTAATCGCCTCATCAAAGGTGTCATAACGCCAGACGCGCAATAGCGGCCCAAACACTTCTTCATCCGGCACGCCAGCAATGCCCGTCATTTCGATGATCCCCGGCGTCAGCAACGATGTTCCTGCGCGCAGTAAGCGTGGTGCAAGCAGCGTTCGTCCCCCCATTGCTTCCAGTTCCTGCCAGGCAGAAACAACCTGCTGCGCGGCCTGCTCTGATATCAGCCCGCCAATAAATGGCTGTGGTTCGTCATCCCAGTTACCTGGCGTTAACCGCTGGCTGACGGCAACCAGGCGAGCAAGGAACGCATCGCCCTGCGCCCCGCGTTTAAGCATTAAACGGCGGGCGCAAGTGCAGCGTTGCCCGGCAGTGACAAATGCTGACTGAATAGTCAGATGCACTGCGGCGTCGATATCCGCCACGTCATCAATAATCAGCGGGTTATTGCCGCCCATTTCAAGGGCGAGGATTTTTTCCGGCTGACCAGAAAGCTGGCGATGCAACTGGTAGCCCGTGTTGGCGCTGCCGGTGAACAGCAAACCGTCGAGGTCTTCCAGCGCACTCAGCGCCTGACCCGTTTCGCGCCCACCCTGCACCAGATTCAACACCCCCGACGGCAAGCCTGCCTGCTGCCATAAGCGCATTACCACCTCGCCACTCCACGGTGTCAGTTCGCTGGGTTTAAAGATAATTGTGTTGCCTGCCAGCAGCGCCGGAACGATATGCCCGTTCGGCAAATGCCCTGGGAAATTGTACGGTCCAAACACGGCCAGTACGCCGTGCGGGCGATGGCGCAAACTCGCCGCACCGTCTGGCATTTCGCTGCGCTGCTCGCCCGTGCGCACGTGATACGCCTTGATTGATATCGCGATTTTATTAATCATCGCCGTCACTTCGGTTGCCGCTTCCCAGCGCGGCTTACCCGTTTCTCTGGCAATAATCGCCGTTAATTCGGCTTTATTGCTTTCCAGCAGTCCGGCAAAGCGTTCAACTCTTACCTGACGATCGCCAAAGGAGAGCCGCGCCCAACGCGGAAACGCGGCGCGTGCAGCACGACAAGCCAGCTCCACCTGAGCGGCATCGGCATCATTGCCTTGCCATAATACGTCGCCCGATACCGGATTATGCTTCACGCGAAGTGCGCCCTGCCCCGTCACCCAGTCGCCGTTGATCCATAAAGTCATGTTGTTTTCTCCTCTGCGCACAGGCGCACCAGACGAACGCGTTCCCCGGCGTGGCACTTGAGAGCGTCCAGTTGTGCGGCGGTTAAAATCAAACGCTGGGTTGCCGGATCGGCACGCACCAGTACCACGCGGAAATGGTGATAATTTTCATTGGCGACCAGACAGGCCGGGAAATCCCCCTGCGCTGGCTGCCCTTCCGCTACTTCCACCAGCCGACTTTTGCGGATGGCGCGAACGCGGTCGATGTCACACTCCAGCGTCGGCCCACCGTCGAAGATATCGATATAGTTACGGTAGCGAAAACCTTCTTTTTCCAGCACCGCACGCGCGGGGGCTGTTTGCGGATGCACCTGGCCGATAACGTCCTGTGCTTCCTGGGATAAAAAGTCCGTATAGATCGGATGTTTTGGCATCAGTTCAGCGATAAACGCCTTTTGACCAGTACCGCAGAGAAAATCAGCGCGGCTAAAATCCATCGAAAAGAAGCGTTTACCGAGGCTTTGCCAGAACGGCGAATAGCCGTGTTCGTCAATCACGCCGCGCATTTCGGCGACCACTTTGTCGTTAAACTTGTCACGAAAAGCCGCCATAAACATAAAGCGCGATTTCGACAGCAAATAGCCATTGCCCTCTTTGCGCCACTCCGGGTCGAGAAACAGCGTGCATAACTCACTGCTTCCGGTGTGATCATTACTGAGAAACAGCGTCGGTAGCGCGTTATAGACATTCAACTCTTTCGAAGCGTGAACCAGCGTACCGACGCGATAGTTGTACCAGGGATCGTTCAGCCCGACAGCCACCTCAATGGCACAAATACCCGCCACGGTGCCTGTCTCGCTCTCTTCCAGCACGAACACATAACCTTGCTCGCTTTCGGGTAATTCGCCCTGCCAGGTTTTAATGGATCTGTCGATACGCGCCGAAAGCGTGGCTTCATTGGCAGGGAGTGACGTCAGGCCACCGCCCGTTTTACCTGCAAGCTGCATTAAGGCTGCGACATCGGTACGCTCAACGGGACGGATGACCATCATGATGAACCCCGGCTAACAAAGTGTTCGCAAGTAGCGGCAAAGCGATCCAGGCCGGTTGTCACCTCTTCTTCGCTGACGTTGAGCGCCGGTGCAAAACGCACCACGTTGCCACCCGCAATCAGCACCATCACGCCTGCTTTCGCCGCCTCCTGAGAGATCAGTTTCGCTTGTCCGGCGTAATCCGCATTCAGCACACAGCCAATCAACAGACCTAATCCGCGAATTTCACTGAACAAACCGCAGCGATGATTAATGGTATTAAGACGCTCAACAAACCAGTCGTGACGCCGTTTGACACCAGTAAGCATCTCTGGCGTGTTGATGAGATCAAGCACTTTACCCGCCACCGCCGAGGCCAGCGGATTACCACCATAAGTGGTGCCGTGAGTGCCAACGGTCATCACCCGGCCGCACTCTTCGGTTGCCAGCAGCGCACCAATCGGGAAACCGCCGCCCAGGGCTTTAGCGGTGGTCAGCAGATCGGGCGTCACCCCGTAGTGCATATAGGCATACAGTTCACCGGTGCGCCCGACGCCGGTTTGTACCTCATCGAAAATCAGCAATGCATTGTGGCGATCGCATAACTCACGCAATCCCTGCAAAAATGCCTTGCTGGCTGGCACCACGCCGCCTTCGCCCTGTACTGGCTCGACGATCACCGCGCAGGTGGAGTCGTCAATCAGCGCACTGGCAGAATTAATATCGTTATACGCGGCGTGGCGGATATCCGGCGGCAGTGGCGCGAAATCCTGTGAATAGGCTGGCTGCCCGCCCGCACTAACGGTAAACAGCGTGCGCCCGTGGAAAGCATTTTTAAACGCCACGATGCCGCTCTTATGGCTACCGTAGCGGTCGTGAGCGTATTTGCGCGCCAGCTTCAGCGCCGCTTCGTTAGCCTCCGCGCCGGAGTTACAAAAGAACACGCGATCGGCAAACGTCGCGTCAATGAGCTTTTTCGCCAGCCGTAATACCGGCTCGTTGGTGTAACCATTACCGGTATGCCAGAACTTACTCGCCTGCTCGTTCAGCGTCTCCCGCAGTTCCGGATGCGCATGACCCAGTGCGTTCACTGCAATGCCACCCGCGAAGTCGATATACTCTTTCCCCTGCTGATCCCACAAGCGCGAACCTTCGCCACGTACCGGAATAAACGGTGCCGGAGCGTAAACAGGTATCATCCATTCATCAAAATTTTCACGCGTAATTGGCTGAGACATAGCGACCCCTACAGTAAATAAATGGTTATTTATATGTTAATAATAAGTGACGATTACGCTGTAAATGTAGATTGCAGGGTTCGTGCCAGCCAGTGGTAAAAGTGCATAAACGGCGGCAGTTAACTGGAAATCAAGGCGTTACAACCCAGCGATATGCACCTGAAGTGCATATAAAGTGAATACGTTTGCGATACTGATGAATAAAAAGAATAAAAAACGAAATGTTATGCAGAAGTAAAATATAATTCTGGAATTGTGATCGTTGACGAAATTTACTGGAAATTACTGCGCCATTCTGACGCAGCCGCACCAAAAACGGGCATTTTTTGCGCCATCGTTGGCATCATTAACAACCATCGATCAAATCACTTAACAACAGGCAGTAAGCGCGGCGAATTTCTGCTAACATCCACGCACTCTTTATCTGAATAAATGGCAGCGACTATGAAATTTGTCTCTTTTAATATCAACGGTCTGCGCGCCAGACCACACCAGCTTGAAGCCATCGTCGAAAAGCACCAACCGGATGTTATTGGTCTGCAGGAGACAAAAGTTCATGATGATATGTTTCCGCTCGAACAAGTGGCAAAGCTTGGCTACAACGTCTTTTACCACGGGCAGAAAGGCCATTATGGCGTGGCGCTGCTGACCAAAGAGACGCCGATTACTGTGCGTCGCGGCTTCCCCGGCGACGGCGAAGAGGCTCAACGACGAATTATTATGGCGGAAATTCCCTCGCCGCTGGGTAATGTCACCGTAATCAACGGTTACTTCCCGCAGGGCGAAAGCCGTGACCATCCGATTAAATTCCCGGCGAAAGCGCAGTTCTATCAGAACCTGCAAAACTACCTGGAAACCGAACTCAAGCGTGACAATCCGGTGCTGATTATGGGCGATATGAATATCAGCCCCACCGACCTCGATATCGGCATTGGTGAAGAGAACCGCAAACGCTGGCTGCGTACCGGTAAATGCTCTTTCCTGCCGGAAGAACGCGAATGGATGGAGAGACTGATTAACTGGGGTCTGGTGGATACTTTCCGCCATGCGAACCCGGAAACGGCAGATCGCTTCTCGTGGTTTGATTACCGCTCAAAAGGTTTTGATGATAACCGTGGTCTGCGCATTGACCTGCTGCTCGCCAGCCAGCCGTTGGCGGAATGCTGCGTAGAAACCGGCATTGATTATGAAATCCGCAGTATGGAAAAACCGTCAGATCACGCCCCGGTGTGGGCGACCTTCCGCCGCTAATTTCTCTGTTCTCCTGACTCGCTCTGGGTCAGGAGAATTAACCTTGAGAAAAATCAACAAACTGTCAGTAATGATTTGTTGCCTGCCGTCCTTTGTTATACCGTCACTGCGTTTTTAGTTGTCTGACCACTTCTCTATTATCAAGTTTGATATAGGAAACTCCACGATGAACGCTGAGCGTAAATTTCTTTTTGCCTGCCTTATTTTTGCGCTGGTCATTTACGCTATCCACACTTTCGGTTTATTCGATCTGCTCACCGATTTACCCCACTTGCAGACACTCATTCGCCAGAGCGGATTTTTCGGTTATAGCCTCTATATTCTGTTATTCATCATCGCCACCCTCTTTCTGTTGCCGGGTAGCATACTGGTGATCGCCGGTGGAATAGTCTTTGGCCCGCTCTTAGGGACGTTTCTTTCACTAATTGCCGCCACGCTGGCCTCATCATGCTCCTTCCTGTTGGCGCGCTGGCTGGGGCGTGATTTACTGCTGAAATACGTTGGTCATAGCCACACTTTCCAGGCCATAGAAAAAGGTATTACGCGTAACGGTATCGATTTTCTTATTTTGACCCGCTTAATCCCGCTATTTCCTTACAATATTCAAAATTATGCTTATGGATTAACCGCCATCTCCTTCTGGCCTTATACCCTTATTTCGGCATTAACTACTCTGCCCGGAATAGTAATTTATACCGTAATGGCAAGCGATCTCGCCAGTGAAGGCATTACGCTGCGCTTTATTTTAAAACTCTGTCTGGCAGGACTGGCGCTGTTTATTCTCGTCCAGTTCGCCAGACTCTACGCCCGACACAAACACGTGGATCTGTCTGCTTCGCGCCGCAGCCCACTAACTCACCCCAAAAATGAAGGATAGAACGATGTTGCAACATTATTCAGCGTCATGGAAAAAAGGACTGGCTGCACTGTGTTTACTGGCAGCCGCAGGGCTTAGTGGCTGCGATCAAAAAGAGAACACCGGAGCAAAAGTGGAATACGACGGGCTTTCCGCCAGCCAGCCACTGCGTGTCGATGCCAATAACCATACGGTCACCATGTTAGTGCAAATTAATGGCCGTTTTCTGACAGACGATACCCGCCACGGCATTGTGTTTAAAGATGGCTCCAACGGACATAAATCGCTGTTTATGGGTTATGCGACCCCGAAAGCATTTTATGAAGCCCTGAAACAGGCCGGTGGTACACCGGGCGAAAACATGACGATGGATAATAAAGAAACGACTCATGTCACAGGCAGCAAACTGGATATTTCGGTCAACTGGCAAGGGGCGGCAAAAGCGTATTCCTTTGATGAAGTGATTGTCGATAGCAATGGCAAGAAACTGGACATGCGCTTTGGCGGTAATTTAGCAGCGGCAGAAGAGAAGAAAACTGGCTGCCTGGTGTGTCTCGATAGCTGCCCGGTCGGTATCGTCAGCAATGCGACATACACTTATGGGGCAGTGGAAAAACGCGGTGAAGTGCAATTCAAAGGTAATGCGTCGGTTCTCCCGGCAGATAACACGCTGGCAACGGTTACCTTTAAAATCGCCGAATAAAACCAGGATAAAGGATGATGAAAATGCAATCGCGTAAAATCTGGTACTACCGTGCCACCATCATCATCCTGTTGATCGCTTCGCTGCTGGCATGGGCGCTGCTTCCTGGCGCCCATGAGTTTATCAATCGCAGCGTTGCGGCGTTTGCCGCCGTCGATCAACAGGGTATAGAACGCTTTATTCAGTCTTACGGCACACAAGCGGCTGTGGTCTCGTTCTTCTTGATGATCTTACAGGCCATTGCCGCGCCGCTGCCTGCGTTTTTGATAACCTTTGCCAATGCGTCGCTGTTTGGCGCATTCTGGGGCGGCTTGCTGTCTTGGACCAGTTCGATGGCGGGCGCGGCGCTGTGCTTTTTTATCGCCAGAGTGATGGGCCGCGAAGTGGTGGAAAAGTTAACCGGCAAAACCGTGCTTAACAGCATGGACGGCTTTTTTACTCGCTACGGCAAACACACCATCCTGGTATGTCGGTTATTGCCTTTTGTCCCTTTCGATCCTATCAGCTATGCTGCCGGATTGACTTCAATACGTTTTCGCTCGTTTTTTATCGCCACCGGGCTTGGTCAGCTACCCGCAACCATCGTCTATTCCTGGGCGGGCAGCATGTTAACGGGAGGCACATTCTGGTTTGTCACCGGGCTGTTTATTCTGTTTGCCCTGACCGTGGTGATATTTATGGCGAAAAAAATATGGCTTGAACGCCAGAAGAGGAATGCCTGATGGGTTTACCGCCGCTTAGCAAAATTCCTTTGATTTTACGTCCGCAGGCGTGGCTGCATCGTCGCCATTATGGCGAGGTGCTAAGTCCTATTCGCTGGTGGGGGAGAATTCCGTTTATCTTTTATCTGGTGTCGATGTTTGTCGGCTGGCTGGAGCGCAAACGCTCACCGCTCGATCCGGTGGTGCGATCGCTTGTCAGCGCACGCATTGCACAAATGTGTCTGTGTGAATTTTGCGTAGATATCACCAGTATGAAAGTCGCGGAGCGTACCGGCAGCACTGACAAACTGCTGGCGGTGGCTGACTGGCGGCAAAGCCCGCTGTTCAGCGATGAGGAGCGGCTGGCGCTGGAATACGCCGAAGCCGCGAGCGTTACACCGCCAACGGTCGATGATGCCCTGCGTACCCGACTGGCTGCCCATTTTGACGCTCAGGCGCTCACCGAGCTGACAGCATTGATCGGCCTGCAAAATCTGTCAGCCCGTTTTAACTCTGCCATGGACATTCCCGCTCAGGGGCTGTGCCGTATTCCTGAAAAACGTTCTTAAGGAGAGATGATGCGCCATTGTGTGTGGTTGCTGGGATTGTTATCGCTGTTTTCTTTGGCAACACATGCCAGTGACTGGCAGGAAATCAAAAACGACGCCAAAGGGCAAACCGTCTGGTTTAACGCCTGGGGCGGCGATACCGCAATTAACCGCTATCTCGACTGGGTTAGCGGCGAGATGAAAACCCATTACGCTATAAACCTGAAGATTGTCCGTCTGGCGGATGCCGCAGACGCAGTAAAACGCATTCAGACCGAAGCCGCAGCCGGGCGCAAAACAGGCGGTTCGGTGGATCTGCTCTGGGTGAACGGCGAAAACTTCCGCACCTTAAAAGAGGCCAATTTATTACAAACGGGCTGGGCGGAGACTCTACCCAACTGGCATTACGTCGATACGCAACTGCCGGTACGGGAAGATTTTTCTGTACCTGTCGAAGGTGCAGAATCTCCGTGGGGTGGCGCACAACTGACGTTTATCGCCCGCCGCGATGTTACGCCACAGCCACCACAAACGCCGCAAGCATTGCTGGAGTTTGCCAAAGCCAATCCCGGCACGGTTACTTATCCGCGCCCACCAGACTTCACAGGCACGGCGTTTCTGGAACAGTTGCTGATTATGCTGACGCCAGACCCCGACGCATTAAAAGCAGCGCCGAACGATGCGACTTTCGCCCGGATCACTGCGCCCTTGTGGCAATATCTTGATGCACTGCATCCGTATTTGTGGCGCGAAGGAAAGGATTTTCCGCCCTCGCCTGCACGGATGGATGCCCTACTAAAAGCCGGTACATTGCGCCTGTCGCTAACCTTTAACCCCGCTCATGCCCAACAAAAAATAGCCAGCGACGATTTGCCAGCAAGCAGTTACAGCTTCGGCTTTAGCGAGGGGATGATTGGCAACGTGCATTTCGTCACCATTCCTGCCAACGCGAATGCCAGTGCTGCGGCGAAAGTTGTCGCCAACTTCCTGCTCTCACCCGATGCGCAACTGCGTAAAGCAGATCCTGCTATCTGGGGCGATCCTTCGGTTCTCGATCCACAAAAACTGCCTGACACGCAGCGTGAAACATTGCAATCAAGAATGCCGCAGGAGCTGCCACCGGTACTGGCTGAACCGCACGCGGGTTGGGTAAATGCGCTGGAACAAGAATGGCTACGCCGTTACGGTACGCATTAATCTTTTTGCTGTGGGCGATGGTGGCGGTGATTTATGCACCGCTGATCCCTGCTGCTTTCACGCTGATAGCGCCAGCCTTGTCGCTGACGCACTGGCAGGCGTTATTTGCCGACCCGCAGTTACCGCAGGCATTACTGGCGACGCTGGTTTCGACGACTATCGCGGCGGTCGGGGCGCTGTTGATTGCCCTGCTGGTGATTGTGGCGCTGTGGCCTGGCGCAAAATGGCTGCGTATGTGCGCCCGTCTGCCGTGGCTGCTCGCCATTCCCCACGTGGCTTTTGCCACCAGCGCCCTTCTGCTCTTTGCTGACGGCGGTCTGCTTTACGACTATTTCCCGTATTTCACTCCACCAATGGACAAATTGGGTATTGGGCTGGGTTTCACTCTGGCGGTGAAAGAAAGCGCATTTCTGCTATGGATCTTGTCAGCCGCGCTAAGTGAAAAACGGCTGCTACAGCAGGTTATAGTGATGGATTCACTGGGCTACAGCCGCTGGCAATCCCTGAACTGGCTGCTGTTGCCCTCCGCCGCTCCTGCGCTGGCAATGGCGATGCTGGCAATTGTCGCATGGACGCTGTCGGTCGTGGATGTGGCAATTATCCTCGGGCCAGGTAATCCACCGACGCTGGCAGTAATAAGCTGGCAGTGGTTAACCCAGGGCGACACCGATCAACAAATGAAAGGCGCGCTCGCCAGCCTGCTGCTGATGCTGTTACTCGCCGCCTGTGTTTTGCTGGGCTATCTGTTATGGCGCACCTGGCGGCACACCATTCCCCGTGAAGATGGCGTTCGCAAGCCGGCTGCGCCTTTACTGCCCGGCTATACGCTGGCGTGGTTTTTACCCTTAACCGGTGTGCTCTGTGTGGTTCTGCTGGCGATCCTCGCAGATCAGTCGACTAACAATCACGTGGCGCTGCTCAATAGCCTGACGATGGGACTGGTAGCGACGTTCATCGCTTTGATCCTGTTACTGCTATGGCTGGAATGGGGGCCACAGCGTCGCCAGTTGTGGTTATTGTTGCCCATTTTATTACCGGCACTGCCATTAGTGGCAGGCCAGTACACGCTGGCATTATGGTTGAATCTGGATGGTAGCTGGACGGCGGTGGTCTGGGGGCATCTGTTGTGGGTGATGCCGTGGATGCTGTTTATCCTGCAACCTGCCTGGCGGCGTATTGACTCACGGTTAATTTTAATTGCGCAGACGCTAGGCTGGTCGCGTGCCAAAATCTTCTTTTACGTGAAATGTCCTCTTATGCTACGCCCTGCGCTAATTGCATTCGCTGTCGGATTTTCAGTGAGTATTGCGCAATATATGCCGACGCTGTGGCTCGGTGCGGGACGTTTCCCGACGCTGACGACAGAAGCGGTGGCGTTAAGCAGCGGCGGCAGCAACGGTATTCTCGCCACCCAGGCTTTATGGCAACTGCTATTACCGCTTATTATTTTTGCCCTGACCGCCCTGCTTGCAAAATGGGTAGGTTATGTTAGACAAGGACTCCGCTAATGCTCTGCGTGAAAGATGTTTCGCTACGTTTGCCAGGAACCTGCTTACTAAAGGACGTCAACTTTACGGTCACTAAAGGTGACATTGTCACGTTAATGGGGCCGTCTGGCTGTGGGAAATCTACGCTGTTTTCCTGGATGATTGGCGCGCTGTCCGGGCAGTTTTCTTGTACAGGTGAGCTTTGGCTCAATGAGCAACGCCTCGATAGCCTGCCGACTGCACAGCGCCAGATTGGTATCCTTTTCCAGGATGCGCTGCTATTTGACCAGTTCAGCGTCGGGCAAAATTTGCTGCTGGCGCTACCGGCGACACTAAAAGGTGTTGCAAGGCGCAATGCCGTGAATGATGCGCTTGAGCGTGCGGGACTTGGTGATACTTTCCATCAGGATCCGACAACTCTGTCTGGTGGTCAGCGGGCACGGGTAGCTCTGCTACGCGCCCTTCTCGCCCAACCCAAAGCATTATTACTCGATGAACCGTTCAGCCGTCTTGATGTGGCTCTGCGCGATAATTTTCGCCAGTGGGTGTTCAGCGAAGTTCGCGCCCTGGCGATCCCCGTCGTTCAGGTAACTCACGATCTCCAGGATGTTCCTCCTGATAGTTCTGTTCTGGATATGGCGCAGTGGTCAGAAAATTACAACAAACTGCGATAACGCAAAGTTTTTCTCAATACATCAGTTCAGAATGGCGCACTCAAAACTACAATGTCGGGATTTTCGATGAAACGTGTTTCTCAAATGACCGCGCTGGCAATGGCTTTAGGGCTGGCTTGCGCTTCTTCGTGGGCCGCTGAACTGGCGAAGCCTCTTACTCTTGACCAGCTTCAACAACAAAATGGCAAAGCGATAGATACTCGCCCCAGCGCGTTTTATAACGGCTGGCCACAAACTTTAAATGGCCCTTCCGGTCATGAACCTGCCGCCTTAAACCTTTCTGCAAGTTGGCTCGACAAAATGAGCGCCGAACAGCTCAACGAGTGGATCAAGCAGCATAACCTGAAAACCGATACGCCAGTGGCGTTATACGGTAATACTAAAGACGTCGAAGCCGTCAAAACGCGACTGCAAAAAGCAGGCTTTACGCATATCTCCATCCTGAGTGACGCGCTAAGCGAACCTTCCCGCCTGCAAAAATTGCCGCACTTTGAGCAACTGGTTTACCCGCAATGGCTGCATGACCTGCAACAAGGTAAAGAGGTTACGGCAAAACCTACCGGTGACTGGAAAGTCATTGAAGCAGCCTGGGGCGCACCAAAGTTTTACCTTATCAGCCATATTCCCGGCGCTGACTACATCGATACCAACGAAGTTGAAAGCGAACCGCTGTGGAACAAAGTTTCCGATGAGCAACTGAAAGCGATGCTGGCAAAACACGGCATTCGCCATGACACCACGGTCATTCTGTACGGGCGAGACGTTTACGCAGCAGCACGTGTGGCGCAGATTATGCTGTACGCAGGCGTGAAAGATGTACGCCTTCTGGACGGCGGCTGGCAAACCTGGTCCGATGCGGGGCTGCCCGTTGAGCGCGGTACGCCACCGAAAGTGAAGCCGGAACCTGACTTCGGCGTGAAGATCCCGGCGCAACCGCAACTGATGCTCGATATGGAGCAGGCACGTGGACTGCTGCATCGTCAGGATGCTTCACTGGTAAGCGTTCGTTCATGGGCTGAATTTATTGGCACCACCAGCGGCTATGACTACATCAAGCCAAAAGGTGATATCCCAGGTGCTCGTTGGGGTCATGCGGGCAGCGATTCAACGCATATGGAAGATTTCCATAACCCGGACGGCACCATGCGTACTGCAGATGACGTTGCGGCAATGTGGAAAGAATGGAATATCCTGCCAGATCAACAAGTCTCGTTCTATTGCGGCACCGGCTGGCGCGCCTCAGAAACCTTTATGTATGCGCGCGCAATGGGCTGGAAGAATGTCTCCGTTTACGATGGCGGCTGGTATGAATGGAGCAGCGATCCGAAAAATCCGGTAGCAACCGGTGAACGCGCCCCGGACAGTAGCAAATAACACGGCAATTACTGACGCTGAAGCGACTTCAGCGTCAGATACCCACTCCACACTCGCGTAAATGTTGTCATCCAGCACAGCGCGCCAAATACCCACGCCAACCACGGGAAATACGCCGGAAAGAGACAACTTAAAACAAACAGCAAAATCGTCTCGCTGCCTTCAGTCAACCCGCCCAGATAGTAAAACGATTTGTGCGCATAACCGGGGTTATCAATCTGATGTTTCGCCGCCAGCGCAGCAAATGCGAGAAAACTGCTGCCCGTGCCGATAAACGCAAACAACAGCCAGCCTCCGGCCAGCGCGTTTTGTTCTGGTGCGGCGAGAATAAACCCGAACGGCACCAGCGCGTAAAAGAGAAAATCGAGAGAAATATCAAGAAAACCGCCTGCGTCAGTTAACCCTCTGCGCCTCGCCAGCGCGCCGTCCAGTCCATCAAGCAACCTGTTGAGCAAAATGGCAATCAGCGCCGCCAGATACCATCCCAGTGCCAGAAACGGCAAGGCCAGCACGCCGATGGCAAACCCCACTAACGTTAAACCATCTGGCGTTATACCGGGTCTATCAAGAACCCGCACACACTGATGCAACAACGGTTTAATTCGCGGATGAAGATGGCGGTCTAACACAGGTACTCCTTACATATAAAGCCCTTCTGATCGGGCAACACTGCGGATATTATGACATTTTTCCTGTATTCGACCGTGGGTAATTTATGAAAATGATTGAAGTTGTTGCCGCCATTATCGAACGGGATGGCAAAATTTTACTCGCACAACGCCCCGCCCATAGCGATCAGGCGGGGTTATGGGAGTTTGCCGGTGGCAAAGTCGAGGCGGATGAAAGTCAGCCACAGGCGCTGGTACGGGAATTGCGCGAAGAACTGGGCATTGACGCAACGGTTGGTGAATATGTTGCCAGCCATCAGCGGGAAGTGTCTGGCCGGATTATCCATCTTCATGCCTGGCACGTACCGGACTTCCACGGTACGTTACAGGCACACGAACATCAGGCGCTGGTCTGGTGTCTGCCAGAGGAAGCATTGCAATATCCGCTGGCTCCTGCTGATATTCCACTACTTCATGCGTTTATGGCTTTACGCGCCGCCAGACCAGCGGATTGGTGCTAATGGTTTTGTCATCCCGCTGGCATTGCAGCAGTATCCCCTCCGCTTTAATCACTGCGCCCTCCGAATAATTTTGATCCTGATAAACGCAGCACTGGTTACAGGGCTGCGCCGATTTCCCGCCAGAACTAAACACCTCCGACGGCACATTCACTTCCACATCCGGACGGTATTGCGGGTTAGCCAGCGCAAATAATGGAAATACCAACGCTACGGCGAGTAATGTTCGACTCACAGGAAACTCCTTATTTTTCGTTGCCTCTGGTACTGATAACGGTTACCAGGCGGAAAAACTTTAGCATCTGGTAGCCGGATGCGGCGTGAACGCCTTATCCGCCTACGCTCCACTCTTGAAAATGCGCCCGTTTTTTCAGGTCTGATAAAACGCACCTGACATTAGGTGACTTTTATAACTACCACACATTATTAATTTGCTTTCCGGTGTCATTTTTTTCTTGCTTACCGTCACATTCTTGATGGTATAGTCAAAAACTGCAAAAGCACATGACATAAACAACATAAGCACAATCGTATTAATATATAAGGGTTTTATATCTATGGATCAGACATATTCTCTGGAGTCATTCCTCAACCATGTCCAAAAGCGCGACCCGAATCAAACCGAGTTCGCGCAAGCCGTTCGTGAAGTAATGACCACTCTCTGGCCTTTTCTTGAACAAAATCCAAAATATCGCCAGATGTCGTTACTGGAGCGCCTGGTTGAACCGGAGCGCGTGATCCAGTTTCGCGTGGTGTGGGTTGATGATCGCAATCAGGTACAAGTTAACCGTGCCTGGCGTGTCCAGTTCAGCTCCGCCATCGGCCCGTATAAAGGCGGTATGCGTTTCCATCCGTCCGTAAACCTCTCCATTCTTAAATTCCTCGGCTTCGAACAAACCTTTAAAAATGCCCTGACTACCCTGCCGATGGGCGGCGGTAAAGGCGGCAGTGATTTCGATCCAAAAGGGAAAAGTGAAGGCGAAGTGATGCGTTTCTGCCAGGCGCTCATGACCGAACTGTACCGTCATCTGGGTGCAGATACCGACGTTCCGGCGGGCGATATCGGCGTTGGTGGTCGTGAAGTCGGCTTTATGGCGGGGATGATGAAAAAGCTCTCCAACAATACCGCCTGCGTCTTCACCGGCAAGGGGCTATCTTTTGGCGGCAGTCTGATTCGCCCGGAAGCGACCGGTTACGGTCTGGTTTATTTCACTGAAGCGATGCTGAAACGCCACGGTATGGGTTTTGAAGGAATGCGCGTTTCCGTTTCTGGCTCCGGCAACGTCGCCCAGTACGCTATCGAAAAAGCGATGGAATTTGGCGCTCGCGTGGTTACCGCATCAGATTCCAGCGGCACCGTGGTTGATGAAAGCGGATTCACGAAAGAGAAACTGGCGCGTCTTATCGAAATCAAAGCCAGCCGCGATGGTCGCGTGGCAGATTACGCCAAAGAATTTGGCCTGGTCTATCTCGAAGGCCAACAGCCGTGGTCTGTGCCGGTGGATATCGCCCTGCCATGCGCGACCCAGAACGAACTGGATGTAGATGCCGCGCACCAGCTTATCGCTAATGGTGTTAAAGCGGTGGCGGAAGGGGCAAATATGCCAACTACCATCGAAGCGACTGAACTGTTCCAGCAGGCAGGCGTACTGTTTGCACCGGGCAAAGCGGCTAATGCTGGCGGCGTCGCGACATCGGGGCTGGAAATGGCGCAAAACGCTGCACGTCTGGGCTGGAAAGCCGAGAAAGTTGATGCGCGTTTGCACCATATTATGCTGGATATCCACCATGCCTGTGTTGAACACGGTGGTGAAGGTGAGCAAACCAACTACGTGCAGGGCGCGAATATTGCAGGCTTTGTGAAGGTTGCCGATGCGATGCTGGCGCAGGGCGTAATTTAAGTCATCAGGTGTTTGCGCCGGATGCGGCGTGGACGCCTCATCCGGCCTACAAAAATCTACTGCATCAGACCTTTATGTTATCGCTCCACTGCCCGCGTCTTCTGATGGCGGGCTTTTTTTCACCGCTCGCTTGCGTGGTGAAGCCTTTTTCTTCTCTTCTCCACTACCCGGTGCCACTATGCCGCGAAACTGCCGCACCGGCGTACGTTTTGCCTGATCAATCAATTGGTAAAGCGTCCCCACCAGCGGCTGCATAAAGTCCTGGTAGCGACACTGCTTTTCGCTGATTTGCGTCAGCACCGATTCCCAGTGTGCCGTCATGTCCGGTCGCGTCGCCATCTCTGGCAGCGAATGGAATAACGCTTTTCCGGCGTCGGTGGAGTGGATATAGCGCCCTTTTTTGGTCAGGAAACCACGCTTGAACAGCAGTTCAATAATCCCGGCACGAGTTGCTTCCGTCCCCAGTCCATCGGTCGCACGAAGGATCTTTTTCAGATCTTTGTCCTGCACAAAGCGCGCGATCCCGGTCATCGCTGAAAGCAGCGTTGCATCGGTAAAATGACGTGGTGGCTGAGTTTGCCGCTCTACCACTTCACCTTTTTCACACAATAACTCATCGCCTTTCGCTACCACCGGCAGCGGTGTACCATCGTTTTCTTCATCACGCTCTTTGCTGCCTAACAGCGTGCGCCAGCCTGCTTCAGCAAGAAAACGGGCTTTAGCGACAAATTTGCCTTTGGCAATGTCCAGTTCGATAACACATTTGCGGAACACCGCATCCGGACAGAACTGCATCAAATACTGACGGGCAATCAGGTTATAGACCTTCGCTTCGTTCTCCGTCAGGTTGATGGCAGAACTCCGCGCGGTCGGGATGATGGCGTGGTGCGCATCGACCTTTTTGTCATCCCAGCAGCGATTACGTAAATCTGGATCAACCACCGGCTGCGGTAACAAGCCCGGCGCATGAACGCTGATGGCATTCATTACCGCCTGACGTCCGGCAAAATGTTCTTCCGGCAAATAACGACAATCGGAACGCGGATAAGTGATCAGTTTGTGCGTTTCGTACAGCTTCTGGCAGATATCAAGTACGTTCTGCGCACTCAGACCAAAGCGTTTTGCTGCTTCAATCTGCAACGCCGAAAGTGAAAACGGCAACGGCGCGGATTCTGATTCCCGTTTATCGTTATAACTGGTGACAATCGCCGGTTGATCGCTGATGCGGTTAACCACATGCTCCGCCAGTGGACGATGCAGCAAGCGCCCTTCTTCATCCTGGTACGGCTCACACGCTTCGCTCGGTTGCCAGATAGCGGTAAATCGCTCATCGGCAGGCGTCACGATATGCGCTTTGACCTCAAAGAAATCTTTCGCCACGAAGTTTTCAATTTCTTCGTCGCGGCGCACCACCAGCCCGAGCACTGGCGTCTGCACGCGTCCAACGGAAAGTACGCCCTGATAACCCGCATTGCGACCGAGAATGGTGTACGCGCGGGTCATATTGATGCCATACAGCCAGTCGGCACGCGCTCGCGCCAGCGCAGAAACGCATAGCGGTACAAACTCGCTATTGGAACGAAGACGATCGATCGCCCGTTCAACCGCCTGCGGGTTCAGGTCGTTAATCAAGCAACGCTGCACCTGCTGACGCTTTTCCGGTGCCAGTTGCAGGTAGTCCAGCACTTCATCCACCAGCAATTGCCCTTCACGATCCGGGTCCCCGGCATGAACGATTTCGCTGGCTTCATGCAAAAAGCGTTTGATGACATTAAGTTGTTTGGTCACGGAGGGTCGGGGCTGTAATTGCCACTTTTCCGGGACAATCGGCAAATCCGCAAGATTCCAGCGCGCATAGCGGCTGTCGTAGGCGTCTGGCTGCGCCTGCTCAAGCAGGTGACCAATACACCAGGTCACCACCTGACCGTTACCGCACTCGATAAAGCCATCGCCTTTACGGTGCGGTTTGGGCAGGACATCAGCAATAGCGCGCGCCAGACTCGGTTTTTCGGCAATAAATAACCGCATTGAATTAACGGATCTCAACCATGGCACGACCAGCGCGCGCAGGCACCAGTTCGCCAATCGCCGTCAGTTCGATACCAAATTCAGCAGCGGTAGCTTTTACTTCGTTTTCAGCCTCTGGCATCACCGCCAGCAGCAGACCGCCGGAGGTTTGCGGATCGCACAGCAGATCGCGCACTTCACGCGGCATTTCACCCATCAGATGACCATAGCTGGCAAAGTTGCGTTCGGTGCCGCCAGGTACTGCACCCAGCTTAATGTACTCTTCCACGCCCGGCAGTTTCGGGATCGCGTCATAGTCGACACGTGCCTGTACGCCTGCGCCCTGACACATTTCGCTCAAATGCCCCAGCAGACCAAAACCAGTCACGTCAGTCATCGCTTTTACGCCTTCGATGTTGGCAAAGGACGCGCCTGCGATGTTCATCCGGCACATCACTTCCGTCGCCAGCCCCTGATGTTCCGGTTTCAGCAGTGATTTTTTCTCCGCAGTGGTAAGAACGCCAATCCCCAACGGTTTCGTCAGGAACAGTTTACATCCGGCTTGTGCGGTACTGTTTTTCTTCACCCGCTCAGTTGGAACGATCCCCGTGACCGCCAGACCGAAAATCGGTTCCGGCGCGTCGATGGAGTGACCGCCAGCCAGCGCAATACCCGCCTGACGACATGCGTAGCGACCACCTTCGGTGACTTCGCGGGCAATTTCCGGGGACAGTTTGTTAATCGGCCAGCCGAGGATCGCAATTGCCATAATCGGTTTTCCGCCCATCGCGAAGATATCGCTGATGGCGTTAGTCGCGGCAATGCGGCCAAAATCGAAAGGGTTATCAACGATCGGCATAAAGAAGTCGGTGGTGCTGATAACGCTGGTGCCATTGCCCAGATCGTATACCGCCGCATCGTCGCGGGTTTCGTTACCCACAAGCAAATTCGGATCAACAAACTTCGCCTGTTCGCTGTGCAGGATGGTTTCCAGCACTTTTGGGGAAATTTTACAGCCGCAACCGGCTCCGTGGCTGTATTGGGTCAAACGAATCGAGTTCTCGCTCATGGACATCTCCTGTCAATGCAATCCGGGTATGGTAACCCTCATTCCGTGAAGTGATAAGTGAGAGTGTCTGAATTACTGCGCCTTTGCTCACAATCCACACAGTTTTGCCGTTTTTATCAAAAATAAGTCACAAACGGTGTCGGGTCCGGAATGTTTATCGACGTTGACGCTTTCAGTTGTGGCGTACCGAGATAGAGAAATCCGACAATTTTATCCTGCTCGCGACAGCCGAATGCGTCACGCACCACCGGGCTTTCAGTTAATGCGCCACTGCGCCAGATGCCGCCAAAGCCCTGGGCAACCGCCGCCATTTGCATTGCCATAACCGCGCAACCCGCCGACATTTCCTGCTCCCAGCGCGGGACTTTATGATTTTCTTCGCATTTCGCCACCACCGTTATGATGAGCGGCGCCCGGAACGGCGCATTACGCGCTTTGTCGATTGCTTTTTCATCGTTACCGGCAGCAATCGCCCCCTGCTCCAGAACGGCACTGAAACGCTCACGCCCTTCCCCTTCAATCACAAAGAAATGCCACGGTTGCATGGATTTATGGTCTGGCGCACGCATACCCGCGCGCAGGATATTTTGCAGTTGCTCACCCGTTGGCGCTGGCTCAGCCAGACGGGAGGCGCTACGGCGGTTGATCAATAGTTCGAGTGCATCCATTTGATTAACTCCTGTCATGATGTTTATTCACAAAATTAACACGAGAGTGGATTTTGTTACAGCACAGTCCATGATTCCTGCTGACAAGTGCCGGTTGGGTCATTACGATAACCACATCACTTGCACCTGTAACAGGTGTAACTTTTAGTCTGGGAGAATACATGCGAACCCTTTGGCGATTTATTGCCGGATTTTTTAAATGGACGTGGCGTCTGCTGAATTTCGTCCGTGAAATGGTACTTAACCTGTTCTTTATTTTTCTCGTGCTGGTTGGCGTGGGGATCTGGATGCAAGTCAGCGGTGGTGATTCGAAAGAAACCGCCAGCCGTGGCGCACTGCTGCTTGATATTTCTGGTGTGATCGTCGATAAGCCCGACAGTTCGCAGCGGTTTAGTAAGTTAAGTCGTCAGTTGCTTGGTGCCAGTTCCGATCGTCTGCAGGAAAACTCGCTGTTTGACATTGTAAACACCATTCGCCAGGCGAAGGACGACCGCAATATCACCGGTATCGTGATGGATCTGAAAAACTTCGCGGGCGGCGATCAGCCTTCCATGCAGTACATCGGCAAAGCTCTGAAAGAGTTTCGTGACAGCGGTAAACCGGTTTATGCCATTGGCGAGAACTACAGTCAGGGGCAGTATTATCTTGCCAGTTTCGCCAATAAAATCTGGCTTTCCCCGCAGGGTGTGGTCGATCTGCATGGCCTTGCCACCAACGGTCTGTACTACAAATCGTTGTTGGATAAGTTAAAAGTTTCCACTCATGTGTTTCGCGTAGGTACGTATAAATCTGCCGTTGAACCGTTTATTCGTGATGATATGTCACCGGCAGCCCGCGAAGCTGACAGCCGCTGGATTGGTGAGCTGTGGCAAAACTATCTTAATACCGTTGCCGCTAACCGCCAGATCCCTGCCCAGCAGGTATTCCCTGGGGCGCAAGGTTTGCTTGATGGTTTAACCAAAACTGGCGGCGATACCGCGAAGTATGCGCTGGATAACAAACTGGTGGATGCGCTGGCGTCAAGTGCCGAAATCGAAAAAGCCCTGACCAAAGAGTTTGGCTGGAGTAAGGCTGATAAAAATTATCGCGCTATTAGCTATTACGATTACGCATTGAAAACGCCGGCAGATAGCGGTGACGGCATTGGTGTAGTGTTTGCCAATGGTGCAATTATGGATGGCGAGGAAACTCAGGGGAATGTAGGCGGTGATACCACTGCGGCACAAATCCGCGATGCTCGTCTTGATCCAAAAGTGAAAGCAATTGTTCTGCGCGTTAATAGCCCTGGTGGCAGCGTTACGGCTTCTGAGGTGATCCGCTCTGAACTGGCAGCAGCCAGAGCAGCGGGCAAACCTGTGGTTGTGTCAATGGGCGGCATGGCGGCATCCGGTGGCTACTGGATCTCCACTCCGGCTAATTACATTGTGGCTAACCCCAGCACCCTGACCGGCTCTATTGGTATTTTCGGCGTGATCACCACCGTAGAAAATAGTCTGGATTCGATTGGTGTTCATACTGATGGTGTCTCAACTTCACCGCTGGCGGATGTTTCTATCACCAAGGCACTGCCGCCGGAAGCGCAGCAGATGATGCAGTTAAGCATTGAGAATGGCTATAAACGCTTTATCACGCTGGTTGCTGATGCGCGTCATTCGACGCCGGAGCAGATTGATAAAATCGCCCAGGGCCACGTCTGGACCGGTCAGGATGCAAAAGCTAACGGCCTGGTCGATAGCCTCGGTGATTTCGATGATGCGGTCGCAAAAGCGGCAGAACTGGCAAAACTGAAGCAGTGGCATCTGGAATATTACGTCGATGAACCGACCTTCTTCGACAAAGTGATGGACAACATGTCAGGTTCTGTCCGGGCGATGTTGCCAGATGCGCTTCAGGCCATGTTACCTGCCCCGCTGGCCTCGGTAGCCTCTACCGTGAAAAGCGAAAGCGACAAGCTGGCTGCCTTTAACGATCCGCAAAACCGTTATGCGTTTTGCCTGACCTGCGCCAACGTGCGTTAAGTCTTGTACTGAGTGGTCGACAGATCGTCGGCCACTTATTTTTTACGTCTACGAATCCCCCTTCCCGCTGTTTCGCCCCATATTTCCTTATCCGCATAGTATCAGGTGCGCTCCCCCTGCCTCACGTATATACTTTTGCTCTTTCGATATCATTCATATCAATATCATGCAAAAGAAATCAATTTACGTTGCCTACACGGGCGGGACCATCGGGATGCAGCGTTCCGAGCAGGGTTATATTCCGGTGTCAGGTCATCTACAACGCCAGCTGGCGCTGATGCCGGAGTTCCATCGCCCGGAGATGCCAGATTTCACTATTCATGAATATACGCCGCTGATGGATTCTTCTGATATGACGCCGGAAGACTGGCAGCATATTGCTGAAGATATTAAAGCGCACTATGACGACTATGATGGTTTTGTCATTCTGCACGGCACCGATACGATGGCCTATACCGCCTCTGCGCTGTCGTTCATGCTGGAGAACCTCGGCAAACCGGTCATTGTGACAGGGTCACAAATTCCATTAGCCGAGTTACGCTCTGACGGACAAATTAATTTGCTGAATGCGTTATACGTTGCGGCAAATTATCCCATCAATGAAGTGACGCTCTTTTTTAATAACCGTCTGTATCGCGGTAACCGCACCACCAAAGCCCATGCCGATGGTTTTGATGCCTTTGCATCCCCGAATCTTCCTCCATTGCTGGAAGCGGGTATTCACATCCGTCGTTTAAATACGCCACCCGCACCGCACGGCGAAGGTGAACTGATCGTTCATCCAATCACGCCACAACCGATTGGCGTGGTAACAATTTATCCGGGGATTTCTGCTGACGTTGTGCGCAATTTCCTCCGTCAACCGGTGAAAGCGTTGATTTTGCGCTCATATGGCGTGGGCAATGCGCCCCAAAACAAAGCCTTCCTGCAAGAATTACAAGAGGCCAGCGATCGCGGTATTGTGGTGGTCAACCTGACACAATGTATGTCCGGTAAAGTGAACATGGGCGGTTATGCTACCGGTAATGCCCTCGCCCATGCCGGCGTTATTGGCGGCGCGGATATGACTGTAGAAGCCACATTAACCAAACTGCACTACCTGCTTAGCCAGGGACTGGATACCGAAACCATTCGCAAGGCCATGAGCCAAAACCTGCGCGGCGAACTGACGCCGGATGATTAAGGAGACTGCAATGCCCCATCGAGCCCTGTTACTGGTCGATTTACAAAATGATTTCTGTGCTGGTGGCGCGCTCGCCGTACCGGAAGGTGACAGCACAGTGGATGTTGCTAACCGCCTGATTGACTGGTGTCAGTCGCGCGGAGAAGCGGTTATTGCCAGTCAGGACTGGCACCCGGCTGATCATGGCAGCTTTGCCCGCCAGCACGGTGTAGAACCTTATACGCAGGGACAACTCGACGGCCTGGCGCAAACATTCTGGCCTGAACACTGTGTGCAGAACAGTGAAGGCGCACAATTACATCCGTTACTGAATCAAAAAGCGATCGCAGCCGTGTTCCATAAAGGCGAAAACCCTTTAGTTGACAGTTACAGTGCTTTTTTTGATAACGGCCGTCGGCAGAAAACCGCGCTTGATGACTGGTTGCGCGATCATGAAATCAATGAATTGATCGTTATGGGTCTGGCGACCGACTATTGCGTGAAGTTTACCGTGCTGGACGCATTGCAGGCAGGTTATAGCGTGAACGTGATTACCGATGGCTGTCGCGGCGTGAATATCCAGCCACAGGACAGCGCGCACGCGTTTATGGAGATGTCAGCGGCTGGGGCAACGCTATATACACTGGCGGACTGGGAAGAGACGCAGGGATAATTTTACGCTGGCCTACAATTCTGTACTGTCGTTGTAGGCCAAATAAAGTGCGGCAGCGGTGCCTCTGGCATGTTGGTTGTTAAATCAAACAACCAACACGTGACAGTAAAGATTATCCCCTCCCTTCGTAAACGCGCTACAAAGGGGACAATTCATTCACTTAAACATGGCAATTGGTTTTGCCGTGATACCAAAATCTTCTTTCAACTGTTGTTTGCTCTTCATGACCATCTGGCCGTTCGTATCAATAGTCATATGCTGCGCATCGGTATTGTTACGGGCTTGCCACAGCATCACCAGTTGCAGACAGTTCTCTTTTTGTTCTTCCGTCAAGGCAACACCGTCTGGCCATTTACCCAGTTCAACGGCTGTCGATAAACGCTGGTAAACCTCAGGCGTCATGCTGTTGATTATTTCATCAAGATTCATAATTTTCCCGCTCCTGTGGAATAAGTTGCTGAATCGTTTTTTCAACCGTTGATTTCTTCGCCATTTTCGCCATCAGTAAAACGCAATGATGCCGAGTTAACACAATAGCGTTCGCCTGTGGGTTGTGGGCCGTCGGGAAAAACATGCCCCAGATGAGCATCACAGTTTCCACAACGAATTTCTATCCGCTGCATTCCATGTGACAAGTCTTTGATATAACGGATTGAATCTTCACTCACCGGCTCATAAAAACTGGGCCAGCCACAGCCTGAATCATACTTGGTTTGAGAATGAAACAGAGGGGCGTCGCAGATCAAACAGTGGTAAATGCCGTCGCGCTTATTATGCAATAAACGTCCAGTAAATGGCGGCTCCGTCCCGTGATTCTGTGTCACGTAAAACTGCATCTCGGACAAATTTTTTTTCAGTTCTTCTGCCGAAGGTTTGTTAGCCATTTGCTCACATCTCACTTTAATCACGCTCACATTACGTGACTTATTCTAACAAAACATTAACACCAACTCGCAAAATTTTGTTCTAAACTTGATCTCAACGAAATGGCAGCACTTAAAACGTGATAAAAATCACATTTTTATCGTAATTGCCCTTTAAAATTCGGGGCGCCGACCCCATGTGGTCTCAAGCCCAAAGGAAGAGTGAGGCGAGTCAGTCGCGTAATGCTTAGGCACAGGATTGATTTGTCGCAATGATTGACACGATTCCGCTTGACGCTGCGTAAGGTTTTTGTAATTTTACAGGCAACCTTTTATTCACTAACAAATAGCTGGTGGAATATATGACTATCAAAGTAGGTATCAACGGTTTTGGCCGTATCGGTCGCATTGTTTTCCGTGCTGCTCAGAAACGTTCTGACATCGAGATCGTTGCAATCAACGACCTGTTAGACGCTGATTACATGGCATACATGCTGAAATATGACTCCACTCACGGTCGTTTCGACGGCACCGTTGAAGTGAAAGACGGTCATCTGATCGTTAACGGTAAAAAAATCCGTGTTACCGCTGAACGTGATCCGGCTAACCTGAAATGGGACGAAGTTGGTGTTGACGTTGTCGCTGAAGCAACTGGTCTGTTCCTGACTGACGAAACTGCTCGTAAACACATCACCGCTGGTGCGAAAAAAGTGGTTATGACTGGTCCGTCTAAAGACAACACTCCGATGTTCGTTAAAGGCGCTAACTTCGACAAATATGCTGGCCAGGACATCGTTTCCAACGCTTCCTGCACCACCAACTGCCTGGCTCCGCTGGCTAAAGTTATCAACGATAACTTCGGCATCATCGAAGGTCTGATGACCACCGTTCACGCTACTACCGCTACTCAGAAAACCGTTGATGGTCCGTCTCACAAAGACTGGCGCGGCGGCCGTGGCGCTTCTCAGAACATCATCCCGTCCTCTACCGGTGCTGCTAAAGCTGTAGGTAAAGTACTGCCAGAACTGAATGGCAAACTGACTGGTATGGCGTTCCGCGTTCCGACCCCGAACGTATCCGTAGTTGACCTGACCGTTCGTCTGGAAAAAGCTGCAACTTACGAGCAGATCAAAGCTGCCGTTAAAGCTGCTGCTGAAGGCGAAATGAAAGGCGTTCTGGGCTACACCGAAGATGACGTAGTATCTACCGATTTCAACGGCGAAGTTTGCACTTCCGTGTTCGATGCTAAAGCGGGTATCGCTCTGAACGACAACTTCGTGAAACTGGTATCCTGGTACGACAACGAAACCGGTTACTCCAACAAAGTTCTGGATCTGATCGCTCACATCTCCAAATAAGTTGAGATGACTTTGTGATCTAAAAAGAGCGACTTCGGTCGCTCTTTTTTTTACCTGATGAAATGAAGTTAAAGGACTGCGTCATGATTAAGAAAATTTTTGCCCTTCCGGTCATCGAACAAATTTCCCCTGTCCTCTCCCGTCGTAAACTGGATGAACTGGACCTTATTGTGGTCGAACATCCCCAGGTAAAAGCCTCTTTTACATTACAGGGCGCACACCTTCTCTCGTGGAAACCTGCGGGTGAAGAAGACGTCCTGTGGTTGAGCAATAACACTCCGTTCAAAAATGGCGTCGCCATTCGCGGTGGCGTGCCGGTTTGCTGGCCGTGGTTTGGTCCGGCAGCACAACAAGGTCTGCCTGCGCACGGTTTTGCCCGTATTCTGCCGTGGACGCTGAAATCGCATAGTGAAGATGCCGATAGCGTGACACTGACTTTCGAACTGACGCAAAGCGACGAGACAAAAAAATACTGGCCGCACGACTTTACGCTGTTAGCGCATTTCCGCGTGGGTGAAACCTGTGAAATCGATCTTGAAGCGCACGGCGAATTTGAAACCACCTCTGCTCTGCATACTTACTTTAACGTGGGTGATATTGCTAAGGTAAGCGTCAGTGGTCTGGGCGATCGCTTCATTGATAAAGTGAACGATGCGAAAGAAGATGTACTGACCGACGGTATTCAGACCTTCCCTGATCGTACCGATCGCGTGTATCTGAATCCGCAAGATTGCAGTGTGATTAATGACGAAGCGTTGAATCGTACTATTACCGTTGGTCACCAGCATCATCTGAACGTCGTCGGCTGGAACCCTGGCCCGGCACTTTCAGTCAGCATGGGCGATATGCCGGATGATGGCTACAAGACCTTTGTTTGTGTAGAAACAGCTTACGCTTCAGAAACTCAAAAAGTGACTAAAGAGCAACCCTCCCATCTGGCACAATCCATTCGCGTTGCCAAACGTTAATTTGTGCTAGTTTATGTGCCGGGTGCGATGCATCCGGCATTTCCCAACATCACACCATATCCAGCGAAGTTTTGCCTTTTGGTGCCGGATACGCGTTGTCCAGCATGGCTAATTCCTCTGACGAAAGCACAATCTCAAGCACAGCTGCATTTTGTTGAACATGGGCGATAGTTGCCGCTTTTGGAATCGCCATCACGCCCTGATGGCTGATTACCCACGCCAGCAACACTTGCGCGGCAGTGGCATTGTGAGCATGAGCTATTTCGTTGACCACTGCGTTTTTTAGCAAACCATTACGTAAGCGCCCGGCCTGCGCCAACGGACTGTAAGCCATCACTGGCATTTGCTGTTGTTGGCACCAGGGGAGTAGATCATACTCAATCCCTCGCGAGCCGAGATGATAAAGCACTTGATTAGTGGCACACTGATTTCCACCCGGCACCTGCCAGAGCTCCTGCATGTCAGAATAATCAAGGTTAGAAACGCCCCAGCGGCGGATTTTTCCCTGGGCGATCAATTTTTCCATTGCTGCGACAGTCTCTTCAAAAGCGAAACTGCCAGACCAGTGTAATAAGTAAAGATCGAGATAATCAGTATTGAGGCGGCGTAAACTGGCTTCACATGCGTTAATCGCTTTTTGTCCGCCAGCATTCCACGGATAGACTTTAGAGACGAGAAAGACTCTATCACGCAGACCGGTTAATGCTTCACCGACCACCTTCTCGGCACCGCCATCGGCATACATTTCGGCGGTATCAATGAGGGTTAAACCGAGGTCAATGCCCGCGCGTAGTGCAGCCACTTCGGTTTTGCGCTGGCTGGCGTTTTCGCCCATATACCATGTTCCCTGCCCTACGGCTGGCAGTGAGACATCGCCACTGAACTGAATCATTTTTTGTTGCATTGTTTCCTCCCGGTTTTTGCACCACCGTAATGCAAAACAGGGCGTGACGCCCTGTTTTTATGCACAAAATGCCCTGGAAAGATGCATTATCAGAATTTGTAGGTGATCCCGGTAGAAATCAGACCAGTCCAGGATTTATCCACCATCGGGCTGTCAGTAACTTCATCAGACAGGCGGGTGTAGCGTGCGGTGCCGTAAACACTCCAGTCGCCGAGGAAGTTGTAGCTGGCACTCAGCTCCAGGTAAGGACTCCAGCTGTCATTCGGGTTATAGCCACGCAGACCGCTGCGAGCGGACTCTTTGCGCGATACGCCATAATAGTATTCGTTCTGGTTTTCGCTGTTCCACTGCACACCGATACCCGGAGTCACGGTCAGGCCGCCGTTGGTGTAACGGTACAACCAGGCCATATCCCACACGATACCGTTGCTGTTATCCAGTGTGTCTCCTGCCAGGGTGGTACGCAGATAACCGTACTGGGTAAAGTGTGCGTAGGACAGACCAGCCATCATAGTGCTCTTACGGTCATCCAGGTGGCGCATTTGGTGATCACCACTGTCTTTGGCTTTGAAGTAGAGCGGCGACCAGTAAGCGGTAATTGAAAGTTTATCCGTTGCGTCATTCCACAGGTAGTAACCACCACCTAAGCCACGGAACCAGAAGTTATCGCCTTCATAGTTGATTACTGGTACTGGGTAAACATCGGTATCGTAATCTTTATAGGGGTGTTCAACGACACCTACGCCTGCGCCCAGGGAAAAATTACCTTCAGCGTGCGCTACGCCTGCAGACGTTGCGATAAGCACTCCAAGTGCCAGAAGTTTGAGTTTGGTCACAATTAATCATTCCTTAAACAAATGTTTAGCGGGCGACAAAGTTTACCCGTCAATACATCGAAACCCAACCTTTTTACATTTTCATTTCTAAAGGTAACTGTTTAATTTTCCTGACGCTGATGACATCGGGCTTACACCTGAATGAATTTTGCGTTACTGGCGGCAATATTCTTTACATTAATTATGCAATTTTTATGGATGAGTTGTTGATATGCCATTGAAATCCAGAAAGCCATGCAGGCAAGTTTTCCAATTGCCATCTACGCTTAATTTTGAAGGTGTATCACCGGGCACGTTGTTCTCACAGTCGGTAAGATGGCATGAGAGTTGCTGTGTTTTAGCAAGCGACGTCGTTCAGTTTACCTCTTCCGGGAGCCTCTACTATTCATATGAACGGCTCTTAACCTGTGCTAAAAAACGAAAGGACGGCATACCATGAATATATTCGATCACTATCGCCAGCGATATGAAGCTGCCAAGGACGAAGAGTTCACACTGCAGGAGTTTCTTACCACTTGTCGGCAAGATCGCAGTGCTTATGCCAACGCGGCTGAGCGGCTATTGATGGCTATTGGTGAGCCGGTCATGGTCGATACGGCCCAGGAACCCAGACTTTCTCGGCTCTTTTCCAACCGGGTCATTGCACGTTATCCGGCGTTTGAAGAGTTTTACGGCATGGAAGACGCGATTGAACAGATTGTCTCTTATCTGAAACACGCGGCTCAGGGGCTGGAAGAGAAGAAACAAATCCTGTATCTGCTGGGGCCTGTAGGTGGGGGTAAATCATCGCTTGCTGAGCGACTGAAATCATTAATGCAGCTCGTGCCTATTTATGTATTGAGCGCCAATGGTGAGCGTAGCCCGGTCAACGATCATCCATTCTGTCTGTTCAATCCACAGGAAGATGCGCAGATTCTGGAAAAAGAGTATGGCATTCCTCGCCGTTATCTCGGCACCATCATGTCGCCGTGGGCTGCGAAGCGTCTGCATGAGTTTGGTGGTGACATCACAAAATTCCGGGTTGTGAAGGTCTGGCCGTCTATTCTGCAACAAATTGCCATCGCCAAAACGGAACCGGGCGATGAGAATAACCAGGACATCTCCGCGCTGGTAGGGAAAGTCGATATTCGGAAGCTCGAACACTACGCGCAAAACGATCCGGACGCCTATGGTTATTCCGGTGCGCTGTGCCGTGCAAACCAGGGGATCATGGAATTTGTCGAGATGTTTAAAGCACCGATCAAAGTGCTGCATCCCCTGTTGACCGCCACCCAGGAAGGTAACTACAACGGGACGGAAGGTATCTCCGCCCTGCCATTTAACGGGATTATTCTCGCTCACTCGAACGAATCCGAATGGGTCACTTTCCGTAATAACAAGAACAATGAAGCCTTCCTCGACCGTGTCTATATCGTGAAGGTTCCGTATTGCTTACGCATTTCCGAAGAGATCAAAATCTACGAGAAACTGCTTAATCATAGTGAACTGACTCACGCCCCATGCGCGCCTGGCACGCTGGAAACGCTGTCTCGTTTTTCCATTCTTTCGCGCCTGAAAGAGCCGGAAAACTCCAGCATTTATTCAAAGATGCGCGTTTACGATGGCGAAAGCCTGAAAGATACCGACCCGAAAGCCAAGTCGTATCAGGAATATCGTGATTACGCAGGCGTCGATGAAGGGATGAATGGTCTGTCCACGCGTTTCGCGTTTAAGATCCTCTCGCGCGTGTTTAACTTCGATCACGTAGAAGTGGCGGCTAACCCGGTTCATCTGTTCTACGTCCTGGAACAGCAGATTGAGCGCGAGCAGTTCCCGCAAGAGCAGGCAGAACGCTATCTGGAGTTCCTGAAAGGTTATCTGATCCCGAAATATGCCGAGTTTATCGGTAAAGAGATCCAGACAGCTTATCTCGAATCCTATTCCGAATATGGGCAAAACATTTTCGACCGTTATGTCACCTATGCGGATTTCTGGATCCAGGATCAGGAGTATCGCGACCCGGATACCGGTCAGTTGTTTGACCGCGAATCTCTTAACGCCGAGCTGGAGAAAATCGAAAAACCGGCGGGGATCAGCAATCCGAAAGATTTCCGCAACGAGATTGTCAACTTTGTGCTGCGCGCCAGAGCGAATAACAGCGGACGCAATCCGAACTGGACCAGCTACGAAAAACTGCGCACGGTTATCGAGAAAAAAATGTTCTCCAATACCGAAGAGTTGTTGCCGGTCATTTCGTTTAACGCCAAAACCTCAACCGACGAGCAGAAGAAACACGACGATTTTGTCGACCGTATGATGGAAAAAGGCTACACCCGTAAACAGGTGCGTTTACTGTGCGAATGGTATTTGCGCGTACGTAAATCGTCTTAACACAATGGCCCGGTGCACATGTTACCGGGCCGACAATGACAGCGAACCGTAGGCCGGAAAAGCAAAGCGCATCCGGCAATACAGGTGCAACATACTGTTGGCAAATGCAGTACGGGGGGCATATGACCTGGTTTATTGACCGGCGTCTGAACGGCAAAAACAAAAGCATGGTGAATCGCCAGCGTTTTTTACGCCGTTATAAAGCGCAAATTAAACAGTCGATCTCCGAGGCCATCAATAAGCGTTCGGTGACCGACGTCGACAGCGGCGAGTCCGTTTCTATCCCAACGGAAGATATTAGCGAACCGATGTTTCATCAGGGGCGTGGAGGCCTGCGCCATCGCGTTCATCCGGGCAATGACCATTTTGTACAGAATGACAGAATTGAACGTCCCCAGGGCGGCGGAGGTGGCTCCGGCAGTGGTCAGGGTCAAGCCAGCCAGGACGGTGAAGGTCAGGATGAATTTGTCTTCCAGATTTCGAAAGACGAATATCTCGACCTGCTGTTTGAAGATTTAGCCTTACCAAATCTGAAACAAAACCAGCAACGCCAGTTGACCGAATATAAAACGCATCGGGCAGGCTACACCGCTAACGGCGTTCCTGCCAATATCAGCGTGGTGCGTTCATTGCAGAACTCACTGGCGCGGCGTACCGCGATGACCGCAGGCAAGCGACGGGAACTTCATGCTCTGGAAGAAAATCTGGCCATCATCAGCAACAGTGAACCTGCGCAATTACTGGAGGAGGAACGGCTGCGCAAAGAGATTGCCGAATTACGCGCCAAAATTGAACGCGTTCCATTCATCGACACCTTCGATTTACGTTACAAGAATTATGAGAAACGCCCCGATCCCTCCAGTCAGGCCGTAATGTTTTGCCTGATGGACGTTTCCGGTTCGATGGATCAATCCACCAAAGATATGGCCAAACGTTTTTATATATTGCTGTATCTGTTTCTCAGCAGAACATACAAGAACGTCGAAGTCGTTTACATCCGCCACCATACCCAGGCGAAAGAAGTTGATGAACATGAGTTTTTCTACTCACAGGAAACTGGCGGCACCATTGTTTCCAGTGCCCTGAAACTGATGGATGAGGTGGTGAAAGAGCGTTATAACCCGGCGCAGTGGAATATCTATGCTGCACAAGCGTCAGACGGCGATAACTGGGCTGATGACTCTCCGCTTTGCCATGAGATTCTGGCGAAAAAATTGTTGCCCGTTGTTCGTTATTACAGCTATATCGAAATTACCCGCCGCGCTCATCAAACATTGTGGCGGGAATATGAGCATCTGCAATCTACTTTCGAAAACTTTGCGATGCAGCATATACGCGATCAGGATGATATTTATCCCGTGTTCCGCGAGCTATTCCATAAACAAAATGCAACGACTAAAGACTAAAATAGTCAGCCGGGTCATTGTTACCTGGCTGATTTTTAGCTCACTGTAAATTAATTCATTTATTACATACATTACCTTACAATTGTTTTAAATATGTCAGCATCAGCTTTACAGAATTTAGTTCCATAAAAAAATCATTCGGAAAAAATGATTCTGTTAACACGCTTTTTTTCAGGGGTATTCTTTAATTATTTTTTCATCGGCAAAGAAATTTGATCCTGGTCAAAACTATATATCTCTGCCATCAATAAAATCCAGCACTCACATTGCTCTCCTTTTTATGGTTCCTATGGGTACACAAAAATTAAAAGCACAAAGCTTTTTTATTTTCAGCTTGTTACTGACATTAATTTTATTTTGCATCACCACCTTATATAATGAAAACACCAATGTAAAACTCATCCCACAGATGAATTACCTGATGGTTGTTGTGGCTTTATTTTTCCTCAACTCCATCATCTTTCTTTTCATGCTAATGAAATATTTCACTAATCGTGATATTTTTCCAACACTCATTTTAAGCCTTGCTTTTTTAAGTGGTCTTTTCTATTTAACTGAAACTATTTTCATTATTCATAAACCTATCAATGATAACATCCTTATTCAGACGAAGGCGAATGATGTTTCCATATTATATCTATTTCGCCAGCTAAGTTTTATTTTCTTAACCGCACTGGCTCTCTACTGTTATGGACGAAATAGCATCCTGGCGAACAACAAGAAAAAAACCTGTATCTTGTTGCTGGCGCTGATACCTTTTATATTTTTCCCTTTTCTGGCACATAACCTGAGCAGCTATAATCCTGACTACTCTTTATATGTCGTAGATTACTGTCCGGATAGTCATACGGCGAGCTGGGGAATTAACTACACCAAGATTTTGGTTTGTCTGTGGGCGTGTTTACTGTTTTTTATTATCATGCGTACACAATTAGCAAGCGAGATGTGGCCGTCAATTGCATTATTATGTCTGGCATCGCTCTGCTGTAACTTGTTACTACTGACTCTGGATGAATATAATTATACCATCTGGTATATCAGTCGTGGCATTGAGGTTTCGAGTAAACTGTTTGTTGTCACCTTCTTGATATATAACATATTTCAGGAACTACAACTTTCCAGCAAACTGGCGGTTCATGATGTACTAACCAATATTTATAACCGTCGTCACTTTTTCAACAGTGTAGAGTCATTACTCTCTCGCCCTGTTGTGAAGGATTTTTGTATTATGCTGGTAGATATTAACCAGTTCAAACGCATAAATGCTCAATGGGGTCATCATGTGGGCGATAAAGTTCTGGTTTCAATTGTCGATATTATCCAGCAAAGTATTCGCCCCGATGACATCTTCGCACGTCTGGATGGTGAAGTGTTTGGCTTGATATTTACCGAATTGAATACCGCCCAGGCAAAAATTATCGCCGATCGGGTGCGTAAAAATGTCGAGCTCCTGACCGGTTTTAGTAATAGATATAATGTCCCTGAACAAATGACCATCAGCATTGGCTGTGTTTTTTCCACGGGTGATACGCGTAATATCTCGCTTGTCATGACAGAAGCAGATAAAGCGTTACGTGAGGCGAAAACCGATGGCGGTAACAAAGTGATTATTCATTATATTTGAGTGCAAAATTATTCACAGCCATGCATTTTGCGTGGCTTTGGCATACAATTTATTACCAATACCCCTAAATTTCCCCTCCCCAGCGGCGCAGAGATGAGTATAATTAGCGCCCCTGTACCAGGCCGCAATCGAACTTTATCTGGTTTTCTCGTTTCACTAACCGAAGGAGTGCCATTTATCATGAAATTGCACCATAGAATGCTCCGGCATTTTATCGCCGCAAGTGTCATTGTGCTGACATCTTCCTTCCTTATTTTTGAACTTGTCGCCAGCGACAGGGCAATGAGTGCTTATTTGCGCTATATCGTCCAGAAAGCAGACTCCTCCTTTCTCTACGACAAGTATCAAAATCAGAGTATTGCCGCACATGTGATGCGCGCGCTTGCTGCTAAACAGTCTGAGGTGTCGCCAGAACAGCGACGGGCCATCTGTGAGGCTTTTGAGTCTGCCAACAATACCCATGGCTTAAACCTGACTGCCCATACTTATGCAGATTTACACGGAACATTGCAGACTGCATCCACTGACTGCGACACAATTGTCGAAGCAGCGGCGCTATTACCGGCATTTGATCAGGCGGTGGAAGGTAACCGCCACCAGGATGATTACGGTTCCGGCCTTGGGATGGCCGAAGAGAAATTTCACTATTATCTCGATCTCAATGATCGCTATGTCTATTTTTATGAGCCGGTAAATGTTGAATACTTCGCGATGAATAACTGGTCCTTCTTGCAGTCAGGAAGCATTGGTATTGATCGTAAAGATATTGAAAAAGTGTTTACCGGTCGCACCGTATTATCGAGCATTTACCAGGATCAGCGTACTAAACAGAACGTGATGAGTTTGCTGACGCCCGTCTATGTTGCCGGGCAATTAAAAGGTATTGTGTTGCTGGATATTAGTAAAAACAATCTGCGCAATATTTTTTATACTCATGATCGCCCTCTCCTCTGGCGTTTTCTCAATGTTACGCTAACCGATACAGATTCGGGACGCGACATTATTATCAATCAGAGCGAAGATAATCTGTTTCAGTATGTCAGTTACGTCCATGACTTGCCTGGCGGCATTCGTGTTTCGTTATCCATTGATATTCTTTACTTTATTACATCATCATGGAAAAGCGTTGTATTCTGGCTGCTGACAGCATTGATATTACTCAACATGGTACGGATGCACTTCCGCCTGTACCAAAACGTGACTCGTGAAAATATCAGTGATGCGATGACCGGACTGTATAATCGCAAAATATTAACGCCTGAACTTGAGCAGCGTTTGCAGAAACTGGTGCAATCCGGTTCTTCGGTGATGTTTATTGCAATTGACATGGACAAGTTAAAGCAAATAAATGACACCCTCGGTCATCAGGAGGGGGATTTAGCCATTACGTTATTAGCTCAGGCGATTAAACAGTCGATTCGTAAAAGCGATTATGCTATCCGTCTCGGTGGCGATGAATTCTGTATCATTCTTGTCGATTCGACGCCGCAAATTGCAGCACAACTGCCTGAACGTATCGAAAAACGTCTGCAACATATCGCGCCGCAGAAAGAGATCGGCTTCTCTTCCGGTATTTACGCGATGAAAGAAAACGATACGCTGCATGATGCATATAAAGCTTCCGATGAGCGTTTATATGTCAATAAGCAGAACAAAAACAGCCGTTCATGATAATCTTCTGTGGTTGTTTGCTTGTAATCCCAGGAGCGTGAAATGACTGAAATGGCTAAAGGAAGCGTGACGCATCAGCGGTTAATCGCTTTATTATCACAAGAAGGCGCTAACTTCCGCATCGTTACCCACGACGCGGTGGGTAAATGCGAAGCGGTGTCAGAAATTCGTGGCACCGCTTTGGGTCAGGGTGCTAAGGCACTGGTGTGTAAAGTCAAAGGTAATGGCGTAAATCAGCATGTTCTGGCGATCCTCGCTGCCGATCAACAGGCCGACCTTAGCCAACTCGCCAGCCATATCGGTGGGTTGCGTGCTTCGCTGGCCAGCCCGGCTGAAGTCGATGAACTTACAGGCTGTGTCTTCGGTGCTATCCCTCCATTCAGCTTCCATCCAAAACTCAAACTGGTCGCCGACCCGCTACTTTTTGAGCGATTCGATGAGATCGCCTTCAATGCGGGTATGCTGGATAAATCCGTTATTTTGAACACCGCAGATTATTTACGCATTGCACAACCAGAGCTGGTCAAATTCCGTCGTACTACGTAACTAGCTGCTCCGTTCAATAAGCAGAACAGACAGCACCAGCACAACTGCAATGGCAAAAAACGATGACGTGATAATCAGTGTCTCAACGAGCATTTGATCGTTCATGGTCTTATCCCAGGAGATACCTGTTTTCACGTTATTGTTAGCACGCACAAATGGCAATTTGATGACAATTTGCCTGATTTTTTATGCATAGCACGTAATTGTTCTCTGCTTCCTCTCATCAGCAGGCGTAAAGTAGGCAGGTTTATTATTTTTTGGCAAGGAAACCACGATGTTTGATGTCACTTTGCTGATCCTGCTCGGGTTAGCTGCGCTGGGCTTTATCAGCCACAACACCACTGTCGCTGTTTCAATTCTGGTGTTGATCATTGTCCGCGTCACACCGTTAAGCACCTTTTTCCCGTGGATCGAAAAACAAGGACTGAGTATCGGGATAATCATTCTGACTATCGGCGTAATGGCTCCTGTAGCCAGCGGGACACTGCCACCCTCGACACTTATTCACTCGTTTCTGAACTGGAAATCGCTGGTGGCAATTGCAGTAGGCGTTATTGTCTCCTGGCTTGGCGGACGCGGCGTGACCTTGATGGGCAGCCAGCCGCAACTGGTTGCCGGGCTGCTGGTGGGCACGATTTTAGGCGTGGCGCTGTTTCGCGGTGTGCCGGTCGGTCCGCTTATTGCCGCAGGTCTGGTCTCCCTGATCATCGGGAAACAGTAGTTAATCCCGCAATATATCGGCCTGGGGTTTGCCCCAGGCCTTTCTTAAACATGGTAATAAAAGCCGTTGTTGAATCATACCCCAGCATATGCGCCACTTTCTGAACACTATCGCCGTTCACTAACCTCTGAAGTGCCAGAATGAGCTGCAACTGATGACGCCACTGACGAAAGCTCAACCCCGTCTCTTTAACTATCAATCTGGCGAGATTGCGTTCACTCATCGCAAAAAAATTTGCCCATTGCCCCAATGTCCCCCATTCAACGGGCTCTTTTGCCATCGTATCCACCATCACGCGGATTTTGGGGTGTGAAGAAACAGGTAACTGCAACTGTTGTTGCGGTTGCTGAGGAAGTTCATCAAACAGCACCTGAATTAATCTGCGCGTCATTGGTTCAGCACGTTGAGCTGCTGTTCTTTTTGCCAGCGTTAAAATTAATTCACGACATAAAGGCGCAATTTTCAGCGTGCAACATTTGCCCGGCATTATCACCGCACTGGATTCAATAAATAAAAAACAAAGCTCGGCATTCGCTGTTACCTGATTACTATGCTCCACACCACCGGGAATCCATACTGCATATTGTGGCGGCACCATCCACAGCGCATTTTCCACCGTACAGGTAATGGCTCCACGCAGCGCCAGTATCAGTTGTCCTTTGCGGTGCTGATGTACAGGACTGGTCAATTCATCCTTTCCGGCATGAATACAAAATGCGACCGCCGTTTCATGGTGAAGATCGGGTTCATAACCATTGAGATTTAACCTGTGCATCATTTTGTCCGAATTTAGCGATAATTTGTCATTTTAGCTTGATTCAACATAGCAATAAAAACGCTAAGGTACAGCCTCGCTTGTAACAATGAGATATCTATGATCCGTTCAACTTCATTAAGCGGCAAAAACAGGATTGTCCTGATAGCCGGCGTTCTAATGATTGCCACCACACTCCGTGTTACCTTCACCGGCGTAGCACCGTTACTGGATACCATTCGTTCCGCTTACTTACTGACGACGGCGCAAACAGGGTTACTGACGACCTTACCTTTATTAGCCTTTGCCCTGATATCCCCTCTTGCCGCGTCGGTGGCTCGTCGTTTTGGTATAGAGCGCAGTCTGGTGGCTGCATTACTTTTGATTTGTGCTGGCATAGCAATTCGCTCTCTTCCTTCGGCTTACTTATTATTTGGCGGTACGATTATCATTGGCTGTGGGATTGCATTAGGGAATGTCTTGCTACCTGGTCTCATTAAACGCGATTTTCCCCATTCCGTCGCCAGACTTACCGGCGCATATTCCCTGACGATGGGCGCTGCAGCGGCTCTGGGGTCAGCTCTGGTGGTGCCGCTGGCTTTGAACGGTTTTGGCTGGCAGGGCGCGTTGCTTATGCTGATGTGTTTTCCTCTGCTGGCTCTATTTATATGGCTGCCGCAATGGCGTAATCAACAACATGTGAATTTGAGTACCTCACGCGCCTTACATACCCGGCGTATCTGGCGTTCGCCGCTTGCCTGGCAAGTGACGTTGTTTCTCGGTATCAACTCACTGGTCTATTACGTGATTATCGGCTGGCTTCCGGCGATCCTCATCAGCCACGGCTACAGCGAGGCACAGGCAGGTTCGCTGCATGGTTTGTTGCAATTAGCTACTGCAGCTCCCGGTTTGCTGATCCCACTTTTCTTACATCATGTGAAAGATCAGCGCGGTATTGCCGCTCTGGTCGCCTTAATGTGCGCAGTGGGTGCGGTTGGGCTCTGCTTTATGCCAGCACACGCTGTCACCTGGACTCTGCTTTTCGGTTTTGGTTCCGGGGCAACAATGATACTTGGACTAACGTTTATCGGACTGCGAGCAAGCTCTGCGCATCAGGCTGCTGCTCTTTCGGGTATGGCACAATCCGTCGGGTATCTGCTGGCAGCTTGTGGGCCGCCGCTAATGGGCAAAATACACGATGCTAACGGTGACTGGTCCACGCCACTGATTGTTGTCGCAATTCTTTCACTGCTGATGGCGATTTTTGGACTTTGCGCCGGAAGAGACAAAGAAATTCATTGATGTTCGGTGCTATAGTGACGACGCAAATCATGCGTGAAAGGGAGAACAAACACGATGAATATTCAGTGTAAACGCGTTTATGATCCGGCTGAACAGAGCGATGGTTATCGCGTACTGGTCGACCGTCTCTGGCCGCGTGGTATCAAGAAAACAGACTTAGCACTTGATGAGTGGGACAAAGAGATCACGCCGTCAACGGAACTACGCAAAGCCTTTCACGGCGAAGCGATCGATTTTAAAACCTTTCGCGAACAATATATTGCAGAACTGGCGCAACACGAGCCAGAAGGGAAGCGGCTGGCGGAAATCGCCCAAAAACAGCCGCTGACCCTGCTCTACTCAGCAAAAAATACCACGCAAAACCATGCGCTGGTGCTGGCCGACTGGCTGCGAAGCTTGTGATTTTAGCCTGGCATCCGGCGGTTATTTTTCACCCGCCGGATGATCCCGTCGCCATAATGCCCATTCATCAATCGTTTCACCGCCCGCTAATTTGCAATTGTTGCTGACCCCTTGCGATGTCTGCACGGGAATGAGCGTACCGCCTTTCTGTTGGCAGTAGACCGACGCCGGATTCGCCATCCCAACATGCGGCGGTTTTGGTGCATCGGGTTGAGAAGTGGTTGAACATCCCGCAAGAATTAACAGGCAAGGCAGAGTAAAACTGATAATTTTCATTCGTTGATCTCACACGTTTATCTACGCCTTAGAGTATCGCGGTATCGTTTTGTTTTACAGCACTATTTATTTTACATTCACTTAAAATATATTACGGCTAGTTTCATCTTCTTTGATGATGTTTTATCATGCCTGCAAAGATTAAATAATCAGCATTTTACCCGCCGTATCCTGGAGTTCTTTCGTGTCAGATCAGATTATTGCCCGCGTCTCGCAGTCACTCGCCTCAGAACATTCTCTGGAAAGTCTGGTTCGGCAACTTCTGGAGATGCTGGAAATGGTCACCGACATGGAATCGACCTATTTGACAAAGGTGGATATTGACGCGCGTCTGCAACATATCCTGTTTGCCCGTAACAGCCAGAAAATGCACATCCCGGAGAATTTTACCGTCTCGTGGGATTACTCGTTGTGCAAACGCGCCATTGATGAAAACTGTTTTTTCAGCGATGAAGTTCCCGACCGTTGGGGTGACTGCATTGCGGCACGCAATCTCGGTATTACCACATTCCTGAGCACACCAATTCACTTACCGGATGGATCATTCTATGGCACGCTTTGCGCCGCCAGCAGTGAAAAGCGCCCGTGGAGTGAACGCGCAGAGCAGGTTTTGCAGCTATTCGCCGGACTGATTGCACAATATATTCAAAAAGAGGCGCTGGTTGAGCAATTACGTGAAGCCAATGCCGCTCTGATTGCGCAATCTTACACCGACTCTTTGACCGGCCTGCCGAATCGGCGGGCGATTTTTGATAATCTGACGACGCTTTTTTCCCTCGCACGACATCTGAAACGTAAGGCAATTATTGCTTTTATCGACCTGGATAACTTCAAATTAATCAACGACCGATTTGGCCACAATAGTGGCGATCTGTTTCTTATTCAGGTTGGCGAGCGCCTCACCAGGCTACATCAGAATGGCGAGATTATTGGTCGTCTTGGCGGTGATGAATTTTTGGTCGTTTCCCTGGCTAATGAAAACGCCGATATCCAGTCACTGCGTGAGCGTATCCAACAGCAAATACGTGGAGAATATCACTTGGGTGATATTGACCTGTTTTATCCTGGAGCCAGTCTTGGCGTAGTAGAAGTGGATCCTGAAACCACCGATGCCGACAGTGCTCTACATGCTGCCGATATCGCGATGTATCAGGAGAAAAAACACAAACTGAAACCCCCTTTTGTCGCGCATTCAGACAGGCACTCCTGAGGCGTATTCACATCCTTTTCTTTGGTGGTAACATGCGAATCGGTATTGTTTTTCCCGTCGTGATCTTTATTACGGCAGTCGTATTTTTAGCGTGGTTTTTTATTGGTGGCTATGCGGCCCCAGGGGCATAAAGATGAAAAAAACAACGATTATTATGATGGGCGTGGCGATTATTGTCGTTCTTGGCACCGAGCTGGGATGGTGGTAATACCGCGTCGATAAAATAGCAAAGGCTGCCTGTAGGCAGCCTTTGTACTTTTCAGTATTAACTTTTGACTTTTCTGTAGATAAACAGCACGACAAGCGCACCAATCACGGCAACCACAAAACTACCAAAGTTGAAGCCATCGACTTTGCCAAAACCAAACAGTGTACTGATCCATCCACCAACTACGGCACCGATAATTCCCAGCAGGATGGTCATAAAGAATCCACCACCATCTTTACCAGGCATGATCCACTTCGCCAGAATACCGGCAATAAGTCCAAAAATAATCCATGACAGAATGCCCATTGTTTCCTCACTTATCTGTTTTGCATTAGCGGGTTAGTCGCTGATAAAAAGCATAGCACAACATAAGAGAGGCAAGAATTGTGATATGTGTCACAGAGCATTTTTTTTACAATGGCGCAGAATTAGCGCCATCTACATTAGCAATAATTACCAACCACAAACATCATGCTCATTTTCCGTGTCATAAGAGCGCACGGTATTGACGAGATCTTTGATCACTTCAGCCGCCACTTCTGGCACCAGTAATGTCATCGGCGTCTCTGTTTCGTAATCGACAGAAACGCCATTACTGTTATTGGTGACGGTTACGGTATACGTTGCTTTGCCCATAATTCATTTCCCGCTATGAATGACTTTCCGCTGTTTTGCACCTTCCATCAGGACTTCAGGAGCAACGAAGAAGTCGATGTTAAAATAAGTATCGTCAGTCATGGCTTCAATATTGTGCCACTTTTCCGGCGGGAACACTGCGAATTGACCTGCTTCGATGAGGATCACCTGATCAGGTTCTGCGCTGTGTTCATCAGCATAGCCGAGATATTTGACCGCCCCATGCATAACGGACAGGCGTGGATAAACACCCGGACGCGTTCCTTTATCAAGATGACGTTCGAATATTCCGGCAGGCGCAGTTTGTTTATTCCAGAAAGGTGTTGAGCGCGTATGAATGTAATTTTGTGGGATTTGCAGCATCCTTTTCCCTCCTTCGGTAAATGTGCTGAAAACCATTTATTCCAGCCGTTTCAGGGTACGCCTGATAATTTGCATTTTAAATACCATTTATTGGTTACTTTTTAGCACCATATCAGAGAAGAATCAGGGAGGATTACAGATGGGAAGCCCGCGACAACGCGGGCTGAAAGCATCAGGATTGCAGCGTCGCCAGTCGGGCAGCGAAACCCACGAACATCAAACCAATCAGTGAGTTGCCCACTTTAGCCAGTTTCTTTTTGGTACGAATGTACTGCGTGACAAAAGCACCTGAAATAATCAGGAAGCTCAAATAACAGAAGCTTACCAGTTCCAGCGTTGTCGCCAGAATAAAGAATGAAATCCCCGTATGTGGCGCATTAACATCGATAAACTGTACGAAAAACGACACATAGAACAAAATGGCTTTTGGATTGGTCAGACTCAAAATTAACGCACGCTTGAAAATAGCGCCATATTGAGGTTCATCTGATTTGGCCTCGCTATTTTTACCCTTCAGAGTTGCGTAAAGAATTTTACTCCCCAGATAGAGCAAATAAAACGCGCCAAGATAACGTACAATATTGAATAATATCGGTGTGGTCTTAATTAAGGTTGCTACACCGGCCCACGCCAGAAACATCAATACTGCATCGCCAATAAATACACCACAGGCCGCAAGATAACCGCCTTTCACTCCACTACTAACGCTATTTTTAAGCACAAACAGGGTATTCGGCCCTGGCACCAGCACGATAAAAATGGCCCCAACCAGATAGGTCCAGTAATTCAGAACCCCATATTCTGCGAACACATTAACCTCTTTAATTCTCTTTGGATCATGCGCGATTAAAGGTGAATATGCTAACCAATCCGCAACGGCTTAGAAAGGAGAAAATCAGGTTTTAACCTGACAACAACCTGAGAATAGAGTAAAAAATTGCACTCATTCCAGTGAAAAATTCGGGTAATGATTTGCAAAATATTGGCGCAAAAACTCTACCGTAATCCGTACTTTTGCGGATGTCGCCAGCCTTGAGACATAAACAGCCCAGACATTTGCTGGTTGATAATATTCAGGTAAAACCTGTACCAGATGCCCACTGGCAATATTTTCACTAACGTCCCACCAGGAGCGCAGCGCAATTCCCTGCCCATCGAGACACCACTGATGGACAATTTCACCATGATTAGACGACATCGGTCCGGTGACTTTAATGGCATGGTGACCTTCTTTATTGCGCAATTGCCAGACACCAAACGGATGATCGCGCTCTTTTATGACCAGGCAGGGTAACGCAGAAAGATCCGTTAAATGTTTCGGTGCACCATATCGCGCAATAAACCCCGGCGATGCGCAGAGAATACGGTAATTGGTCGCCAGTTTGCGGGCAATTAAGTTAGGTGCAATGTCGTCGCCAATACGAATATCCAGATCGACCCCTTCATTGACCAAATCGACCAACCGGTCTTCCACATCAAAACGTAACTCCAGTTGCGGATACGCTTTCGCAAGTGCTGACAGTGCCGGAGCTACCACCTGCCGTCCAAAACCAAAACTGCTGATAATACGCAGCATTCCCTGCGGCACCTGGCGCACGTCGGAAAGCTCATCCATCATCTGCCCGACATCCTGCAAAATCCGCTGCGCCCATTCATAAATCCGCTCGCCTTCCTCCGTAATGGTGACGCGACGGGTGGTGCGGTGTAATAGCACCACGTTCAAGGTTTGCTCCAGCAAGGCGATGCGCTTGCTGACGAAAGCCGGTGAAACGCCCAGTTCTTCCGCCACGGCAGCAAAACCGGCCCGGCGAGCCACCAGCATAAAGACGCGCAAATCGTTCAGCAGCGGTAAATTATTCATGATTCGTGTTTTATGTTTCACCAGTTGCGGGGATTAATTCCTGATCAGTCAATTATAGGATGGTGGAGTTGTCAATTTTGCTGATCAGGAAGTGAGAACCTAATGATGAAAACGATGCGTATTGCTGCGATCCCTGGAGACGGGATTGGCAAAGAAGTCCTTCCTGAAGGGATTCGTGTGTTACAGGCTGCTGCTGAACGCTGGGGCTTTGCCTTAAGTTTTGAGCATATGGAGTGGGCAAGTTGCGAGTATTACATCCATCACGGCAAAATGATGCCGGACGACTGGCATGAACAACTCAGCGGTTTCGACGCTATCTACTTTGGTGCCGTCGGCTGGCCGGACACCGTTCCGGATCATATTTCGTTATGGGGATCGCTGCTGAAATTTCGCCGCGAGTTTGATCAGTACGTTAACCTGCGCCCGGTACGCCTCTTTCCCGGCGTTCCCTGCCCACTGGCGGGTAAACAGCCTGGCGACATCGATTTTTACGTGGTGCGCGAAAATACGGAAGGCGAATACTCGTCTCTGGGCGGTCGACTGAATGAAGGAACGGAACATGAAGTTGTCATCCAGGAATCGGTATTTACCCGCCGTGGCGTCGATCGCATTTTGCAATATGCTTTTGAGCTGGCACAAAGCCGCCCGCGCAAAACCCTGACTTCTGCCACGAAATCTAACGGTTTAGCCATTAGTATGCCGTACTGGGATGAGCGAGTAGAAGCAATGGCAGAAAATTACCCGGAAATCCACTGGGACAAGCAGCATATTGATATTCTCTGCGCGCGCTTTGTGATGCAGCCGGAACGCTTTGATGTGGTGGTAGCATCTAATTTATTTGGCGACATTCTTTCCGATCTTGGCCCAGCCTGCACCGGTACGATTGGTATTGCGCCTTCAGCCAACCTGAATCCGGAGCGCACTTTCCCGTCGCTCTTCGAGCCAGTCCACGGTTCCGCGCCAGATATCTACGGTAAAAATATTGCCAACCCTATCGCGACGATTTGGGCCGGGGCAATGATGCTGGATTTCCTTGGCAATGGCGATGAGCGTTTCCAGCAAGCGCACAACGACATTCTGGCAGCGATTGAAGAAGTGATTGCTCACGGGCCGAAAACACCCGATATGAAAGGTAATGCCACCACGCCACAGGTTGCCGACGCGATTTGCAAAATTATTTTGCGTTAAGGTCAAACCAGTTTATTTGAACCGCGTCACTGACGCGGTTTTTTTATTCGTTCTTTACAGTAAATAACCTGCGTCATTTCACCTTTTATTGTTTCCGTTTCGTGTTTTATGGCTTTCCGTATTCTTAATTGTTTAATTTATGTAACATGCAAATAATCAATTTGTTAAACACAACAAAAGTTCATTACCCTGCAAATAATTACAACTGGCAAAAGCCAGCGACGGGCTTTTATGCCCAGGAGATGACTCATGATGAGCAATGTTAAGAAAAAAGATTTGCCGCTGATTAGCATCAGCCTGGTGGCCATTCTTTTCATCGCAGCCACATTAAGCCTTTTTCCGCAACAGTCGGCCGACGCGGCCAACGCAATATACAGTTTAGTTACCCGCACGCTGGGTTCCGCCGTACAGGTATTAGTTTTGCTGGCAATGGGGCTGGTAATTTATTTAGCCACCAGCAAATACGGCAATATTCGTCTTGGCGAAGGTAAACCGGAATACAGTACGCTCTCCTGGCTGTTTATGTTTATTTGCGCCGGATTAGGTTCCTCCACGCTTTATTGGGGCGTAGCGGAGTGGGCCTATTATTATCAAACGCCGGGTTTAAATATCGTGCCGCGTTCACAGCAGGCACTGGAATTTAGCGTTCCCTACTCCTTTTTCCATTGGGGCATCAGCGCCTGGGCAACTTATACGCTGGCCTCATTAATCATGGCTTACCACTTTCATGTGCGGAAAAATAAAGGGCTGAGTCTTTCCGGCATTATTGCTGCTATTACCGGCGTTCGCCCGCAAGGCCCATGGGGAAAACTGGTGGACTTAATGTTCCTGATCGCCACTGTCGGCGCACTGACCATTTCCCTTGTTGTCACCGCAGCAACCTTTACCCGTGGGCTTTCCGCGCTGACCGGTTTACCCGATAACTTCACCGTGCAGGCATTTGTGATCCTGCTTTCCGGCGGCATTTTTTGCCTAAGCTCGTGGATAGGTATCAACAACGGTTTACAACGTCTGAGCAAAATGGTCGGCTGGGGCGCGTTCCTGCTGCCATTGCTGGTTTTGATTGTCGGTCCAACCGAGTTTATTACCAACAGCATCATCAATGCCATCGGCCTGACCACACAAAACTTCTTACAGATGAGCTTATTTACCGATCCGCTTGGCGATGGTTCATTTACCCGCAACTGGACCGTTTTCTATTGGCTGTGGTGGATCTCTTACACCCCCGGCGTGGCAATGTTTGTCACCCGCGTATCACGTGGTCGTAAGATCAAAGAAGTTATCTGGGGGCTGATCCTCGGTAGCACCGTCGGCTGCTGGTTCTTCTTCGGCGTGATGGAAAGCTTCGCCATTCATCAGTTTATCAAAGGGATAATCAACGTTCCGCAGGTGCTGGAAACGTTGGGCGGTGAAACGGCTGTTCAACAAGTTCTGATGTCGTTGCCAGCCGGTAAATTGTTCCTTGCCGCTTATCTGGGCGTGATGATTATTTTCCTCGCCTCGCATATGGATGCGGTGGCCTACACCATGGCGGCGACCAGCACGCGAAATCTTCAGGAAGGTGATGATCCAGACCGTGGGCTGCGTCTTTTCTGGTGCGTGGTAATCACCCTGATCCCGCTTTCAATTCTGTTCACCGGCGCATCGCTGGAAACCATGAAAACTACCGTCGTACTTACAGCCCTTCCCTTTCTCGCCATTTTACTGGTGAAAGTGGGCGGATTTATTCGCTGGCTGAAACAGGATTACGCCGATATTCCGGCTCATCAAATTGAACATTATCTCCCGCAGACACCGGTTGAAGCCCCGGAAAAAACGCCAGTGCTCCCTGCGGGAACCGTATTCAAAGGCGACAACTGAGCGCCATCATCCTAACGATAAAGGTATCCCTATGAGCAATCTGAGCCCTGACTTTGTACTACCCGGAAATTTTTGCGCTAACCCACAGGAAGCGTGGACCATTCCTGCCCGCTTTTATACTGATCAGAACGCCTTTGAACATGAAAAAGAGAACGTCTTCGCCAAAAGCTGGATTTGCGTCGCTCACAGTAGCGAGCTGGCGAATGCCAATGATTACGTAACGCGTGAGATCATTGGCGAAAGCATCGTGCTGGTACGCGGCCGTGATAAGGTTTTGCGCGCGTTCTATAACGTTTGCCCGCACCGTGGTCATCAATTATTGAGCGGTGAAGGAAAAGCGAAAAATGTGATTACCTGCCCATATCACGCCTGGGCATTCAAACTCGATGGCAACCTGGCTCATGCGCGTAACTGTGAAAACGTCGCCAATTTCGATAGTGACAAAGCGCAACTGGTTCCGGTGCGTCTGGAAGAATATGCCGGATTCGTCTTCATCAACATGGATCCCAACGCCACCAGCGTAGAAGATCAGTTACCAGGCCTGGCGGCAAAAGTGCTGGAAGCCTGCCCGGAAGTCCACGATCTGAAACTGGCGGCCCGCTTTACCACCCGCACGCCTGCCAACTGGAAGAACATTGTCGATAACTATCTTGAGTGCTACCACTGTGGTCCGGCGCATCCAGGTTTCTCAGACTCCGTTCAGGTTGATCGTTACTGGCACACCATGCACGGCAACTGGACGCTGCAATACGGTTTCGCCAAACCGTCCGAACAGTCGTTTAAATTTGAAGAAGGTACAGACGCTGCGTTCCACGGTTTCTGGCTGTGGCCGTGCACTATGCTGAACGTGACGCCAATCAAAGGGATGATGACGGTCATTTATGAATTCCCGGTGGATTCTGAAACTACCCTGCAAAACTACGATATCTACTTCACCAATGAAGAGCTAACCGATGAGCAAAAATCGCTGATTGAGTGGTATCGCGATGTGTTCCGTCCGGAAGATTTACGTCTGGTTGAAAGCGTACAGAAAGGGCTGAAATCGCGTGGCTATCGTGGTCAGGGGCGCATCATGGCCGACAGTAGCGGTAGCGGAATTTCCGAACACGGTATCGCCCATTTCCATAATCTGCTGGCGCAGGTGTTTAAGGACTAATGACATCGGCGGCGGTATTTTCCGCCGCCGGGCTGATTTTTGATGGAGTACAGCAATGTCAGACTATCAAATGTTTGAAGTACAGGTGAGCCAGATTGAACCGCTTACCGAACAGGTGAAACGCTTCACGCTGGTGTCAACCGATGGCAAACCGCTGCCTGCGTTCACCGGCGGAAGTCACGTCATTGTGCAGATGAGTGATGGTGATAACCAGTACAGCAATGCTTATTCACTACTAAGTTCGCCACTCGACACCTCTTGTTATCAGATTGCCGTTCGGCTGGAAGAGAACTCGCGCGGCGGTTCGCGCTTTTTGCATCAGCAGGTAAAAGCGGGCGATCGATTGACCATCTCGACACCCAATAACCTGTTTGCTCTGGTTTCCACGGCTCGAAAGCATCTGTTTATCGCGGGCGGTATTGGTATCACCCCTTTCCTGTCGCACATGGCAGAGTTGCAGCACAGCGACGTCGACTGGCAGCTACATTACTGCTCGCGAAATCCAGAAAGTTGCGCATTTCGTGATGAATTAAACCAACATCCGCAGACTGATAAGATTCATTTTCATCACTCATCGATCGGAACGCGACTCGAATTAGTGCGATTATTGGCGGATGTCGCCCCTGGCACACACATTTATACCTGTGGCCCCGAAGCTCTGAATGACGCGGTGAGAAGTGAAGCAGCGCGTCTGGGCATCTCCGCCGATACGCTGCACTTTGAGCAGTTTGCTATTGAAGACAAAACCGGCGATGCCTTTACGCTGGTACTCGCCCGTTCCGGGAAAGAGTTTGTAGTACCAGAAGAGATGACCATTTTGCAGGTCATTGAAAATAACAAAGCGGCAAAAGTGGAATGTTTATGTCGTGAAGGGGTATGCGGAACCTGTGAAACAGCAATTTTGGAAGGTGAAGCCGATCATCGGGACCAGTATTTTAGCGATGAAGAGCGCGCCAGCCAGCAGAGTATGTTGATCTGTTGTTCGCGCGCGAAGGGTAAACGACTGGTGTTGGATCTGTAGTTTATCCGAAGCCGGATGCGGCGCTGGTTGCGCCTTGTCCGGCTTACGAACGTTTTACTGCGGATATTCCTGCAATAAATTATGTAATGCTTCCGCCATCAACTCACCACGCCAGCCGGAAATCAGCTCAGGCAAATTGTTCTGCGGTTTTAATTTCCAGTGCCAGTTCAGCAGTTGGTTGATTTGCCGACGCGATGCCAGCAATTCGACGCTGATCTTGTGCGTTTCGCTCACGTCAGTAATCAGCGACTTAATCGCTTTAAACGCTTTGCGATAACCGGGCATATCCATCAGGTTAAGCATTGGCTGCGGTAAGGCCTCTTCCGGCAATGCCTGCGCTTTCTCTACCAGCGCCAGCAGCGTTTTGCCGTGGAAGCGAATTTCGCTACCGGATAAACCCAGACTGTCCAGCTCACCCAGACTCCCTGGCATATAACGCGCTACCGACCACAAGTGTTCTTCACGCACGACAAAGTTCACCGCCAGATCGCGCTCCCGCGCCTTGCGCAATCGCCAGTCGGCTAACAGTTGCAAACAAGCCAACTGGCGTGTGCGTAACTGCCAGGCATTGGTGATATCACGCCAGGCATCTTCCGGCGCAACGACTTCCTGACGACGCATTTGCATCAGGCGGCATTCATCCAGCGCCGCAGGTAGCCAGCCAGAGGCTTCGGTTTCAACCATCAGCTTTGCGGTGATCGGTAACAGATACCAGACATCCGCCGCCGCGTATTCGCACTGACGTTCGGTTAACGGTCTGGCGAGCCAGTCGGTGCGCGATTCGCTCTTGTCCAGCGTAACACCGGAATACTCTTCCACCATGGAGGCAAAACCCCATGACATCGGGCGTCCGCAGAATGCGGCGAGGATTTGCGTGTCAATCAGGGGTTGAGGTAATTCGCCAAAGACATTGAGGAATACTTCCAGATCTTCACTGCCCGCATGGAGAAATTTGGTGATGGAAGGATCGCGCAAGATTGCCTTTAGCGGTGACCAGTCGCTGATCCCAAGAGGATCGATTAGCGCCAGATGCTCGCCATCAAAAAGTTGAATCAACCCCAGTTGCGGGTAATAGGTGCGCGTACGTACAAATTCAGTATCCAGGGCTATCGCCGGAAAGGCACGGACGGCTTCACACAAAGAAGCCAGCGCATCGTCCGTGGTAATCATTTGGTAATTCAAATTGTATTCTCTTTAGTGGGCGTCAAAAAAAACGCCGGATTAACCGGCGTCTGACGACTGACTTAACGCTCAGGCTTTATTGTCCACTTTGCCGCGCGCTTCGTCACGTAATTCTCGTCGCAAAATTTTTCCGACATTAGATTTCGGTAACTCATCACGAAATTCCACCAGCTTCGGTACTTTGTAGCCCGTAAGCTGACGGCGGCAAAAGGTCACCAGTGACTCTTCAGTGAGCGACGCGTCTTTTTTCACCACAAAGATTTTCACCGCTTCACCACTGGAGCCAGAAGGTACGCCAACAGCCGCCACTTCCTGTACGCCTGGGTGCTGCATGACCACATCTTCAATCTCGTTGGGATAGACGTTAAAACCGGAAACCAGAATCATGTCTTTTTTACGATCGACAATGCGCAGGAATCCTTCTTCATCCATTACCGCAATATCGCCAGTGTGTAACCAACCGTTTTTGATGATTTCATCGGTGGCATCCGGACGCTGCCAGTAGCCCAACATCACCTGAGGACCTCTGACACAAAGTTCGCCCGGTTGCCCCGGTGGTACTTCGTTATCGTCATCATCCACCAGTTTGGCCTCCGTCGATGGCACCGGTAATCCAATGCTACCGCTGTGATAATCAATATCATACGGGTTAACGCTCACCAGTGGCGCACACTCGGTTAAGCCATAACCTTCCAGCAGATATTGTCCGGTCAGTTTTACCCAGCGTTCTGCCACCACTTGCTGAACGGGCATCCCGCCGCCTGCGGACAAATGCAAACTGGAGAAATCCAGTTGCTGGAACTCTTTATTGTTCAGCAACGCGTTGAACAAAGTGTTAACACCGGTAATAGCGGTAAACGGATATTTCGCTAACTCTTTCACCAGCCCCGGAATATCGCGTGGGTTGGTTATTAATAAGTTCTGCCCGCCCAGTTCAATAAACAGCAGGCAGTTAATGGTTAGTGCAAAGATGTGATACAGCGGCAGCGCCGTTACCACCAGCTCTTTACCCGGATGCAGCAGCGGCCCATAGGTCGCGTTAACCTGTTCCAGATTCGCCAGCATATTGCGGTGAGTCAGCATCGCGCCTTTCGCCACACCTGTGGTGCCACCGGTGTATTGCAGGAAAGCTAAATCTTCCGGCACCAGTTCAGGTTTGACGTACTGCATCCGGTAGCCGTTATGCAGGGCGCTACGAAATGAAATGGCATCTGGCAGATGGTATTTCGGCACCAGACGTTTGATGTATTTAACAACGAAGTTAACTACCGTGCCTTTTGCCGTGGAAAGCTGATCGCCCATACGAGTCAGAATAACGTGCTGGACGGCGGTTTTATCGACCACTTTTTCCAGGGTATGGGCAAAGTTAGACACAATGACAATCGCCGATGCGCCGCTATCGTTAAGCTGATGCTCAAGTTCGCGTGGGGTATACAACGGGTTAACGTTTACGACGATCATCCCGGCACGCAAAATACCAAACAGCGCCACCGGATATTGCAATAAGTTAGGCATCATCAGCGCAACGCGATCGCCCTTCTTCAGCCCCAGCCCTTGTTGCAAATAAGCGGCAAACGCGCGACTGCGTTCTTCCAGTTTGCGGAAGGTCATCACCTCCCCCATATTCACAAACGCTGGCTTGTCGGCGTAGCGCGCGACCGACTGCTCAAACATATCCACCAGAGATTGATAACGGTCAGGGTTGATCTCCGTCGGAACATCGGCGGGATAACGGTTAAGCCAAACCTTCTTCAATTCTTCACCTCTAAAATGCGTGTTCGTCGTCATCGCAACCCCAAGTGATATACATGCCGTTAACATAATATTAACTCATCATACCAGCTTGATAATTACCCAACGAAAAGGTTGCGAGGCGCGTCACTATTTATTTTTATCGTTACTGTAAGAATGCAGAAACAGCGGACCAGCCGCTGTTTCTTTTTCTTTAAAAACAAGCAATTATTCAGTTACAACTGTTTGTACTCTCGCGGGGCCAGGATTATACCAGCCCCATCCGCCGTAGCCATAGGGCCAGCCACGACCGCCATAAAACCACGGATCAATCGGCTGAGGCGGCATAATCACCTGCTGGGTTAAATGCCAACGTTTATAACCCGTTACCTGCATCACCATAAATTTATAGGGCGTGTTGCCGATTTTGCCGTCAACCGTACCGGTGATTGGCCCAACAACTGTGACCAGTTGTCCACGGAAATCCACCGGGTCCAGAAAACCGTTCACATCTGCATAAATGCGACCGCGAGAAGGTTCTCCCAGCGTCGGCCTGGCTCCGCTGTCCAGCGGTACGGTAGCAATTTCCAGGCGGGTTTTCCCTTGCTGGTTTTGTACCGCGACCACTTTGCCACCAAAACGCGCCTCCTGACCAACGTACAGCTGCAGCGCACTCATCACCCGAACTAAATCTTGTTGCGGCGTGGGACTGCTGCCTTTAATGGCGTCCGGCACAGTGACACAACCGCTCAGCATTAGCGCAAACGTACCTGCCAGTATGCCTTTGATAACATTCTTTTGAACCGCCATGATGCGACTCCTTTTTTTCTCAGGGCATACTCTTAAGATTCATTCTTTGCCCGGAAGTTTCTTCCAGGCGACGTTGTTACGTAAATAAACTGGCTCGGCATGTTCCACCGCTACCGTTTTACCCTCGGTAAACATCTGGCAGGCAATCGGCAGCATATCTTCTGCGGCGGGCAGTAACACTTCGCCATCGCGCAAAACCAGCCCGCTATCTTTACCGAGATCCGGCCAGGCTTGCCAGCCCGTTCCCACCGTCACCCATTCTCCGGAAAGCTGCTGCATCCGCTCATGAACGAGTTCTGGTTTGAGTACGGCTTCGGTTTCTTCACCGTGCCAGACACCGTTTTCATCACGCTGATATTCGGCCCAGTAAACTTCGCCCATTCGCGCGTCAATGGCTGCCAGCACGCGGGTTGCGCCGTTTTTGCGCCACGCCCCTTGCGCCATCGTCATTAGCGTGGAGACGCCAATCATCGGCAGCTCCGCGCCAAGCGCCAGCCCTTGCGCAATGCCAATACCGATGCGCACGCCGGTAAAGCTACCAGGGCCACGTCCGTAAGCCAGAGCGTTTATGTCAGTCAGGGAAGTTCCGCTGGTGGTCAGGATATCCTGCACCATCGGTAAGATTCGTTGAGTATGTTCACGAGGGCAAAGCTCAAAATGAGCGTTGACAGTACCGTCGTTCCACAGGGCGACAGAGCAGGCCTCTGTCGCGGTATCGATAGCCAGAATTCGCATGGGTCTTCGTGCTTAGATCAATAAAAAGGCGCGCATCATACCATACTCAATAACAAATTACCTGGAGGATGGTATCGCAAGGAAACGAACCGCACGGGCAATGTCACGGGTACGCGGTGCGGGCGGGAGGCTGGCGAGGAACGTCGCACCGTAAGGGCGCATCACCAGCCGATTGTCACAAATCACCAGCACACCGCGATCGTCGGCGTCGCGAATCAGTCGCCCTACGCCCTGTTTAAGAGTAATCACCGCATCCGGTAGCTGCACTTCATCGAACGGGTCTCCGCCACGCAAACGGCAATCTTCCATGCGCGCTTTTAACAGCGGGTCATCTGGCGAGGTAAACGGCAACTTGTCGATAATCACCAGCGACAGCGTATCGCCGCGCACGTCCACCCCTTCCCAGAAACTGCTGGTCGCCACAAGAAGCGCGTTACCGGCACTGACAAATTGCTGCAACAGTTGCCCTTTGCTGGTTTCCCCCTGCAACAAAACGGGAAGCGTCATGGTAGCGCGGAACTGCTCGGCCAGATCGCGCATCATGGCGTGCGAGGTACAAAGCATAAAACAACGACCGTTATTGGCTTCGATGATCGGTCGCAGCATTGCCGCCAGTTGCCGTGCGGAACCTGGTTGATTGGTTTGCGGCAGGTTGCGCGGTACACAGAGTAACGCCTGGCGGCTGTAATCAAACGGGCTGGGTAACAACAACGACTCCGCCTGTTCTATCCCAAGCCGCGAGGTGAAATGATGGAGATCATCATTCACCGACAATGTTGCTGAGGTGAAGATCCAGCTACCGGGCTTTTGCGCCATTAACTCTTTGAATTTATCCGCCACGCTGAGCGGCGTGAGAGCCAGAGTAAAATGGCGCGAAGTGCATTCGTACCAGTAGCTGTAGCCCGGCTGATTGATCTCTTTTAGCCGCTTCAGTCGAGTGCGATATAACGTGGCGCGCTCAAATGCCGCATCCAGCAAGGCGGAACGCCCCAGTGACAGTTTCGCCACGTCGTAACAAAGTTCCAGGGTGTCATCGAGCAGTAAAAATGCCCGCTGAATTTGCGGATTAGCTAACAGCTCACGCAGGTTACCGCGATAACCTGGCTCACCGAGTTGCAGACGAAAATCCTGCGCACTCTGGGCAAGACGGTCAGCGCACTTTTGTAACTGCTGAGTGTCTTTTAATTCGGTGCGATAGGCGATGGTGATGTCTTTTGCCAGATCGAGCAATTGTCGACTGGAGAGTGATTGCCCAAAATACTGGCTGGCAATGTCCGGCAACTGGTGGGCTTCGTCGAAGATCATGACGTCTGCTTCCGGGATCAGTTCGCCAAAACCACTCTCTTTCACCACCATATCCGCCAGAAAAAGATGATGGTTTACCACCACCACATCGGCATCCATCGCTTTTTTGCGTGCTTTGACCACAAAGCAATCTTTATACATCGGGCAGTCACTGCCTAGGCAGTTGTCGTTGGTGCTGGTGACCAACGGCCATGCCTGTGAATCTTCCGCGACACTGACGCAGGTGCTGATATCGCCATCGACTGTTTGATTGGACCAGGAGCGCAGCAGGATCACATCGCTTAAAATTTGTACCGGCAGATCGCCGCCCGCCAGCGCCTGCTGTTCGAGACGTTCGAGGCAGAGATAGTTTGAGCGCCCTTTCAGCAGCGCCACGTTGCCCGTGTATTTCAATGCCTTTGAGACCGTTGGCAAATCACGGCTGTAGAGCTGATCCTGCAACGCTTTTGAGCCGGTCGAGATAATGACTTTCTTTTTTGCCCGCAGCGCAGGGGCAAGGTAAGCGTAGGTTTTGCCCGTACCGGTTCCCGCTTCCACCACCAGCGGCTGGCTTTTTTCTATCGCCCCAGCGACGGCTACCGCCATCTGTCGCTGTGGTTCACGCGGCTTAAAGCCAGGTATCGCTTTCGCCAGTTGACCGTCTGGTGCAAAATCGTCCGTCACACTACCCCCTGTTGATTTGAACAGGGATTATGTCAGGCCAGGTTGCTTTTCGCCAGCTGAAGTGGTGACGGCGACCTTACATTGTGGCAGTCTTTGCAGCACAAAAATGGAATGATGATGAGGACAAAATGATGACTATCGTTCGTATTGACGCCGAAGCCCGCTGGTCTGATGTGGTGATCCACAACAACACGCTCTACTACACCGGCGTACCGGAAAACCTTGACGCCGATGCGTTTGAGCAGACCGCGAATACGCTGGCGCAAATTGACGCGGTACTGGAAAAACAGGGCAGCAATAAGTCGAGTATTCTGGATGCCACGATTTTCCTGGCCGATAAAAACGACTTCGCTGCAATGAATAAAGCCTGGGACGCCTGGGTTGTCGCGGGTCACGCGCCGGTGCGCTGCACGGTGCAAGCGGGATTGATGAACCCGAAGTATAAAGTTGAAATTAAAATTATTGCGGCGGTTTAATTCCGGAAGATAATTATATCAAGGCAAAAATCACACGATAATTTATCGAAAAACTGGTCGATCATGAACAAATCGGCCAGTGCTTAAGGTCTTACTTTAAATGGGTAGTACCCTGGATGATAATTTATTTTTATGATTCCTGCTGTATTTATACAAAAATGATATTAATCGCAAAAATCAAACCATTATGTTAATCACTTGATTAACTTACGCTGCTTTTCTTTCTTGCCCTTCCTTGCCTGAACAACTTGGCTGCGGTACTACGATTTGCTGTTAATTTTCGGCACATCACTAGATAACCCGCCATGACCTGCTACCTTTAAAATACCTGAATGTCAACAGGTTAACTAATGAGATATCGTTATAATCCTTTTGATATTAGGCGCAATTTAATGTCATATATAGCCTTATCGATCACGTGGTTAATTTAAGGACAAGAATATGCCTGCTGTAATAGATAAAGCCCTGGATTTTATTGGTGCCATGGATATATCAACACCAACCCCCAGCTCTATGAATGAAAGTACGGCGAAGGGAATATTTAAATATTTGAAAGAACTGGGAGTACCCGCGAGTACCGCCGATATTACTGCGCGAGCCGAACAGGAAGGCTGGAATCCTGGATTCACGGAAAAAATGGTGGGATGGGCAAAAAAAATGGAATCTGGCGAACGCGTGGTGATTAAAAATCCAGAATACTTCTCGTCCTATATGCAGGAAGAGCTTAAAGCACTGGTATAAGTTAAATCTCTACCAGCCCAAATGAGCCAGGACGCTTTTTTATCACATAAAAGCGTCCTTTTTTTCTAACCATCAAAAACACTACTTAATTCATTCAACCAGTACAGCCCCTCAATTTTCTGGTTCAAACGCTACGGGCCAAAGGGTTCGCTTGTCATAATGCGCCCTGTTGAAACTAACATTGTATTACTCGTCTTCATCCTCAAAACGCGCCACAATCCGCTCGCCGGAATGGTTGGCGCGTAACTCTTCAGCTACCAGTGCGATTGCCTGACCGCTGCTCATCCCCTGTGCCATCAGTTCCTGAATACGCTCAACGGCTTTTTGCTGCTGTTCATGGGTGAGTGAAGGTAAACCTGCAAACATTGTTAACTCCTGCTAAATTGTTGGCGCTAATTATTTCATGCTACCCGGCACATAGCCAGTAGAGTCAGGACTGATGAAGACGTTATCTCCCGCTGTGATTACTTTACCCTGGCGTCAGGACGCCGCTGAATTTTATTTTTCCCGCTTAAGCCACCTGCCATGGGCGATGCTTTTGCACTCTGGCTATGCCGAGCATCCGTATAGCCGCTTTGATATTGTGGTGGCAGACCCGATTTGCACCTTAACAACTTACGGCAGTGAAACTGTTTTGTGTAAAGGCGAAACCCGCACAACAACCGCTGACGATCCGTTAACAGTACTCCAGCAGGCGCTGGAGCGTGCAAACATTCACCCGTCGCATAACGATGACTTGCCATTTCAGGGTGGCGCGCTGGGTTTATTTGGTTACGATCTGGGTCGCCGTTTTGAGTCACTGCCAGAAGTGGCGCAGAGAGATATCGACCTGCCTGATATGGCGGTAGGTATTTACGACTGGGCACTGATTGTCGACCACCAGCGCCAGGCTGTTTCTTTGCTGAGTCATGATGATGTCAATGCCCGTCTGGCCTGGCTGGAAAACCAGCAAATCACACCACAGGGTGATTTTGCGCTAACCTCAGCCTGGCAATCTAATATGAGCCGCGAACAGTATGGCGAAAAATTTCGTCAGGTGCAGGAATATTTGCACAGTGGCGACTGTTACCAGGTGAATCTCGCCCAGCGTTTTCAGGCTACCTATTGCGGTGATGAATGGCAGGCATTCGTTCAGCTTAATCAGGCCAATCACGCGCCGTTTAGCGCATTCCTGCGTCTGGAACAAGGCACAATTTTAAGCCTCTCGCCAGAGCGTTTTATTCTTTGTGATGACGGTGAGATCCAGACCCGTCCAATTAAAGGCACACTGCCACGTCTGCCCGCTCCTCTGGAAGATAGCAAACAGGCAGAAAAACTGGCGAACTCGCCAAAAGATCGCGCTGAAAACCTGATGATTGTTGATTTAATGCGTAATGATATTGGTCGCGTTGCGGTGCCTGGTTCAGTAAAAGTGCCGGAACTGTTTGTGGTGGAACCTTTTCCCGCTGTGCACCACCTGGTGAGCACCATTACAGCTCAACTACCCGAACAACTTCATGCCAGCGATCTGCTGCGCGCAGCTTTTCCTGGTGGCTCAATAACCGGGGCTCCGAAAGTACGGGCAATGGAAATTATCGATGAACTGGAACCGCAGCAACGCAACGCCTGGTGCGGAAGCATTGGCTATTTGAGCTTCTGTGGCAATATGGATACCAGCATCACTATCCGCACGCTGACTGCCATTAACGGTCAAATTTACTGTTCTGCGGGCGGCGGTATTGTCGCCGATAGTCAGGAAGAAGCGGAATATCAGGAAACTTTTGATAAAGTTAATAGGATATTACGCCAACTGGAGAAGTAAGACGTGGACTACCGTAGCCTGACGCTTGATGATTTTTTATCGCGCTTTCAACTTTTACGCCCGCAAATAAACCGGGAAACCTTAAATCATCGTCAGGCTGCCGTGTTAATCCCTATCGTTCGCCGATCGCAGCCGGGGTTATTGCTCACACAGCGTTCTATTCATCTGCGCAAACACGCCGGACAGGTGGCGTTTCCTGGTGGTGCAGTAGATGACACTGATTCGTCAGTTATTGCCGCTGCGTTGCGCGAAGCCGAAGAAGAGGTTGCTATCCCCCCTTCCGCCGTCGAAGTTATCGGCGTGCTGCCGCCCGTCGATAGCGTAACGGGCTACCAGGTAACGCCAGTGGTCGGCATTATCCCGCCTGATTTACCTTATCGAGCCAGTGAAGATGAAGTTTCCGCAGTGTTTGAAATGCCGCTCGCCCAGGCATTACATCTGGGTCGTTATCACCCGTTAGATATCTACCGCCGTGGTGATTCACATCGGGTATGGCTTTCCTGGTACGAACAGTATTTTGTATGGGGAATGACCGCAGGCATAATTCGTGAGCTGGCGCTGCAAATTGGTGTGAAATCCTGACTATACTTATCTTTACATCTACAAAACACTACTTGAGACAATCATCGCAATATTAGTTAAATCGCGGTTTTTGATTAGTTTAATTCATGTGAATAGTTAAGCCTGTCGCCGCGTTCCCTCTTACACTATGCGTTGTTATTAGTTCGTTACTGGATGTCCAGTCACCTTGTCAGGAGTATTATCGTGATTAGTCTATTCGACATGTTTAAGGTGGGGATTGGTCCCTCATCTTCCCATACCGTAGGGCCTATGAAGGCAGGTAAACAGTTCGTCGATGATCTGGTCGAAAAAGGCTTACTGGATAGCATTACCCGCGTTGCCGTGGACGTTTATGGTTCACTGTCGCTGACGGGTAAAGGCCACCATACCGATATCGCCATTATTATGGGTCTTGCAGGTAACGAACCTGCCACCGTGGATATCGACAGTATTCCCGGTTTTATTCGCGACGTAGAAGAGCGCGAACGCCTGCTGCTGGCGCAGGGACGGCATGAAGTGGATTTTCCGCGTGACAACGGTATGCGTTTTCATAACGGCAACCTGCCGTTGCATGAAAACGGTATGCAAATCCATGCTTATAACGGTGATGAAGTCGTCTACAGCAAAACTTATTATTCCATCGGCGGCGGCTTTATCGTCGATGAAGAACATTTTGGTCAGGATGCCGCAAACGACGTGAGCGTGCCGTATCCGTTCAAATCCGCCACTGAGCTGCTGGCGTACTGTAATGAAACTGGTTATTCCCTTTCCGGTCTGGCAATGCAAAACGAACTGGCGCTGCACAGCAAAAAAGAGATCGATGAATATTTTGCTCATGTCTGGCAAACCATGCAGGCATGTATCGATCGCGGAATGAATACCGAAGGCGTATTGCCTGGCCCGCTGCGTGTTCCACGCCGTGCGTCTGCCCTGCGCCGGATGCTGGTTTCCAGCGATAAACTGTCTAACGATCCGATGAATGTCATCGACTGGGTAAATATGTTTGCGCTGGCGGTAAACGAAGAAAACGCCGCCGGTGGTCGCGTGGTAACTGCACCAACCAACGGAGCCTGCGGCATCGTTCCGGCAGTGCTGGCTTACTATGACCACTTTATTGAATCGGTCAGCCCGGACATCTATACCCGTTACTTTATGGCGGCCGGGGCAATTGGCGCATTATATAAAATGAATGCCTCTATTTCCGGTGCTGAAGTGGGTTGTCAGGGCGAAGTGGGTGTTGCCTGTTCAATGGCTGCTGCGGGTCTTGCAGAACTGTTGGGCGGTAGCCCGGAACAGGTTTGTGTGGCGGCGGAAATTGGCATGGAACACAACCTTGGTCTAACTTGTGACCCGGTTGCAGGTCAGGTTCAGGTGCCGTGCATTGAACGTAACGCCATTGCCTCTGTGAAAGCGATCAATGCCGCACGCATGGCCTTACGCCGCACCAGTGCACCGCGCGTCTCGCTGGATAAGGTCATCGAGACAATGTACGAAACAGGTAAGGACATGAACGCCAAATACCGTGAAACCTCTCGCGGCGGTCTGGCAATTAAAGTCCAGTGTGACTAATACTTTTCTTTCGCCCATCTGCAACGGATGGGCGAATTTCTCTCGCTTTCTCGTCTGCTGTAAATTTCCCCACTACACTTCCACTGTTGCGTCAGGCGTTTGTTGCCATGCGCTTACAGGGCGGCCCGCATGCAAAAAGCACAACGGATCATTAAAACCTATCGCCGTAATCGAATGATTGTTTGTACAATTTGCGCACTTTTTACGCTTGTAGCGACACTAAGCGTGCGGTTTATTTCACAGCGTAACTTAAATCAACAGCGGGTGATCCTCTTCGCCAATCACGCTGTTGAAGAGCTGGATAAAGTCTTGCAGCCCCTTCAGGAAGGACGCGAGCTTTTACTTCCGTTGATTGGCCTCCCCTGCTCAGTCGCTCATTTGCCTCTACGCAAACAGGCCGCAAAACTGCAAACCGTGCGTTCTATTGGTCTGGTTCAAAACGGTACGCTCTATTGCTCCAGTATTTTTGGCTATCGAAATGTCCCTGTTTATGATATTCAAGCCGATTTGCCTGCCCCACGGCCTCTTCTGCGTCTTTCCACCGATCGCGTGTTGATTAAAGGTAGCCCAGTGCTGATCCAGTGGTATCCCTTGTCATCACATAGCGGTGATGGCGTTCTGGAGATGATCAACATTGGGTTATTGACGACGATGTTACTGGAGCCGCAGTTGCCGCAAATTAGAAACGCCAGCCTGACGGTGGCCGATCGCCATTTACTCTATGATGACGGTCTGGTTGATTCTTTACCTCCGCTTAATGGCAATGAACGTTACCAGGTTTCATCGCAAAATTTTCCTTTTACCATTAGCGTCAGCGGACCTGGTGCGACGCAACTGGCGTTGCATCATCTTCCCAGTCAGCTCCCGCTGGCTGTACTGTTGAGTTTACTGGTGGGTTATGTTGCATGGCTTGCAACCGCACACAGAATGAGTTTTTCGCGCGAAATTAATCTTGGCCTTGCGCAACATGAGTTCGAGCTATTCTGTCAACCTTTACTAAACGCACGTAGTCAGCAATGTATTGGCGTAGAGATATTGCTGCGCTGGAATAACCCACGTCAGGGTTGGATCTCGCCGGATGTGTTTATCCCTATTGCGGAAGAACATCACCTGATAGTGCCGCTTACCCGTTATGTGATGATGGAAACCATCCGTCAAATCCACGTTTTTCCAATAAGCAACCAGTTTCACATTGGGATTAACGTCGCCCCCAGCCATTTTCGCCGTGGCGTGCTGTTGAAAGATCTTAATCAGTACTGGTTCAGTGCTCACCCGATTCAGCAACTCATCCTTGAAATAACCGAGCGCGATGCCTTACTGGATGTTGATTATCGGATTGCCCGCGAACTGCATCGTAAAAACGTCAAACTGGCGATTGATGATTTCGGCACCGGCAACAGTTCGTTTTCCTGGCTGGAAACGTTACGCCCTGACGTCCTGAAAATTGATAAGTCATTCACCGCTGCAATTGGTTCAGACGCGGTTAACTCGACGATAACCGATATCATCATTGCGTTGGGGCAAAGACTGAATATTGAACTGGTGGCGGAGGGCGTAGAAACGCAAGAACAGGCAAAATATTTACGCCGTCATGGGGTGCATATTTTACAAGGATATTTGTACGCGCAACCAATGCCGCTGCGTGATTTCCCAAAATGGCTGGCGGGCAGCCAACCGCCGCCCGCCCGGCATAATGGGCATATCACGCCCGTTATGCCATTTCGTTAATGATTATTCGTCTTCGTCGTGAGCCAGTTGCTCTTTAACAATACGAACCAGGTCAACACGATAATCGTTAGCTTCAACAATGGTAATATGCAACGGCCCTACGTTAATCACATCGCCCGCACGCGGGATGTGACCATTTGCAGAAATCACCAGACCTGCGACCGTCGCGATATCATCGTCATCAGCAAGGTGCTCAACATCAAGCGCCTGCTGTAAGGCGTGGAGGTCTGTACCACCTTTTACCAGCCAGCCGTCGCCGTCGGTAATGATTTCCGGCGTTTCATCAGCATCCGGGAACTCACCTGCAATGGCTTCCAGCACATCCAGAGGCGTAACCAGACCTTGCACCACACCAAACTCGTTGGTCACGATCACAAAACTACCGCGAGCGCGACGCAGCACGCCCAGCAGATTGATCGGATCGAGGGTTTCCGGAACGATAATCGCCGGAGACGCCGAAGCAATCGCCGCTACATCAACGCCCTCTTCCAGTGCCACCAGCAGTTCTTTCGCACGCACGATACCGATGATTTCATCCAGTTCTCCGCGACATACCGGGAACAGGCTATGTGGCGAAGAAAGCAACTGCTCACGGATTTCATCGACACTAAGGTTAGCGTCAACCCAGCTGATTTCTCCGCGCGGCGTCATAATCCCGCGCAGAGAGCGCGACGCCAGAGTCAGTACACCGTTAATCATGTATCGCTCTTCTTCGGCAAACGCACCTTCCGGCACCGGGATCGGCATCGGGTTATCCGCATCATGCTGCACATTCGCCTGACGTTTACCGCCCATCAAACGCAGGATGGCATCAGCAGTACGTGCACGCAGCGGTAAAGCCGACTGGTGACGAATAAAGTTACGGCGCGCAATTTGGTTAAATACTTCGATAATGATCGAGAAGCCAATCGCGGCATACAGGTAACCTTTCGGAATGTGGAAACCAAAGCCTTCTGCTACCAGACTCAGACCAATCATTAACAGGAAGCTCAGACAGAGCACCACTACCGTTGGATGCTGGTTAACGAATCGCGTCAGCGGTTTCGATGCCAGCAACATGACTGCCATCGCAATCACCACCGCTGCCATCATCACCGGCAGATGGTTGACCATCCCTACTGCAGTAATCACCGCATCCAGCGAGAAGACGGCATCAAGGATGACAATCTGTGTTACGACCACCCAGAAACTGGCATAGCCTTTGCCATGACCAGAATCATGATCGCGGTTTTCCAGCCGTTCATGTAGCTCCGTTGTCGCTTTAAACAACAAGAATATCCCCCCGAGCAACATAATCAGATCGCGGCCGGAGAAGGAAAAATCCATCACGGTAAATAGCGGTTTGGTCAGGGTGACCATCCATGAAATCAGCGATAACAGTCCCAGACGCATGATCAGCGCCAGCGACAGCCCCAACAAACGTGCTTTATCACGTTGTTTTGGCGGCAGTTTATCGGCAAGAATGGCGATAAAAACCAGGTTATCGATACCCAGCACGATTTCAAGAACGACAAGCGTGAGTAGCCCCGCCCAAATCGAGGGGTCCATTAAGAATTCCATGACAAGCTCCTGCTTAAGGAATAGCTATTCGGCGCCAGAAATAATGCAGGCGTAACGACAAAATGCAAACAAAAGGTGCGGCAAAAAATGCCAGAAAGGCAGGCGCTGAAAGGCCTGATGCTGAAATGACGTCGGTGACGATCCATACTGCGGGCTGCTGCCCCATACTCCTTGATTGTTAAACGGGAGTTAAACATATCAGAGAGAACTCTGATTTGGCAAAGATTTACCTTCCTTTGCAAACGAATGTAACGAGGGTATTTTACCTTTCGGAATTTTGCTAATCCAAAGTTAAATTACGGATCCTCATCACATAAAATATTTTTTTCGCTATCTAAAATAAATCGCGAAACGCAGGGGGTTTTTGGTTGTAACCCTTATCTGAATCGATTCGATTGTGGACGACGATTCAAAAAATACATCTGGCACGTTGAGGTGTTAACAATAATAAAGGAGGTAGCAAGTGACCATTGCTATTGTTATAGGCACACATGGTTGGGCTGCAGAGCAGTTGCTTAAAACGGCAGAGATGCTGTTAGGCGAGCAGGAAAACGTCGGCTGGATCGATTTCGTTCCAGGTGAAAATGCCGAAACGCTGATTGAAAAGTACAACGCTCAGTTGGCAAAACTCGACACCACTAAAGGCGTGCTGTTTCTCGTTGATACATGGGGCGGCAGCCCGTTCAATGCTGCCAGCCGTATTGTCGTCGACAAAGAGCATTATGAAGTGATCGCAGGCGTTAACATTCCAATGCTGGTGGAAACGTTAATGGCTCGTGATGATGACCCTGGCTTTGATGAACTGGTGGCGCTGGCAGTAGAAACAGGCCGTGAAGGCGTGAAAGCACTGAAAGCCAAACCGGTTGAAAAAGCAGCGCCAGCACCCGCCGCCGCCGCACCAAAAGCGGCTCCAACTCCGGCAAAACCAATGGGACCAAATGACTACATGGTTATTGGCCTTGCGCGTATCGACGATCGTCTGATTCACGGTCAGGTCGCTACCCGCTGGACCAAAGAAACCAATGTCTCCCGTATTATCGTTGTTAGTGATGAAGTGGCTGCGGATACCGTTCGTAAGACACTGCTCACCCAGGTTGCACCTCCGGGCGTAACAGCACACGTGGTTGATGTTGCCAAGATGATCCGTGTCTACAACAACCCGAAATATGCTGGCGAACGTGTAATGCTGTTATTCACCAACCCGACAGATGTTGAGCGCCTCGTTGAAGGCGGCGTGAAAATTACCTCTGTTAACGTTGGCGGTATGGCATTCCGTCAGGGTAAAACCCAGGTGAATAACGCGGTTTCGGTTGATGAAAAAGATATCGAAGCGTTCAAAAAACTGAATGCGCGTGGTATCGAACTGGAAGTCCGTAAGGTTTCCACCGATCCGAAACTGAAAATGATGGATCTGATCAGCAAAATCGATAAGTAACGTATTGTGTTGATTATCACTCAGTTTTCACACTTAAGTCTTACGTAAACAGGAGAAGTACAATGGAGATTACCACTCTTCAAATTGTGCTGGTATTTATCGTAGCCTGTATCGCAGGTATGGGATCAATCCTCGATGAATTTCAGTTTCACCGTCCGCTAATCGCCTGTACCCTGGTGGGTATCGTTCTTGGCGATATGAAAACCGGTATTATTATCGGTGGGACTCTGGAAATGATCGCACTTGGCTGGATGAACATCGGTGCCGCAGTTGCGCCTGATGCCGCTCTGGCTTCCATCATTTCTACCATTCTGGTTATCGCTGGTCATCAGAGCATCGGTGCCGGTATCGCGCTGGCAATCCCGCTGGCCGCTGCGGGTCAGGTGCTGACCATCATCGTTCGTACCATCACCGTTGCTTTCCAGCACGCTGCGGATAAGGCGGCTGATAATGGCAACCTGACGGCAATTTCCTGGATCCACGTTTCTTCTCTGTTCCTGCAAGCGATGCGTGTGGCTATCCCGGCCGTGATTGTTGCGCTGTCTGTAGGCACCAGTGAAGTTCAGAACATGCTGAACGCCATTCCGGAAGTGGTGACTAATGGTCTGAATATCGCCGGTGGCATGATCGTGGTGGTTGGTTATGCGATGGTTATCAACATGATGCGTGCTGGATACCTGATGCCGTTCTTCTACCTCGGCTTCGTAACCGCAGCATTCACCAACTTTAACCTGGTTGCTCTGGGTGTGATTGGTACTGTTATGGCAGTGCTCTACATCCAACTTAGCCCGAAATATAACCGCGTAGCCGGTGCGCCTGTTCAGGCTGCTGGTAACAACGATCTCGATAACGAACTGGACTAACAGGTGAGCGAAATGGTTGATACAACTCAAACTACCACCGAGAAAAAACTCACTCCGAGTGATATTCGTGGCGTCTTCCTGCGTTCTAACCTCTTCCAGGGTTCATGGAACTTCGAACGTATGCAGGCACTGGGTTTCTGCTTCTCTATGGTTCCGGCGATTCGTCGCCTCTATCCTGAGAACAACGATGCCCGTAAACAGGCGATTAAACGTCACCTCGAATTCTTTAACACCCAACCGTTTGTGGCGGCGCCAATCCTCGGCGTAACCCTGGCGCTGGAAGAACAGCGCGCTAACGGCGCAGAGATCGACGACGGTGCTATCAACGGTATCAAAGTAGGTCTGATGGGGCCGCTGGCAGGCGTGGGCGACCCGATCTTCTGGGGTACGGTACGTCCGGTATTCGCGGCGCTGGGTGCCGGGATCGCAATGAGCGGCAGCCTGTTAGGTCCGCTGCTGTTCTTTATTCTGTTTAACCTGGTACGCCTGGCAACCCGTTACTACGGCGTAGCGTATGGTTACTCCAAAGGTATCGATATCGTTAAAGATATGGGTGGCGGCTTCCTGCAAAAACTGACGGAAGGGGCGTCTATTCTCGGCCTGTTTGTCATGGGGGCATTGGTTAACAAGTGGACACATGTCAACATACCGCTGGTAGTCTCTCGCATCACCGACCAGACGGGTAAAGAGCACGTTACCACTGTCCAGACCATTCTTGACCAGTTAATGCCAGGCCTGGTGCCGCTGTTGCTGACTTTCGCCTGTATGTGGCTGCTGCGCAAAAAAGTTAACCCTCTGTGGATCATCGTTGGCTTCTTCGTCATCGGTATCGCTGGTTACGCTTGCGGCCTGCTGGGACTGTAATACTGTTGTACACTACCGGGGCCTATTGGCCCCGTTTTTTTATCTGGAGGATTAATGACAATCACGGATCTGGTACTGATTCTGTTCATCGCCGCACTCCTGGCCTTTGCGATATACGATCAGTTCATCATGCCCCGACGCAACGGCCCCACCCTGCTGGCAATTCCTTTGCTCCGGCGCGGTCGCATCGATAGCGTTATCTTCGTCGGGCTGATTGTCATTCTTATTTATAACAATGTGACCAACCATGGCGCACAAATAACCACCTGGTTATTAAGTGCACTGGCGCTAATGGGCTTTTATATTTTCTGGATCCGGGTTCCGAAAATCATTTTTAAACAGCAAGGTTTTTTCTTCGCCAATGTCTGGATTGAATATCGCCGAATTAAAGCGATGAACTTATCGGAAGATGGCGTACTGGTGATGCAATTAGAACAGCGCCGTTTATTAATCCGCGTTCGAAATATCGACGATCTGGAAAAAATTTATAAACTTCTCGTGTCAACTCAATAAGTTATAGATTTAGCCGAAGCTATGTTTAGTGTATTTTTAATAACCAGACATAGCTTAGGCTATATTATTCCTTCTCTTATTTGTTATTTATTTTAACGTTTTATTGATATATAAATCTAAATGAAAATCGTTATCAATAATACAATACAATAATATATCCCAACAGTTGTTTTATATTCTCAAAATATGTTAAGGTTGCGCCCTCATTTGGGGAGTAGCCGATTTCCAGATTCCGGAAATGTACGTGTCAACATACTCGTTGCAAAACGTGGCACGTACGGACTGAACACCTTCAGTCAGGCGAGACCATATGCACATCAATCGCTATGTCTGCATGGGCGCTTCTTGTCGTTCATGTGTGCATGTTTGCTGGGGGCGGTGATGTGTTTTATGGATACCCCGGTCAGGACGTTGTCATGAATATCACTGCTACTGTTCTTCTTGCTTTTGGTATGTCGATGGATGCCTTTGCTGCATCAATCGGTAAAGGTGCCACCCTCCATAAACCGAAATTTTCTGAAGCCCTGCGCACTGGCCTTATTTTTGGTGCCGTTGAAACGCTGACGCCGCTGATTGGCTGGGGTATGGGCATGTTAGCCAGCCGTTTTGTTCTCGAGTGGAACCACTGGATTGCGTTTGTACTGCTGATATTTCTCGGCGGGCGAATGATTATTGAGGGTTTTCGTGGTGGAGACGATGAGGATGAAGAACCGCGTCGTCGTCACGGTTTCTGGTTGCTGGTAACTACCGCAATTGCCACCAGTCTGGATGCCATGGCGGTTGGTGTTGGTCTGGCCTTCCTGCAAGTTAATATTATTGCTACTGCGCTGGCGATTGGCTGCGCCACCTTGATCATGTCAACATTAGGTATGATGGTAGGTCGCTTTATCGGTTCAATTATTGGCAAAAAAGCGGAAATTCTTGGCGGGCTGGTGCTTATTGGCATTGGCGTCCAGATCCTCTGGACGCACTACCACGGCTAATTTGTTCGTTGCCAGACGTGAATATTAAAGTCCGTCTGGCAATCAAATTCTTCTTTTGCCGCCAGCGTTTGCCAGACTTCTGGCTTGGCGCGCCAGGCAAACGGTGTCATCTGTAACAACGCAACGGCCTCATCTCCGCGCAGGCGCATCGGATAACACAATTCATCGCTCTGCTGTAATGTAAAACCTTCCAGTTGTTCCGTATGGAGCGCATGTAGATGTACTTCGTCGTAAATCAGCCCCTTCAGCTCCATTAAATGTCGTGGTCCCGGGGTAGCGGTAATGACCCATCCTCCCGGTTTGACCACGCGCGCTAATTCTTCTGCTTTGCACGGCGCGTAGATACGGACAACGGCATCCATACTGGTCTCAGAAAACGGCAGACGATGGCTGGACGCGACACAAAAGGTGACCTGCTGATAGCGTTTTGCAGCAGCCTTAATCGCGACCTTAGAGACATCCAGACCAAAAGTAGTCACACCCGGCAATGCCTCGGCAAAAGCATGAGTGTAGTACCCTTCCCCACAGCCAATATCCAGTATTGCCGTTGCGTGCTCATCAAGACAATCACACAACTGAGCAACTATCGCATCACGAAGCGGCTGATAATGCCCGGCATCTAAAAATGTACGCCGCGCTTGCATCATTTCCGCACTATCACCCGGATCGCGGGATCGTTTATGCTGAACGGGCAGCAAATTAACATATCCCTCTTTCGCCATATCAAATTGATGCCGTTTGGGACAGATATAGCTGTTTTTTTCAAGCGATAGCGGCTGATGACAAAGTGGACAGGAAAACGACATGACAACTCCGGCAGGATACTAAAGGCCGCAAGTGTAACGCGAATTGCGCGACGGGCAAATATCCGCAGGCAAGAGCGCGAATAAAACAAAGTAAAAAGCCTCGCATTTGGACGAGGCTTGATAGCGAGATTGAAGCGCGTTTACACTTCAGATCAGTGGTTTCGATCAGATTGCTGTTACGTTAACAGCTGCCGGACCTTTCTGGCCGTCCTGAATTTCGAACTCAACGTTCTGGCCTTCGGCCAGAGTTTTGAAGCCATTACCCTGGATAGCGGAAAAGTGTACGAATACATCTTTGCTGCCATCAGCCGGAGTAATGAAGCCAAAACCTTTAGACTCGTTGAACCACTTAACCTGACCTTTAATCTTTGCCATTTGAAAAATTCCTTAGATTGTTTTCTTCGCCCGCAGGCATTACAGAGATAAAACTGACACATTACTGCATGAGGCACTAATATAAGGCTCGGCAGAGAAGCGGTATTCAACGACAACGTGTTTACTCAGGACTTCTTTACTGAAAATGCCACACATAAACAGAACTGTACCTCGTTTAACCCGAAACTGTTATCACATACAACGTTAATTATGGCAAGCCATTTTTAAACATGTCTCGATCAGCCGCACAAATCTCGATACGCCTTCCACTTTTTTGCACATTTATGCAACGGAATACATGTCGATATATCGATGCACTTAACCATACCATTACAAACAGATACTTGATCTGATGTAGTTTCTAACATAGTTCAATAAGTTCAGTTCTTCCAGAGCAGCACTACAACTTATTACGCAATGCGAGCGATATCACTTTTTATGATATATAACGAATAAAATATTATATAAATTCACTCCATAAAACAGTCAGTTAACAACAAACTCGAGTACAATAAAGAAACTATACTTAAGGCATATTATTATTTTAAAATAAGAAAAATTGATGAAATACTAAAAAGTGAGAAGAGAAACGTTTCGCTAATAAACAATACCGTGATTGATCACAATTCCGATGTAAACATCCCAATAACTTAGCGGGGTAAATATCTTTTTCCGATATCGATGTTATGAAATAAATAACACGATAAATAATTGAAGTCAGACCAGAGTATTAATTTAAATCAATTGCACCACTATAGTGCATATATGAATGATAAGATGAGTAACCCGTTAACACCAGGGTTACTCAAATTTGAGGACGGATTACCGTTCAGCTACCAGGCGGATGATATCGTCATCTTCAGCCGCTTTTTGGTTCTCTGCAGCACTGGTATCTGTTTTTTCAGGTTCGCTTGCTTCGCACAAACGACGTAACAGCGCATTTTGCCGTTTTTGCTGATCCAGCAATGCCTCAAGAAGTTCAATCTGTTCGTTAGTCCGTGAACTGGCACGGTTGATGAAAAACCACAAGATGAGCCCAATAGCGAGAACTACCACCGATACAACCAAAGACGCAATGTTCATCACGCCTGAATTTACAACTTCGTTCATTTCACCACCTCTAAGTAGAGGCGCCATTCTACCACTGCCACACAGGAAGGAAATCTACCGTTGAAAAAATGATATCACCACGGGATAAATTGATTGATGGTACAAATTCCGTTGAAAAATTGTACGTCCTGATCGCACATCATATTGAACACCTGCGCCCATAGCAGCAAGCAAGCCAGCACAGCGACAACCAGAACGCCCCATCGAAACTTTTTCACTCCAGTCTCCGTTTAAACTACCTTATGTCATTAAACTATCATGCGTTAGTTAAACAGCGCCTAACTATGTCGATATTCGTGCTTTTTCGGAACTATACGCTTGCTTCAGCCCATATTACCGCTACGATTAGGCGAACAAAAAAGAGATGAGGTCATAATGCGATTCATTATTCGCACAATTATGTTGATAGCACTGGTATGGACAGGATTATTACTAAGCGGATATGGCGTTCTGATTGGAAGCAAGGAAAATGCCGCTGGGTTAGGTTTACAATGTTCCTATCTGACCGCCAGAGGCACCAGCACGGTACAATACCTACACACTAAAAGTGGGCTTTTCGGAATAACAGATTGCCCGCTGTTACGTAAAAGCAATAACGTTGTAGATAATGGCTAAAGGCATAAATAACTACTTAAACCGAAGATAAAAAGCACATTCATCGCCATAGCGTACTATGTTACGCCATTTGTAACTTTATTTAACCCACGCGAAATACAGAACCTGTCTGAATATTATACAGACAGGTTCTTCCTCTAATCAGAACGGATAGTCGTGATACCCCATTTGAGAGGAAATTTTACGCGCCGCCGTATGCAGCATAGTCACGTACTCCTGCAAACGCTCCTCAGAAAAACGCAGGGTCGGGAAGGAAATACTCAAACCAGCAATAACCACGCCAAAGCGGTCAAATACCGGAACTGCGATACAGCGCAGCCCCTCCTCCTGCTCTTCGTTATCTTCGCCATAACCTTGCTCACGTACCAGATCCAACACCGGTAATAACGCTTCTGTGCTGGTAATGGTACGATCGGTACTGCGTTTATACTCAACGCCCTCAAGGATTTGCTTCACTTCATCACGATCGCGCCAGGCCAGCAATACTTTACCAATCGCAGTACTGTAAAGCGGATTACGACGACCAACCCGAGAATACATGCGCAAATTGTACATAGAGTCAATTTTGTGGATGTAAACAATGCTGTCTTCATCCAGCGCACCAAGGTGGATGGTCTCTTTGGTCAGGCGGGAAAGCTCACGCATCTGGATATCTGCGCTACGAATAAGATCAACATTTTGTAACGCGCGGGCGCCCAGTTCAAACAATTTCAGGGTCAGCGAATATTTCTCTGACTCCCCTTCCTGCGCCACGTAGCCCAAGGTTTTCATGGTCTGTAAAAAGCGATAAACGGTGCTTTTTGACATCATGACGCGCTGTGACAGCTCGGTTATCCCTATTTCACGCTCTTCGCCCAGCGCCTGCAAAATGCCAAAAACTTTCAGTACAGAAGATACAGAATCAGGCTGTTTATCCAGATCTGCGTTAGCCATTTATCACCTCATTGCGAGTGTTTTATAAAAATCAGAACTGTTTTTTATTATAATTTCGTGCCAGGGTGGTCGCAATCCATCTTTTGCCGGTTAGTTACAATTCTGCGACATTCGCCGTGAATATCAGTGCTAGAATCATACCCCTGTTGATTATTACCAAAAGATATAAAATTCCTATGCCAAAAGTTCAGGCCGATGGTCTGCCGTTGCCTCAGCGATACGGCGCGATTTTAACCATTATTATTGGTATTTCGATGGCGGTCCTCGACGGCGCTATCGCTAACGTCGCCTTGCCAACAATCGCCACAGACCTTCATGCCACGCCAGCCAGCTCCATCTGGGTAGTGAACGCCTATCAAATTGCCATTGTCGTCTCTCTGCTCTCATTCTCGTTTCTGGGAGATATGTTTGGCTATCGACGTATTTATAAATGTGGACTGGTCGTTTTTCTGTTGTCTTCGCTGTTCTGCGCCCTTTCTGATTCGCTGCAAATGCTCACCCTGGCGCGTGTAATACAAGGTTTCGGCGGCGCAGCACTGATGAGCGTCAATACTGCACTTATCCGCCTGATCTACCCGCAGCGTTTTCTGGGTAGGGGGATGGGAATTAACTCGTTTATTGTTGCCGTCTCCTCGGCTGCCGGTCCGACAATTGCAGCGGCAATTCTTTCCTTTGCTTCCTGGAAATGGTTATTTTTAATCAACGTGCCGTTGGGTATTATCGCTCTGCTTCTGGCGATACGTTTTCTGCCACCTAATGGCTCGCGTTCCAGTAAACCTCGTTTTGACCTGCCCAGTGCAGTAATGAATGCGTTAACCTTCGGCCTGCTTATTACTGCGTTGAGTGGTTTCGCTCAGGGGCAATCGCTGACGTTGATTGCAGCAGAACTGGCGGTAATGGTTGTCGTGGGTATATTCTTTATTCGCCGCCAGCTTTCTCTTCCCGTACCGCTGCTACCGGTGGATTTACTGCGCATTCCGCTGTTTTCACTTTCTATTTGCACGTCTATTTGCTCTTTCTGCGCACAGATGTTGGCAATGGTTTCTCTGCCCTTTTACCTGCAAACCGTGCTTGGGCGCAGTGAAGTAGAAACGGGTTTACTCCTGACGCCGTGGCCGTTAGCTACCATGGTGATGGCACCGCTGGCAGGCTATCTGATAGAGCGCGTACATGCAGGATTACTTGGTGCTTTAGGTTTGTTCATTATGGCAGCGGGTCTGTTTTCACTGGTTCTGCTGCCCGCTTCTCCTGCAGATATCAACATTATCTGGCCAATGATCTTATGCGGCGCTGGATTTGGCTTATTTCAGTCCCCCAATAACCACACCATTATTACCTCCGCCCCTCGCGAACGTAGCGGTGGTGCCAGTGGCATGTTAGGTACAGCTCGTCTGCTTGGTCAGAGTAGCGGCGCGGCTCTGGTGGCTCTGATGTTAAATCAGTTTGGCGATAATGGTACGCACGTCTCGCTGATGACTGCGGCTATTCTGGCTGTGATTGCTGCCTGCGTCAGTGGGTTACGGATTACCCAGCCACGATCCCAGGCATAAAAAAAGCGCGTCGACCAGGACGCGCTTTTTAGCATTTACTTCATATTACTTCAGGTATTCACCGGTGCGCAGAGCTTCAATACGTTTATCCAGCGGCGGGTGAGTCATGAACAGCTCACTGAGCGATTTTGACTTACCGTTAATGCAGAAAGCCATCATGCTCGTTGCTTCTTGCGGCTCATAGCTGGTTTTAAGACGCTGCAGCGCGGCAATCATTTTTTCACGGCCAACCAGTTTCGCTGAACCCGCATCGGCGTGGAATTCACGATGACGCGAGAACCACATGGTAATAATGCTCGCCAGAATACCAAATACCAGTTCCAGCACCGTCGCGACTGCAAAGTAGATCAGCGGGTTACCGTTGCTCTCTTCACCTTCGTCACGGTTACCGCCCATGAAGCCAGCGGCCAGTTGCGCGAGAATACGAGAAATAAAGATAACGAAGGTGTTCACCACACCCTGAATCAGCGTCATCGTAACCATATCACCATTGGCAATGTGGCTAATTTCGTGAGCGATTACTGCCTCGGCTTCATCCGGGCTCATGTTTTGCAACAAACCGGTGCTGACAGCAACCAGAGAGGCATCACGGCGCGCACCGGTTGCAAAGGCGTTGATATCCGGCGCATGGTAGATAGCCACTTGCGGCATAGCAATTCCAGCCTGACGCGCCTGGGTTGCAACAGTATTGATCAGCCAACGTTCCCTTTCGTTACGCGGTTGCTCGATCACTTCCCCGCCAACAGATCGTAATGCCATCCATTTGGACATCAGAAGCGAAACGAAGGAACCACCAAAACCGAACAGCAAGGCCATAATCATCAGCCCCTGAACGCTGCTCGACTGTATCCCTGTCAGGCTCAGTACCAGCCCGAAAACGACCATCACGGCCAGGTTCGTTAGCAGGAAGAGCGCGATTCGCATCATAATTTTCTTTTTACCTCAGTTTAACAAAACGCAATATGCGATACCCACATCGTATGGGCTACGTGACTATTTTCAAGTCCGGATAGCGCGTAAGTCACCAGAAAGACACAACTTTACATTTTGTAGCATCTGATTTACGGCATCTTGCCACTGTTAAAAAATCAGGCACAATTTCTTGTGCCTGATTGATGTTACTTGACGGGGGCGGGCTGTTCCGCAGGTCTGGCTTTTTCCAGACGCGCCAAATCAAGCGCGATGTTCACTGTTTCATCCAGATACGGATCTGGCTCCTTGTAATCTTTTGGCAGATCGTCCAGTTTCTTCAACTCCGGTTTTCCTTCGCGTTTAAAGCGATCGTTCAACCGCGCCAGACGCATCGCATCATCTTCGTTATTCTCTTTTTCACGCACAGCGTAATTCAGAGAAACGATGTTGCGTTTGTCCTTCATGGCGTTGAAGCGAGCGATATCCTTCATGATGTTCTGGAACTCAGGATCCTTCGCGATACGCGCATTATGTTCCTTCAGCAACTCCGGTTCAAACGCCGTTAAGTCTCCAGATTTCACATAGGTTGCAGCGTCAATGCTATCCCACGGTAGCGCGTTATCTTCGAATTTCTCACCGGTTTCCGTCTCTTCATTGCCCGTAGGCATAATGATATCTGGCGTTACGCCTTTACGTTGCGTACTGCCGCCGTTAACGCGATAGAATTTCTGGATTGTGTACTGTACTGAACCCAACGCCGGCCATTCAGGACGTAACATCTGATCGTAGATACGGTTCAGAGAACGATACTGCTGGACTGTGCCTTTACCAAATGTCGGTTCACCCACAACCAGCGCACGACCGTAATCCTGCATGGCAGCAGCAAAGATTTCCGAAGCCGAAGCACTGAAACGGTCAACCAGCACCACTAACGGGCCTTTATAGAAAACCTGACCGTCGTTATCGCTATCTTCGCGAACCTTGCCGTTGTTATCACGAACCTGCACAATCGGACCTGATGGAATAAACAGCCCAGAGAGCGATACCGCTTCAGTCAGCGCCCCCCCGCCGTTGCTACGTAGGTCGATAATGACACTGCTGACATTTTGTTTTTCCAGTTTCTGCAGTTGAACTTTGACATCGTCCGTCAAGCCAACATAGAAGCCCGGAATATCCAGCACACCGACTTTTTCTTTACCGACAGTCTTCACAGACATTTTAACTGCACGGTCTTCCAGACGAATACGTTCACGCGTCAGCGTTACTGTCCGGGTCTTGGTCCCTTTACCCGCAGGCAGAATTTCCAGACGAACCTTACTGCCTTTCGGCCCTTTGATTAAGGCAACGACATCATCAAGACGCCAGCCGATCACGTCAACCATCGGTTTACCGGTTTGTCCGACACCGACAATTTTGTCACCAACGCTGATAGCTTTACTCTTCGCTGCTGGCCCACCCGCCACCATTGAATTGATAACGGTGTAGTCATCATCCATTTGCAGTACTGCGCCAATACCTTCCAGCGACAAACTCATTTCAGTATTGAACTGTTCGGTATTGCGCGGAGAAAGGTAGTTGGTATGTGGGTCGATTTCGCGTGCAAACGCCGTCATTGCCAGCGAGAAAACATCTTCGCTGTTGGTTTGCGCCAGACGACGAATAGCAAATTTGTAGCGGCGAGTCAGGGTTTCACGAATTTCTTTATCCGTTTTACCTGCCAGCTTCAGGCTTAACTCGTCGAATTTAACTTTACTGTCCCACAGCGCGTTTAACTCGGCCTCGTTTTTCGGCCAGGGTGCTTTGCTGCGATCCAGGTTATAGGAATCGTTGCCGGTAAAATCCATCGGCTTTTCCAGTACAGACAACGCATACTGGTAACGTTCGAAGCGGCGTTTTTGCGCCAGATTGTAGAGATCGTAGAAAACGTCAAGTTTGCCGGTGCGAAGTTCATCGCCCAACTCGGTTTTCTTTTTCGCAAATTGTTCGACATCGCTTGCCAGCAGTACATTGTGGCTGTAATCAAGCAAGTTCAGGTAGCGGTCAAAGATTTTGGCCGAGAACGCCTGATCGAGATCGAACTGACGATAATGGGAACGGGTGAAGCGCGACGTTACGCGCTCACTCACAGTCGCATGCTGCGTCTCTTCCTTTAATACCGGAATTTGATCAGCACGCGTAATATCTTCTACTGCGAAGGTCTGGCCTGCTATTGCAAGCAGGCCAGCTAACGCGGTAAGCCTAAAAAACATGTTCATGCCTGGCCCGGCCTCCGTTTCAGAACACCAGGTGTTCTGCGCGCACAATCAAAGACATACCCGAATTCAGTTGGACGCGGACGCCGTCTTTGGTGATTTCTAATACGGTGGCATCCATCGCGTTTTGACCAGCTTTCACCTTCAGGGCTTGTCCGACAGTCAGAGCTGAAATGTCAGAAACCGGGGTATGCTGTTCTTCGCGAGGTGCTTTTACTGTTTTTGGCGCTTTCTCAGCCGGTTTTTGCGCGCGAGGTTTGCGCTCGGCGCCTTCTTTACGGCGTTGCGCGGCAGGACGTGGTTTACGTTCGCGGCGTGGTGCATCTTCTTTCTCACCAGCAGCTGCGGCAGCTTCGCGTTTTTTCGCTTGCTGTTCAGCGCGCTGAGCCTGAACGCGTGCTTTCGCTTCTTCAAGCTGTTTGCGAGCATGTTCTACATGCTGCTCGTCCAGCTCACCGCATGGGTTGCCGTCAAGATCGACACGCGTTGCGCCGGGTTTAACACCGTAAAGGTAACGCCAGCTCGAAGTGTAGAGACGTAAAGCGGATCGCAGTTGCGTTTTGCTCAGGTTCATTTCCCCGGCAACACGATCGACCAAATCCTGAAAAATACCGATTTTCAGCGGACGCGCTTCACCTTCCGCACTGAAACAGTGGGGAAAACGTTCGGCCAGAAACGCGATTACTTCTTTACTGCTATTCAACTTAGGTTGATTTTCCATGAAATTTCCTGATTACAACGGACGTAGCCAACAAGCGCAGGCATGAACAGGCGTCATTATAATGACGCCATCAGTAAATGCTACGTTATCCGTTGATTATCCTGCGACGCTCGCAAAGAATTTTTTGTAATCCGTCATTGCAAGCACCTTTTCAAGCTGTGCCACAAGCTGACGTAAGCCTTGCTCGTCCTCGTCTGTAAAGCGACCGAAGACGGTACTGTCGATGTCGAGAACACCAATAATCTGATTTTTCACCACCAGCGGCAGGACAATTTCAGAATTACTCGCCGCATCACAGGCAATATGCCCATCAAAAGCGTGAACATCCTCGATTCGTTGTACTTGATTGCGGGCAACCGCAGTGCCGCACACGCCGCGCCCGACGGGGATCCGTACACAGGCAATTTTGCCCTGAAATGGTCCGAGCACCAGCGTATCGTCCTCAAGCAAATAAAAACCGGCCCAGTTTACGTCTGCCAGACGTTCGTATAACAACGCGCTGGTGTTTGCCAGCGTTGCCAGAAAACTGGTCTCTCCCGCCATCAGCGCGTTAAAGTCGCGATTTAAATCCGCGTAAAATTCTGTTTTGTTCATTATATAATCACTTGGTTGTCTTACCTGGAACTGCCAGCCTATTAAAATAAGCATTAAATGCGTTAATGCTCAAGATCATTCCCATCATGGGTTAAGATTAATGTTAATTCTTATTACATTTGGCACGTCATGGCACTTAACACCCCGCAAATTACGCCAACAAAAAAGATAACAGTGAGCTCAATCGGCAAGGAACTGCCGCGTGGTGATTATCAACGTTGCCCGCAATGTGACATGCTGTTTAGCCTGCCCGAGATAAATTCTCATCAAAGTGCCTATTGTCCGCGCTGTCAGGCCAAAATTCGTGACGGGCGTGACTGGTCGCTAACGCGCCTGGCGGCAATGGCGTTCACCATGCTATTGCTGATGCCGTTTGCCTGGGGCGAACCACTGTTGCATATCTGGCTGTTAGGTATTCGTATTGACGCCAACGTCATGCAAGGCATCTGGCAAATGACCAAACAGGGCGATGCGATAACGGGGGCGATGGTCTTTTTCTGCGTTATTGGTGCCCCACTTATCCTCGTCACATCTATTGCTTATTTGTGGTTTGGCAACCGACTGGGGATGAACTTACGCCCGGTACTGCTGATGCTTGAGCGACTAAAAGAGTGGGTGATGCTGGATATCTACCTGGTCGGCATTGGTGTTGCTTCTATAAAGGTACAGGATTATGCCCATATCCAGGCGGGTGTCGGCTTATTCTCTTTTGTAGCGTTGGTGATTTTAACGACGGTGACGTTGTCACATCTTAATGTTGAACAGCTGTGGGAGCGATTTTATCCTGAACGCCCTGCCACGCGCAGGGACGCGAAACTACGTGTTTGCCTGGGGTGTCACTTTACCGGCTATCCTGATCCGCGCGGTCGCTGCCCCCGCTGCCATATCCCGCTTCGCCTGCGTCGTCATCATAGTCTTCAAAAATGTTGGGCGGCGTTGTTGGCTTCAGTCGTCTTGTTGTTACCAGCTAACCTGTTGCCTATCTCGATCATTTATCTGAACGGTGGACGACAAGAAGATACGATTCTTTCCGGCATCATGTCGCTGGCAAACAGCAACATTGCGGTCGCCGGAATTGTGTTTATCGCCAGTATTCTGGTGCCGTTTACCAAAGTGATTGTGATGTTCACTTTATTATTGAGCATTCATTTTAAATGCCAACAAGGATTACGTACGCGAATACTGTTACTGCGAATGGTGACCTGGATTGGTCGCTGGTCGATGCTCGATCTGTTTGTCATTTCTTTAACTATGTCGCTGATCAATCGCGATCAGATCCTCGCTTTTACTATGGGACCGGCTGCGTTTTATTTCGGCGCAGCGGTTATTTTAACTATTCTTGCAGTGGAATGGCTGGACAGCCGCTTACTTTGGGATGCACATGAGTCAGGAAACGCCCGCTTCGACGACTGAAGCGCAGATTAAAACTAAACGCCGTATCTCACCTTTCTGGCTGCTGCCGTTCATCGCGCTAATGATTGCCGGCTGGCTGATTTGGGACAGTTATCAGGATCGGGGGAACACCGTCACCATCGACTTTATGTCGGCGGACGGCATTGTCCCTGGCCGCACACCTGTTCGTTATCAGGGTGTTGAAGTCGGAACCGTTCAGGATGTCAGCCTTAGCGATGATCTTCGTAAGATTGAAGTCAGGGTCAGCATCAAGTCCGATATGAAGGATGCGCTGCGCGAAGAGACGCAGTTCTGGCTGGTGACGCCAAAGGCCTCGCTGGCAGGTGTCTCCGGACTGGATGCGCTGGTTGGGGGTAACTATATTGGCATGATGCCAGGCAAAGGCAAAGAGCAGGATCACTTTGTCGCCCTCGATACCCAACCGAAATATCGGCTGGATAATGGTGATCTAATGATCCACCTACAGGCTCCCGATCTTGGTTCGCTGAATAGTGGTTCGCTGGTCTATTTTCGCAAGATCCCGGTGGGACGTGTCTACGACTATGCGATCAATCCCAATAACCAGGGCGTGGTGATTGATGTCCTGATTGAGCGGCGTTTTACCGATCTGGTGAAAAAAGGGAGTCGCTTCTGGAACGTTTCTGGCGTTGATGCCAATGTCAGTATCAGTGGCGCGAAGGTGAAACTGGAAAGTCTGGCTGCGCTGGTTAACGGTGCGATTGCCTTCGATTCGCCGGAAGAGTCGAAACCCGCCGAAGCGGAAGATACCTTTGGTTTGTATGAAGATCTCGCCCACAGCCAGCGTGGGGTAATCATAAAACTGGAACTGCCGAGCGGTGCCGGATTAACCGCCGACTCAACACCGTTAATGTATCAGGGTCTGGAAGTCGGACAACTGACGAAACTGGATTTAAACCCAGGCGGCAAAGTCACCGGAGAAATGACCGTTGATCCCAGCGTCGTAACGCTGTTACGGGAAAATACCCGCATCGAATTACGTAACCCGAAATTATCCCTCAGCGATGCGAATCTCAGCGCCCTGCTCACGGGCAAAACCTTCGAACTGGTGCCGGGCGATGGTGAGCCACGCAAGGAGTTTGTCGTTGTGCCTGGCGAGAAAGCCCTGCTGCATGAACCTGATGTTCTGACGCTGACCCTGACCGCGCCAGAAAGTTACGGTATTGATGCCGGTCAGCCACTCATTCTACATGGTGTGCAGGTCGGTCAGGTAATTGAACGTAAACTCACCAGCAAAGGCGTCACTTTTACCGTCGCCATTGAACCGCAGCATCGCGAGCTGGTAAAAGGCGACAGCAAATTCGTTGTCAACAGCCGTGTGGACGTGAAAGTGGGGCTGGACGGCGTCGAGTTTCTCGGTGCCAGCGCCTCTGAATGGATCAACGGAGGGATACGTATTCTGCCGGGCGATAAAGGCGAGATGAAAGCCAGCTATCCGCTGTATGCCAATCTGGAAAAAGCCCTGGAAAACAGCCTTAGCGATTTGCCCACCACGACCGTGAGTTTGAGTGCAGAAACATTACCAGACGTGCAGGCGGGATCGGTAGTGCTGTACCGTAAGTTTGAGGTTGGCGAAGTCATCACCGTGCGCCCACGGGCTAACGCCTTTGATATCGATCTGCATATTAAGCCGGAATATCGCAACCTTCTGACCAACAACAGCGTGTTCTGGGCAGAAGGCGGGGCGAAAGTTCAGCTTAATGGTAGCGGTCTGACCGTACAGGCTTCGCCACTTTCACGGGCGTTAAAGGGTGCTATCAGCTTCGATAACCTCAGCGGCGCCAGCGCCAGCCAGCGTAAAGGCGATAAGCGTATTCTTTATGCGTCAGAAACGGCGGCTCGTGCGGTCGGCGGACAGATTACGCTCCACGCTTTTGATGCCGGAAAACTGGCGGTCGGTATGCCAATTCGCTACCTCGGTATTGATATCGGGCAAATCCAGACGCTGGATCTGATAACCGCACGTAATGAAGTACAGGCAAAAGCGGTGCTCTATCCGGAATATGTCCAGACTTTCGCTCGCGGTGGTACACGCTTTTCGGTGGTCACACCGCAGATTTCGGCAACCGGCGTTGAGCACCTTGATACCATCCTCCAGCCGTATATCAATGTCGAACCCGGTCGTGGAAATCCTCGCCGCGACTTTGAATTACAGGAGGCTACCATTACCGACTCTCGTTACCTGGATGGCTTAAGCATTATTGTTGAAGCGCCAGAAGCCGGATCGTTAGGCATCGGTACACCGGTACTATTCCGTGGTCTGGAAGTGGGTACGGTCACTGGAATGACGCTGGGTACACTATCGGATCGGGTGATGATTGCGATGCGCATCAGTAAACGCTACCAGCACCTGGTGCGGAACAATTCCGTCTTCTGGTTGGCATCGGGCTACAGTCTGGACTTTGGTCTTACGGGCGGCGTAGTGAAAACCGGTACATTTAACCAGTTTATCCGTGGCGGGATCGCCTTTGCCACTCCGCCTGGTACTCCGCTGGCACCGAAAGCCCAGGAAGGCAAACACTTCTTGTTGCTGGAAAGCGAACCGAAAGAGTGGCGTGAGTGGGGAACCGCGCTACCCAAATAATGCGCACTGCTCCGGCGTACCTGCGCCGGAGCGTTTATGCTAAACTGCGCGCCTGTTTTTTTGCCAGTGGTACATGCTCGTGGCCCAACACACCGTTTATTTCCCGGACGCCTTTCTGACGCAAATGCGTGAAGCAATGCCTTCGACGCTCTCTTTTGATGATTTTCTCGCCGCCTGTCAGCGCCCGTTGCGCCGCAGCATTCGCGTTAATACGCTGAAAATCTCCGTTGCAGATTTCCGGCAATTAACCGCTCCTTATGGCTGGACGCTAACGCCGATCCCGTGGTGTGAAGACGGTTTCTGGATCGAACGTGACGATGAAGACGCATTGCCGCTGGGCAGTACCGCTGAACATTTGAGTGGCCTGTTTTATATTCAGGAAGCCAGTTCAATGTTACCGGTTGCTGCATTGTTTGCCGATGGTAACGCCCCAAAACGGGTGATGGATGTCGCTGCTGCACCGGGTTCAAAAACTACGCAAATTGCCGCACGGATGAATAACGAAGGGGCGATCCTTGCCAACGAGTTTTCCGCCAGCCGGGTTAAAGTGTTGCACGCCAATATCAGCCGCTGTGGCATCAGTAATGTTGCGCTCACGCATTTTGATGGCCGCGTGTTTGGTGCGGCATTGCCAGAAATGTTCGATGCTATTTTGCTGGATGCCCCCTGCTCCGGTGAAGGCGTGGTGCGTAAAGATCCCGATGCGCTGAAAAATTGGTCACCAGAAAGCAATCAGGAGATCGCAGCCACCCAGCGAGAACTGATCGACAGTGCCTTTCATGCATTACGTCCTGGCGGTACGCTGGTTTACTCGACCTGTACCTTAAACCGGGAAGAAAACGAAGCCGTTTGCCTGTGGCTGAAAGAGACTTACCCTGATGCAGTAGAGTTTTTACCGCTGGGCGATCTATTCCCTGGCGCGGACAAGGCGCTGACCGAGGAAGGCTTTTTGCACGTCTTCCCACAAATTTATGATTGCGAAGGTTTTTTCGTTGCTCGTCTGCGTAAAACTCAGGCGATTCCCGCGTTGCCTGCGCCGAAATATAAAGTGGGCAATTTCCCGTTTACCGTAGTGAAAGATCGCGAAGCCGGACAAATTCATCAGGCGGCTGCGAGTGTCGGCTTAAACTGGGATGAAAACCTGCGCCTCTGGCAGCGCGATAAAGAAATCTGGTTATTCCCGGTGGGCATTGAAGCGTTGATAGGTAAAGTCCGATTTTCCCGTCTGGGGATTAAACTTGCTGAAACACATAACAAAGGTTATCGCTGGCAGCATGAAGCGGTTATTGCCCTTGCCTCACCCGACAACGAGAACGCGTTTGAACTGACACCACAGGAAGCGGAAGAGTGGTATCGCGGGCGCGACGTCTACCCACAAACCGCGCCAACTACGGATGATGTGCTGGTCACCTTCCAGCATCAGCCAATCGGTTTAGCCAAACGTATTGGTTCACGGCTGAAAAACAGTTACCCACGGGAGCTGGTGCGCGACGGGAAACTTTTTACCGGTAAAGCCTGACCGCACACAAAAAAGCGCACTTTTTGACTGGCGAATCTGACTGCCTTGACTAGGCTGAAAAATGGTACGATCGAACTGGTCGTACCACAATCGGCACTTAAATGGAGAGCACGAAGATGAAAACCAGTGTACGCATAGGCGCTTTTGAAATCGACGACGGCGAGTTAACCGGCGAATCGCCTGGTGACCGAACGTTAACCATCCCCTGTAAATCTGACCCGGATTTATGTATGCAACTTGATGCCTGGGACGCCGAAACCAGCATCCCAGCCCTGCTAAACGGCGAACACTCTGTCCTTTACCGTACCCGCTACGATCAAAAGTCTGATGCCTGGATTATGCGTCTTGCCTGATCCAAAAAGAACCCGTCGGCATGACGGGTTATTTATCCTGGTTATTTCCTCCGTTGTAAAATCTCCCCTAAACTTAACGGTACGGCACCGCACTTCGAGGATGAAATGTTCGCGCTGGTACTTTTTGTTTGCTATCTGGACGCTGGCTGTGACGATATTGTGGTTGATATCTACAATACGGAACAGCAGTGCCTCTATTCAATGGACGATCAACGGATCCGCCACGGCGGCTGTTTTCCGATTGAGGATTTTATTGATGGTTTCTGGCGACCTGCACAGGAGTACAGTGACTTTTAATTATTGCAGTTGCACAAGAGTCAACTCACCTCCGAAGACGGCGCCGGTATCAATATAATGCAAGTTACCGATATCCACGCGATGCCGTAAGGGCGTATGCCCAAACCAGAAATGATCGGCACCTGTAATTCCCTGCCCTTTTTGCCCCCCACGCAATCGCGATCGACTCCACAACACCTGATGCAGATCGACTTCCTTATGCCACTCATAAATATCGTTGGGGTAATCCGCATGGGCGATGACATGCAATCCGCTACTACAGCTTAATTCAATTATCCACGGCAAAGACCAGCATTTTTCCAGCACTATTCTCGCCTGCTCGCATTGGCGCTCGGTCAGTGCAGCGAACCAATCGCCGCCATTCATAAACCACAAAGACATCTGCTGCGAATCCAGCGCATCCATCGCCATCTGCTCATGATTGCCTCTTACCGCTCTGATCCAGCGTTGTTCCAGTAATTGCAGGCAGCGCAAACTCTCCGGGCCACGATCGATAACGTCACCAACCGAGATCAGCAAGTCTTGCCACGGGTCAAACCGGCAGTGCCACAATTTCTTACGCAGTTGCGCCAGGCAGCCATGAATATCCCCCACCAGCCAGATATGTCGCCACTGACTGCCATCAATCTTCTGATAGATGTGTCTTGCCTGTTTCATCAATTCCTTACTCCCGCGCGAAAGATCACATTATCTTAACAAAAATGTTAAAAAAGCCTGGACTGAAGCAGTAGAGTGTGTGTTATGGTTGATGGTAAAGTCAGTGCAGTAAAAGCTGTGATGTAATCATCAAACTGGCTTTATAGATAAAAAGAGACCGAATACGATTCCTGTATTCGGTCCAGGGAAATGGCTCTTGGGAGAGAGCCGTGCGCTAAAAGTTGGCATTAATGCAGGCTTAGTTGCCTTGCCCTTTAAGAATAGATGACGACACCAGGTTTGCCAGTTTGCGTGCAAAATGGTCAATAAAAAGCGTGCTTGTCATCGTCTTAAATGTTAAAAACCGCCCGTTCTGGTGAAAGAACTGAGGCGGTTTTTTATTTGAAATCAAACATTTACTGTAGATGATTAACAGAGTTTCTCAGCTCTTTCAATAAACGGTGCCAGACTCATTTTTTCACCTGGTTTGTTAGGATCATCAATCTGGATCACTGAAATAGGCTGGGCGTTGGTCTTTCCGCTAGTAACTTCTTTTTGCGCGACATCGTTCAAAGGGTACTGCACCAGGGTGCTGGGGTTAATGACATACAGCGCGTTGCCCGGTCGGCATGTCAGCATCACTTCTTCACGATTAAATGCCCATTTGTCTTTACCCATTTCAAAACGACTAACGGTGATCACTTGTGGCGCCGCCAGCGCCGCTGCCGAACTGGTAAGCAATACAAATGCCAGAATACTTTTTTTCATCATTTTCGTAATCCATCAAAAAGGTTCGAGAGTTGCAAGCAGGCTGATAATCACCAGCACTACCGCACCTATCGCCCATTCGAGTTTTGTCATCCAAACAAACCACGGAGCCGCACGGTCTTCATCTTGCCCCATCCGTGGCACCAGAACATAACGATTTGCCAGTGCAATGGCTACCATAATCATCACCAATATGACCTTTAGAAATAAAAGCTGCCCCCAGTAAGTCGCAAGTGTTGGGGGAAATCCGGTGATGAATAATGCATTAAGCACACCGCTTGCCAGCACGCCAATTACCGCAAAATGTCCACACCAGGAGAATCGCATCAGTGCATGAATGGCCTGACGTCGCCAGCGCCCTTTTACCAACCGCATACACCAGACGACCGGCAGCAAGCCACCAAACCATGCCGCCGCGCAAATCAGATGTACAGCGTGATTAGTCTGATGGATTTTCGCCGTTAATCCTTCGTTTAACGTCGCATGTCCTACTCCCGCCATCAGGATAAATTGCGCGGTAGTTAGCACAAACAACAAACGTGGCATGTTCCCTGGTTGCATCAGAGCGACGGTTAGCGTAACGAGGGCGAGAACGATTTGCCAAATCCAGACACCACCAAACTGCGTTTGTAACACTGATTGCCAAATGTTCAACGAAACCACATCCGACCATCCCGCGCCCATCAACCCGCCCTGTACGGCGAACATCGCAGCGGCGCTGCTCAAACTCCAGACGGCAGCATGTTGTTGTAAACGCAGAAAACGTTTCGTCAGCAAGCGACGAATTGCTATTGGTGCCAGCCATGCGCCATACATCGCGAAGCCAAAGACCAGCATCAGGGAGGTAAAATGGATAAATCGCAATGCGACCCAGGTAAACGCCAGCATGTTTTATTTCACTGTAAAGGTGTAATGCCCTTTGGTTTTATGCCCGTCCACCGAGACTACATGCCAGTTGACGGTATAACTTCCGGGCTTCAGGGCGTCGGCAAGCGGAACAATCAATTGGTTTTTGTCTTGTTCATTACGCTTCGCGGGTAATGTTTTAACATCTTCATTCTTTGAACCGATGATTTTGGCGCCGCTGAATCCGGGTTCAATACTTTCAGAGAAGTTTAACGTAATGGCCTGTGGGGCAGCAGTAACCTCCGCATTCGCCGCAGGATACTGATGCGTCAGATGCGCATGTGCCCAGACAGAAGGCGCTAGCGAAGCGGCAAATAATACGAGTGCGTAACGAAGAGAACGTGCAGTTGAAACCATATTATCTATTCCTTTTTGTAATAACTTTTTTACAGAGCATAACCTTGTCTAATGATAGAGTCGAGGATCATCAATTCCGGCTTGCCATCCAGGCTGACTCTTAGTAACTTTTGCCCGCAATTAACGAGGAGACACAATATGCTGAAGAATCTGGCTAAACTGGATCAAACTGAAATGGATAAAGTTAATGTCGATCTGGCGGCTGCCGGGGTGGCATTTAAAGAACGTTACAATATGCCGGTAATTGCTGAGGCGGTTGAACGTGAACAACCGGAACACCTGCGAAGCTGGTTTCGTGAGCGCCTTATTACCCACCGCCTTGCCTCTGTAAATCTGTCACGCTTACCTTACGAGCCTAAACTTAAATAAACCTTATATTAAGTTACACTTTCTTACATAGCGCCTGCTAAATTGTGAGTATTTTCTTATACGCATCAATATTTGCGGACACTGTGAAAAGGAAGTCATTATGACATACAGGAAAGTCGCAGCAGCACAATATGAGCCTCGTAATGCCTCACTCACTGAGCAGGTGGCCCATCATCTGGAGTTCGTGAGGGCTGCCGCCAGACAGCAGTGCGAACTTTTAGTTTTCCCCTCGCTTTCTCTACTGGGATGTGATTATAAGCGACGCTCTCTTCCTGCCCCGCCCGACCTTTCGCTGTTAGCCCCGCTTTGTTATGCCGCGACAACATGGAGAATGACCATTATTACCGGCCTCCCCGTTGAACATAATGAACGTTTTATTCGTGGTATTGCCGTATTCGCGCCAGGGATGAACGCGCCCGGAATTTATCATCAAAGCCACGGAGCATGTCTGGATCGACACTCTAAAACCATCACTGTGGTGGATGGACAACCTGAAGGCATTGATATGCCCCCAACCTGTTCACTGTTTACCACCGGTCAGTGCATCAGTGAGCCCGAACTATTGGCTTCTACTCGCCACTTACAATTTTTCTCACATCAGTTCTCCATCGCCGTACTGATGGCTAATGCCCGGGGCAACAGCGCACTGTGGGATGAACATGGCAGCCTTATTGTTCGCGCCGATCGCGGTTCGTTATTGTTAGTTGGTCAACGCACAGCGCAGGGTTGGCAAGGCGATATCATTCCATTACGCTAGGCGTTTTCGGCCCGGAGTTTTGCCATGCTGCGTATTATCGATACAGAAACCTGCGGTTTACAGGGAGGGATCGTCGAGATTGCCTCAGTTGATGTTGTTGATGGGAAAATCGTCAACCCCATGAGCCACCTGGTGCGCCCCGACCGTCCCATCAGCCCACAGGCTATGGCAATTCACCGAATTACCGAAGCCATGGTCGCCGACAAGCCGTGGATTGAAGAGGTGATCCCGCACTACTACGGTAGTGAATGGTATGTCGCCCACAATGCCAGCTTTGACCGCCGCGTATTGCCTGAAATGCCTGGCGAGTGGATCTGCACGATGAAACTGGCTCGTCGTTTGTGGCCAGGAATCAAGTACAGCAATATGGCGTTGTATAAAACGCGTAAACTCAGTGTACAAACGCCGCCAGGCTTGCATCACCACCGTGCGCTGTATGACTGTTACATCACCGCTGCCTTGCTTATCGATATTATGAACACATCCGGCTGGACGGTGGAACAAATGGCGGATATCACTGGACGTCCATCATTGTTAACGACGTTCACGTTTGGCAAGTATCGCGGTAAAGCAGTATCAGAAGTTGCAGAGCGCGATCCGGGCTACCTGCACTGGTTGTTTAATAACCTCGACAGTATGAGCCCGGAATTGCGTTTAACGTTGAAGCATTACCTGGAGAATGCTTAAGCCGCTGGCTGACCGGGTAATGTCCCCTGCGCCAGCGCGACCAGAAAAGCATATTCCATCGCCACACCTTCGTAAGATTTGAAGCGCCCCGATTTACCGCCATGCCCTGAGTCCATGTCGGTACACAGCAATAACAGATGGTCATCGGTTTTCAACTCACGCAATTTAGCCACCCATTTTGCCGGTTCCCAGTATTGCACCTGTGAATCGTGTAAGCCGGTCGTTACCAGCAAATGCGGATAAGGCTGTGCGGTGACGTTGTCATACGGGCTGTAGCTTTTCATGTACTCGTAATATTGCGGATCTTGCGGATTCCCCCACTCTTCAAATTCGCCAGTGGTCAGAGGAATTGATTCATCAAGCATCGTTGTTACGACATCAACAAACGGCACCTGGGCGATAACGCCGTGGAACAGCTCGGGGCGTTCGTTGATAGCGACCCCCATCAGCATTCCCCCCGCACTGCCTCCCATTGCATAACAGAGCGAAGGAGAGCCATAGCCCAGTTTTAACAATGCATCGCAGGCATCAAGATAGTCATTAAACGTATTTTTCTTCTTCAGGAATTTACCGTCTTCGTACCATTGATGCCCCAGCTCGCCACCACCGCGAACATGGACAATGGCGTAGACAAATCCACGATCCAACAAACTCAGGCGGCTGAAACTGAAATCGGCATCTATGCTTGCTCCGTAAGAACCATAACCGTATACCAACAGCGGATTGTTGCCTTTCTGGAAGTGCTTACGATGATAGACCAGCGAAACCGGAACTTCGACGCCATCCCGGGCAGTGATCCACAAGTGTTCACTGCGGTAATTCGCCGCATCAAAACCGGGTACTTCAGTTTGTTTCAGCACGCGGCGCTCGCCGGTATCCATATCCAGTTCAAACAAAGTATCTGGCGTGGTCATGGAGGAATAACCGTAACGCAATCGCGCGGTTTCAGGTTCTGGATTGTAGGCAATCCAGGTCACGTAGGCAGGATCATCAAAGGCAATGCCGATGACTTCTCGTGTCTTGCGGTTAATTTGGCGCAAACTGGTTAACCCGCGCTGACGCTCTTCAACCACCAGCCAGTCGGTAAACAGCGTAAACCCTTCCAGCATGATGTTATCGCGTGGCGGAATTAACTCCTCCCATTGTTGTTCATCACGCATACGGGTACGGTATAAACCAAAGTTTTTGCCGTTGCGGTTGGAACGCAGATAAAACCGATGCTGGTAGTGATCAAGACTGTATTCGTGATCTTTGCGGCGCGGCAGAAAAACAAACGGCTCGGCATCGGCCATTTCCGCGTCCAGCAAGCGAACTTCACTGGTGGTGGCGCTGGCCAGGTGAATGACTACATAGTGCTTCGATGTCGTTTTATGCAAACTGACGTAATAGGTATCGTCTTTTTCTTCGTAGATCAGTTTATCGTGCGATGCCGGAGTCCCGATGGCGTGTCGCCAGACCTGATAAGGCAGCAGCGTCACCGGATGCTTGCGCACATAATAGAAAGTCCACGAATCATTCGCCCAGACAAAGCTGGGATCGACATTATCCAGCAATTCGGGATACCAGTTGCCCGTTTCAAGATTGCGAAAACGGATGCCGTACTGGCGTCGGGAAAGGAAATCTTCCGCCAGCGCCATAATGGTGTTATCGGGGGTAATTGCCATTCCGCCCATCGAATAAAACTCACTGTGCGCCGCGCGCTTGTTGGCATCGAGCAATGTTTCCCACTCATCCCACTCTTCACTGAACGCCGATTGACGCTGGTAGATAGCATATTCACAGCCAGGTTCATAAATATGCCGGTAGCGGTAGCCATTTTTGATGTAGGGCGCAGAGACTTCTCTTTGCGGAATGCGGTCGATAATTTCCTTTAATATGCGATCCTGCAAGGCTTGTTGCGAAGCCATCACCCGATGACCGTAGCTATTTTCTTGTTGCAAATAGTCCAGTACTTCCGGCTGTGAGCGCGTGTCGTCCCGCAGCCAGTAGTAATTATCGATGCGCGTATCGCCATGAAGCGTCATGGCGTGGGGAATGCGGGCGGCTTTTGGTAGCATGTTATTGTTCTTTCTGGTTGAAACATCTTATAAGGGTGGCAAAACTCACCCGGTATGCAAGCGAAACAGGGTAGTCATTGCTCAGATGATGACAGGTAATGGCGTGGATATCGAATGATATGCTGACAGAGAAAATCAGTCCGTTCAAATGGCTGTGCGGTTCTGGATAGCCAGAAATAGTCAACGGTCAGGCTATCCAGAGAGCGGAATTATTCCGCCAAAGTGCGCTTTTGCTGTTCGAGATCGCGTTCGATCCCTTCACGAACATCCTGGGGAATTTTCAGCGCGTCGCCCAATGCATTCAGGTAGCTACGCTCCATGAAATGATCAATATCAATAGCTGCGCAGCTCAAGAAATAGATTTCCAGCGCCTCTTCTTCATTACGAACCCCGTTCGCCAGGCGCTGCGGATCCAGCGGTTGTTCAATTGCCTGCTCAATGAGTACACGCCCCTGCTCTTCCACGCCGGCTTCACGCAATTGCTGGTCGATAGCTGCACGTTCTTTGGCATAAATATGACCATCACTTTTAGCGGCAAAGACCAGTGCAAGGATCAAACGTTCCGTACGCTCATCCAGCGGCGTGCTTTGAGTGCCGAATTGCGGTTCATCCTGATGCGCCGCACGAATTTTATCTTTGTATTTGTTCCACAGCACCGTACCCGCTACCGCTCCGCCGCCAACCAGCAACGCATTGGTGCCATATTTCGTGAGAAGTTTACGTGCTGATTTATTTGCGACCAGCAGCCCTGCCAGCCCGCCTAATGCGCCCGGCACTAAAAGTTTGCCCAATCCCTGCTCCGTAGACGAGGAGGTAGAAGAACTGCTTTGCCCAAGCAGGGATTGCAGTTGATTTAACCAGTTAGCCATATTTGCTCCTCAATAACCATTTTTAGTGCCTGTAGCATAGCGGATGAGGATGTCAGAAAGTGTATATTGCGGCAAAAGATGCGCAAATAAACGGACCGAAAGGAAGTCAGCGACGGAAATTCGCGTCAAATAAGGAACTCGGCTATGGTGGGAATTTGGATGAAGGATTGATTGGGATTATCTGCTGCTGATTGCCTACTGCGATGCTGTCGCGCCTTATCATGCCTACGGGGTCTGATGCATTGTAAGGCGGACAGGTGCTTACACCACATCCGCCAGGAATTATGCGCAATGACTAATAGCCATTAACGACGCTGATACTCCGCCATTCCCGCTTTACAGTCCACGCTTACCTGATAATGAATATCGGCACTTTTACCGCGCACGGTCAGCGGAACTGACCATTTATCATCTTTACCCTGAATATCCTGCAAACTAACCCACGCAACCGGATCTGCCTGACCAACGATTTTTTGATCGTCTGCCCAGCGCGCTACGCGGTTTTGTTGATAATCGCGTTTTACACTCGCGGCAATTCCGGCTGCATCCAGACCTTCACACTTTGGGAAAGTTACTGACTTGCTGGTTTCGTTATTTGCAGCAAAAACTGATGCGCAGGCAGAAAGCAGTAACAGCCCCAACAACGCTCCTCTTTTTTTCATGTTTTTCTCCATAGCACAATGATTCAGGAGAAAGCATGGTACAAATTGTCAGGAGCGCAAGTTGCTTCAGGCGGCGTGGGTCTCATCTTCCGCATTGTTGCTATTATCGACCACCTGCGGAGACGGTAATTTGCCTGTTTTCAGGATGGTACTCAGGACATCTTTCTGTTCTGCCAGCCACAGTGAAAGAGCTTCACGTTGCTCGTCTTCCATTTTGACCGGGGAATTTGCCAGCCAGGTGTCGAGCAGATCCGCCGTATCAAGCATTTTGTCATAAGCATCGGCTTCCTTTTTGCTGGTAAACGACATCTTCTCTTCGCCCTCACGAATGACTACGTATTTAATTTCAACCGCCATTTGCAGCCTCTCATCATAACTGTAATTTTATACAGTATATTTCTTTTCAATCGAGAAATCAACGCAAGCAATCAAGCAATAAAGACACACGCAAACGTTTTCGTTTATACTTCACGCGGAATTAATCAGGGGATATTCGTTATGACGTTATTAGGCACTGCGCTGCGTCCGGCAGCAACTCGCGTGATGTTATTAGGTTCCGGTGAACTGGGTAAAGAAGTGGCAATCGAGTGCCAGCGCCTCGGCGTAGAGGTGATTGCGGTTGATCGCTATGCCGACGCGCCAGCCATGCATGTCGCACACCGCTCCCATGTCATTAATATGCTGGATGGTGATGCATTGCGCCGCGTGGTTGAACTGGAAAAGCCGCACTATATCGTGCCGGAGATTGAAGCTATTGCCACCGATATGCTGATCCAGCTTGAAGAGGAAGGACTGAATGTTGTCCCCTGCGCGCGCGCGACAAAATTAACCATGAATCGCGAGGGTATCCGCCGTCTGGCGGCAGAAGAGCTTCAAATTCCCACTTCAACGTATCGTTTTGCCGACAGCGAAAACCTTTTCCGCGAGGCGGTTGCCGCCATTGGCTATCCCTGTATTGTTAAACCGGTGATGAGTTCTTCCGGCAAGGGGCAGACATTTATTCGCTCTGTCGAACAGCTTGCTCAGGCGTGGGAGTACGCCCAGCAAGGTGGTCGCGCTGGAGCAGGTCGTGTGATTGTTGAAGGCGTGGTTAAGTTTGACTTCGAAATTACACTACTGACCGTCAGCGCCGTGGATGGTGTCCATTTCTGTGCGCCAGTCGGCCATCGTCAGGAAGATGGAGATTACCGTGAATCCTGGCAACCGCAGCAAATGAGCCCCCTTGCCCTTGAACGTGCGCAGGAGATTGCCCGTAAAGTGGTGCTGGCGCTGGGAGGTTATGGGCTGTTTGGTGTCGAGTTGTTTGTCTGTGGTGATGAGGTGATTTTCAGTGAAGTCTCCCCTCGCCCGCATGACACCGGGATGGTGACGTTAATTTCTCAGGATCTCTCAGAATTTGCCCTACATGTACGCGCGTTCCTTGGACTGCCTGTTGGTGGGATCCGCCAGTATGGTCCAGCCGCTTCTGCGGTTATCCTGCCGCAACTGACCAGTCAGAATGTCACGTTTGATAATGTGCAGAATGCCGTAGGCGCAGGTCTACAGATTAGATTATTTGGTAAGCCGGAAATTGATGGCAGCCGTCGTCTGGGTGTGGCACTGGCTACTGCAGAGAGTATTGATGAGGCGATTAAACGCGCGAAGCACGCCGCCGGTCGGGTGAAAGTGCAAGGTTAAATCTGTTAAAAACAAGCTACAAAAATGCCCGATTCACAATCGGGCATTTCAGATTGCTGACAAAGTGCGCTTTGTTTATGTCAGAGGCGGCGTAAACGCCTTATCTGACCTACAAATCTTATGAATTCAATATATTACAATTCACTTGTAGGCCTGATAAGCATAGCGCATCAGGCAATGTTGCGTTTGTCATCATCCTCAAAAATGCCCGATTCTCGATCGGGCATTTTGACTCTTACAGCTTAGCGCCTTCTACTGCTTCACGCGCCAGCTTAGTAATACGGTCGTAATCGCCCGCTTCCAGCGCATCCGCCGGAACCAGCCAGGAACCACCGATGCACAGTACGCTTTTCAGCGCCAGGTAATCACGGTAGTTAGCCGGAGAAATGCCACCAGTCGGGCAGAAACGCACCTGGGAGAACGGACCTGCGATCGCTTGCAGGGCTTTCACGCCGCCGTTAGCTTCAGCCGGGAAGAATTTGAACTCTTTCAGGCCGTAGTCCATACCCAGCATCAGTTCGGAAACAGTGCTGATCCCTGGAATCAGAGGGATTGTACCTTCAGTCGCCGCTTTCAGCAGTGGCTCAGTCAGACCCGGGCTGATTGCGAACTGTGCACCCGCTTCGGTCACTTCTGCCAGTTGCTGTGGATTCAGCACTGTACCGGCACCCACAATCGCTTCAGGCACTTCTTTGGCGATAGCACGGATAGCATCAACTGCACACTCGGTACGCAGAGTCACTTCCAGAACGCGCACCCCACCAGCAACCAACGCTTTTGCCATCGGCACCGCGTGTTCCAGTTTTTTTACCACGATAACCGGTACAACCGGGCCGGTGGTCAGGATTGATTCTGCACTTGTTTTCCAGTTTTTCATCAGAGTTTTCTCTCGCCTGATTACAAATTTGTCATCTTAAAAAGTGATACAGGTTGCGCCCTGTTCGGCACCGGACAGTTTTTCACGCAAGGCGCTGAATAATTCACGTCCTGTTCCCACGCGTGACGCGCTCAGGTCAGGAATGTGCGGTTCGCGAGCAGCCAGTTCCGCTTCGTCTACCAGCAGCGTCAGTTCGCCTGTCTGTCCATTCACACGAATGATGTCCCCGTCGCGCACTTTTGCCAGCAGCCCGCCATCATAGGCTTCTGGTGTTACGTGGATAGCTGACGGCACTTTACCTGAAGCACCGGAGAGTCGTCCATCAGTAACTAACGCAATTTTGAAACACCGGTCCAATAATACACCAAGTGGCGGCATGAGTTTATGTAATTCTGGCATTCCGTTCGCTTTTGGCCCCTGATGACGGACAACAACCACACAATCGCGATCCAGCAAACCCGCTTCAAAGGCAGGCATAACGTCATGTTGGCTTTCAAAAACAACCGCAGGCGCTTCAATCACCTGGTTTTCTACCGGTACGGCGGAGGTCTTCATAACCGCACGGCCCAGGTTACCGCTTAACACTTTTGTCCCGCCATGATGAGAGAAAGGCTGCTCGAAGGAAGCAATCACATTGCTGTCGAGCGATTTTTCTGCGCCCTCGCGCCAGTCCAGCTCACCGTTATTCAGCCACGGTTCGAGGGTATAACGCGAAAGGCCAAAACCCGCTACCGTGTTGACATCTTCATGCAGCAGGCCCGCCTTGAGCAGTTCACGCACCAGCACTGGTACGCCACCCGCTGCCTGGAAATGGTTAATATCGGCCGGACCGTTCGGGTAGAGACGCGCCATCAGCGGTACGACATCAGAAAGATCAGAGAAATCATCCCAGTTAATCTGAATACCCGCCGCACGCGCCATCGCCACCAGGTGCATTGTGTGGTTAGTGGAGCCGCCGGTCGCCAGCAGTGCCACGATGCCGTTCACCACCACTTTTTCGTCGATCATCTTACCGATCGGCATCCATTCATTACCGTTGCCAGTCATGCGTGTAACCTGGCGCGCTGCGGCTGCGGTTAATGCATCACGTAACGGGGAGTCCGGATGAACAAAAGAAGAGCCCGGCAACTGCATCCCCATAAACTCCACCACCATCTGGTTGGTGTTGGCAGTACCGTAGAAAGTACATGTACCCGGCGCATGATAAGATGCAGCTTCTGACTCCAGCAGTGCCATACGATCCACTTTGCCTTCGGCATAAAGCTGGCGAATACGCACTTTTTCTTTATTTGGCAACCCGCTTGCCATTGGACCTGATGGCACAAATACCGCAGGCAGATGACCGAACGACAAAGCAGCCATCGTAAGCCCAGGGACAATCTTGTCGCACACGCCGAGGAACAGCGCGCCATCAAACATATTATGGGACAGCCCCACCGCCGCAGACATTGCAATCACTTCGCGGCTTAGCAGCGACAGTTCCATGCCGTCCTGCCCCTGGGTTACACCATCGCACATAGCCGGAACACCACCAGCAACCTGACCGACCGCGTTGGCTTCATGCAGTGCTTTACGAATAATCTCCGGGTAGTGTTCATAAGGCTGGTGGGCAGAGAGCATGTCGTTGTAGGAGGTGATGATAGCGATATTGTTACGCAACATGCTTTTCAGAGAGGCTTTGTCTTCTGGCTGGCAGGCAGCGAAACCGTGTGCCAGGTTACCACATGCCAACTGCGAACGATGAACGGTCGAAGTTTTCGCTTGTTCGATCCGGGCGAGGTATGCAGAGCGAGTCTCGCGCGAACGTTCAATGATTCGATTTGTTACGCGTAACAATTGTGGATTCATAAAGGCTCCTGAAATTGAGTTGTCAGAGCAGGATGATTCACAACGCGTTTCATTCAGGAAAATTATGACTGAAACGCCTGTAACCGGAGCTCATAGGGCAGAAACGTTTCAGTCAGTGTAATAAAAAAAGCCTCGTGGGTGAATCCACACGAGGCTCAAAAGTGTAAAAATTACTCTACAATCTGTGCAAGATCATGTTACCGGTAAAATAACCCGTAAGGATAAGTCGAGATATTACTCAAACTCATTCCAGGAACGACCGTCACGAGTAATCATCGCCACCGAGGCAACAGGTCCCCAGGTTCCGGCCTGATACGGTTTCGGCGCATCATTGTCCATCGCCCACGCCTCAGTAATGGAGTCTACCCATTTCCAGGCTTCTTCCACTTCATCGCGACGTACAAACAATGCCTGAATACCACGCATGGTTTCCAGCAGCAGACGTTCATAGGCATCTGCCAGATGCGTCTGATTAAAGGTTTCTGAATAGCTCAGATCCAGCTTGGTGATTTGCAGGTTATGTTTGTGGTCAAGGCCAGGAACTTTATTCAGTACCTGGATATCCACGCCTTCATCAGGTTGCAGACGGATAGTCAGTTTATTCTGCGGCAGATCCTGCCACGACTCTTTAAACAGATTCAGTTCTGGCGTTTTGAAATAGACCACCACTTCAGAGCATTTAGTCGGCAGACGTTTACCGGTACGCAGGTAGAACGGTACGCCAGCCCAGCGCCAGTTATCGATGTCGACGCGGATCGCCACGAAGGTTTCCGTGTTACTGCTTTTGTTCGCGCCCTCTTCTTCCAGATAACCCGGCACTTTTTTGCCCTGTGCAAAACCTGCGGTGTACTGCCCACGCACCGTCTTTTCACGCACGTTAGAGCGATCAATGCGGCGCAGAGACTTCAGTACTTTGACTTTTTCATCACGGATGCTGTCTGCGCTCAGGTCAGACGGCGGAGACATCGCAATCATGCAGAGAATTTGTAGCAGGTGGTTCTGGATCATGTCGCGCATCTGACCGGCTTTATCAAAATAGCCCCAGCGCCCTTCGATCCCCACTTCTTCTGCCACCGTAATCTCAACATGATCAATGGTGCGATTGTCCCAGTTGTTTACAAACAGAGAGTTAGCAAAACGCAGCGCCAACAGGTTCAGCACCGTTTCTTTACCAAGATAGTGGTCGATACGGTAAACCTGGCACTCCTCGAAGTATTCGCCAACCTGATCGTTGATTTCCTGCGAGGTCGCCAGCGACGTCCCCAGCGGTTTCTCCATGACTACGCGTGCCGGTTTAGCATTCAGTTTTGCCTCGCCAAGCCCTTTGCAAATTGCGCCAAAAGTGCTGGGCGGCATGGCAAAGTAGTTAATGGTGATACGATTTTTTTGATCCAGCATCGCGCCGAGACGGCTGAATGCAGCAGTGTCATTGACATCGAGATTACAAAAATCCAGACGTGCACTCAGGGTGTCCCATAAACCTTCATCAATGGTTTCTTTCATGAAAGTTTCGAGCGCCTCGCGGACAACTTTGGTATATGCCGCTTTATCCCAGTCAGCACGCCCTACGCCGATAATCCGGGTGTCCGGGTTGAGCTGACCGGCTTTTTCCAGTTGATACAGGGAAGGCAGCAATTTACGACGCGCAAGGTCGCCTTTCGCGCCGAAAATGACCAGGTCACAGGCCTGGGCTGTTTGCGTTACCGCCATGTCATTCTCCTTAAGTTAACTAACCCGGTACTTAAGCCTGGGTATACTTGTAATTTTCTTACGGTGCACTGTACTGCTTTTACGAGCTTGCGAAAACTGTAAACGCTTATCCACCCGTGCGATTACGGCAAAAGCGCGTAAAGTGCGGCAAAACTGATAAAAAAACCATCGTTTTCCTTTGGGTAAAAATCTGACACTGATCATGTTATGAAAAAAAATAACAACTTTTTTATCTGCTTTTGTCATTAACACAGCGCACAGGCGTAATATCTGACAAAACTGCATTTCGATTTCTTTCCGTGCGGAAATCGTCATTACCCGTGAGTCTCTTTACATCATGAATATGCTGGAAAAAATCCAGTCTAAACTGGAACATCTGAGCAAATCAGAACGCAAAGTTGCCGAGGTCATTCTTGTCTCGCCCGACAACGCGATCCATTCGAGTATTGCTGCTCTGGCACTGGAAGCCAATGTTAGCGAACCGACGGTCAATCGTTTCTGTCGCAGCATGGACACACGCGGTTTTCCTGATTTTAAACTGCATCTGGCGCAAAGTCTGGCTAATGGCACACCCTATGTTAATCGCAACGTCAGTGAAGATGACAGCGTTGAATCATACACAGGGAAAATATTTGAGTCGGCAATGGCTACTCTCGATCACGTCCGCCACTCGCTGGATAAGTCCGCCGTCAATCGCGCTGTTGATCTCCTCACCCAGGCGAAAAAAATTGCCTTTTTCGGGTTAGGTTCTTCTGCCGCTGTTGCCCACGATGCAATGAATAAGTTTTTTCGCTTCAATGTTCCGGTGATCTACTCGGACGATATCGTACTGCAGCGAATGAGTTGTATGAACTGTAGCGATGGAGACGTCGTTGTGTTGATTTCCCATACCGGCAGAACCAAAAATCTGGTTGAACTGGCGCAACTGGCGCGGGAAAACGACGCAATGGTGATCGCCCTCACCTCTGCTGGTACACCACTCGCCCAAGAAGCGACACTGGCAATTACCCTCGACGTACCGGAAGATACTGACATTTATATGCCCATGGTCTCTCGACTTGCCCAGTTGACCGTGATAGATGTGCTGGCAACAGGATTTACTTTGCGACGCGGCGCAAAATTCAGAGATAACTTGAAGCGGGTCAAGGAAGCTCTTAAGGAATCGCGTTTTGATAAGCAGTTACTTAATTTAAGTGACGATCGTTAAAACGATTGCCATTGTTCTAATCTTATACGACATCCGAATGAGATTAATTTATCGCCACAATGGCTTTATTTCATTCGGATTTCATGTTCAAGCAACACCTTGTTGTTTCAGTCAACGGAGTATTACATGTCCAGAAGGCTTCGCAGAACCAAAATCGTTACCACGTTAGGCCCTGCTACTGATCGCGATAATAACCTTGAAAAAGTTATCGCTGCCGGCGCGAACGTTGTACGTATGAACTTTTCTCATGGCTCGCCTGAAGATCACAAAATGCGCGCGGATAAAGTTCGTGAAATTGCCGCAAAACTGGGGCGTCATGTGGCTATTCTGGGTGACCTTCAGGGGCCAAAGATTCGTGTATCTACCTTTAAAGAAGGTAAGGTATTCCTCAATATTGGGGATAAATTCCTGCTGGACGCCAACCTGGGGAAAGGTGAAGGCGATAAAGAAAAAGTCGGCATCGACTATAAAGGATTGCCTGCTGACGTCGTGCCTGGCGACATCTTGCTGCTGGACGACGGTCGCGTTCAGTTAAAAGTGCTGGAAGTTCAGGGCATGAAAGTGTTCACCGAAGTGACCGTCGGCGGCCCGCTCTCCAACAATAAAGGGATCAACAAACTCGGCGGCGGCCTGTCGGCTGAAGCCCTGACCGAGAAAGATAAAGCAGATATCCAGACTGCGGCGCTGATTGGCGTGGATTACCTGGCGGTCTCCTTCCCACGCTGCGGCGAAGACCTGAACTATGCACGCCGTCTGGCGCGCGACGCTGGTTGTGATGCGAAAATTGTCGCCAAGGTTGAACGCGCAGAAGCCGTTTGCAGCCAGGATGCGATGGACGACATTATTCTCGCCTCTGACGTGGTGATGGTTGCACGTGGCGACCTCGGCGTAGAAATTGGCGATCCTGAACTGGTCGGCATTCAGAAAGCGTTGATTCGTCGCGCGCGTCAGCTGAACCGCGCGGTAATCACTGCGACCCAGATGATGGAGTCAATGATTACCAACCCAATGCCGACTCGTGCAGAAGTTATGGACGTGGCAAACGCCGTGCTGGATGGTACTGACGCAGTAATGTTGTCTGCAGAAACCGCTGCGGGTCAGTATCCGTCAGAAACCGTTGCAGCCATGGCGCGTGTTTGCCTGGGTGCGGAAAAAATCCCAAGCATCAACGTGTCTAAACATCGTCTGGACGTTCAGTTCGACAATGTGGAAGAAGCTATCGCCATGTCCGCGATGTATGCGGCTAACCACCTGAAAGGTGTTACCGCTATCATCACCATGACCGAGTCAGGTCGTACCGCGCTGATGACTTCCCGTATCAGCTCCGGACTGCCGATTTTCGCAATGTCTCGCCATGAGCGCACCCTGAACCTGACTGCGCTTTATCGTGGTGTAACGCCGGTCTATTTTGACAGCGCGAATGATGGCGTGGTTGCAGCCAACGAAGCGGTAAATCTGCTGCGCGATAAAGGCTACCTGATGTCTGGTGACCTGGTAATTGTCACCCAGGGCGATGTGATGAGTACCGTGGGTTCTACCAACACCACGCGTATTTTAACCGTAGAGTAAGTACGTTGCCGGATGCGGTGAAAACGCCTTATCCGGCCTGCAATTCAATGATAATTCGACAGATTTCAAATCTTCTGAAGCAAACTTGAATTTATCATCAGACGAAAGCCTCTCTTTGTGAGAGGCTTTTTCTATTTGATGGGATAAAGATCTTTGCGTTTATAAGGCTGAATTTCGCCCGGTTTGCGAGTCTTGAGCAATTTTAAAATCCAGGTGTATTGCTCTGGTCGCGGACCAACAAAAATCTCGACTTCTTCATTCATCCGCCGTGCAATGGTATGGTCATCTGCCTCTGACAAGTCATCCATCGGCGGACGAACCTGAATTGTCAGGCGGTGCGTCTTGCCGTCATAAATCGGAAACAACGGTACGACACGCGCACGACACACTTTCATCAGACGACCAATCGCGGGCAGCGTCGCTTTATAAGTTGCAAAGAAATCAACAAATTCACTGTGCTCCGGGCCATGATCCTGATCGGGCAAATAATAGCCCCAGTACCCCTGACGAACCGACTGGATGAACGGTTTTATGCCGTCATTCCTCGCATGTAGACGACCACCAAAACGACGACGCACGGTGTTCCAGACATAATCAAAAACCGGGTTGCCCTGATTATGGAACATCGCCGCCATTTTCTGCCCTTGCGAGGCCATCAGCATCGCGGGGATATCTACCGCCCAGCCGTGCGGCACCAGAAAGATCACTTTCTCGTCGTTACGCCGCATCTCTTCGATGATTTCCAGTCCCTGCCAGTCTACGCGCGGCTGAATTTTTTCCGGCCCGCGTATCGCCAGTTCTGCCATCATCGCCATCGCCTGCGGCGCTGTGGCAAACATCTCATCCACAATCGCTTCGCGTTCAGCTTCGCTACGTTCTGGAAAGCAAAGAGACAGATTGATTAACGCACGACGACGTGAGCTTTTACCCAATCGTCCGGCAAAACGTCCCAGCCGCGCCAGAATGGGATCGCGGAATTTCGGAGGCGTTAAGGCAATGCCGGCCATCGCCGCCACACCCAACCAGGCTCCCCAGTAACGCGGATGGCGAAAGGATTTATCAAACTCAGGAATGTATTCACTATTATTTTTTTTCGTTTCCATGCTTTTCCAGTTTCGGATAAGGCAAATATCAATCTGCTGATAGTGTAGCGGCGCAACTTGCCCCGCACCAAATAAAAAAGCCGGTACTGACTGCGTACCGGCTGCGAATGGGTGTTAATTAATCAAACTGTAGCTGCGGCACAATCTCTTTGGCCTGCGCCAGGAACTCACTGCGATCGGAGCCAGTCAGCCCTTCGGTACGCGGCAGTTTCGCCGTCAGCGGGTTTACGGCCTGCTGGTTGATCCATACTTCATAGTGCAAATGCGGCCCGGTTGAACGCCCGGTGTTACCGGAAAGCGCGATACGATCGCCTCGTTTTACCTTCTGCCCCGGTTTCACCAGAATCTTGCGCAGGTGCATATAACGCGTGGTATAGGTGCGGCCATGACGGATCGCAACATAATAACCTGCGGCGCCACTGCGTTTGGCTACAACCACTTCACCGTCACCCACCGAAAGTACCGGCGTACCCTGTGGCATCGCGAAATCAACCCCTCTGTGCGGCGCAACGCGACCTGTGACCGGGTTCAGACGACGCGGGTTAAAGTTAGACGAGATACGGAACTGCTTCGCCGTCGGGAATCGCAAGAATCCTTTCGCCAGACCAGTACCGTTACGATCATAGAACTTGCCATCTTCGGCACGGATAGCGTAGTAATCTTTACCTTCAGAACGCAAACGTACGCCCAGTAACTGGCTTTGCTCACGTTTGCCATCAAGCATTTCACGTGACATTAATACCGCAAATTCATCGCCTTTTTTAACCTTCCGAAAGTCCATCTGCCACTGTAACGCTTTAATCACTGCGCTCACTTCAGCACTGGTTAAACCAGCACTTCTGGCGCTGGCAACAAAGCTCGACCCTACAGTGCCTTTCAGTAGATTATTAACCCACTCCCCTTGCTGCATTTCGCTGGTCATTTTAAAACCGTTTGCTGCAGTGCGGTCATAGGTACGCGTTTCCCGACGAGAAACTTCCCAGGTCAGACGTTGTAAATCGCCCTCTGCGGTTAATGTCCAGGTGAGTTGTTGACCAATTTTCAGGTTACGCAGATCTTTATCCGCAGCAGCCAGTTGGGTGATATCACCCATATCAATACCATATTGATTGAGGATGCTACTTAGCGTATCGCCTGTGGAAACAACATATTCATGCACACCCGCTTCTCCGGCGATCTTGTCGTCCAGTTCATCTTGCGGAATGGCTTCATCTTCTTGTGCGGCTTGATCAATCGGTTCACTGGCTTCAGGTAAGAGTGAACGGATTTCGTTTTGTTCCAGCTCAATGGTTTTAACAATTGGCGTGGCGTCGCGGTGGTAAACATAGGGCCGCCAGACAGCGACGGCCAGAGTAAGAACGGTGAGCGACCCCAACATAACGCGGTGTGGTCGCGGTAAATTATTAAACGCCAGGGCGACAGAGCGGGCTATCTGTTGCACGTAATCACTTCCTCATTAATCTCCTTTCAGGCAACTCGCGTACTGGTTGGCTAATTGATTCAGAAATTCTGAATAGCTTGTTTTACCCAGTTTGATATTCGTCCCAAGGGGATCCAACGTTCCCATACGAACGGATGTCCCTCGTGCGACGCTTTCAACGACCGCTGGCCTGAACTGTGGTTCAGCAAAAACGCAGGTTGCTTTTTGCTCAACCAACTGTGTTCTTATTTCATGTAAACGCTGCGCGCCCGGTTGAATCTCTGGGTTAACGGTAAAATGACCAAGCGGTGTCAGTCCGAATTGTTTTTCGAAGTAGCCGTAAGCATCATGAAAAACGAAATAACCTTTTCCCTTGAGCGGCGCGAGCTCATTACCAACCTGTTTATCGGTTGCAACTAATTGTGCCTCAAAATCCTTCAGGTTGGCGTCAAGTTTGGCTCGACTTTGCGGCATAAGTTCCACTAATTTTCCATGGATTGCAACCGCTGTAGCCCGCGCTATCTCTGGGGAGAGCCAAAGATGCATGTTGAAATCGCCGTGATGGTGATCTTCGTCACTTTTTTCCGCGTGGTTATGATCATCATCATCGCCGTGAATACTTTTCATCAGCATCGGTTTTACATTCTCAAGCTGTGCAATCGTTACCTGTTTCGCCTCAGGTAATTTGCTCACCGGCTTTTGCATAAACGCTTCCATCTCCGGGCCAACCCAGACGACTAAGTCCGCGTTCTGTAAGCGTTTTACATCCGATGGACGCAGTGAATAATCGTGTTCAGAAGCACCATCAGGCAGTAATACTTCAGTCTCTGTTACCCCATCAGCAATGGCGGAAGCGATGAATCCAATAGGTTTAAGCGAAGCAACAACGGCGGCATCTGCCGCCTGTGTTGCACCACCCCAGAGAGCGGCGGATAATGCTGCGAAAAGAAGCGTTTTTTTATGTAACATAATGCGACCAATCATCGTAATGAATACAAGAAGTGTGATATTATAACATTTCATGACTACTGCAAGACTAAAATTAACATGACAAGTCTGGTTTCCCTGGAAAATGTCTCGGTTTCTTTTGGCCAACGCCGCGTCCTCTCTGATGTGTCGCTGGAACTTAAACCTGGAAAAATTTTGACCTTACTTGGGCCGAACGGCGCAGGTAAGTCGACGCTGGTGCGGGTTGTGCTCGGGCTGGTAACACCAGATGAAGGTGTTATCAAGCGCCACGGAAAACTGCGTATCGGCTACGTGCCGCAAAAGCTCTATCTCGACACCACGTTGCCACTGACCGTAAACCGTTTTTTACGCTTACGCCCCGGTACATATAAAGAAGACATTCTGCCCGCACTGAAACGCGTTCAGGCCGGGCATCTGATTGACGCGCCAATGCAAAAGCTCTCTGGCGGCGAAACGCAGCGTGTACTGCTGGCGCGCGCGTTGTTAAATCAACCGCAATTATTAGTGCTGGATGAACCCACTCAAGGCGTGGATGTAAATGGTCAGGTTGCGTTGTACGACCTGATTGATCAACTGCGCCGCGAACTGGATTGTGGCGTATTAATGGTTTCTCACGATCTGCATCTGGTGATGGCAAAAACCGATGAAGTACTTTGCCTCAATCACCACATCTGTTGTTCCGGCACACCGGAAGTCGTTTCCCTGCATCCAGAATTTATTTCGATGTTTGGACCTCGCGGTGCTGAGCAACTAGGTATCTATCGCCATCATCATAATCACCGCCATGATTTACAGGGGCGGATTATTCTGCGTCGGGGAAATGATCGCTCATGATTGAATTATTATTTCCTGGTTGGTTAGCCGGGATCATGCTGGCCTGTGCCGCAGGTCCGCTGGGTTCGTTTGTTGTCTGGCGTCGTATGTCTTATTTCGGCGACACGCTGGCACATGCATCTTTACTTGGCGTCGCGTTTGGCCTGCTACTGGATGTGAATCCTTTCTATGCAGTGATTGCGGTTACGCTGCTGCTGGCGGGCGGTCTGGTATGGCTGGAAAAGCGCCCACAACTGGCGATCGATACATTATTGGGAATTATGGCGCACAGTGCTTTGTCGCTGGGTCTGGTCGTCGTCAGCCTGATGTCTAACATTCGCGTTGACTTGATGGCATACCTGTTTGGTGATTTGCTGGCAGTGACGCCGGAAGATCTTATCTCCATTGCGATTGGCGTGGTCATCGTGGTGGCAATTCTGTTCTGGCAATGGCGCAATTTACTGTCGATGACGATTAGCCCGGATCTGGCGTTTGTCGATGGCGTGAAATTACAGCGCGTAAAATTATTGTTGATGCTGGTGACGGCATTGACGATTGGCGTGGCAATGAAATTTGTCGGCGCGTTGATTATTACCTCGCTGCTGATTATTCCTGCGGCTACTGCACGTCGTTTTGCCCGCACGCCGGAGCAGATGGCTGGTGTCGCTGTTTTGGTGGGGATGATTGCCGTAACTGGTGGTTTAACCTTTTCCGCGTTTTACGATACGCCAGCAGGCCCGTCGGTGGTGCTGTGTGCGGCGCTGTTGTTTATTATCAGTATGATGAAAAAGCAAGCCAACTAAGTTGCGACTGGCACTATACAGTGCCAGTTTCATCGACCAGGTCACCACATTGCGAGTATCAGCAAAAAACATTCTGTTAAGAACAAGCGACCAGAGAATGTTTATATGGTCTGCATAAAATCCATGTCCGCATTCGACAAATTAAACGACGATATTAAGAATTCTCCTTTGCAGTTATTTCCCCACGAAAAATATTATCGTTCTCTCGAAAAAACGTGAGTGAGCAGATAAGCAGTCTCTGGAAACTGGCAATAAATACAGGAATGTAGCACCGAGAAATAGGAGTATCAGTATAAGTTCGTACAGCGTATGAATTGCAGCACATTTGCTCGCAGGGCATTAAGTGCAGGAGTAAATCCAATCTTCATTACTGCACAGAGGGGCATTTTTCTGTTCGCATTGGGGGCAGATAATAATGACAATCCCCTGGCAATTCTGAATGTAAATTTCAGTTCTGATGCACCAACAGTGCCCCGTTCAAAACGAGAAAGTAATCCCTTCTGTTTCAAATGCTCACTGCGCCCAGTCCGGTTTATTGAGTATATGATCCTGCCAGTCGATCACTTCTGATTCTTTCACCGCAATATGACGTACAGAGATTCGCTCACCGTGCATTGCCGCTTTCGAACCAGTCATCAGCGGATGCCACTCTGGCAATGCCTTCCCTTCCGCCAGCAATCGATATGCACAGGTCATCGGTAGCCATTCGAATGTTGGCAGGTTTTCGCGGGTTAATTTGATGCAGTCAGGTTCAAACTCGAAGCGGCGTTCGTAGTTCCGACATTGACAGGTTTTAATATTAAGCTGACGGCAAGCGACGTTAGTGAAGTAGATTTCGTCGGTGTCTTCATCCATCAGTTTATGCAGGCAGCACTGACCACAACCATCACACAACGACTCCCATTCTGCATCGCTCATTTCATCAAGGGTTTTACTTTGCCAGAAAGGTATATCGCTCATCAGGTGTTCCGCCATTACGTTAAAACGCACCTTATAACCAGTCTGGCATAGCGATGCAAGTTTTGCCGCCTCATTCAGGCGGCAAAAAAGTATTACAAAACGCGAGTTGTCAAAGAATGACCATCGAAAGTAACAGTCAGTTCATCGCCACTGTATAGCGGGCCGACACCATCAGGCGTGCCTGTTAACACAACGTCACCGGCCTTGAGGGTAAAAAACTTGCTCATATAAGCAATCAGCGGAACGATTTTATGGATCATGTCCGCAGTCGTACCTTGTTGGCGTTGTTCGCCGTTAACGCTCAGACCCAGCGATGTATTTTGCGGATCGCCAGTGAACTCTGCGGCAGGAATAAACCCGGAAAGAGGACAAGAGTTATCAAACGCTTTGGCCTTTTCCCACGGCTGCCCGGCTTTCTTCATTTTTGCCTGAATATCACGTAATGTCAGATCGAGCGCCACGCCGTAACCTGCAATGGCTTTGCGCACATGCTCTTCCGTAGCCTGACGTAGCGTCGCGCCAATCAACACAGCCAGTTCTACTTCATGATGAACCGCGCCGAAATCTGAGGGAATAGCCAATGGCTGGCGCAGATCGCACAGTGCCGTTTCAGGTTTAATGAACAACACGGGCTCTTCAGGTACTTCACTCCCCATCTCTTTAATATGTCTGGCATAATTACTGCCAACACAAACTACTTTACTCACCGGATAATCCAGCAGTGCACCTTGCCAGTTGTGATGTTGATACATAACGTTCCTCTCACTTCATCGTGGATCTTAAAACCCGCTCCGACAAATATGATGCCACCGCCGGATATTGGTTATTTTTTAGTGCTGTCTGTATTTTTCGCCATCACAGAAAGATGTTGCTTCAGCAAATCCTCAGGAGGAGGTGGCAATTGAAGATAATAGCCATGCTCAGCTAAGGCCTGTTTAACTTTCTCAATATCGGCATTTACCAGTTTTTTTCTCCCGTCCAATGGAAGAATCATCGCAAGTTGCGGTTGACCAAAACCTTTCATCAGCTCCTCTGGAACACGTGAAAAGTCGTCTTTTTTTTCAACATATAAATAGGTCTGGTCACGTTTACTACTTCGATAGATCACACAAAACATAATTTTACTCTGAATAAATGGGGGGGTGACTTGCCTCAATATAATCCAGACTATAACATGCCTTATAGTCTTCGTAATATCATCGCACGCTGATGATGATGGTAATTAGCTAATTGAGTAAGGCCAGGATGTCAAACACGCCAATCGAGCTTAAAGGTAGCAGCTTCACCTTATCTGTGGTTCATCTGCATGAGGCAGAACCTAAGGTTATTCATCAGGCGCTGGAAGACAAAATCGCTCAGGCTCCGGCATTTTTAAATCATGCTCCCATCGTACTCAATGTCAGTGGCCTCGAAGAACAGGTCAACTGGCCAGCAATGCACAAAGCTATCTCAGCAACAGGCTTGCGGATCATTGGTGTCAGTGGCTGCAAAAATGCGAAGCTGAAAGCTGAAATCGAAAAGATGGGGTTGCCGATCCTGACTGAAGGAAAGGAAAAAGCGCCACGTCCAGCACCGACTCCCCAGGTTCCTGCGAAAAATACAACACCGGACACAAAAACGCGCTTAATAGATACCCCTGTACGTTCCGGTCAGCGCATTTATGCGCCACAATGTGATCTGATTGTTACAAGCCATGTTAGTGCAGGGGCAGAATTGATCGCAGATGGTAACATTCATGTCTATGGCATGATGCGCGGTCGTGCGCTAGCCGGGGCAAGTGGTGACCGGGAAGCACAAATATTTTGTACGAGTCTGATGGCAGAACTGGTCTCTATCGCCGGTGAATACTGGCTGAGTGATAAAATCCCAGCAGAATTTTATGGCAAAGCAGCACGACTGCAATTAGTCGAAAACGCTTTGACCGTTCAATCGTTAAATTGATCCCTTTTTAACAAGGAATTTTTATGGCACGCATTATTGTTGTTACTTCGGGGAAAGGGGGCGTTGGAAAGACAACCTCCAGCGCGGCCATCGCCACTGGTTTGGCCCAGAAGGGAAAGAAAACTGTCGTGATCGATTTTGATATCGGCTTGCGTAATCTCGACCTGATTATGGGTTGCGAGCGCCGGGTCGTTTACGATTTCGTCAACGTCATTCAGGGCGATGCAACGCTAAATCAGGCGTTAATTAAGGATAAGCGTACTGATAACCTCTATATTCTCCCAGCTTCGCAAACTCGCGATAAAGATGCCCTCACCCGCGAAGGGGTGGCCAAAGTTCTTGATGACCTGAAAGCGATGGACTTTGAGTTTATCGTTTGTGACTCACCGGCGGGTATTGAAACCGGTGCATTAATGGCTCTTTATTTCGCTGATGAGGCCATTATTACCACCAACCCGGAAGTCTCCTCAGTGCGTGACTCTGACCGTATTTTAGGTATTCTGGCGTCGAAATCACGTCGCGCAGAAAACGGCGAAGAACCCATAAAAGAGCACCTGCTGTTAACGCGCTATAACCCTGGTCGCGTGCATAAAGGAGACATGTTGAGCATGGAAGACGTGCTGGAGATCCTGCGCATCAAGCTCGTCGGCGTGATCCCAGAGGATCAATCAGTATTGCGCGCCTCTAACCAGGGGGAACCGGTTATTCTCGATATCAACGCCGATGCGGGTAAAGCCTACGCTGATACCGTAGAACGTCTGTTGGGAGAAGAACGTCCTTTCCGCTTCATTGAAGAAGAGAAGAAAGGCTTCCTCAAACGCTTGTTCGGAGGATAAGTTATGGCATTACTCGATTTCTTTCTCTCACGGAAGAAAAACACGGCCAACATTGCAAAAGAGCGGTTGCAAATTATTGTTGCTGAACGCCGTCGCAGCGATGCAGAACCACACTATCTGCCCCAGTTGCGTAAAGATATTCTTGAGGTCATTTGTAAATACGTACAAATCGATCCCGAGATGGTGACCGTACAGCTTGAGCAAAAAGATGGTGATATTTCCATTCTTGAGTTGAACGTGACCCTGCCGGAAGCAGAAGAGCTGAAATAAGCTGTATTAGCTCAGGTACGATCTGACAGTTACCGGTTATTTATACAGGTATCTGTCAGATTACACCCTGGTTAAATTTTTCTCTTCCCCGGTTCGCTATTAAGTAATGTTGTCATCGGCGTCCAGGCACAGCCCCCTTCCCTCCGTTGAGTTCGCTCATTTGGTTGCTGCGTTGTTAGTACAGGAAATGGGAATTACCTCCTGTTTTGTATAAACGGTAACACTCCCCATTCAAGCTCCAGCGTCAAATTAAGTCGCAACTAATTCACATTATCGCCACCAGAATAAAATCACTGACATTACGTTTTCTGATAAATATTGTTCACATATAAATTACACAATAACATTGATATTTCAGATTGCCTTACCTTTGCAATGCAATGTTAACACTTGATGACATTTCTTGAATAAAATATTCAAAATCAATGAGTTAATTCTTATTTAAGATTATTCCCATTCAAGCGAAAAACATAACTCTTATTATACAAACCGCGCTCATTTTGAATGATCTGAATAATATCGAGCGTTCTTTAGTTAAGCTGCTCTTAATTGAAGACGAAATTATTGTGTGTGCAACTTACTTAATACCGGACATCTAAGTTGAAGAAAAAAACACTCGCCTTCGGGCTCATCTCAATATTACTCTGCTCCACGCCAGCCATGGCGGATATGAATCGCACCACTAAAGGCGCATTGTTAGGCGCAGGCGTAGGCTTACTGACTGGCAATGGCGTAAATGGCGTACTGAAAGGTGCTGCTGTAGGTGCAGGTGTTGGCGCAGTCACTGAAAAAGGTCGCGATGGTAAAAATGCCCGTAAAGGCGCAAAAGTAGGTGCGGCCGTTGGCGCAGTCACTGGCGTCCTGACCGGCAATGGTCTGGAAGGCGCGATTAAAGGTGCTGTGATTGGTGGTACAGGTGGTGCCATTCTGGGTAAAATGAAATAAGGTATGATGATGAAAAAATTTGCTTTACTGGCTGGACTGTTTGTTTTCGCACCAATGACCTGGGCGCAGGATTATAATATTAAGAACGGCCTGCCGGCAGAAACCTACATTACTTGCGCAGAAGCCAACGAAATGGCAAAAACTGACAGCGCACAGGTTGCAGATATCGTCGCTGTAATGGGTAATGCCAGCGTTACTAGCCGTGATTTAAAAATTGAGCAATCTCCAGAACTGAGTGCCAAAGTGGTAGAAAAACTGAATCAGGTTTGTGCTAAAGATCCGCAAATGCTGTTAATTACCGCAATTGATGACACCATGCGTGCCATCGGCAAAAAATAATAGTTAATGTAGTACCGCGTCGATTTATTCGACGCGGTATATTTTTAGCGGATGGATGTGCTTATAAACAAAAATGAAGTGTTAGTATTTGGCTTTGGTTTATTCCGTCAGTTTTCACTGTATCAAAAACTATTTTACTGCAATCATATCCGTATACCCCCCTCACCGCAGAGTAATTTCCCCAAAACTAAACCTGACCAGTTTTTCCAGTTTCAAAGATTAATCATCTACTGATTGGATTTATAAGCATTTCTGATCAAATATCCTGTCAGCCCAAATTGTCAAAACGTATTTAAAAGAAGGGTTAATGCTGATCCCTTTGGCTTACCAGCTTCTCTCTTAACCGGTTAAGCAAATTGATTACCAGCCAAACCAGTGCATTGATTAAATTTATGGTAACAAGCACTTCTCCTAGCCAGATGCTGGGTTTGGCGATCAGGATAATCAGGATGGAGATCAGCATAAACGCAATGGAAAAGATGATATACAAAGTGAAATAATCCAGGCTATTACTTTTGTTCATGCTACTTACGGTGATCCTGACAAAATCTTCAGACAATTATAGCAAACAAAATAATGAACAATAGTAACAAGAAGCAACGAGCTAATTACCTGTCTACAATTGCACCATTTCATCGTCTTGCTGATCAATTTTCAGCCAAATATCATCATGCTATATCAATTAGTGCAATATTCACTCAACAACCACTTTCACCTTCGGTTTTGAGAGAATAATTTTGACGAGTTCAATATACGTCACCGGTTTATAGAAATAGTACCCTTGCTGGAACGTAATATTATTCTGGTTCAAATAGTCGAGCTGCTCCTTCGTCTCGACGCCTTCGGCGACAATACTGATAGAAAGTTTGCGCGCCAGATCCAGCACACAGTCCAGAATTCGGGTGGAATCAGGATCTGCATTGACCCGACCGACGAAACTGTGATCAATCTTAATATAATCGATGTGCAGATCATGGAGATAAGAAAGCCCTGAGTAGCCCGTACCAAAATCATCCAGCGCGATAACAAAACCATTTTCATGCAGAATGTTCAATCGCTGAACCAAATTTTCATCAACATGTAACGCTTCACGCTCAGTAACTTCAAGAACGAGATTCAAATCATGGCGAGTGAAGCTGTCGCGGTATTTCAGACATTCTTCAACAAATGTCGGCGAAATAATATGCGAGGCGCTAAAATTGATCCCAACATGAAATCCTTCCGGCAGTTTACTGGCGATCGCGTTCATTTGTGTGGCGACCTGACTCATCAAACTTTGGGTGAGCGGAACTATCAACCCTGATTTTTCAGCAAGTGGAATAAACGCTACAGGTGAAATATATCCTCCACGAGGATGTTTCCATCGGGCAAGAACTTCTACGCCGCGTAACGTCCCTTCCCGACCATTAACTACCGGTTGGTAAAAAGGCACAATCTCACCATTACTTATCGCCCTACGCAGAATCTCTTCAGGTGTGTCTGTCTTATTGAAATATTTATCAAGTAAAAAGGCAGCGGAACAGGATATTAAAAGGCTGAATATCAAAATACCCAAGCCTTTGTCGATCATTCTGGTAAAGCTAAATAGCGGCGGCTGGTTATAGATAATACTGAAATGATATTCAGTGGAGTTAACCCGTCCAGAAAGTTGATGTCTGCCATTGAGAGTTGTCACATCTCCCGACGGCCCAATAATATTATCCCCCACGCGCAAACTATATTTCACCCCCTTCAACGGCACATGGAGCGCCCCACGGATATGCTGGTCGCTAATAGTCACCAGGATACGCGTATCAGCGAACTGAATCTGATAGAGCAGAATGGGTAATCTATTTACAGTGTCGAGCGCCGGAGCCAACAGCAAATTACTGTCTGGTATCTCAGGAATACGGGATAGCAGTACCCGATTACCCGGCAGCGATGTACACCAGACAGCACCTTGTTTGAGAATGATGATCGTCCGCAGATGGGGTTTCAGCGCGGCCTCTGTACCTAGCTGATATTGTTCATCCAGATCGCACCTTTTCCCTGCAATTTCCATCGCCGTTTGAGTCGCCTGTGACGCTTCCTCAAGAATATGATTAATGTTGTTGGCGGCGTACTTCGCCCCCGCCAGGCTCTCAGCTTTTGCGGAATACCAGAGCTGAATATTCAAAATAGAGACGCCAGTAATAAACAGGCACACCGCAACGAGGATGGGGATAAGTGTATTGCGCATTCGCGTGTCCCAGGACCATTTTTCTCTGTTCATTCGCTCAATCTGGCGTCTACAGAGAGCATGGTAGAGAGAATCAGAAATATCCACGTTCTTGATGAAATTTCACCCCGCTATGCCGTAATACCTTCAATGTTGGATAAAAATCTCAAGTGAGCGTTAATTGACTGCCCCCAGGACAGAGAAGACGATTGAGCAACAAACCAGAACAAGAATATTGGGTAGGCAACGTTCTCTGTGTACTCATCCTTTAATACTTAACTGTATCAATGAGTAAGGCTATGCTGGACTGGTACAAAGTCGATGGGGACAGTAAAGGTTATACCGAGGTAAGGCAGTGCAAATTGTTACTCTACGCGACCCAGCTTTTTCTTCAACAGCACACGACACCTGCTCATAACAAACGGTATCCATCAATAGCGGCATCCAAAATCAGCTCCATTATATACAGCAATATCACTGGAAGGAATGTGAAGAATCGATAGCAGTAATATAAGTTGCACAAGTCAAACGTGGATTTTTTATACTCTTAAAAACCAGAGAAATAACTTTTTCTGATAACATCTATAACCAGTTAGAATAAGAAAGAGAGCGATATATTCTTATTTAGCAAGTCAGGCTATAGAAACCATATAATGCGAACTCTGGTGCGTAAGACATTTTCTTTTCACAAAACCCCATGTTACAAATTGTAAAGATTAACTCTTCCTGTTTGTATTCAACTTGTCTGGTCATATCTAAATAGATATGTAAAATTGATAACGGCTGGTAATCATTCAATACTCGCACTATAGAAAGTTCGCCAGCCTGCCGCAGGCACGCGCCTTTATACGACGTGTCTGCGGTTTTGTTGTGATATTTATATAGAAGTACTGGTGAATTATGAGCAATCTGAATCCATGCATGGCGTGTGGTGCCTGTTGTGCATTTTTCCGCGTCTCTTTTTACTGGGCCGAAGCTGATGATGCAGGCGGAACCATACCGGCTCATCTTACTGAGCAGATATCCCCTTACCACCGATGTATGCGCGGAACTAACCAGAAGAACCCACGCTGTATTGCCCTGGCAGGAACGCCTGGAAAAAACGCCTGCTGCACAATATATAAAAACCGCTCTTCCACATGTAGGGAATTCGCCATGTCAGGCGAGCATGGAGAAATTAATGAGGCATGTAATCGCGCTCGAGCTAAATATGGACTACCTCCAATTTAAAAGCTTTTTCAAGTTTAATTAGCTCCATACGATCGCCATCCTCAACAATATATTCAGGTAGCGAAACTAACTATGCCGCGACATTACTGTCGCGGTTAATCCATTAATAATAAATACAAAAAAAACCAAAATAAATCATATAACACCCCATCAATAATTAAGATCATTGATAAAATTAAAGTACGTCTGTAGCATTATCATATTTTATTTTTCATAGACGAGTTTTTTCGTGTTATGTTATAATATGGCGAATAAACACAGGTTATCAACTTGTCAGTAATGTAAATAAATTTCGAGGAGATCATTCCAGTGGGACGTAAATGGGCCAATATTGTTGCTAAAAAAACGGCTAAAGACGGTGCAACGTCTAAAGTATATGCAAAATTCGGTGTGGAAATCTATGCTGCCGCTAAACAAGGTGAACCAGACCCAGAATTAAACACATCTTTAAAATTCGTTATTGAACGTGCGAAGCAGGCACAAGTTCCAAAACACGTTATTGATAAAGCCATTGATAAAGCCAAAGGTGGCGGAGATGAAACGTTCGTACAAGGGCGTTATGAAGGCTTTGGACCAAATGGTTCAATGATTATCGCTGAAACGTTGACTTCAAATGTTAATCGTACAATTGCTAATATTCGCACAATTTTCAATAAAAAAGGCGGGAATATTGGAGCAGCAGGTTCTGTCAGCTATATGTTTGACAATACTGGTGTGATTGTATTTAAAGGAACAAATCCTGACCATATTTTTGAAATTTTGCTTGATGCTGAAGTAGATGTTCGTGATGTGACTGAAGAAGAAGGAAGCATCGTTATTTATACTGAACCTACAGATCTTCACAAAGGAATTGCAGCTCTAAAAGCCGCTGGAATTACTGATTTTTCAACAACAGAATTAGAATTGATTGCTCAATCAGAAGTAGAACTTTCACCAGAAGATTTAGAAATCTTTGAAGGGCTTGTTGATGCCCTTGAAGATGACGATGATGTCCAAAAAGTATATCATAACGTTGCTAATCTCTAATTATAAATATCCTCCGGCTATGCCGGAGGTTTTTCAAATGCGCCTATAAGGCACTGTTTCCAACTGCGCCCTAACTGGTGCATATGATCTAACATTTGCATTCAACTTCGTTACTTACGCCCCGTAAACGAGCTGCCTGGATATGGGTTCAATAATTGTTCGCCAATTTTATCTTCTTCGAGTGGGTGCTTTATATATTCTTGTATCTTTGCTGTGTTCTTACCCAGCGTATCTAAATAATAACTTCCACATCAAAATTCCCTGTTCCTGTATTTGAATTTTAGTTCTCTAGATTGCTCATAGAGCATCTGACTGCGTTTACCCTTCAGATAGCCATAAACCTCGATACGCTCATTTTCGACGGGATCTCCACAAGTATGTGGATATATCCACACAGCATTCTGCTTTCGCATCGGCTAACTCCTTTGAGTATTTTGCATCGAGTGCAGCAACATCGCACTGGCGCAACTGCATATCAGTAAAGGAAACGTCCTCAGCTTCTTGTACCGTCTGATTATTGATATCACCCCCGAAGAGGGACTGTTGAATAAATCAGATTGTAGTGAGCAATCAGGCTAACGTCAGCAAATAAAAAGGGCGCCTACTGGCAATCTTATGAATTCAACACATTACATATGGGTTCAGGTATTGCACAGTCCTGTACCATGTAATTAATATCGAAAGGCAATAAAAATATCCGATATATAACTCATGATACTTGCCCATAAAAAAGCCCTTCCGGAGATGAAGGGCAGGTTTTTGTATGCGCAATGTTCCATCATTTGCATGGTGCCGGGTGCCTCCCGGTGAGTCCGGCATCAGCATCCGAACCCGCAATATTGCCGCTAAAGCCGAAGGATATTTGCAACCTTGCTGATATGCCCCTCCGCACAGGGGGATTCACCATGCAGGTGATTTTTTAACAAATAAGAAAAATGGCATCAATACCATAATCTCGAAAACACATAATTTTATCAAATACAATTAATTTGTTATCGGAATATGTTAATTACGGATTTTCCTGCATCCGAAACAACAAAATCCACTCAACGGCAGGTTTATACTATTTCGGCACAATATCAAAATTTGCTCAAATAAAGCAAAAGGAGTAACAGTGACCTGTTGATATCCCCGCGCAGCCAAGTTCGAAGGTTGGCGCTCTCTCCCCCAATGAGCTAATGGCTGTATGGTTGGTGGCGCTTGCTGGATTTGAACCAGCGACCTGGCGATTATGGGCCGCTCACACTCACCACTGAGCTAAAGAGTCAGAAAAACAAATTTGCTTCGTTAAAAGTACATATATACAGTCTACATTATCGCATTATTAATAAAAAACAAAAAATTGATATTTTCTTATCTATTACAGATATTAATCGCATTGTATATTTTGATGATTTATATCACCCTGTAAAAAAATAAAGCTTTAGCCATTATCAAAACAAAGACTTCGTCACATCTTGCAACAAAAGGATTCAACAAGTATATCTATCACTAGGATAGACCACGTATCAAAAATATTACAAAAAATCTTAACTATGAAAAAAAATGTTTTTATAATATTTTTAAGTATTCTCTGTACAGGAGCCGTTGTGGATCATCCTCACTTAGACAGTAGGATACCAACAAACGAAATAATCAATTGTCTTTCCCGCTCCATCCAGGAAAGTGGTTATATAATGGATCTAAACGGCACCAGGCTGCCTATTAATGCAAAAGAATTCGCAACATACAAAATGTCAAACTTCTCCGGTTCATTCTGGATCGAATATTCAACAGAAGGAAGACCAATAAGGGAGGCTGGTATAAAAGATGCAACACAGGAGAGTTATAAGGTTCTGAATGATGCATTGCGACTATGTAGTGAGACCCTGACAAGATATTGACGTTCACAATCAATGTATTTACAGTCCACACTATATATCAACAAGTCAGCTTTCCGAAATTGCTGAACATTTCATCTCCGACAGTCCGCTGGCAAAGATCTTTTTCGGATTTACCTGTGAATTACCGATGCAAAAAACTGTATATCTGCGGGTTTGTATTAATATCCTAACACAGACATAAAAAGTCTATCATTGCGCTTAACTTATCACAGATACGGGAAAAAGTGAGCTAAAGAAAAAGCGACAACGTATTTAAATGGAAAACGAAATATTTAAAAAGGCTACCGTGCTCTTGATACGGCTCCCTTGAACAGTTCTCGATAATCGGAAAACTCAGGGCGCGTTATCCTGTGGTCACTCTCAGCCATGTGTTCGGGGTTCATCGCATTAGCTACAAATACTAACCAGACGGCAGACGTGCTGTATTACGCAGTCAGGTACTTGAGCTACATGGCATCAGCCACGGTTCAGCCGGAGAAAAAAGCATCGCTACAATGAGTAGAACTGCTATCTGCCCCACCAAACTATCAGGGGGTTTTGATAACCCTTAGCAAGCTAACAAAAACAACGGGCGTGTTATACGCCCGTTACAGTTTTTAACACATGCAGAAATTACATGTTTTCGATGATCGCGTCACCAAACTCTGAACATTTCAGCAGTTTAGCGCCTTCCATCAGACGTTCGAAGTCATAGGTTACGGTCTTCGCATTGATTGCGCCTTCCATACCTTTAACAATTAAATCAGCCGCTTCGGTCCACCCCATGTGGCGCAGCATCATCTCAGCGGAGAGAATTATAGAGCCTGGGTTAACTTTGTCCTGACCGGCATATTTCGGCGCAGTACCGTGGGTGGCTTCAAACAGGGCGCATTCGTCACCGATGTTTGCGCCAGGGGCAATACCGATACCGCCAACCTGCGCTGCCAGGGCGTCAGAAATGTAGTCACCGTTCAGGTTCATACAGGCGATAACATCATATTCAGCCGGACGCAGCAGGATCTGTTGCAGGAATGCATCAGCAATCACGTCTTTAATGACGATCTCTTTGCCGGTATTCGGGTTTTTAACTTTCAGCCACGGGCCACCGTCGATCAGTTCACCGCCAAACTCTTCACGCGCCAGCTGGTAGCCCCAGTCTTTAAACGCGCCTTCGGTGAACTTCATGATGTTGCCTTTGTGCACCAGAGTCACAGAGTCACGATCGTTAGCAATTGCGTATTCGATCGCGGCACGGACCAGACGTTTGGTGCCTTCTTCAGAACACGGCTTAATACCGATACCGCAATGTTCCGGGAAGCGAATTTTCTTCACGCCCATCTCTTCACGCAGGAATTTAATCACTTTCTCGGCGTCGGCAGAGTCAGCTTTCCATTCGATACCCGCATAAATGTCTTCCGAGTTTTCACGGAAGATAACCATATCGGTCAGTTCAGGGTGTTTAACCGGGCTTGGAGTGCCCTGATAGTAACGTACCGGACGCAGGCAGATGTAGAGATCCAGTTCCTGGCGCAGGGCAACGTTCAGAGAGCGAATACCGCCACCAACCGGAGTGGTCAGCGGGCCTTTAATGGCAACGCGATATTCACGAATCAGATCAAGGGTTTCAGCAGGCAGCCAGACGTCCTGACCATAAACCTGTGTGGATTTTTCACCGGTGTAAATTTCCATCCAGGAGATTTTACGCTCGCCTTTATAGGCTTTCTCGACCGCAGCGTCGACCACTTTCAGCATGGCTGGGGTTACATCTACACCGATTCCATCACCTTCGATGTAAGGGATAATCGGATTTTCAGGAACGTTGAGTTTGCCGTTTTGCAGGGTGATCTTCTTGCCTTGTGCCGGAACAACTACTTTACTTTCCATTCACCTCTCCTTCGAGCGCTACTGGTTTGCTCGTCTGCCACCACGTTGCATATGCGTTTGCGTCCTGCGATACGGATGCTTTAGAGCAATTTTTTGTTAATGATTTGTAATTGGCTTGTCAATACTACCCTATTGTTTGCCGTCATGAAAGATGCGCGTTATTAGGCTATAATGCGGCAATTCATAATCTCTGAAAATACCATGCAAAAAACTTCTTTTAGAAATCACCAGGTTAAGCGATTCAGCTCGCAACGTTCTACCAGGCGAAAACCTGAAAACCAGCCCACGCGCGTGATCCTGTTCAATAAACCCTACGATGTTCTTCCGCAGTTCACCGATGAAGCAGGGCGTAAAACATTAAAAGAATTCATCCCGGTTCAGGGCGTTTATGCGGCTGGTCGTCTCGACAGAGATAGCGAAGGGTTACTGGTGCTGACTAATAATGGCGCGTTACAGGCGCGTTTAACCCAGCCGGGCAAACGCACCGGGAAAATCTATTATGTGCAGGTGGAAGGCATTCCTACGGAAGACGCTCTTGAAGCCTTGCGCAATGGCGTAACCTTAAATGATGGCCCTACCCTGCCCGCTGGCGTGGAATTGGCTGAAGAACCGGAGTGGTTATGGCCGCGTAATCCGCCAATTCGTGAACGAAAAAGTATTCCCACCAGCTGGCTGAAGATCACCTTATATGAAGGACGTAATCGCCAGGTACGCCGCATGACCGCCCATGTTGGTTTCCCCACACTGCGACTGATTCGCTATGCGATGGGGAGTTACACGCTGGATAATCTTGCTAATGGCGAATGGCGAGAAACCACAGAATAAGGAAGCACAATGTTTAAACCGCACGTTACCGTTGCCTGCGTGGTGCACGCAGAAGGCAAATTTTTAGTCGTTGAAGAGACGATTAATGGTAAAGCGTTATGGAACCAACCTGCCGGGCATCTGGAAGCAGATGAAACCTTAGTGGAAGCCGCCGCGCGTGAGCTGTGGGAAGAGACGGGCATCAGCGCGAAACCGCAACATTTCATCCGTATGCATCAGTGGATTGCGCCAGATAAAACGCCGTTTTTGCGTTTCCTCTTTGCCATTGAACTTGAGCAAATATGCCCGACCCAGCCTCATGACAGCGATATCGACTGCTGCCGTTGGGTCAGCGCCGAAGAAATTTTACAGGCGTCAAATCTTCGTTCGCCGCTGGTGGCGGAAAGTATTCGTTGTTATCAAAGCGGGCAACGCTATCCGCTGGAGATGATTGGCGATTTTAACTGGCCTTTTACAAAGGGTGTCATCTAAAAGGCTGCGTGATAGAATACGCCGCCTTGAAGTTCAATGTCGTGAGTGATCCAATGTCTGAAACCGCAAAAAAAGTAATCGTCGGCATGTCCGGCGGTGTCGATTCCTCCGTTTCTGCCTGGCTGTTGCAACAACAGGGATATCAGGTCGAAGGCCTGTTTATGAAGAACTGGGAAGAAGACGACGGTGAGGAATATTGCACGGCGGCAGCGGATCTGGCTGATGCCCAGGCTGTCTGCGACAAGCTCGGCATTGAACTGCACACCGTTAACTTTGCTGCCGAGTACTGGGACAACGTCTTCGAACTGTTCCTTGCCGAATATAAAGCCGGTCGCACGCCGAATCCGGATATTCTGTGCAACAAAGAGATCAAATTTAAAGCCTTCCTCGAATTTGCCGCCGAAGATTTAGGTGCCGATTATATCGCTACCGGTCATTACGTTCGTCGCGCAGATGTCGATGGCAAGAGCCGCCTGCTGCGTGGTCTGGACAGCAACAAAGACCAGAGCTACTTCCTTTACACGCTTAGCCATGAGCAGATTGCGCAAAGCCTGTTCCCGGTCGGCGAACTGGAAAAACCGCAGGTGCGTAAGATTGCTGAAGATCTCGGTCTGGTTACCGCGAAGAAAAAAGACTCTACCGGCATTTGCTTTATTGGCGAACGTAAATTCCGCGAGTTCCTGGGGCGTTATCTCCCGGCGCAACCGGGCAAAATCATTACCGTTGATGGCGATGAAATTGGCGAACACCAGGGGCTGATGTATCACACCCTCGGTCAGCGTAAAGGTCTGGGTATCGGTGGCACTAAAGATGGCACCGAAGAACCGTGGTACGTCGTCGATAAAGACGTCGAGAATAACATTCTGGTTGTCGCGCAGGGTCATGAGCATCCACGTCTGATGTCTGTTGGGTTGATTGCCCAGCAGTTGCACTGGGTCGATCGTGAACCGTTCACCGGCACTATGCGTTGCACGGTAAAAACCCGCTATCGCCAGACCGACATCCCATGCACCGTCAAGGCGCTGGACGATGATCGCATTGAAGTGATTTTCGATGAGCCTGTTGCCGCCGTGACGCCGGGTCAGTCTGCCGTCTTCTACAACGGTGAAGTGTGCCTCGGTGGCGGTATTATTGAGCAGCGTCTGCCGCTGCCGGTCTGATTATTATCTTTACTTAAAACAAGGAAGCAGTGAACGTGGCAAAGAATTACTATGACATCACCCTCGCCCTGGCTGGTATTTGTCAGTCGGCTCGCCTGGTGCAACAACTCGCTCACCAGGGGCATTGTGATGCCGATGCGCTACACGTTTCACTCAACAGTATTATTGATATGAACCCCAGCTCCACGCTGGCGGTTTTTGGCGGTAGCGAAGCCAACCTGCGCGTCGGGCTGGAAACCCTGCTCGGCGTGCTCAATGCCAGCAGCCGTCAGGGTTTGAACGCTGAGTTAACCCGCTACACCCTTAGCCTGATGGTGCTTGAGCGTAAACTTTCATCTGCCAAAGGTGCGCTCGACACTCTGGGCAACCGGATCAACGGCCTGCAACGCCAGCTCGAACACTTCGATTTACAGTCCGAAACGCTGATGAGCGCGATGGCCGCCATCTATGTTGATGTTATCAGCCCGCTTGGCCCGCGCATTCAGGTCACCGGTTCCCCTGCTGTACTGCAAAGCCCGCAGGTGCAGGCGAAAGTTCGCGCAACCCTGCTGGCAGGCATTCGCGCCGCCGTGCTCTGGCACCAGGTCGGCGGTGGACGTCTGCAACTGATGTTTTCTCGTAATCGCCTGACCACTCAGGCAAAACAAATTCTTGCTCATTTAACCCCGGAGTTGTGATCTATGGAATTATCCTCACTGACCGCCGTTTCCCCTGTCGATGGACGCTACGGCGATAAAGTCAGCGCGCTGCGCGGGATTTTCAGCGAATATGGTTTGCTGAAATTCCGTGTACAAGTTGAAGTACGTTGGCTGCAAAAACTAGCCGCGCACGCAGCGATCAAGGAAGTTCCTGCTTTTGCTGCCGACGCAATCGGTTACCTTGATGCAATCGTCGCTAATTTCAGCGAAGAAGATGCTGCACGCATCAAAACCATCGAGCGTACCACTAACCACGACGTTAAAGCGGTTGAGTATTTCCTGAAAGAAAAAGTGGCAGATATCCCGGAACTGCACGCGGTATCTGAATTCATTCACTTTGCCTGTACTTCGGAAGATATCAATAACCTCTCCCACGCGTTGATGCTGAAAACCGCGCGTGATGAAGTGATCCTGCCATACTGGCGTCAACTGATTGACGGTATTAAAGATCTCGCTATTCAGTACCGCGATATTCCGCTGCTGTCCCGTACCCACGGTCAGCCAGCCACGCCGTCAACCATCGGGAAAGAGATGGCTAACGTTGCCTACCGTATGGAACGCCAGTACCGCCAACTTAACCAGGTGGAGATCCTCGGCAAAATCAACGGCGCGGTCGGTAACTATAACGCCCACATCGCCGCTTACCCGGAAGTTGACTGGCATCAGTTTAGCGAAGAGTTCGTCACCTCGCTGGGTATTCAGTGGAACCCGTACACCACGCAGATTGAACCGCACGACTACATTGCCGAACTGTTTGATTGCGTTGCGCGCTTTAACACTATTCTGATCGACTTTGACCGTGACGTCTGGGGTTATATCGCTCTTAACCACTTCAAACAGAAAACCATTGCTGGTGAGATTGGTTCTTCCACCATGCCGCATAAGGTTAACCCGATCGACTTCGAAAACTCCGAAGGGAACCTGGGGCTTTCCAACGCAGTGTTGCAGCACCTGGCCAGCAAACTGCCGGTTTCCCGCTGGCAGCGTGACCTGACCGACTCCACCGTGCTGCGTAACCTCGGCGTGGGTATTGGTTATGCACTGATTGCTTACCAGTCTACCCTGAAAGGCGTGAGCAAACTGGAAGTGAACCGTGACCATCTGCTGGATGAGCTGGATCACAACTGGGAAGTGCTGGCTGAGCCGATCCAGACAGTCATGCGTCGCTATGGCATTGAAAAACCGTATGAAAAGCTGAAAGAGCTGACTCGCGGTAAGCGCGTTGACGCCGAAGGCATGAAGCAATTTATCGACGGTCTGGCGCTGCCAGAAGAAGAGAAAGCGCGCCTGAAAGCGATGACGCCGGCTAATTATATTGGTCGTGCCATCACGATGGTTGATGAGCTGAAATAATCCCCTGTCAAGGCCGGATGGCGATGCTGTCCGGCCTGCTTCTTAAGCGAATCTTTTCCTGTGTTGCCTCCCCTACCCGCTGGTTTAATTAATGTTTACTCCCATAAATACATAATCGCGTTACACTATTTTAATAATTAAGACAGGGAGAAATAAAAATGCGCGTACTGGTTGTCGAAGACAATGCGTTGTTACGTCACCATCTTAAAGTTCAGATTCAGGACGCTGGTCATCAGGTCGATGACGCAGAAGATGCCAAAGAAGCAGATTATTATCTCAATGAACATTTACCGGATATTGCCATTGTCGATCTTGGCTTGCCTGATGAAGATGGTCTGTCGCTGATCCGCCGCTGGCGTAGCAATGATGTTTCACTACCGATTCTGGTATTAACCGCCCGTGAAAGCTGGCAGGACAAAGTCGAAGTCTTAAGTGCCGGTGCTGATGATTACGTGACCAAACCGTTTCATATTGAAGAGGTGATGGCGCGTATGCAGGCGTTGATGCGGCGTAATAGCGGTCTGGCTTCACAGGTTATTTCGCTGCCACCGTTTCAGGTTGATCTCTCCCGCCGTGAATTATCCATTAACGACGAAGTGATCAAACTGACCGCGTTTGAATACACCATTATGGAAACGCTAATCCGTAATAACGGCAAAGTGGTCAGCAAAGATTCGCTGATGTTACAGCTCTATCCGGATGCCGAATTGCGGGAAAGCCATACCATTGATGTGTTAATGGGCCGACTGCGTAAGAAAATTCAGACGCAATATCCGCAAGAAGTGATTACCACCGTTCGCGGCCAGGGCTATCTGTTCGAATTGCGCTGATGAAAAAATTACTGCGTATTTTTTCCCCACTCTCGCTACGGGTTCGTTTTCTGTTGGCAACGGCAGCGGTAGTGCTGGTGCTTTCGCTTGCCTACGGGATGGTCGCGCTGATCGGTTATAGCGTCAGTTTCGATAAAACCACGTTTCGGCTGTTACGTGGCGAGAGCAACCTGTTCTATACCCTCGCGAAGTGGGAAAACAACAAATTGCATGTCGAATTGCCAGAAAATATCGACAAGCAAAGCCCTACTATGACACTGATCTATGATGAGAACGGGCAACTTTTATGGGCGCAGCGTGACGTTCCCTGGTTGATGAAAATGATCCAGCCTGACTGGCTGAAATCTAATGGCTTCCATGAAATAGAAGCGGATGTTAACGATACCAGCATTTTGCTGAGTGAAGATCATTCTATACAACAACAGTTGCAGGAAGTACGGGAAGATGACGACGACGCTGAAATGACTCACTCGGTGGCAGTAAACATCTACCCGGCAACGTCGCAGATGCCGAAGTTAACCATTGTGGTGGTTGATACCATCCCTGTAGAGCTTAAAAGTTCCTATATGGTGTGGAGCTGGTTTGTCTATGTGCTCTCAGCCAACCTGCTGTTAGTGATCCCTCTGTTATGGGTCGCCGCCTGGTGGAGTTTACGCCCTATCGAAGCCCTGGCAAAAGAAGTCCGCGAACTGGAAGAGCACAACCGGGAACTACTCAACCCTACCACCACGAGGGAACTTACCAGCCTGGTACGTAACCTGAACCGACTGTTAAAAAGTGAGCGTGAACGTTACGACAAATACCGCACTACGCTCACCGACCTGACGCACAGTCTGAAAACACCGCTGGCGGTGCTGCAAAGTACGCTACGTTCCATGCGTAGTGAGAAGATGAGCGTCAGCGAAGCAGAGCCGGTAATGCTGGAACAAATCAGCCGCATCTCGCAACAAATTGGCTACTACCTGCATCGCGCCAGTATGCGCGGTGGAACATTACTTAGCCGCGAATTGCATCCTGTCGCCCCACTGCTGGACAATCTCACCTCGGCGCTGAACAAAGTTTATCAGCGTAAAGGGGTTAATATTTCCCTCGATATCTCGCCAGAAATCAGCTTTGTGGGTGAGCAGAATGATTTTGTCGAAGTGATGGGCAACGTACTGGATAACGCCTGTAAATACTGTCTTGAGTTTGTCGAAATTTCAGCCAGACAAACCGATGATCATCTCTATATTGTGGTCGAGGATGATGGCCCCGGTATCCCGAAAAGCAAGCGTGAAGTGGTCTTCGACCGTGGTCAACGTGTTGACACTTTGCGCCCCGGACAAGGTGTCGGTCTGGCAGTCGCACGTGAAATTACCGAGCAATACGACGGAAAAATCATCGCCGGAGAGAGTATGCTCGGCGGTGCACGAATGGAAGTGATTTTTGGTCGCCAGCATTCTTCGCCAAAGAGTGAATAAATATGCCCTTTCTTCACGCATTACGTTAAGCATCCGTTATAATCGGTTGCAGATACCAGCCTGTGGATGCTTAACATGGAATACCAACTTACCCTTAACTGGCCCGATTTTCTTGAACGCCACTGGCAGAAACGTCCGGTAGTGTTAAAACGCGGCTTTAATAATTTTATTGACCCAATCTCTCCAGACGAGTTAGCGGGTCTGGCGATGGAAAGCGAAGTCGACAGTCGGCTGGTCAGTCACCAGGATGGTAAATGGCAGGTCAGCCACGGTCCATTCGAAAGCTACGATCATCTCGGTGAGACCAACTGGTCATTGCTGGTGCAGGCAGTAAATCACTGGCATGAACCAACCGCCGCGCTGATGCGTCCGTTTCGTGAACTGCCGGACTGGCGCATTGACGACCTGATGATCTCATTTTCCGTACCCGGCGGCGGCGTCGGCCCGCATCTCGATCAATACGATGTGTTTATTATCCAGGGAACTGGTCGTCGTCGCTGGCGAGTGGGCGAAAAGCTGCAAATGAAACAGCACTGCCCGCACCCGGATCTGTTACAGGTCGATCCGTTCGAAGCCATCATCGATGAAGAGCTGGAGCCTGGCGATATTCTTTATATTCCGCCGGGATTCCCGCACGAGGGCTACGCGCTGGAAAATGCGATGAACTACTCTGTCGGTTTTCGTGCGCCCAATACGCGGGAGCTGATCAGCGGTTTTGCCGATTATGTTCTGCAACGTGAGCTGGGCGGTAATTATTACAGCGATCCGGATATCCCTCCTCGCGCCCATCCGGCTGATGTTCTGCCGCAAGAGATGGATAAACTGCGTGAGATGATGCTTGAACTGATCAACCAGCCGGAACACTTTAAGCAATGGTTTGGCGAGTTTATTTCCCAGTCACGTCATGAACTGGATATCGCGCCGCCAGAGCCGCCTTATCAGCCGGATGAAATCTACGATGCGCTGAAACAAGGTGATGTGCTGGTGCGCCTGGGTGGTCTGCGCGTATTGCGCATTGGTGATGATGTATACGCCAATGGTGAAAAGATCGATTCTCCGCACCGTCCGGCACTGGATGCGCTCGCCAGTAATATTGTGCTGACTGCCGAGAATTTTGGCGATGCGCTGGAAGATCCATCATTCCTCGCGATGCTCGCGGCGCTGGTCAATAGCGGGTATTGGTTCTTCGAAGGGTAAGTTTGGATGTAAGCCGGATGCGGCATCACATGCCGCATCCCTTTTCGCTTACTTCCGTTGCGCCGTTAACTCGGCAATACGCACGATCACCTGCACCGCTTTTTCCATTCCTTCCAGGGTCACAAACTCATGTTTACCATGATAGTTGTAACCGCCAGTGAACAGGTTCGGGCACGGTAATCCCATAAACGACAACTGCGCGCCGTCGGTGCCGCCACGGATCGGCTTCAGATCCGGTTCAATATCACAATCGCGCATCGCCTGCTGGGCGATATCGAGAATATGCGGATGATCCACAATTTTCTCGCGCATGTTGTAGTAACTGTCTTCAATCACCAGTTCAATGTAGCAATCAGGGTGCAGCCCTTTGCCCACTTTCTTGGCAATCTCCATCATCTTACGTTTACGCGCTTCAAACTGTTTACGATCGAAATCACGAATGATGTAGTGCATATCGGCGCGCTCAACGGTGCCTTTCATACTCGTCAGGTGATAAAAACCTTCATAACCTTCGGTAGTTTCTGGGCTTTCATCCGCCGGAACTTCTGCATGAATGCGTGCGGCCAGCGATAGCGCGTTAACCATCACGCCTTTTGCCGAGCCTGGGTGAACGTTGTTACCGACAATTTTGATATTCACCGATGCGGCGTTGAAGTTTTCAAACTCCAGTTCGCCTACGCCACCACCATCGACGGTGTAAGCCCAACGAGCATCAAAGGCGTCAACATCAAAGTGTTTCGCCCCTTTCCCCACTTCTTCATCTGGCGTAAAGGCGACGCGAATATCGCCATGCGGAATGTTTTTCTGCTGCAATACCGCCAGCGCGGTCATAATTTCCGCAATACCGGCTTTATCGTCAGCGCCCAATAGCGTTTTGCCATCGGTGGTGATCAGCGTCTGCCCCAGCAATTGATGCAGAACCGGGAACATCACTGGTGACAAGACTTCGTCGCCAATACCCAGCGCGATGTCGCCACCACGATAGTTTTCAACAATTTGCGGATTTACATTTTTACCGCTGCAATCCGGAGAGGTATCCACATGAGAAATAAAACCAATCGCCGGGATATCGCCAGGAACGTTAGCCGGTAACGTCGCCATTAGCGTTCCTTTCTCACTTAAGGTCACATTGATAAGCCCCATCTCTTCGAGCTGATCTTTCAACAAATGCAATAACTTCCACTGACCTTCCGTGCTGGGAACCTGTCTCACTCCCGCTTTTGATTGGGTATCCAGAGACACGTAGTTCAAAAAACGCTCAAGTAGTTTATCCATGTAGTCACCCTCACTTTTCGTGACAACATTATTAAGAAGCAAGAAAAGACAAATATTGCGTCAGGTCACTTTTACCCCTGCAAGCGGGAATATTTATCAACATTACCTTAATCAATATAAAGCTAAGCCAGTAATTCACAACAAGGATTGGCGATTCCGATGGTTTGCCGTAGAATTACCGCCCTCATTAAGAGTCACCAAGGTGGTTAACCACAAACCCCGCATCGGTAAGCCATCCGTTGCGTTTACATGGGACAGAGTAAAAAATTGAATAAACAACCGAGTTCGCTTTCACCGCTGGTGCAATTGGCGGGAATTCGCAAATGCTTTGATGGTAAAGAAGTCATTCCCCAGCTTGATCTGACTATCAACAATGGCGAGTTCCTCACGCTGCTTGGCCCTTCTGGCTGCGGTAAAACAACCGTTCTTCGCCTGATTGCGGGTCTGGAAACTGTTGATTCCGGGCGCATCATGCTGGATAACGAGGACATCACCCACGTTCCGGCGGAAAACCGCTATGTGAACACCGTTTTCCAAAGCTACGCGTTATTCCCCCACATGACCGTATTCGAAAATGTGGCCTTTGGGTTGCGTATGCAAAAAACCCCCGCTGCTGAAATTACGCCTCGCGTGATGGAAGCCCTGCGGATGGTACAACTGGAAACCTTCGCTCAACGCAAACCGCATCAACTCTCTGGCGGTCAGCAGCAACGCGTGGCCATTGCCCGCGCAGTGGTTAACAAGCCTCGTCTGTTGTTGCTTGATGAATCGCTTTCCGCGCTGGATTACAAACTGCGCAAACAGATGCAGAACGAGTTAAAAGCGTTACAGCGAAAACTTGGCATTACTTTCGTCTTCGTTACCCACGACCAGGAAGAGGCACTCACTATGTCTGACCGGATTGTGGTGATGCGCGATGGTCGCATTGAACAAGACGGCACACCACGTGAAATCTACGAAGAACCCAAAAACCTGTTTGTTGCCGGATTCATTGGCGAAATCAATATGTTTAACGCCACGGTGATCGAACGTCTCGACGAGCAACGCGTACGCGCCAACGTTGAAGGTCGCGAGTGTAATATCTACGTTAACTTCGCCGTTGAACCGGGGCAAAAACTGCATGTTCTGTTACGCCCGGAAGACTTACGCGTTGACGAAATCAACGATGATAACCACGTCGAAGGGCTGATTGGTTACGTTCGCGAGCGTAACTACAAAGGCATGACGCTGGAGTCGGTTGTCGAACTGGAAAATGGCAAGATGGTGATGGTCAGCGAATTCTTCAACGAAGACGATCCTGACTTTGACCACTCACTCGACCAGAAAATGGCCATTAATTGGGTAGAAAGCTGGGAGGTCGTACTGGCTGATGAAGAACACAAGTAAGTTCCAGAATGTAGTGATTGTCACTATCGTCGGTTGGCTTGTGTTGTTTGTCTTTCTGCCCAACCTGATGATCATTGGCACCAGCTTTTTGACCCGCGACGACGCGAGTTTCGTCAAAATGGTCTTTACGCTGGATAACTACACACGTCTGCTCGATCCGCTCTATTTTGAAGTGCTCGTGCACTCACTGAATATGGCGCTGATCGCCACTCTCGCCTGCCTGGTGCTGGGCTACCCGTTTGCCTGGTTTCTGGCAAAACTGCCGCATAAAGTGCGACCGCTGCTGCTGTTTCTGCTGATTGTTCCCTTCTGGACAAACTCGCTGATTCGTATCTACGGGCTAAAAATTTTCCTCAGCACCAAAGGCTATCTCAACGAGTTCCTGCTGTGGCTGGGCGTTATTGATACCCCAATTCGCATCATGTTCACCCCCAGCGCGGTGATTATCGGTCTGGTTTACATTCTGCTGCCGTTTATGGTGATGCCACTCTATTCCAGTATTGAAAAACTGGATAAACCTTTACTGGAAGCGGCGCGCGATCTCGGTGCCAGCAAATTGCAGACTTTTATCCGTATTATTATTCCGCTGACGATGCCGGGAATTATTGCCGGATGTCTGCTGGTGATGCTGCCAGCTATGGGCTTGTTCTATGTATCCGACCTGATGGGTGGTGCGAAAAACCTGCTGATCGGTAACGTCATCAAGGTTCAGTTCCTTAATATTCGCGACTGGCCGTTTGGCGCCGCCACCAGCATTACGCTGACTATCGTAATGGGCCTGATGTTGCTGGTTTACTGGCGCGCTTCTCGTTTGCTGAATAAGAAGGTGGAACTCGAATGATCGGTCGACTGCTTCGCGGCGGTTTTATGACCGCTATCTACGCGTACCTGTATATCCCAATCATTATTTTGATTGTGAACTCCTTTAACAGCTCGCGCTTTGGCATTAACTGGCAGGGTTTTACTACCAAATGGTATAGCCTGCTGATGAACAACGACAGCCTGTTACAGGCAGCGCAGCATTCACTAACAATGGCGGTGTTTTCGGCGACGTTTGCTACGCTTATCGGTTCACTGACGGCAGTTGCGCTGTACCGTTATCGCTTTCGTGGTAAGCCGTTCGTTAGCGGAATGCTGTTTGTGGTGATGATGTCACCAGATATCGTGATGGCGATTTCGCTGCTGGTGTTGTTTATGCTGCTGGGTATCCAGCTTGGCTTCTGGTCGCTATTGTTCTCGCATATCACCTTCTGCCTGCCATTTGTGGTGGTGACGGTGTATTCGCGCCTGAAAGGTTTTGATGTGCGGATGCTGGAAGCGGCGAAAGATCTCGGCGCCAGCGAATTTACCATTCTACGGAAAATCATTTTGCCACTGGCAATGCCGGCTGTGGCTGCGGGCTGGGTGCTAAGCTTTACCCTGTCGATGGACGATGTGGTAGTTTCGTCATTTGTCACCGGACCGAGCTATGAAATTCTGCCGTTAAAAATTTATTCGATGGTCAAAGTCGGCGTATCGCCAGAAGTTAACGCGCTGGCAACCATATTACTGGTGCTGTCGCTGGTAATGGTAATTGCCAGCCAGCTTATTGCTCGTGATAAAACGAAAGGTAACACAGGGGACGTTAAATGAAAAAATGGTCACGCCACCTGCTCGCGGCGGGTGCTCTGGCACTGGGCATGAGCGCCGCTCACGCCGATGACAACAACACGCTGTATTTCTACAACTGGACCGAGTACGTGCCGCCAGGACTGCTTGAACAGTTCACCAAAGAAACCGGTATTAAGGTTATCTATTCGACTTACGAGTCGAACGAAACCATGTACGCAAAACTGAAAACGTACAAAGACGGTGCCTATGACCTGGTGGTTCCTTCAACCTATTACGTCGATAAAATGCGTAAAGAAGGGATGATCCAGAAGATCGATAAGTCGAAGTTAAGCAACTTCAGCAACCTCGATCCAGACATGCTCAACAAGCCGTTTGACCCGAATAACGACTACTCCATTCCGTATATCTGGGGTGCGACGGCGATTGGCGTTAACGGTGATGCGGTGGATCCGAAGTCTGTTACCAGCTGGGCCGATCTCTGGAAGCCTGAGTACAAAGGCAGCCTGCTGCTGACCGATGATGCCCGTGAAGTATTCCAGATGGCACTGCGTAAGCTGGGCTACTCCGGTAACACCACCGATCCGAAAGAGATTGAAGCTGCATATAACGAGCTGAAAAAACTGATGCCAAACGTGGCAGCGTTTAACTCCGATAACCCGGCTAACCCGTACATGGAAGGCGAAGTTAACCTCGGCATGATCTGGAACGGTTCTGCTTTCGTTGCGCGCCAGGCGGGTACACCAATTGACGTCGTGTGGCCGAAAGAAGGCGGCATTTTCTGGATGGACAGCCTGGCGATCCCGGCAAATGCCAAAAACAAAGAAGGCGCGCTGAAATTGATCAACTTCCTGCTGCGCCCGGATGTGGCAAAACAGGTTGCCGAAACTATCGGTTATCCAACGCCAAACCTTGCGGCGCGTAAGCTGTTAAGCCCGGAAGTAGCGAACGATAAAACGCTCTACCCGGATGCTGAAACCATTAAAAATGGTGAATGGCAGAATGACGTTGGCGCAGCCAGCAGCATTTATGAAGAGTATTATCAGAAGCTGAAAGCAGGACGTTAATTCAGCAAACGGGCGGTGGTATTACCGCCCGTTTTTTATTTAGCAAGGATGTGACATATGAGTCAGGACAGTAACGTTTTATCCCGCTCTTTCGTCGGTATTGGTTTGGTACTGCTCGTTATTTCTGTTGTTATATTTTACAACCAGTTCACCTATACCAAAAATGCGATGCATACCGAAGGGGTCATTGTTGATGCCGTCTGGTACAACAATCATTCAAACGACGTCGGTGATAATGGTTCCTGGTATCCAGTGGTTGCCTTTCGCCCTACACCAGATTACACGCTAATTTTTAATTCAAATATTGGTAGTGATTTTTATGAAGATAGCGAAGGTGACAAAGTCAATGTCTATTATCCGCCAGGGCATCCAGAAGAAGCCGAAATAAACAATCCGTGGGTTAATTTTTTTGAATGGGGCTTTGTTGGCATAGCAGGCATTATTTTCGGTGGTATCGGTCTGATAATCATGGTCCCCTCCTCTAAAAAATCACGCAGGAACAGGAAGTCCCGCCCATGAAAAAATTCATACGAGTAAAAGTTAAAAGAGGCCGATAAAGTGTGCGTGTATTATGCCGGATGCGGCGTTAACGCCTTATCAGGCCTACAAAACCCGCAAATTCAATTAATTGCACCCTATCGTAGGCCTGATAAGCGTAGCGCATCAGGCTATTACTCCTGATTTATAATCCCTTCAGCAACTTTTCAACAAACTCTGGCACCACCTGGCTTGCCGGGCCGTAATATTTCTCGGCAAATTCGTTACCAACCTGGCTCGGCTCAAGATTGAGTTCCACGGTGTGCGCGCCATGCAATTTTGCTTCATGAACAAAACCGGCCGCCGGATAAACATGCCCGGATGTGCCAATGGCAATGAAAATATCCGCCATCGCCAGTGCCATATAAATTTCATCCATGCCAAGCGGCATTTCGCCAAACCACACCACGTGCGGGCGCAGCGGAGCCGGAAACTGGCAGCAATGACATTTATCTTCTGGCGTAACATCACCAGTCCAGTCGAGAACCTGCCCGCTTTGCGAACAACGTACTTTCAGCAATTCTCCATGCATATGAATCACATTGGTATTGCCTGCGCGTTCATGCAGGTTATCGATATTCTGCGTCACCAGCAAAAAGCGGTCGCCGAGGGCATCTTGCAGTTTAGCCAGCGCAAGATGCGCGGCGTTAGGCTGTATTTCTGGCTGCTGTAACTGTCGGCGACGAGCGTTATAAAACGCTTGCACCAGTTCAGGGTCGCGATCAAAGCCCTCTGGCGTCGCAACATCTTCAACACGATGTTCTTCCCACAGGCCATCTGCGGCGCGAAAGGTACGAATACCTGATTCCGCAGAAATACCAGCCCCTGTCAGTACGAGTACTCTTGGTTTTTCCATTGCTTCCGACACCACTTTATCTCTGAAAAAAATACGCTGACGTAAACGCTCGCGCAGGCGGCGTTTATTTTTACGAAAACGACTTAACCGATGACCCCGACGCGACAGCATAGCAACCTCTGTTGTTTAATCGGTTAGATGTAGGAAGGCAGCTCCACGCATTCCGCCTGCATCACCGTGGCGCGCGCGTTCAATGCGCGGAACACGAGCTACAGGTAAGAGATGACGAGGCAGCCTGTCCGCCAGTTGCGTTGTGATTGCCGGGAAATTGGATAAACCACCGCCAATGACCACCAGATCAGGGTCAATAATGGTCAGGATGTTTCCCAGACAAACCGCTAATAGATCCAGATAACGCTCAACATGCGCCCTTGCCTGCTCATCGCCTTGATCATAAAGCGCAATAATTTCGGGAGCCTGCAACGGTTGATGATAATAGTGTTGATACAGCCACGCAAAACCGCGACCAGACAGATAATTTTCAATGCAGCCATGCTGACCACAGCCGCAGCGGCGTAATGGGAAATCAAGCCCCATCATGGTTAACGCATCGACCGGCAGACGCATATGACCAAACTCGCCGGTAATATAGCTTTTACCCGTCACCGCTTTACCGTTAAACACCAGTCCACCGCCAACGCCAGTGCCGAGAATTAACCCCATCACCAGCGGATATTGGGTAAATTCATCATCCCAGGCTTCAGAAAGGGCAAAACAGTTCGCGTCATTATCAAGTCGCACATCGCGCTCAAGACGTGCGCTCAGGTCGGCGCGCAGCGGTTTACCGCTGGCAGCGGGGACATTGGCGGCATACAGCGTGCCATCTTCTGTTTCCGGCATTCCCGGAATACCGATGCCGACAGAACCTTTACAGCCAAAACGCTGATCGGCTTCGACGACCAGCTCGCACACTGCATCTAAAAATGCGTCATAGCTGTCACGCGGTGTCGGCACCCGCTTTTCCCACTGCAACTGCCGACTGCTATCAAATACGCCAAGCGCAATTTTTGTTCCACCAATATCAAACCCGTAATACATTGCCGCTCCTTGTTTTAATGTACTGCCTTTACTGGCCGCTAAGGACTCGCGCAGGGTCAATATTGCTGGCGCGCCGCGCCGGATACCAACTTGCCAAAAGACTCAGCAACAATGCTGTGACCAGTACGTAGAAGACATCCAGCCAGTGCAATTCCGATGGCAGGAAGTCAATAAAATAGATATCGCTGGAGAGGAACTGATGACCGATCAGCTTTTCAATCCACTCGATGATCGGAGTAAGTTGCAGCGAAACCACTACGCCGATAATCACACCACACAAGCTGCCGAACAACCCTGCCAGTAATCCATACCAGACAAAAATGGCGCGAATTAAACCGTCTTTCGCGCCCAGCGTTCTTAATACTGCGATATCGCCACTCTTGTCTTTTACCGCCATCACTAAAGTGGAGACGATGTTGAAACAGGCTACGCCAATCACCAGTACCATCGCCAGATACATAATGGCGCGGATCATCTGGATATCACGATACATATAGCCGTAAGTGCCGATCCAGCTCTTGATATAAACATAGCTATTGGTCACTTCGCCCGCGTCACGCACCAGTTTGTTGGCGTTAAATACATCCGTCATTTTAAGGGCAATACCTGACACACTGGAACCCATATCAAGATATTGTTGGGCATCCGCCAGCGGGATCATGGCAAAACTGTGATCGAGTTGACCGCTCAGCTGCAAAATTCCGGCAATTTGCAAGCGCACACGTTTTGGCTGCATCAGTTTATGCTCGGGATTCGAATTTGGGATCATGATCGACACCCAATCGCCCTGCTTCACTTTTAACGCATCCGCTACGCCTTTGCCGATAATAATCTGCTGCTCACCGGCTTTAAAATTGTTCCAGGCATCACCCTGGACAAACGAGGGCAGCGCACTTAGGCGCTGTTCCTGTTGCGGATCAACCCCTTTAACCTGAAGCGCGCGCAGATTTGCTCCGCTTTCCACCAGCCCCGTGAAATTGATATACGGCGCAGCAGCGGCAATACCTGGCACTTTTTGCACGTTATCCAGTGCTTCCTGCCAGTTAGTCCACGGCTGATCCACTGCTTCAATTTCGCCATGCGGTACTACCGCCAGAATGCGGTTATTCAGTTCACGTTCAAAGCCGTTCATCGCGCTTAAGCCGACGATCAATACCGCCACGCCAAGTGCAATGCCAATGGTAGAAATGACGGAGATCAGCGACACCATGCCGCCACGCCGCCGTCCGCGACTAAAACGCAGACCAATTAATAACGATAAAGGCATCGCCATTACTCCGCCCCCATCAGGCTCAGTTCCGCCGTCAGACGACCATCACGCATTTCTAACTGGCGGCTCATACGTTTCGCCAGTTGCAGATCGTGAGTAACCACCAGGAAGGCGGTGCCCTGCAAGCGATTCAACTCCCCAAGCAACTGGAAGATGCTGTCGGCGTTACGTGCGTCAAGGTTACCGGTAGGTTCATCTGCCAGTACCAGACGCGGGTTATTGACCAGCGCACGGGCAATCGCCACACGCTGACGTTCGCCGCCGGAAAGTTCGGATGGACGGTGATTCGCGCGATGCTCCAGCCCCACCGCTTTTAACATTTCCAACGCTCGACTGTTGATTTCAGCGGGCTTTTTCTTGCCAATCAGCAGCGGCATAGCTACGTTTTCCAGGGCGGTAAAATCCGGTAGCAGGTGGTGAAACTGATAAATAAAGCCCAGCTTCTGGTTGCGCAGTTCTGCTTTTGCCGCCGACGACAGTTTGCTCATCGGCTGACCGTTAAAAATCACATCGCCGGAAGTTGGCGTATCCAGCCCGCCCAGCAGGTGCAGTAAGGTACTTTTACCGGAACCTGAACTGCCGACGATAGCCATCATTTCGCCTTCACCCACGCTGAAACTGACATTGTGCAGCACGTCGGTTTGCACACTGCCTTCCTGATAGCGTTTGCACAGGTTGTCGCATTGCAACAGGATCTTATTCATAACGTAAAGCCTCAGCGGGTTGAGTGGCGGCAGCGCGCCAGGAAGGGTAAAGCGTAGAAAGCAGCGCGATAGCCATCGCCACCAGCGCAATAATAATGACCTGTAAAGGTTCGATAGCGACCGGCAGCGCCGCGCCATCAAGCAGGACGCCGATTATCGGCATCAGATTATTCAACTGGCTGGCAAGCAGCGCACCAAGCGCCGCGCCCAGGATCGCACCAATAATTCCGGCGCTGGCACCCTGTACCATAAAGACCATCATGATTTGTCGCGGAGTTAAACCTTGCGTTTGCAAAATCGCCACTTCGCCCTGCTTCTCCATCACCATCAGCCCCAGCGAGGTAATAATGTTAAACGCCGCAACGGCGACAATCAGGCTCAGCAGCAAGCCCATCATATTTTTTTCCATACGCACGGCCTGGAACAGCTCACCTTTACGGTCGCGCCAGTCCTGCCATTTACTGCCTTCTGGCAGTTTTTGCTGGCTTAACGAATCCACTTTCAGCGGCTCATCCAGCCACAGACGCCAGCCGGTGATATTACCTGCCGGATAACGCATCAGACGCGAGGCATCCTCAATATTCACCAGCATTTCATAGCCGTCGACTTCACTGTTGGCGGCAAAAGTGCCAATCACATTGAACAGACGCTGACTTGGAATACGCCCCATCGGCGTGAACTGGCTGGCGGAAGGCACCATCACGCGGATTTGGTCGCCGCGATTGACACCTAACTGTGAGGCAAGCTGTTCACCGAGGATGACATTATATTTCCCCGGCTCGAGGTTGGCTTGCTTCACATTGACCAGATACGGGGTTAGCGGATCTTTTTGCGCCGGATCGATACCCAGCATGACGCCTACCGCCACGCTGCGTGCGCTTTGCAGCACCACATCACCAGTAGTGATAGGCGCGACGCGATTTACGCCGTCCAGTTTGACTGCCGATTCCGGGAGTTTCTGCGGGTTAAGAGAGCCCTGCTCCGAAGAGAGGATCGCCTGTGGCATCAGGCCAAGGATGTTGTTTTGCAGCTCGCGCTCAAAGCCGTTCATCACTGACAATACTGTGACCAGCGCCATCACCCCGAGGGTAATGCCGATGGTAGAAAGCCAGGAGACGAAACGACCGAAGCGATCCGCTGCACGCCCACGCATGTAACGCAGGCCAATAAATAGAGCGACAGGTTGGTACATGAAATCCGTCTGGTTGCTGTTAGCAAAGACACGAGTATATAAGCGAAAGCAGGATGGGTAAACGCCTGAACTGTAAGTGATCATCAGGGCTAATCTGAAAAGCATCCATAAATCAATCGGCTAAATTGCCATATTTTACCAGCAGGCTTGCAGCCTGATCTTAATCTGAAAAATCATCTAATACAGACAGATACCCATTACACCTCGGTTAATAACCAGCAGGATCAGTTGTTGGTAAATTAATAAAAGAGCGTGTTCTTCTGATGAAACAAAAAGAACTATGGATTAACCAGATCAAAGGGTTATGCATCTGTCTGGTGGTGGTTTATCACTCGGTCATTACCTTTTATCCGCATATGACCACTTTTCAGCATCCGTTATCGGAAGTCCTGAGCAAATGCTGGATCTATTTCAATCTTTACCTTGCGCCCTTCCGTATGCCGGTTTTTTTCTTTATCTCCGGCTATTTGATTCGCCGCTATATCGACAGTGTGCCGTGGGGAAATTGTCTCGATAAACGGATCTGGAGCATCTTCTGGGTGCTGGCGCTGTGGGGTATCGTCCAGTGGCTGGCGCTGAGCGCACTGAATCAGTGGCTGGCACCTGAGCGCGATTACAGCAATGCCTCCAATGCCGCTTATGCCGATTCCACTGGTGAGTTCCTGCACGGGATGCTCACCGCCAGCACCAGCTTGTGGTATCTGTATGCTTTAATTGTCTATTTCGTGGTGTGTAAAATTTTTAACCGCCAGGCGCTGCCATTATTCGCCCTGTTTGTACTGATGAGTGTGGCTGTTAATTTCGTTCCCACGCCGTGGTGGGGAATGAACAGTGTGATCCGCAATTTGCCTTATTACAGCCTTGGCGCTTGGTTTGGCGCAACATTAATGACCTGTGTTAAAGAAGTACCGTTGCGCCGCCATCTGCTGATGTCTTCGCTGCTGGCCGTTCTGGCGGTCAGTGCCTGGTTGTTTAACGTGTCGCTACTCCTGTCGCTGGTATCGATTGTGGTGATCATGAAGCTGTTTTATCAGTACGAGCAGCGTTTCGGTATGCGCTCCTCCAGCCTGCTGAATGTGATTGGTTCCAACACCATTGCCATCTACACCACCCATCGCATTCTGGTAGAGATATTCAGCTTGAGTCTGATTCCGCAAATGAACGCGGCGCGCTGGTCGCCGCAACTCGAACTGACGCTCCTGCTGGTTTACCCCTTTGTCAGTTTGTTGATTTGTACTGTTGCTGGCTTGTTGGTACGCAAAATTTCACAACGCGCATTCAGCGATCTGTTGTTCTCCCCGCCTTCTCTGCCTACAACCAGTTACTCTCGCTAAGCCATCGCCCCAGCCGGGGCGATTCAATTTGCTAAACCATGTCGATTCCGGATAATGAACAGCATTGCTTATCAGAGATATGCCCCCATATGTTGAGGCATATCCTAACGAGAATCTGACAACCGTTATGCCTGAACAATATCGTTATACGCTGCCCGTCAAAGCGGGTGAACAGCGTCTGCTGGGCGAGTTAACCGGCGCTGCCTGTGCGACGCTGGTAGCGGAAATTGCCGAACGTCACGCCGGACCGGTGGTGCTCATCGCACCAGATATGCAAAATGCTCTGCGTTTGCATGATGAAATCAGCCAGTTCACCGACCAGATGGTGATGAATCTGGCGGACTGGGAAACCCTCCCTTACGACAGTTTTTCGCCTCATCAGGATATTATCTCCTCGCGTCTTTCCACCCTTTATCAGTTACCAACAATGCAGCGTGGTGTACTGATTGTTCCGGTAAATACGCTTATGCAGCGCGTTTGCCCGCACAGTTTTCTCCACGGTCATGCGCTGGTGATGAAAAAAGGTCAGCGCCTGTCACGAGATGCATTGCGTACCCAACTGGACAGCGCCGGTTATCGCCATGTTGATCAGGTAATGGAGCACGGTGAATACGCCACGCGCGGTGCATTGTTGGATCTCTTCCCGATGGGGAGTGAGCTGCCTTATCGTCTTGATTTCTTTGATGATGAAATCGACAGCCTGCGAGTATTTGATGTCGATAGCCAGCGCACGCTGGAGGAAGTTGAAGCCATCAACCTACTGCCCGCACACGAATTTCCGACCGATAAAGCGGCAATTGAACTGTTCCGCAGTCAGTGGCGTGATTCTTTCGAAGTAAAACGCGATCCAGAACATATTTATCAACAAGTGAGCAAAGGCACATTGCCTGCCGGGATCGAGTACTGGCAACCGCTGTTCTTCAGCGAACCGTTGCCGCCACTGTTCAGTTATTTCCCTGCAAATACACTGCTGGTGAATACTGGCGATCTGGAAAACAGTGCCGAACGTTTCCAGGCTGACACGCTGGCGCGTTTTGAGAATCGCGGCGTCGATCCGATGCGTCCACTACTGCCGCCACAATCGCTCTGGCTGCGGGTCGATGAACTGTTCTCAGAGCTGAAAAACTGGCCGCGTGTACAGCTAAAAAATGAACATTTACCGACAAAAGCAGCAAATGCCAATTTAGGCTTTCAGAAACTGCCAGACCTTGCCGTTCAGGCGCAGCAAAAAGCCCCGCTGGATGCGCTGCGTAAATTTCTTGAATCTTTCGACGGCCCGGTGGTGTTCTCGGTAGAAAGTGAAGGTCGCCGTGAAGCACTCGGTGAACTGCTCGCCCGTATTAAAATTGCTCCGCAACGCATTATGCGCCTCGATGAGGCCAGCGACCGTGGGCGTTATCTGATGATTGGCGCTGCCGAACATGGTTTTGTCGATACGGTGCGTAATCTGGCACTGATTTGCGAAAGCGATCTGCTCGGTGAACGCGTTGCCCGTCGTCGTCAGGATTCTCGCCGCGCCATCAACCCCGATACACTGATCCGCAACCTCGCGGAACTGCATATTGGTCAGCCGGTGGTGCATCTGGAGCACGGTGTCGGGCGCTATGCCGGAATGACCACGCTGGAAGCTGGCGGCATTACTGGCGAGTATCTGATGCTCACCTATGCCAACGACGCCAAACTGTATGTTCCGGTGTCGTCGCTGCATCTGATTAGCCGTTACGCGGGTGGTGCAGAAGAAAATGCCCCGCTGCATAAACTTGGCGGCGATGCGTGGTCACGCGCTCGGCAGAAAGCGGCAGAAAAAGTGCGTGATGTGGCGGCGGAATTGCTGGATATCTACGCTCAACGCGCCGCCAAAGAGGGTTTCGCGTTTAAACACGATCGTGAGCAATATCAATTGTTCTGCGACAGCTTCCCGTTCGAAACCACGCCGGATCAGGCGCAGGCCATTAATGCGGTGCTTAGCGACATGTGTCAGCCGCTGGCAATGGATCGTCTGGTGTGCGGCGATGTTGGCTTTGGTAAAACAGAAGTAGCGATGCGCGCCGCTTTCCTGGCGGTAGAGAACCACAAGCAGGTGGCGGTGCTGGTGCCAACGACTCTGCTCGCGCAGCAGCATTACGACAACTTCCGCGACCGTTTCGCCAACTGGCCGGTACGCATCGAAATGATCTCCCGTTTCCGCAGCGCCAAAGAGCAGACGCAAATCCTTACGGAAGTGGCGGAAGGGAAAATCGATATTCTGATCGGTACGCACAAACTGCTGCAAAGTGACGTCAAGTTTAAAGATTTAGGCCTGCTGATTGTCGATGAAGAACACCGCTTCGGGGTGCGTCATAAAGAGCGCATTAAAGCGATGCGCGCGAACGTGGATATTCTGACACTTACCGCAACGCCGATCCCACGAACGCTGAATATGGCGATGAGCGGAATGCGCGATCTGTCGATTATCGCCACGCCGCCCGCTCGTCGTCTGGCAGTTAAAACCTTTGTCCGTGAGTATGACAGTCTGGTGGTCAGAGAGGCTGTCCTGCGTGAAATTCTGCGCGGGGGACAGGTTTATTATCTCTACAATGATGTGGAAAACATCCAGAAAGCCGCCGAACGGCTGGCAGAACTGGTGCCAGAAGCGCGGATCGCCATCGGTCACGGGCAGATGCGTGAGCGCGAACTGGAACGGGTGATGAATGATTTCCATCATCAGCGTTTTAACGTGCTGGTTTGTACCACAATTATCGAAACCGGGATCGACATCCCTACCGCCAACACCATTATTATTGAACGCGCAGATCACTTCGGTCTGGCGCAACTACACCAGTTGCGCGGCCGCGTCGGACGTTCGCATCACCAGGCATATGCATGGCTGCTGACGCCGCACCCGAAAGCGATGACTACCGATGCGCAAAAACGTCTCGAAGCGATTGCTTCTCTGGAAGACCTTGGCGCGGGCTTTGCGCTGGCAACGCACGATCTGGAGATTCGCGGCGCCGGTGAACTGCTCGGCGAAGAACAAAGTGGCTCGATGGAAACTATCGGTTTCTCGCTTTATATGGAGTTGCTGGAAAATGCCGTCGATGCACTGAAAGCCGGACGCGAGCCGTCGCTCGAAGATCTCACCAGCCAGCAAACGGAAGTCGAACTGCGGATGCCGTCGCTGTTGCCGGATGACTTCATTCCTGATGTAAATACCCGTCTGTCGTTCTATAAACGTATTGCCAGCGCCAAAACGGAAAGCGAGCTGGAAGAGATCAAAGTCGAACTTATCGATCGCTTCGGCCTGCTGCCGGATCCGGCGCGAACCCTACTGGATATTGCCCGTCTGCGCCAGCAAGCGCAGAAGCTGGGGATCAGGAAGCTGGAAGGGAACGAGAAAGGCGGTGTGATCGAATTTGCTGAGAAGAATCACGTGAATCCTGCCTGGCTGATTGGTTTGCTGCAAAAACAGCCGCAGCATTACCGCCTTGATGGTCCGACGCGCCTGAAGTTTATTCAGGATTTGAGCGAGCGGAAAAAACGTATCGAATGGGTGCGCCAGTTTATGCGTGAACTGGAAGAGAACGCGATCGCATAATGGCATATCGGGGGGCGTTTCTTCGCCCCCATCCCCAACATTTACAAATTCTTTGCACTTCCCTGCACTATCCGACACTGTCACCATCCATAATTCAGACTTATCTTTTTATTACAATAACCTTATATTTATTATGGACTTTTGGTGATGATCAAAACGCGTTTTTCTCGCTGGCTAACGTTTTTTACGTTCGCCGCTGCCGTGGCGCTGACGCTACCGGCAAAAGCCAACACCTGGCCGCTGCCGCCTGCGGGCAGTCGTCTGGTGGGCGAAAACAAATTTCATGTGGTGGAAAATGACGGCGGTTCGCTGGAAGCGATCGCCAAAAAATATAACGTCGGTTTCCTCGCTCTGTTACAGGCTAATCCCGGCGTTGATCCGTATGTACCGCGCGCAGGCAGTGTGTTAACCATTCCATTGCAAACTTTACTGCCAGACGCGCCGCGTGAAGGCATTGTGATCAACATTGCGGAGTTGCGTCTCTATTACTACCCACCGGGCAAAAATTCAGTGACCGTGTACCCCATCGGCATTGGTCAGTTGGGGGGTGACACGCTGACGCCGACAATGGTGACTACCGTTTCAGACAAACGTGCAAACCCAACCTGGACGCCGACTGCAAACATCCGCGCCCGTTATAAAGCCCAGGGGATTGAGCTTCCACCAGTCGTTCCGGCAGGACCGGATAACCCGATGGGCCATCATGCGATTCGTCTGGCGGCCTATGGCGGTGTCTATTTGCTTCACGGTACGAACGCCGATTTCGGTATTGGTATGCGGGTAAGTTCTGGCTGTATTCGTCTGCGTGATGACGATATCAAAACACTTTTCAGCCAGGTCAGCCCCGGCACCAAAGTGAACATTATCAACACGCCGATTAAAGTCTCCGCCGAGCCAAACGGCGCACGTCTGGTGGAAGTGCACCAGCCGCTGTCAGAGAAGATAGATGACGATCCGCAATTGTTGCCGATTACGCTCAACAGTGCGATGCAGGCATTTAAAAATGCTGCGCAAACTGACGCCGAAGTGATGCAGCACGTAATGGACGTGCGTTCCGGAATGCCGGCTGATGTGCGTCGTCATCAAGTGAATCAGCAAACGCTGTAAATCGCGGACAAAAAAATCCCCGCAGCACAGGTTGTTGCGGGGAAATAGCAGCAATAACAGGCATTAATGAGGGTTAATGCTTATTTATAAATTACCGCCGTTCCGTGGAGGGTATTCGGACCGGTTACTGAAGTAATACGGAAAGATTTTGCGCCCATCTCATCCGCTTTTTGTGCCAGTTGTTCTTCCAGCGATCCCAGATTTGTCCCCGCGTTAGCACTGATAGTGCCCACTTTTTGTTGACCTTCTGGTGTTGCCTGAACTTCGACAGCCGCAAAGCTGGCAAATGACATGGAGCTTAAAATCGCCGCAGCGATGAGGGTTTTTACATTTTTCATAATAGTGACCTTATGCAGATGAATAGCGTCGCAAGCAATTACTTAACGATCGATAACTAAATGATAGATGTGATCTGGATCACATACAAGATGTTTTTTATAACATTCGTTAATTAAATTAAAATTCTTTAAATTTCAGTTAAATAGATGGCTATTATTTTTCTGGCTTCTGGACTGGTGAACAGAAGTGATTATTTTTATAATAACCATTCATTCACAGCTAAAAGGTACAACGGCATCATGGCAACTGACTCAACACATTGTGTAAAAAAAAGCCGTGGTCGCCCAAAAGTGTTCGACAGGGAAGCCGCGCTTGATAAGGCCATGAAGTTGTTCTGGCAGCACGGTTATGAAGCTACTTCTCTTGCCGATCTCGTCGAAGCGACCGGAGCCAAAGCGCCAACGCTATACGCGGAGTTCACCAATAAAGAGGGATTATTCCGCGCCGTACTGGATCGCTATATCGACCGTTTTGCCGCAAAGCACGAAGCACAACTGTTTTGTGAAGAGAAAAGCGTGGAGTCTGCGCTGACTGACTATTTCGCGGCCATCGCCAACTGTTTTACCAGCAAAGACACCCCTGCTGGCTGCTTTATGATCAACAACTGCACCACGCTCTCCCCGGATTCAGGAGATATCGCCAATACGTTGAAATCACGCCACGCGATGCAAGAACGCACCTTGCAGCAGTTTTTATGTCAACGACAGGCGCGCGGGGAAATCCCTGCCCACTGTGACGTGACGCATCTGGCGGAATTCCTTAACTGTATTATTCAGGGGATGTCGATCAGCGCCCGCGAAGGCGCATCGCTGGAAAAACTGATGCAGATTGCCCAAACCACTTTGCGTTTATGGCCCGAACTGGTGAAATAAAACGTAAAAAAAAAGCCCCTCAGCCTGAGCGAATGAGGGGCTAAATTGCAGAGTACAGCCTTGTTATACTTTGTTATTCAGAATCAGTTGCCCGTTGTTATCTAATTGGATTTGTGTACCCGGATCGCGGTCCATGCGGATTTTGCCCTGCTGATCGCCAATCTTATAGGTCACATCATAACCGAGCATTTTTTCTGACTTGTCATACACCGTTTTACAACGCTGTTGGGTGGTGGTGTAAGTATCACGTTCCTGGAGAGAACCCTGGATCTGGTTACCAGCATATCCACCACCAAGCGCCCCGACGACTGTAGCAACATCCTTACCGCGACCACCGCCAAACTGATGCCCTATCACCCCACCAGCCACAGCGCCCAGAACTGAACCCGCGATGCGATTTTCATCCTGCACCGGCCGGCGATGGGTCACTGTGACATTGCGGCACTCCTGGCGCGGTGTTTTAACTGTTTCCTTGATTGGGATTGCAGAAACAACCTGAGCGTATTGCGGGCCACGTTCAAACACGTTCAGGCTGGCCACTGCCGCTACGCCCAGCGCAGCCGCGACACCAATCCCGATACCCGCCAACATTGATTTATTCACGGGAACACCTCCTTCTTTGCAGTTATGTCAATCATGCAAGCGAAGGGGTGAAACAACCATCAGACAGAAGATGAAAAGCGCAGGAATGGCAGGAAATACTTAAGGATTCGGAGGAGTCTGAAGGAATGCCTGATACGACGCTTAACGCGTCTTATCAGGCCTGCCGCTCGTACCATTTGTCCAGGGCGGATAAGGCATTTACGCCGCATCCGCCAGTACAAGTTGATTAATGCAGTTTCAAACGCGGACGGATAACGCGGTTGATACTACCTACCAACATCATTAGTCCAGTTTTGAAGTAGCCATGCAGCGCAATCTGATGCATCCGGTACAACGAGATATACACAAAGCGCGCAATACGCCCTTCAATCATCATTGAGCCGCGCGTCAGGTTACCCATCAGGCTACCGACGGTAGAGAAGTTCGACAGCGATACCAGCGAACCGTGATCTTTATACTGATAATTTTTCAGCGGTTTGCCATTCATCTGCGCCAGAATATTGTTCATTGCGCAGGTAGCCATCTGGTGTGCGGCCTGAGCGCGCGGCGGAACAAAACCCCCTTCCGGACGCGGGCATGACGCACAGTCGCCAATAGCATAAATGTCTGGATCGCGCGTGGTTTGCAGCGTCGGTTCCACCACCAGCTGGTTGATACGGTTGGTCTCCAGCCCACCAATATCCTTCAGGAAATCTGGCGCTTTGATCCCGGCAGCCCACACCATCAGATCAGCCTCAATATATTCGCCATCTTTAGTGTGCAGCCCCCCTTCATCGGCGCTGGTGACCATGGTTTGCGTCAGCACGCGAACGCCCAGTTTCGTTAACTCATTGTGGGCGGCAGCAGAGATACGTGGCGGCAGCGCAGGCAAAATACGTTCGCCCGCTTCTACCAGCGTTACGTTCAACGCTTCGTTGGTCAGGCCTTTGTAACCGTAGCTGTGCAGTTGCTTGACGGCGTTGTGCAATTCAGCGGAGAGTTCTACACCCGTCGCGCCGCCGCCAACAATCGCAATATTCACTTTGCCATTCGCGCCCAGGTTGGCGGAGTATTTCAGGAACAGATTCAGCATCTCCTGATGGAAACGACGCGCCTGATGCGGGTTATCGAGGAAAATACAGTTCTCTTTTACACCCGGCGTATTGAAATCGTTAGAGGTGCTGCCCAGCGCCATCACCAGCGTGTCATAGGCGATTTTACGTTCCGGAACCAGCAGTTCACCTTTTTCGTCGCGCAGTTCTGCAATAGTGATTGTTTTCGCTTCACGATCAATATCAATTACGGAACCCAGCTGGAACTGAAAACCATGATTACGCGCATGAGCCAGGTAGCTCAGTGCATCGACGCCTTCATCAAGCGAGCCAGTCGCCACTTCGTGCAGCAGCGGTTTCCACAGGTGGCTGTGGTTACGATCGACCAGCGTAATTTTGGCTTTTTTCTTGCGTCCCAGCTTATGCCCCAGCTGTGTCGCCATTTCCAGCCCACCAGCACCGCCGCCGACAATCACAATTTTTTTCAATGGCGTAGTCAACGTGACCCCCTTAAATTTATTAACCAATTGTTAATTAATAGTTATTAAGATAGCTCTTAATTAACAACAGGTTACAGCAATGAAAATGTTCTTCGCTATTGAGAATAACATGAATGGTGCATTGGTCATACCAAAATTGATGTTAATCAAGTTTTGTTGCTGAAAAGATAGGCGACTTTACCGGGTGAGATCAAAAAACAGAGTTTATTGTTTATTATTTAAGCGAACTCGGGAGAGTGAGGCGTATATAGAGGGCAATTGGTGGGCCTGATAAGATGCGCAGCATCGCATCAGGCATTGGTACACGGCTGTCGGATGTGGCGTGGACGCTTCATCCAACCTACAGAATCCGGGGCGCATCAGATATAGGCAAGGTTACCTGATGCGACCGAGGATAGCTTTAACCGAGGGTTTTGAACGCCTTAATGCGCTGCAAATGCGGAGAGATATTTTTGAATTTGTGCGTCTGATCTTCGTCCCAGACAATCTCGTAATAATGATGCAACTCTTCAGATGTCCGCTGACTATTAAGCGCCTCATCATTACGCGACAATATCACCAGACAACGATCGCGATTCTTCTCGCGGAAGTTAGTCACACATTTAGTCGCGATATCGGTGTACTCTTCCGGGCGATCAATCTTCCCTTCCATGTTCTCGTAAGGGAACAAATTAGGGTTGAAGATCACCTGGCGGATATCGCAGAGAAAACCAATCCGTTCCGCCCAGTAACCACCCAGCCCGACACCGCAAATTAGCGGGCGCTCGTCGACGTTCAGTTGCAGCATTTTGTCTACTTCTTTGAGCAGATGCTGCATATCGTGTTTCGGATGCAGAGTGCTGTAGCTTATCAAGCGCACATCCGGGTCAATAAACTGCAATTGTAAAACTTTCTCGTGGTTACCCGGACTGTTAGAGTCAAAACCGTGTAAATAGATAATCATCGCTTCCTCACATAAGCCAGGGTTAGTGACCTGCTTTCTCTTCCTGCCAGCGTTCATGTAACTGATTCAGACGGGCGCTGATCTCTTTCCAGCGAGCCGAGTCCATCAGCTCCTGTCGCGAAAATGAACCTTTATGATACAAACGTGTAACACGCTCTGCCTTGATCGGTGACAGATTATCTAACACGCTGACGGCCCCTTTACGATTATTGCAGACCAGGATCATATCGCAACCCGCATCCAGTGATGCCTGCCCACGTTCGGCATAACTGCCCATAATCGCGGCACCTTCCATCGATAAATCGTCTGAGAAAATCACGCCGTCAAACCCCAGCTCCTGACGTAAAACAGTTTTCAACCAGTAGGGAGAACCGCTAGCCGGACGTGGATCAACATCGCTGTAGATCACATGCGCAGGCATAATGGCGTCGAGTTTATTTTCGCGAATTAACGTACTGAAGACCGACATATCTTTGGCGCGAATTTCCGCTTGCGGACGTGGGTCGCACGGTGTCTCTTTGTGCGAATCTGCCGTTACTGCACCGTGGCCAGGAAAATGTTTACCGGTGCTTTTCATTCCGGCTTCATGCATACCATCAATAAACTGGCTGGCGATTGCGAGGGCTTTTTCGGGATCGGCATGGTAAGAACGCTCGCCTATCGCCGCGCTAATGTGCCCTACGTCCAGCACGGGTGCAAAGCTGATATCAATATCCATGGCGATCATTTCGCTGGCCATCAACCAGCCTGCCTCTTGCGCCAGTTTGCCGCCTTCTTCCATTCCCAACAGCGCAGCGAATGATTGCGCCGCTGGCAAGTGGGTAAAACCTTCACGAAAACGCTGCACTCGCCCACCTTCCTGATCCACCGCCACCACCAGATGATTGCGCGAAGCTGTGCGGATTTGGCGCACCAGTTCGCGTAATTGCGCAGGATCATGATAGTTACGCGTAAAGAGAATCAGCCCTCCCACCAGCGGGTGCGCCAGTATTTCACGCTCTTCCGCGTCCAGTTCGTAACCTTCAACATCCAACATTACTGGACCCACACTGCTCTCCTTATTGTTTTATTGATAGCTGCCGCCAGGTGTCATCGGCAAGCCTGATAAATTGTTGATCGCCGGTTTGTTGCCAACGGTACTCAAACCACCCTGCTTTGAGCATCAGCAACCAGGGAAACCAGCGCCTGACCTGACGCCATAATTGCGCCGGATTAATCTTCGCCCGCGCGGCATAGTCATTGACCAATTGCCGATGCTGGTGAGTATTTTCCACCCACACCGCCGCCAGTTCCAGTGCGATATCGCCATCACCGGCATACTCCCAGTCAATGAGTTTTAACCCTGACTCACTATGCACTAAGTTTCCGGCATGAACATCCATATGCAATGGGCTTAAGCGTAATGGCTGTGGTTCCCGTATTTTGCGCAGACGTTTTAATAGTCGCAGCCAATCCGCTGTCCGCCGCGCCGGATCGCTTCGCTGCCAGTACCGTTCCAGTAACGGTAGCAGGGTTATTCGCCAGCCAAAACGCGGTTGTTGATGCAGATAATACAGCAAGCCTGCCAGTTCGTCGGTATCCGGCAATTGCGTTTTTACCTCGCCGGGCAAATAGTCGACCACCATCCAGCCACGGAGATAGAGATGTGGCTTCGGTGCAAGGTATGCCGGCAATCGTGATAACGCCCGATACTGGCGCAGAAACACGGACTGCGGTGCATCAGGATCGTGAGTCTGACGCACAACGAAACGCAGATCCTGATGTTCAATGAGAAAACTCCCGCCGCTAAGTCCATGATTAAACGTCGCGACGGGATGATACTGCGGGAAATAGCGCGACAATAATTCGTCGCGCGTGATGGGATTATTGTTGCTGAACGGCACCTTTACCTGACCAGATAATTTCACCCGTCTGCACCAGCATGAGTTGCATTTGCAGGGTCGGTGCGTTGACGTTACCAGAGGCACTGGAGTACAGCACATAATGAGCGCCGACGTTACGGGCAATGCCAATCGCTTTACTGCGAGTGCCTAAACTGTCCTGCGGCGACAAACCTAACTGCTGTTTGGCCATTGAAAGCTGTTGGGCAGAAACGAGTGTAAATTTACCGTTATTGGCCAGCGCATTACGTAGCGTTTCGGTCGCTTCTCCGGCATTCAGCGAACCGTTAGTACGGTTATTAACGCTATCAACCAGCAGAACGCTGCCTGCGGTCACACCATCAGCCCCAAGCATTTTACTGACCATCGGCTGCATTGCGCCGTTCCAGTCATAATGACGAATATGCGGCGCAGGCGGTGCAGTTTGATCTTCGTGCTCAATTGGCCCTGGCTGCTGCGGGATCGTCGGCACCGATGGCACGGTTGGTACTGGCTGTTGCGGCTCGGCTGGTTGCTCCGGCGCAGGTTTCACCTCTTCTACCGGTGCAGGTTCTCGAGGCCCCACACACCCGGCGAGAAACATCGCCAGCGCGGTGATTAAGGCGTAGCGACTCATTTTTGTCATCAAGATTCACCCCTTACAAATATAGATAAAGTCTGACTTTGTGCGCCCCCAGATAATTGGCGCTGCCGTACAGAGTTACCGCCGAACGTGCGGGAATGGTAACGCTGCGGGGCGTTTCCAGAGGATGCATCTCCAGCCCTCTGGCGTCATACCAGTAAAAACGATAATGAACGGTAACGGGTTCTTGCCTTTCGTTATAAAGCGTCGAGGATGCTGAAGGCTGAATATCAGACATTGAAAGAACGGGCTTTTCTGCACTGATGCCCGCAGCCAGAAGAGATGACTCCATCACCAGCGACTGTTCTTCATTCACCGGAATTTCCGGATGTGAACGACACCCCACCAGCAATAACAGCGCCAGAGACACCAGCCCAAAGCATCCTTTTCTCATCGTTACAGACCTTTATGCGCCAGCATTGGGCCAAGAGGACGGCCACCCAGCAAGTGCATATGGATGTGGTACACCTCTTGCCCGCCATGGCGGTTGGTGTTCATGATCAGACGATAGCCATCTTCGGCAATGCCTTCTTGCTCAGCAATTTTTGCCGCTACAGTGATCATGCGTCCCAGCGCCTGCTCATGCTCGGCAGAGACGTCGTTCACGGTAGGAATCAGGATATTAGGAATGATGAGAATATGTGTTGGCGCTTGCGGCGAAATATCGCGAAACGCCGTTACCAGATCATCCTGGTAGACGATATCGGAGGGGATCTCACGACGAATAATTTTGCTGAAAATAGTTTCTTCTGCCACGACATTTTCCTTTTTTAAATAGCCATGCGTTGCGCCATGCTACGCCGCGCCACACTGCGAGTATAGAGTATGGTCGAGTTAAACCCGCTCTTTCAACCTTAACCCACGATTTATTAAGCAAAAAACCGTTTTACTGCCGCATACATCGCCATTATTCCCCTTTATGCCTATGAATGAACCGAAAACACACTTTCTCTTTGGTTTACATGTTGAATATGAATGCGTATATTTCTCATTTGCATTACCATGCAAAATTATTAGCGCGCTAAATATAAACGCTCATCACCTTCCTCTGGAATGAGCCTGACTACAACATAAATCAAGAGATTTCAGATGCTTTCGACACAATTTAACAGGGATAATCAGCATCAAGCCGCAGCCACGCCGTCGCTGCTCGCAGCCTGCATTGCTCTGGCCTTATTTCCTTCCTCCACTCTGGCCGTGCCAACCGCCGAAGAAACGGTGATTGTTGAGGGAGCAACCAATGCTCCAGTTGATGACGAAAATGATTACAGCGTAACGTCTACCTCTGTAGGTACTAAAATGCAGATGACCCAACGTGATATTCCACAGTCGGTCACTATTGTCAGCCAGCAGCGAATGGAGGATCAGCAACTTCAAACGCTGGGCGAAGTGATGGAAAATACCCTCGGGATTAGCAAAAGCCAGGCTGACTCCGACCGTACCCTCTATTATTCGCGTGGATTCCAGATCGATAACTATATGGTCGATGGTATTCCCACCTATTTTGAATCACGCTGGAATCTGGGCGATGCACTCACTGATATGGCGTTGTTCGAGCGTGTAGAAGTGGTGCGTGGCGCGACCGGGCTAATGACGGGTACTGGCAATCCTTCTGCGGCGATTAATATGGTTCGTAAACATGCCACCAGCCGTGAATTTAAAGGCGATGTCTCGGCGGAATACGGAAGCTGGAACAAAGAACGTTATGTGGCGGATTTACAAAGTCCGCTCACGGAAGATGGTAAAGTCCGCGCGCGAATTATCGGCGGCTATCAGAACAACGATTTATGGCTGGATCGCTACAACAGCGAAAAAACTTTCTTCTCCGGCATTGTGGATGCTGATTTGGGCGAGCTGACCACGCTTTCTGCCGGTTATGAATATCAACGTATTGATGTTAATAGCCCAACCTGGGGTGGCCTGCCACGCTGGAATACCGATGGCAGCAGCAACAGTTACGATCGCGCCCGCAGCACCGCGCCTGACTGGGCGTATAACGACAAAGAGATCAACAAAGTCTTTCTGTCACTGAAGCAACGATTTGCCGATACCTGGCAGGCGACGCTGAATGCCACCCATTCCGAAGTCGAATTTGACAGCAAAATGATGTATGTCGACGCCTACGTAAATAAAGCAGATGGAACGCTGGTGGGACCATATGGCAGCTATGGCCCCGGATTTGATTATGTGGGCGGCACTGGCTGGAACAGTGGCAAACGTAAAGTTGACGCGCTGGATCTGTTTGCCGACGGTAGTTATGAAGTGTTTGGTCGCCAGCACAATCTGATGCTCGGCGGTAGCTACAGTAAACAAAACAACCGCTATTTCAGCTCCTGGGCCAACGTTTTCCCCAATGAAATTGGCAGTTTCTACAACTTCAACGGTAACTTCCCGCAGACCAACTGGGCACCGCAAAGCCTGGCACAGGACGATACCACACATATGAAATCGTTGTATGCCGCCACCCGCGTCACCCTCGCCGATCCGCTGCATCTGATCCTCGGCGCACGTTATACCAACTGGCGGGTTGATACACTGACTTACAGCATGGAGAAAAACCACACCACGCCTTATGCTGGTCTGGTGTTTGACATCAATGACAACTGGTCGACCTACGCCAGCTATACCTCTATTTTCCAGCCACAAAATGATCGTGACAGTTCGGGTAAATATCTGGCGCCGATCACCGGTAACAACTACGAACTGGGTCTGAAATCAGACTGGATGAATAGCCGTCTGACCACCACGTTAGCCATCTTCCGTATTGAGCAGGATAATGTCGCCCAGTCCACCGGAATGCCTATCCCCGGCAGTAACGGCGAAACCGCCTATAAAGCGGTGGATGGGACAGTAAGTAAAGGCGTGGAATTTGAACTTAACGGCGCAATTACCGACAACTGGCAACTGACGTTTGGCGCAACGCGCTATCTGGCGGAAGATAACGAAGGGAATGCCGTTAACCCGAATCTGCCGCGTACCACGGTTAAAATGTTTACCAGCTATCGGTTGCCTGTCATGCCAGAGTTGACGGTCGGCGGTGGTGTTAACTGGCAAAATCGCGTGTATACCGACACCGTGACACCGTATGGCACCTTCCGCGTCGAGCAAGGTAGCTACGCGCTGGTGGATCTGTTCACCCGCTACCAGGTGACAAAAAACTTCTCGTTGCAGGGTAACGTCAATAATCTGTTCGATAAAACCTATGACACTAACGTGGAAGGTTCTGTCGTCTACGGCGCACCACGTAATTTTAGTATTACCGGCACGTATCAGTTCTGATTAACACCTGTAAAAAAGGCAGCCATCCGGCTGCCTTAGTCTCCCCAACATTTTACTGATTAGTTGTTGCGGATGTACTCATCCATCTCGGTTTTCAGGTTATCGGATTTAGTACCGAAAATTGCCTGAACACCAGAACCAGCAACCACTACGCCCGCTGCGCCCAGTTTCTTCAGGCCAGCCTGATCCACTTTGGACACATCAGCAACGCTGACGCGCAGACGAGTAATACATGCATCGAGGTTAGTGATGTTTTCTTTACCACCAAATGCGGCAACCAGAGCCGGTGCCATTTCGCTGGTACCGGTAGCTTTCGCATCTTCAGTTGCGTCTTCACGGCCCGGCGTTTTCAGATCCAGAGCTTTAATCAGCACACGGAAGATGGTGTAGTAAACAATCGCATAACCAATACCGACAATCGGGAACAGCCACAGTTTGCTGCTGTTACCAGACAGTACGATGAAGTCGATCAGGCCGTGTGAGAACGACGTACCGTCGCGCATTCCCAGCAAAATACAGATTGGGAATGCCAGACCAGCCAGTATCGCGTGGATGATGTACAGGATCGGCGCAACGAACATGAAGGAGAACTCGATCGGCTCGGTGATACCGGTCAGGAACGAGGTCAACGCAGCGGAGATCATAATACCGCCCACTTTCGCGCGGTTTTCTGGTTTAGCAGAGTGCCAGATAGCAATCGCAGCTGCCGGCAGACCGTACATTTTGAACAGGAAGCCGCCAGACAGTTTACCCGCAGTCGGGTCACCCGCCATATAACGCGGAATATCGCCGTGGAAAACCTGACCTGCTGCGTTGGTGTATTCACCAATCTGCATCTGGAAAGGTACGTTCCAGATATGGTGCAGACCAAACGGCACCAGACAACGTTCGATGAAGCCGTAAATACCAAACGCAACTACCGGGTTCTGGTAAGCAGCCCACTGGGAGAAGGTCTGGATTGCGGAACCAATCGGCGGCCAAATGAAGGACAGCACAACGCCAGTAAAGATGGCAGCCAAACCAGAAATGATCGGTACAAAGCGTTTACCGGCAAAGAAGCCAAGATACTCAGGCAGCTTAATACGGTAGAAACGGTTAAACATGTACGCTGCAATCGCACCGGAGATGATCCCCCCAAGTACGCCAGTATCCGCCAGATGTTTAGCGGCAATTTCTTCAGCAGGTAAATGCAGTACCAGCGGCGCGACCACAGCCATGGTTTTTACCATGATGCCATAGGCAACAACTGCGGCAAGAGCGGATACGCCATCGTTATTGGTAAAGCCAAGGGCGACACCGATCGCAAAAATAAGTGGCATGTTTGCAAAGACGGAACCGCCTGCTTCTGCCATAACATGCGATACAACGGCTGGCAGCCAGCTGAAATTCGCGGAACCGACGCCCAGCAGAATACCTGCGATAGGCAGTACGGATACCGGCAGCATCAGCGATTTACCGACCTTTTGCAGGTTAGCAAATGCATTCTTAAACATAATTGAGAGTGCTCCTGAGTATGGGTGCTTTTTACGTTCTCACGCGTGGCAAGGGGGGAGAACCTTGCCGTGTACAGGGCATCTAAGCGCCCTTTATTTATTACACAGAGTAAAATAATTCAGTGTCGATTTGTTTGACGGCTATCACGTTTCAACTTCAGGTCTTTAGCGAAGTTGCACATTTTGACAAAACATATGTCAAGATATTACAAACATGGTTAGCCACCGCCCAATTTGCGGCGGTGAACTTTACTCGTTTTAACCATTAATTACGAGCTTAAAAAAAATTCATTCAACTGATGGACTGAAGGCGGGAAGCGTCGATGTGAAACAGACGGGCGAAGTTATCGGTGGTTACCTGCGCCAGTTCTTCAACGGCAACACCTTTCAACACAGCCATGTATTCTGCAACGTCACGAACCATTGCAGGTTGATTCTCTTTTCCTCGATGTGGCACTGGCGCCAGGTAAGGCGAATCAGTTTCCACCAGGAGCCGATCCAGCGGGACATAACGCGCGGCATCGCGCAGTTGTTCCGCATTACGGAAGGTCACAATGCCGGAAAAGGAGATATAAAATCCGAGATCCAGTAACTTGCCCGCCGTTTCTTTGTCCTCTGTAAAACAGTGTAGTACGCCACCACAATCCGTCACTTTTTCTTCGCGCAGAATAGCCAGCGTATCGGCGCGGGCGTCACGCGTATGGACGATAACCGGCTTGTTCAGTTCGCGACCAATCTGGATATGGTGAATAAAGGATTCTTGCTGACGGACTTTTGTTTCCGGCGTGTAATAATAATCCAGCCCGGTTTCACCCAGCGCAACAACGCCCTCTTCTGTTGCCAGACGGCGTAAATCTTCCACATCGTAGGGATCATTCTGATTTAGCGGATGCACGCCGCAAGAAAAAACGACGTTGTCACGTTCGCCGACCAGATCCCGCATATGCAGGTAACCGGGCAATGTTGTGGCGACCGCCAGACAAAATTTCACATCGCGCGCAGCGGCTTTCGCCAGAACGTCATCCACGTCCTTGTGCAAAGATTCATAATTCAGACCATCGAGATGGCAGTGTGAGTCGACTAAAAACATAATGTCTCTCTTAAAGATGAGGAACCGGTAACACAACACCCGGTTGCAGGTAATGCTCAATACGTAGTAAAAGATCGGTGATGACAAGCTCGCGGTTTACGCCTGTGACAGAAATTAACTGCTCACGACTTTGGCAAACATCCCCCAGTATAGCCTGCAGGCGAGAGGGAGAAAGCTGGTTTGCCAGTGCGGTGACAACACCAGGAACATCAACATTGGTGACTTGTGAAGCGCCATAATGGCGTTTGAGCGCATCCATCAACAAAGTTGCCAACCAGTGCAGACGCGCCGGAGCTTGTTCGTGGTTCAGTGCCGACAACATCGAATACCAGTCACCCGATTGCACGCTGTGTGCCAATGCCTGACAAAGTATCTCACGTGCCTGCCAGGTATCTCCCTGAAACAGCCCCAACGCCGCGCCAGGCGAACCGGCGCTCAGACGCAATGCGGTTATTATGGCCTCTTGTGACATTGTCACTTCACGCGCAAGCCAGCTCACTGCGTACTGTTCTGGCGGCGGTGCAAGGTAATGTAAGCGACAACGGCTGCGCAGTGTTGCCAGTAAGCGTTCAAGTTCTCGTGTAGCGAGGAAAAACCAGGTTTCCGCTGGCGGCTCTTCCAGCGTTTTCAGCAAGGCATTGGCAGCAGCATCGGTCAGCAAGGCGGCATCGGTGACCCAGACAACTTTCGCACCGCCTAATCGTGCGTGTTCATTCAGCTTTTCGGTGACTTCACGCACGGCATCAATGCCTAGGGCATTCTTCCCTTTTTCGGGAGCAAGAGTGTAATAATCGGGATGCGTCCCCGCCTGCATCAACTGGCATCCGCGACAATGACCACAACTTTTGTGCCCCTGCGGTTGTTGGCAAAGTAAATAACGGCTAAGAGCGTAGATTAAGGCATCATCGCCCATGCCAGGTAATGCCTGAATCAGTAGCGCATGGTGACCCCTTCCGGCCTGATAGCTGGCTACCAGTTTTTCGAAATCAGGTCGTAACCATGGATACCATCTCATTCGCCCTGCTCCTTAACCCAGTGAGTCACGGTGGTGCGAATCGCGTCCATGACGGCTTCCAGCGATTGTGTTGCATCAATAGTGTGAATGCTTTTATCTTGTGCAGCCAGTTCCAGATAGCGGGCGCGGGTGCGATTAAAGAAATCAAAAGACTCTTGCTCAATGCGATCCAGCTCGCCGCGCGCGCGCGCGCGCTTAAGGCCGACTTCTGGGGTAACATCGAGATAGAGCGTTAAATCAGGGCGAAAATCCCCAAGAACGGCATCACGCAACGTTGCCAGCATATGCTGGTCAATACCACGACCACCGCCCTGATACGCCTGAGTGGAGAGATCGTGGCGATCGCCAATCACCCAGGTGCCGTTTGCCAGTGCCGGTTTGATGACGGTTTCTACCAGCTGTACACGCGCGGCATAAAACATCAGCACTTCGGCTTTATCGGTAATGACTTCATCGCCTACCGATTTGATATCCAGCACCAGGCTTCTTAACTTTTCGGCAAGTTGCGTACCGCCAGGTTCCCGAGTGAAAACCATGTCGCGGATACCCAGTTGCTCAAGCGTCTCAACCACCACGTTGCGTGCGGTGGTTTTGCCTGCGCCTTCCAGCCCTTCAATGACGATATACTTACTGCGCATTTTTTTCCTTAAGCACTTTCAGATAATCCTGCACAGACTTGTTATGACTGGCAAGATTGGTATTAAACGTGTGACCACCTTTACCATCGGCCACAAAATAGAGATACGGCGTTTTTGCCGGATGCGCAGCAGCCTTCAGCGAATCAGCCCCCGGCGTAGCAATCGCGCCTGGCGGCAAACCGGTAATGGTGTAGGTGTTATACGCTGTTGGCGTTTCCAGATCTGCACGAGAAAGTTTGCCATTATAACGCTCTCCCATCCCGTAAATCACCGTCGGGTCGGTCTGCAGGCGCATACCAATGCGTAAACGGTTGATAAAGACCGAGGCAACCTGATCTCGCTCACTGGCAACGGCGGTTTCTTTTTCGATAATTGATGCCATCGTCACCAGCTGGTTTTTATCTTTATAAGGTAGACCGTCCGCACGCCCTTCCCAGGCGCTATCAACCGCTTTCACCATTTTCTTGTGTGCTCGCTTGAGTAACGCAACATCGGTGGTATTGGCGGTATACATCCAGGTGTCTGGCCAGAACCAGCCTTCAATCCACTCCGGGTTTTCCAGCTCCAGCGCCTGTGCCACGGTGGTATATTTATCGTCGCTCAGCGTGTGCTTGACATACGGTGCCTCACGCAATTGTTTGAGGTAATCGCTCAGACGCATCCCTTCCACCAGGCGTAGTGGAAACTGTGCTTCTTTACCGCTTTCCAGCAATTTCAGCATCTCACGCACAGTCATCTGCGGTGTAAAGCGGTAAGTTCCGGCTTTGAAGTGAGAAAGATCCGGTTCGATACGCAGCAGCCATTGAAATACCCGTGGGCGATTGATGATCTTATCGGCATAAAGCTGTTCACCGAGCGCCAGACGTCCGGTTCCCGGTTTGAGGGTAAATATCGTCTCTTCTTTAATAAGTAATTTGCTGTCGGCGAGATGGCGAACCTTCCAGACGCCCACACCAGCGGCGATACCCAGTACCACCAGCAATAACAAGACAATCAATAACACTTTTTTCATGACTAATTCGGGTGCTCACAAAGTGGGGCTAAATATTCATATAGCGTTGTTGACGAAAAGGAGGCTTCGCCACAGGCACGCACGGGAATCACTGGCATCAACGCATTACAGACTACCATCTCATCTGCCTGCATCACCTCCTCCAGCGAGGCTTGTACTTCGACAAGCTGATAAGAGGATTGTGCCAGTAAACCGATGCAGAATTGTCGCATAATGCCGTTGACACCAGCCTGATCCAGACGCGGCGTATAAACTACGTTGCCCTTGCGCCAGAACAAATTAGCCGCACAGCATTCCGTAACCCACCCATCGCTGTCAAGAACCAGCGCCTCATCGGCGTTTGTCTGCTCAAGATGAGAGCGGATCAGTACTTGCTCAAGCCGATTAAGATGTTTAATTCCTGCGAGATAAGGATTACGTCCAAGGCGTACTGGACTTAGCGCCAGAGTAATACCTTCCCGCCGCCAGCGGGTGTAATGTTCAGGAAAGGGGGAGACAGATAAAATGCGCCCAGGCGATTCGCAGTGGGCGATGCTATATCCTCGACCACCACTGCCGCGAGTGATAATAACTTTTAAAACGCCACGCTCAGCTTGTCGTGCCAGACTTTGCATCTCATCTTCCAGTATAGACCAGTCGGAATAAGGAATGCTTAAACGGGAGCAGGCTTCACGTAAACGTGTTAAATGCGCGGTCAAGAGTACTACCTGCCCACGGTTTATCACAGCCGTTGTAAAACATCCATCACCGAACTGTATGCTCCTGTCACAAGCCGGTAACTCATTGTTACATTTTCCATTAATTAAAAACATTCACTTCCCCAATAAACAAAGAAATACAATAAATTATTTTAGCTTCTATGTTCAAATTTATCTGTTCACTGGCCTCTTTTTGATTGCCCAAAGATATTTATACGACAGCACACATTTAAATCATCAATATGATTGTACAACTCCCCCAGCAATCCTCACAAACTTCACCACCAATCATACGCAATACGAATCAATTAAGCATGCCTAAAAACATATTTAAGTAAAAATAAGGTGTTTAACGTTTCGTGCTTTAATATTATATTTTTTCCTGAGGAATTTAAAATTCACTGGAGTGATGGCAGTGCCTTAGTACTGTCAAAGTAAGCATATTTGCTGCAATCTCAAGGATAATGTAAATGAAATTCAAACTAGCCGCTCTGGTTTTAGTAACAACCGCTGGTCTTAGCTCTGTCGCCTCTGCAGATGATGGTAAAATAAATTTTATTGGAGATATCATTGAATCAGGCTGTGAAGTTAACAGTACGCTGTCATCTCCAATGACAGTGAAATTAGGCACAATTGCTAAAACAGCTTTTAACGCTACGGCTGGGACTACTGCTGCAAATACCAAATTTACACTGGTATTAAAAAATTGCCCGAATGAGCTCAAAAATGTTGCTGTTAAATACGATGGTACTCCGGATCAGATCAACCAGGATGCTTTACAAGTTACTGATTACGGTACAACCGGTGTAGCAAAAGGTGTTGCAATTCAGCTCATGAATTCTTCCGGTAGCGTGCTGCCTCTCGGTACTGAATCCGATAGCACGGCTCTCAATAGCACTGGCGACACTAACCTGGACTTCTTTGCACGTTATATCGCTACAGAAGATACCATAGCGGTTGGTAGTGCAAATGGTACTGTGAACTTTACGTTAGCGTATAACTAAGATACGCCTGATTTTAATATAATTACGTCAGGTAAAACCGAGTTACTCGGTTTTACCTTTTAAAGGTTTTTGAGATGAAATTATCGACTTATTTTCTTGCTACTGCATTGTTATTATCCAACTCTGTTGCACAGGCGGGTGTCATTGTTGGAGGAACACGAGTTATTTATAACGGCGATAAAAAAGAAACGTCTCTGCACCTGAAAAATCCGGATAAATCCTCCTACCTTATTCAATCATGGGTCGATGGAGATCCGCAAACCAACGCCAAAGCCCCTTTTATTATTACCCCCCCTCTGTTCCGCCTGGGCGCCACTGAAGAAAATGCGTTGCGCATTATTCGCGCTGGCGGCAATCTGCCGACAGATCGCGAAACGATGTACTGGATGAATATTAAAACGATACCTGCAACTGAAAAGCAGGAAAATGTCAACACCTTGCAAATTGCCATTAAAACGCGAATTAAATTGATTTATCGACCACATGAGATTTCGTCCACATTACCAGAACAAGTCGTGAAAAATTTGACCTGGCGACGTAGCGGACAGCAAATCACTGTCACCAACCCAACTGCTTACTATATGAACTTCAGTCAGGTCAAGATTGGCGGAAAAGCATTACCTGATGCCACATATGTTGCTCCTATGAGTAGTGCGACATTTCAAATTCCAGCCAACACAACAGGAAATGTAAGCTGGACAATCATCAGTGATTACGGTGCAGCAGGCGACGTACACAACGCTTCTTTGTAAGACGTCATTTAACTGCATAAGGATGTGTAATGAGTTCAAGAATCAATAAAAAGAAAATGATACGGAACAAAATTGCCTGTTTCGTTGCTCTGCAATGCGCCCTGTCTCTCGCCTCATCGGCATATGCACGCGAATATTTTAACCCCGCATTACTGGGAATCGACGGCCCTGGCTCAGGTATTTCAGATCTTAGCGCTTTTGAAGAGGGTGTCGGTCAGATTCCTGGAACCTATCGTGTTGACGTTTACCTAAACAAAATGTCGCTGGGTACACACGATATTACTTTCAGTATGCAGAAAGACCTTCAGGGTCAGAACATATTGCAACCATGCATATCGGTGGAAAAATTAAAGCAATTTGGTGTTCGTACCGAGTTATTCCCGCAACTGATCAATAATGAAGGCTGCGCCAATCTCGCGGCAATTCCGATGGCCTCGGCAAAACTCATTTTTAACCGTCAGCAGCTAATGGTGGAAATACCTCAAGCGGCAGTCGAAGCGAAACCGCGTGGATACGTGGCGCCTGAAAATCTGGATGAAGGAATAAATGCGTTACTGCTGAACTACAATTTCACCGGTGCTAATACAAAATCGCGTGATAGCAATTCATCTGATTCTGACAGCTATTATCTTAATCTCCTTCCTGGATTAAATATCGGGCCATGGCGCTTACGTAATTACAGTACCTGGAGTCGTAACACTTTTGGTAGTGATACCCAGAACAACTGGGATTCTCTGTATACCTATGCCCAGCGAAATATCATTTCGCTCAAGAGCCAGCTCACGCTTGGAGAAAGCTCTTCTCCGTCAGATATGTTTGATAGCGTTCCGTTTCGCGGTGTGCAGCTAGCTTCTGATGACGATATGTTACCTGACAGTATGCGTGGTTATGCACCTGTTGTACGCGGAATCGCCAGAACCAATGCGCAGGTTATTGTTAAACAAAATGGTTATACCATTTATCAAACTTATGTTTCGCCAGGCGCATTTGAAATCACGGATATGTATCCGACCGGAAGTAGCGGCGATCTGGACGTAACGGTCAAAGAAGCGGATGGCAGTGAACAGCACCAGGTTGTTCCCTTTGCATCGCTCCCCGTGTTGCAACGTGAAGGCCGCCTGAAATATAGCGTGACCAGCGGAAAATACCGCTCTTATGACAGTCGTGTTGATAAAGAGTATTTCACGCAAGCAACTGCCATATATGGCCTGCCCGTTGGATTTACCTTATATGGCGGTGGGCAATTCTCGCAACATTATCAATCATTAATTTTCGGTATGGGTAAAAACTTGGGTGAAATGGGCGCCTTATCTATCGATACCGCCCAGGCCTGGTCCCAACAGCAGGAACAAGAGAAAACCAGCGGTCAGTCAGTACGGGTACGCTATAGTAAAAACATTCTCGCCACCGGGACTAATGTTTCTATCGCGGGCTATCGCTATTCCACATCGGGTTATTATTCACTGCAAGAAACGCTCGACACCTGGCGTGAAAATAATCAAAACATGCCAGAACGGCGGCGTAACCGAGCGGAGTTCCTGCTTAACCAAAATCTTGGACAGAATGCTGGTTCAGTATCGCTTAATGCCATTAGCGAAGATTATTGGAACAGCGATCGACAAATGCGTTCTGTTGGCGTTGGCTACAGTAATAGCTGGAGCGGCATGACTTACAGCCTGAATTACAGTTATAACCGTAATACCAACGACAATAGTAATTACCGCGACAATAATACAACGCGTAATAAGTACTACAATAGCGATCAGATTTTCTCATTTAATATCAATATTCCATTAAATCGCTGGTTGAATAACAGTTGGGCGAGCTACAGTCTGAATACCAGTAAACACGGCGATACCAGTCATTCTGTAGGCCTGAATGGTTCTGCGCTTGACGATCAGAACCTCAACTGGAATATTCAGGAAAGTGAAACGGATCACGGTGTAGGTAATGGCGGTTATGCCAGCCTGGACTATCAGGGAACCTATGGTCGCGTCAATGCTGCGTACAGTTATGACCAGAACCAGCACCGGGTGAACTATGGTATTGATGGGGGTATTGTTGTTCATGCCAATGGCATCACACTAAGCCAGTCCCTGGGAGAAACCACTGCACTGGTTGAAGCGCCAGGTGCCAGCGGTGTAAATATCAGTAACCAGACCGGTGTAAACACCGACTTTCGTGGCTACACGATCGTTCCTTATATCAGCCCCTATCGTGAAAACACTATTTCACTTAACACTGAAGCATTACCTGAAAATGCAGATGTTGAGCTCTCCTCACGTACAGTAACGCCGACACGTGGCGCTATCGCGCGAGCAAACTTTAATATTCGCGTAGGTAATCGTGTATTAATGATGCTGGATAAACCATCGGGAGAAGCAATACCTTTCGGAGCCATTGTCACCCTGCTTAACAGTGAAAATGCAAACAGCTTTATCGTCGGCGATAACGGACAAGTCTATATGACAGGTATGCCAGACAGTGGTGTACTCGCTGTTAAATGGGGAAACGATGCGCACCAAAATTGCCGGGTTGAATTCAACGTCACTCAACAGCAATCGACAAATAGTGTATTAGAGAGCCATGGAAGGTGCGAATAAATTGAGCCAGAAAAGAGGAAACAATGCTATGAATAAACAAAGGGTAATCATCTTTCTTATCTCAGGCATTGCATCACTGCCGTTAACAACAACAGCATCGCAATTTCAGACTGATACTGCACAGGTAGTCACTTACCCTCATGATTTTTCAACGTGGAGCATACCAACGAGTGTAGGTGGAACAACCTGGTTTGATGACTGGAATAAATTTTATTGGATCAATATCGCGTCCGGAGGTTCTGGCAGTGCATATGCCGATCTTACAGTAAATGGGACGGTGGTCGGAACAACGGGCGACGGAGCAACCATATATCAAACTAGCAATCCAGGTATTGGCATTGCATATCAACTCAATTTTTCAACCCCAACAGATACCACACCAAATTTGGCGAAAGCAGCACCTCACACGCTGACTTTCCCGGAAGGTTTAAGCAAGAGTGGTTACATACACATCAAGTATGAATTAGTTCGTCTTACAGAGCAGATACCGCCAGGACCTCTTGTCGCTGTTCCTGACGTCACATTAAATTATCACAACCCGCCGGGAAGCACTTATTCGGATAAATCATTTCTTGCACGCTCGGGAGTTTCTTCGCAGCCTACCATGACGCCATGCACGATAAATGCCCCAAAAGAAGTGAATCTTACAACACTTTATGGCGGTAATGCAGTCAGTGGGGCACAACTGGCTACGCCAATACCTACGATAACATTAACAAATTGTCCGGGCGCAATTACGGGTATCTCTTACAAATTTAGCGCCTTATACGGCACTCACGGCTCGGTGGATGGCGTGATGAACGGTGAGACCGGAACCGGCTATGCGCAAGGCGTATATGTGCAATTTCAAAACCCCGATGGAAGCGGATTCGATCAGTTTAACAATAACTTTGCATTGAATTATATCGGCTCAGGTGATTATACAATACCCGAATATAAAGTAGCTTATTACATTGACGATGTTAATAACATAACCACCGGCCAGGTAAAATCCGCATTGCAATTTACTGTACAATATAATTAAGGAAAAATGATGAATATAATATGGAAGCGTAAGTTTATAATATTTGTTATCGCCAGCAGTCTTCTGGGGGCTTCCTCCGTTAATGCGGTAGATATCAATATTAATGGATTAGTACTGGCATCTCCGTGCGTCGTTAATGGTGGGAATAGTGCCGTGAATGTAAATATTGGCGATAATATTCAGGCGGATTCTCTTTCGGCTGCGGGAAGCGCATCCACCTGGAAAGACTTCTCTTTGCAATTAACCAATTGCCCACTCTCAACCTCCAGCTTTAGCGTCGCTTTCTCTGGTACGCCGGACGGTGATATTGCCACAAACTACGCCAATACTGGTTCAGCAACTAATCTCTCTCTTGAGCTCACTACGCAGGATGGTTCTACAACGTTGGGTAATGGTTCATCAATCAATAATACCCCTATTCCTGGTTCTCACGCCTATGACCTTCAGCTTCGTACGCGGGCTGTATCGAAAGGAAATGTGATGCCTGGTTCAATCACCGGCCTGGTTCAGGCAACATTTACTTATCAGTAACAGGTGCTAGCGCCATGATTACTCAACGAAGTGCCACAATTTTTACCTTACTGGTAACGCTCTGGCCTTTATGTGCATTTCACTCTGCCCAAGCGGCTGATATTAACATTAATGGCACGGTGGTAGCATCAGCATGCGTCATAGATACACAAACGAAGGATCAAACTGTCAGCTTTGAGCAGGCGCGAGCCGTTAATTACGACACGGTCGGCCATACCAGTGAGTGGCAGAACTTTAGTCTGAATTTATCTTCTTGCCCTGCATCAACAAGCAGTGTTACAGCGTTGTTTACCGGGGAAAGCGATCTTGTTGACCAGACGAAGTTCGCGAATACACTTGGGGATGCCACCGGGATGGCGCTGCAGATTATGACGGATGACCACATAACGGAAATAAGCCCGGATGGTAAAATGACGGTAAACGTCGACAAGGCCAGTAGAAAAGCGACCTTCCCACTTGCTGCACGGATGTATACACCTACCGGTACGGTCACGGCAGGTGAATTCCATACTGTTGTGCAGTTTACGTTTACTTATCAATAAGTTGACGTAAAAAAAGCGAAACACATTGTGTTTCGCTTTTTAACTATCTACTTAAGGATTAAACGCGTTTAAAGATCAACGAACCGTTAGTACCTCCAAAGCCGAAGGAGTTACACAGGGTATACTCCATTCCGCTGACCTGACGCGCTTCGTGCGGTACGAAATCCAGATCGCAACCTTCATCCGGGTTATCCAGGTTGATGGTCGGTGGAACAGCCTGATCGCGCAGCGCCAGGATGGAGTAGATAGACTCTACCGCACCCGCCGCACCTAACAGGTGACCGGTCATGGATTTCGTGGAGCTTACCAGCACACGGCTTGCAGCTTCACCGAAGATGGTTTTCACTGCCTGTGCTTCGGCTTTATCGCCAGCAGGCGTTGAAGTACCGTGCGCGTTAACGTAGCCAATCTGGCTCGCTTCAATACCTGCATCACGCAGAGCATTTGCCATTGCCAGAGCTGCGCCTGCGCCATTTTCCGGCGGCGACGTCATATGATAGGCATCGCTGCTCATACCAAAGCCGACGAGTTCAGCGTAAATTTTCGCACCGCGTTTTTTCGCGTGTTCGTACTCTTCGAGCACCAGCATACCGGCACCATCGCCCAGAACGAAACCATCACGCTCTTTATCCCACGGGCGGCTAGCCGCTTGCGGGTTATCATTGCGGGTAGATAATGCACGTGCCGCGCCGAAACCGCCAACGCCCAGCGGCGTACTGGCTTTCTCTGCGCCACCTGCAACCATCACGTCAGCATCGCCATACGCGATAATACGCGCAGCATGACCAATGTTGTGCACGCCGGAAGTACAGGCGGTCGCGATAGAGATGCTTGGGCCACGCAGGCCATACATGATAGTCAGATGACCTGCCACCATGTTCACAATCGTTGACGGAACGAAGAATGGGCTGATCTTACGTGGACCACCGTTCATCAGAGATGTGTGGTTTTCTTCGATCAGTCCGAGGCCGCCAATCCCGGAGCCAATTGCGGCACCAATGCGGGTTGCGTTCTCTTCCGTTATTTCAAGGCCAGAATCCTGCATGGCCTGAACGCCAGCGACAATTCCATATTGAATGAAGGCATCCATCTTGCGCTGTTCTTTGCGCGAGATAATGTCCTCACAGTTAAAATCCTTTACTAAGCCAGCAAATTTCGTTGCATAGGCGCTAGTATCGAAATGGTCGATTAGGCTGATGCCACTCTGACCGGCAAGCAGAGCTTTCCAGGTAGACTCTACGGTATTGCCGACAGGAGACAACATGCCCAGTCCGGTCACAACTACACGACGCTTAGACACGTTTGTCCTCCAGGGAGGGAAAAAAAATGATTCTAGTGGGACAAAAAGATAAAACTCAGGCGGTCGAACGACCGCCTGGAGATGTTCACTTACGCCTGGTGGCCGTTGATGTAATCAATGGCAGCCTGAACGGTGGTGATTTTCTCAGCTTCTTCGTCCGGAATCTCAGTATCAAACTCTTCTTCCAGAGCCATTACCAGCTCAACGGTGTCAAGAGAATCCGCGCCCAGGTCTTCAACGAAAGAAGCATTGTTGGTAACTTCTTCCTGCTTAACGCCCAGCTGTTCGCCGATAATTTTCTTAACGCGTTCTTCGATAGTGCTCATACTCTTAAATTTCCTATCAAAACTCGCTTTCGCGATGGTTTTCGTAGTGTATAAAATGTTGAAAAATTTGCAACTAAATCCCGGCAGGTCTTACCACGATTTTACGTTATTTTGAGGCCATACCCCCCAACAACGCAAATCATTTTGCACTAATTATTACTCATAACCACGCAGACTGCGCGCAACATGAGCATTTTGTGCAAATCGCGGTCAGACCATGTACATCCCGCCGTTCACATGCAAAGTTTCACCCGTGATGTAAGCTGCTTCGTCGGATGCCAGGAATGCAACCGCGTTGGCGATTTCCTGTGCGCCGCCGAGGCGACCCGCAGGAACCTGCGCCAGGATACCCGCACGCTGGTCATCGCTCAGCGCACGTGTCATGTCCGTTTCAATAAAGCCCGGAGCAACAACGTTTACAGTAATACCACGTGACGCAACTTCGCGCGCCAGGGATTTACTGAAGCCGATCAAGCCCGCTTTCGCCGCAGCGTAGTTGGCCTGACCGCCATTTCCCATGGTACCAACCACAGAACCGATAGTGATAATACGACCATGACGCTTTTTCATCATAGCGCGCATTACCGCTTTTGACAGACGGAAAACAGATGAAAGGTTGGTTTCGATAATATCGTTCCACTCATCATCTTTCATTCGCATTAACAGGTTATCACGAGTGATACCGGCATTATTGACCAGGATATCGACTTCACCAAATTCTGCGCGAATTTTTTCCAGAACAGATTCGATAGATGCCGGGTCGGTCACATTCAACATCAGACCTTTACCGTTATCACCTAAATAATCGCTGATCGCCTGAGCGCCGCTTTCACTGGTCGCAGTACCGATAACTTTCGCGCCACGAGCTGCGAGCGTTTCAGCAATTGCGCGGCCAATCCCACGGCTTGCACCGGTTACCAGTGCGATTTTTCCTTCAAAATTCATATTTTTCCTCTTTTAAAGCTCGAGCGCCGCTGCCATCGCTGAAGGTTCGTTCAGCGCCGAGGCGGTCAGGGTGTCGACAATGCGTTTCGTCAGGCCAGTAAGCACTTTGCCCGGGCCGACTTCATAAAGATGTTCAACGCCTTGCGCTGCCATGTATTCAACAGATTTCGTCCACTGAACCGGATTATACAGCTGACGTACCAGCGCATCACGGATAGCATCGCCATTAGTTTCGCATTTCACATCAACGTTATTCACAACCGTAACGGTTGGGGTATTGAAGGTGATTTTCGCCAATTCAACAGCCAATTTATCGGCAGCCGGTTTCATCAGCGCACAGTGTGACGGTACGCTTACAGGCAACGGCAGCGCACGTTTTGCGCCCGCAGCTTTACAGGCAGCGCCTGCACGCTCAACCGCTTCTTTATGACCGGCAATAACGACCTGCCCCGGAGAGTTAAAGTTTACCGGAGAAACGACCTGACCTTCTGCAGCTTCTTCACACGCTTTAGCAATAGACGCATCATCAAGACCGATAATTGCCGCCATTGCACCTGTCCCTTCCGGTACAGCTTCCTGCATGAACTTGCCACGCATCTCAACCAGACGCACCGCATCAGCAAAATCAATCACACCAGCGCAAACCAGCGCGGAGTATTCACCCAGGCTGTGACCGGCCATCATCGCCGGTGCTTTACCGCCCTGCTGCTGCCACACACGGTACAGCGCAACAGATGCCGTCAACAGTGCTGGTTGGGTTTGCCAGGTTTTATTCAATTCTTCGGCAGGTCCCTGCTGGGTCAGTGCCCACAAGTCGTAGCCCAGCGCCGCAGAAGCTTCAGCAAACGTTTCTTCGACAATGGGATAGCTCGCCGCCATATCAGCCAGCATTCCAACGGTTTGAGAGCCCTGTCCAGGGAACACAAATGCAAATTGCGTCATCTTTAAATCCTTATCCTAGAAACGAACCAGCGCGGAGCCCCAGGTGAACCCACCGCCAAAGGCTTCAAGCAGAACCAACTGCCCAGGCTTAATGCGCCCGTCGCGTACAGCTTCATCCAGCGCGCACGGGACAGAAGCGGCAGAAGTATTACCGTGGCGATCCAGCGTCACCACGACATTGTCCATCGACATGCCGAGTTTTTTCGCCGTTGCGCTGATAATACGCAGGTTCGCCTGATGCGGAACCAGCCAGTCCAGTTGGGAACGATCAAGATTATTCGCCGCCAGCGTCTCATCAACGATGTGCGCCAACTCGGTTACTGCAACCTTGAAGACTTCGTTGCCCGCCATGGTCAGATGAATTGAATTTTCTGGATTCACACGGTCGGCATTAGGCAACGTCAGCAATTCACCATAGCTGCCATCAGCATGAAGATGCGTTGAGATAATTCCTGGCTCTTCAGAGGCAGCCAGCACTGCAGCGCCCGCGCCATCGCCAAAAATGATAATGGTCCCGCGATCTGTTGGATCGCAGGTGCGCGCCAGTACATCGGAACCGACAACCAGAGCATACTTCACCGCACCAGATTTCACGTATTGATCGGCTACGCTCAACGCGTAGGTGAAACCTGCACATGCTGCGGCAACGTCAAACGCCGGGCAACCTTTAATGCCCAACATGCTTTGAATCTGACATGCTGCGCTCGGAAAAGCGTGCGTAGCAGAAGTCGTTGCCACAACGATCAGCCCAATCTGGTCTTTATCGATGCCAGCCATCTCAATTGCGCGTGTCGCCGCTTCAAAACCCATGGTTGAAACGGTTTCGTTTGGCGCGGCAATGTGGCGTTCGCGGATGCCTGTACGAGTGACAATCCACTCGTCAGAGGTATCCACCATTTTTTCCAGATCGGCGTTTGTCCGCACTTGTTCGGGCAGATAGCTGCCAGTACCAATAATCTTCGTATACATGTACGCTCAGTCACTTTTCGGTTATATACCGTCACTTGCAAACTGCGAGTTCGCTGGCAGCGTCCTGCTACCGCAGAGATCCGCTTTTGCCACCGTCCAACAGCTCAAAACCAGCTGGGTATACAGATTCCAGGCGAGCGGCAATTCGCTGAGGAACTTGTCGCTGCACCGCCTGCACTGCCTGTTCAATCGCGACCGCAAAAGCTCGCTGATTGGCTGCACCATGACTTTTTATCACCGTGCCGCGCAATCCTAACAGACAGGCGCCGTTATACTGGTCGGGGTTGAGGTGACTGAATCGCCTCGTCAGGCTCTTTTGTAGCCAACGCTTTAATAACAGTAGCCACCACGACCGTTTTTTCCCTTCTCCCTGAGATTTCAGCAGAGAAAGGAACATCCTGACAACACCTTCCATCGTCTTTAATGTGACATTTCCTGTAAAGCCGTCACAGACCAGCACATCTGTCTTGCCAGTTAATAACTCATTGGCTTCAAGATAGCCGATATAGTTGATAGAAGGGATTGTTTTAAGCACCGCTGAGGCATCCCGAATACTGTCGAGACCCTTTACTTCTTCTTCACCAATATTGAGCAACGCCACGCGAGGATTGGGAATTCCCACCACCTCTTCAGCCAAAACTGAGCCCATAATGGCAAATTGCACCAACATTGTGCTGTCACAATCGACGTTGGCTCCTAAATCGAGAACCACCGTTTTGCCCTTTTGTTGATGCGGTAACACCGTCACCAACGCCGGGCGCTCAATCCCCTCCAGGGGCTTGAGTAATAATTTAGCCAGCCCCATCAGCGCCCCGGTATTGCCAGCACTGACACAGGCTTGCGCTCGACCTTCTTTCACCAGTTCCAGCGCCACGCGCATTGAGCTACCGCGACTGGCGCGGATAGCTTGCGAAGGCCGGGCATCACTGGCGATAACTGACTGCGCAGGAATAATCTGCAAACGAGAACGTTGTTCGAAGTCAGCTTTAGCAAGTAATGGCGTGATGGCGTCGGGATTACCGACTAAAAGAAGAGTGAGTTGCGAATTAGAGTTCAGTGCCTGCAAAGCTGCAGGCACTGTCACAGAAGGGCCAAAATCGCCCCCCATGACATCTAACGCCAGGGTTAGACGTGTCAAGGTATCGTCGCCGCCCGGTTTGGTCTTTCCCCAGTTGCCTGGGGAAAATCCTCACTAAGCTTCATCACGCAGATGCGTGATTACTTAGCGATGACCTTGCGGCCACGGTAGTAACCGTCGGCAGTGATGTGGTGACGCAGGTGTTTTTCACCAGAAGTTTTGTCTACAGACAGGCTGGTGACTGCGGTCAGCGCGTCATGGGAACGACGCATGCCACGTTTGGAACGGGTTGGTTTATTCTGTTGTACGGCCATGGACCTTACTCCTCAATTACGGTTTATCCCCGATCCAACGGGGAGCACCAATTACTTACGCTTTAAGCTGGCTAATACGGCAAATGGGTTTGGCTTTTGCGCTTCTTCAGGCAGTTCACCAAAGACCATGTCCGCTTCGGACACTTCACAGTGTTCAGAATCATGCACCGGAACTACCGGCAAGGCGAGGATGATTTCATCTTCAACCATTGCAAGCAGATCGATTTCACCGAATTCGTTAACCTCAATCGGTTCATACGCTTCCGGCAGTGCTTCAGCCTGTTCGTCTGAACGCACAGGACTAAAACAGTACGTTGTGTAGACCTGATGAGTAAACGGCTTCCCGCAACGCTGACACTCGAGCGTTACCGTCACCTTCGCATCGCCGTTTAACACTGCGAGACGTTGGTTATCGATAGCGAACGACATGGAGCATTCCACATCACTGTCCACACTGACTACGGATTCGGCGACGCGCTCAACCTGATCAGGAGTATAGATACCCTGGTAATCAAGGCGTTTTTGAGCCGTACGAACCGGATCGAGAGTCAGGGGTAATTTTACCTTTTGCATAGGGCGCGCATATTAACTTTGTAACGTCATAGAGTCAAAGAAAAAGGCAGCCTGTGGTTGCCTTTTGCCAATAATTCGCACACATTGCGGGTTACTGCTTTATTTTCGTTCAGTGCTGATAACGAACATCAACCTGCAAAACGAAGCGCATAGTTTAAAATGGCTATCATCAATACGCTATATCTGATGGAAAAAAATATGTCTAAACTTATTTTAGCCTCCACTTCGCCCTGGCGCCGCGCCCTACTTGAAAAACTACAAATCTCTTTCGAATGTGCCGCCCCGGAGGTCGACGAAACCCCGCATAGCGATGAATCACCGCGCCAGCTGGTGCTCCGGCTGGCGCAAGAAAAAGCGCAATCCTTAGCGTCACGTTATCCCTCTCATTTAATTATTGGTTCAGACCAGGTGTGTGTTCTTGATGGGGAAATCACCGGTAAACCGTTAACGGAAGAAAATGCGCGTCTGCAATTACGCAAAGCCAGCGGCAATATTGTCACCTTCTATACTGGGCTGGCGCTATTTAATTCGGCGAACGGGCATCTGCAAACGGAAGTGGAACCTTTTGACGTTCATTTCCGCCACTTAAGCGAGGCGGAGATTGATAATTACGTGCGTAAGGAGCATCCCCTGCACTGCGCGGGTAGCTTTAAGAGTGAAGGATTTGGCATTACGCTGTTTGAGCGTTTAGAGGGGCGTGACCCTAACACGCTGGTTGGTTTACCGCTAATCGCTCTGTGTCAGATGTTACGTCGGGAAGGGAAAAACCCGCTGATGGGATAGTTGTTTGCGCCGGATGCGGTTACGTCGCATCCGGCAATCGGTGCTGGCGGCCTGATGCAGTATCAGGCCTACCGCCCATTATATCTGGCTTATATGCTTGTATTAACGCGCATTACGCAGTTTCTGCAAACAACGCTTCAGGCCATCATCCATCGGCGCTTCGATACGCATCACCTCACCCGTTCCCGGATGGGTAAACTTCAACGCTGCCGCATGCAGGAACAAACGTCTCAGCCCCGTTCCGGTCTCAGTGAGCTGTTGATCAAACTCACGATCGCCGTAACGATCATCAAAGGCAATCGGATGACCCGCATACTGTGTATGCACACGGATCTGATGAGTACGCCCTGTTACCGGGCTACAACGCACCAGGGTGGCAAATGCATAGCGTTCTTCCACTTTAAAGCGTGTTTCCGACGGTTTGCCTTCCTGACTGACACGCACGATACGTTCGCCGCTTTGCAGAATATTCTTCAGCAGCGGAGCCTGGACACTCTTCACGTGTGACTGCCACTGACCGCGCACCAGCGCCAGATAATCTTTTTGCATCCCTTTTTCACGTAATTGCTCATGCAGAGAACGTAACGCCGAACGTTTTTTCGCTACCAGCAATACACCTGAAGTGTCCCGGTCGAGTCGATGCACCAGTTCAAGGAATCGCGCTTCCGGGCGCAACGCCCTCAGCCCTTCAATAACGCCGAAGCTTAAACCACTGCCGCCATGCACCGCCGTACCTGAGGGTTTATTCAGCACCAGGATATGATCATCTTCATATAAGATGACGTCCGCCAGCGCCGCCACTTTTTGCAGATGCGGCGAAACGGCCTCTTCTTCCCGTTCAGCAACGCGAACCGGCGGAATACGCACTTCATCACCGGCTTCGAGTTTATATTCAGGCTTAATACGTTTTTTGTTCACCCGCACTTCGCCTTTACGCAAAATACGGTAAATCATACTTTTTGGTACGCCTTTCAATTGGGTGCGCAAAAAGTTGTCGATACGTTGCCCCGCTTCATCAGCGGTAATAGCAACGATTTTTACGGATGGAGTCTCTGTTTTCATGGTGGGCGATTCTAAATAGCCAACAGGATTCGCGCCACTCATTTTTCTATGCTTATATTTAGTTCTGCACCTTATTACTTCCCAGTGCAATCACTTAATTGATGGTTATTAAACCAATCGCCAGTAAGAAGTGAAAAAACTGTGAGTAAGTGGGTGATAAATGGTAAAAGTCATCTTGCTATAACAAGGCTTGCAGTGGAATAATGAGAACGTTTCCGTGTCCAACCTTGTTAAAACAAGAAATTTTACGGAATACCCCATTTTGCCCGACCGATCATCAACGCAGCAATGGCGTAAGACGTATTGATCTTTCAGGCAGTTAGCGGGCTGCGGGTTGCAGTCCTTACCGGTAGATGGAAATATTTCTGGAGAGTAATACCCAGTCTGTTTCTCTGATAATTGCGCTGTTTTTCCGCATGAAAAACGGGCAACCGACACTCTGCGCCTCTTTGAGCTGACGATAACCGTGAGGTTGGCGACGCGACTAGACACGAGGCCATCGGTTCACACCCGGAAAGGCGTTACTTTGCCCGCAGCTTAGTCGTCAATGTAAGAATAATGAGTAAGTTACGATGAAAAGAATGTTAATCAACGCAACTCAGCAGGAAGAGTTGCGCGTTGCCCTTGTAGATGGGCAGCGTCTGTATGATCTGGATATCGAAAGTCCAGGGCATGAACAGAAAAAGGCGAACATCTACAAAGGTAAAATCACCCGCATTGAACCGAGTCTGGAAGCTGCTTTTGTTGATTACGGCGCTGAACGTCACGGTTTCCTCCCACTAAAAGAAATTGCCCGCGAATATTTCCCTGCTAATTACAGTGCTCATGGCCGTCCTAACATTAAAGATGTGTTGCGCGAAGGTCAGGAAGTTATTGTTCAGATCGATAAAGAAGAGCGCGGCAACAAAGGTGCGGCATTAACCACTTTTATCAGTCTGGCGGGTAGCTATCTGGTTCTGATGCCGAACAACCCGCGCGCGGGTGGTATTTCTCGCCGTATCGAAGGCGACGACCGTACCGAATTAAAAGAAGCACTGGCGAGCCTTGAACTGCCGGAAGGCATGGGGCTTATCGTGCGCACCGCTGGCGTCGGCAAATCTGCTGAGGCGCTGCAATGGGATTTAAGCTTCCGCCTGAAACACTGGGAAGCCATCAAAAAAGCCGCTGAAAGCCGCCCTGCTCCGTTCCTGATCCATCAGGAGAGCAATGTTATCGTTCGTGCATTCCGCGATTACTTACGCCAGGACATCGGCGAAATCCTTATCGATAATCCGAAAGTACTCGAACTGGCGCGTCAGCATATCGCCGCGTTGGGTCGCCCGGATTTCAGCAGCAAAATCAAACTGTACACGGGTGAAATTCCCCTGTTCAGCCACTACCAGATCGAATCGCAGATCGAGTCCGCCTTCCAGCGTGAAGTCCGTCTGCCGTCTGGTGGCTCCATTGTTATCGACAGCACCGAAGCGTTAACCGCCATCGACATCAACTCCGCGCGTGCAACTCGCGGCGGCGATATCGAAGAAACTGCATTTAACACTAACCTGGAAGCAGCCGATGAGATTGCTCGTCAGCTACGCCTGCGTGACCTCGGCGGTCTGATTGTTATCGACTTCATCGACATGACGCCTGTACGCCATCAGCGCGCGGTGGAAAACCGTCTGCGTGAAGCGGTACGTCAAGATCGTGCGCGTATTCAAATCAGCCATATTTCTCGCTTTGGCCTGCTCGAGATGTCCCGTCAGCGCCTGAGCCCGTCGCTGGGTGAATCCAGCCATCACGTCTGCCCGCGTTGCTCCGGTACTGGCACCGTGCGTGATAATGAATCCCTGTCGCTCTCTATTCTGCGTTTGATTGAAGAAGAAGCCCTGAAAGAGAACACCCAGGAAGTCCACGCCATTGTTCCTGTCCCTATTGCCTCTTACCTGCTGAACGAAAAACGTTCTGCGGTAAATGCAATTGAAACCCGTCAGGACGGCGTGCGCTGTGTGATTGTACCAAACGATCAGATGGAAACCCCGCACTACCACGTACTGCGCGTGCGTAAAGGGGAAGAGACGCCGACCTTAAGCTACATGCTGCCGAAGCTGCATGAAGAAGCAATGGCGCTGCCGTCAGAAGAAGAGTTTGCGGAGCGTAAACGTCCGGAACAACCTGCACTGGCGACTTTTGCCATGCCGGATGTGCCACCAGCTCCAGCCCCGGCAGAACCTGTAACGCCTGCGGCAGCCACAGCGCCTAAAGCCGCGCCGACAACACCTGCTGCTCCTGCACAACCAGGCCTGTTAAGCCGTCTCTTCAGCGCCCTGAAATCGCTGTTCAGCGGTGGTGAAGAAACCAAACCAACCGAGCAACCTGCACCAAAAGCAGAAACGAAACCGGAACGTCAACAGGATCGCCGTAAGCCTCGTCAGAACAATCGCCGTGACCGTAATGAACGCCGCGACACGCGTAGCGAACGTACAGAGGGTAGCGATAATCGCGAAGAAAACCGTCGTAATCGTCGCCAGTCACAGCAGCAAACTGCCGAGACGCGTGAGAGCCGTCAGCAGGCTGATGTAACAGAAAAAGCGCGTACCACCGACGAGCAGCAAACACCGCGTCGTGAGCGTAGTCGTCGCCGCAACGATGATAAACGTCAGGTACAACAAGAAGCGAAGGCACTGAATGTTGAGGAGCAATCTGTTCAGGAAACTGAACAGGAGGAGCGTGTACGTCCGGTTCAACCGCGTCGTAAACAGCGCCAGCTAAATCAAAAAGTGCGTTACGAGCAAAGCGTTGCGGAAGAAGTGGTAGCCGCTCCGGTGGTTGAAGAAACCGTCGCCGCCGAACCTGTTATGCAGGAAGCGTCTGCCCAACGTACTGAACTGGTGAAAGTACCATTGCCAGTCGTTGCACAAACTGCGCCGGAACAACAAGAAGAGAACAATGTCGATAACCGTGACAACGGCGGTATGCCGCGCCGTTCTCGTCGCTCGCCTCGCCATCTGCGCGTGAGTGGTCAGCGTCGTCGTCGCTATCGTGACGAGCGTTATCCGGTTCAGTCACCAATGCCGTTAACCGTAGCGTGTGCGTCTCCGGAACTGGCCTCTGGCAAAGTCTGGATCCGCTATCCGGTTGTACGTCCGCAAGATGTACAGGTTGAAGAGCAACGCGAACAGGAAGAAGTACAGATGCAGCCGATGGTGACTGAAGTCCCTGTCGCCGCCGCTGTCGAACCTGTCGTTGCCGCGCCGGTTATTGAAGAAGTGACCGAAACTATAGAAGCACCGGTTCCGGTTGCACAAGCGCAACCGGAAGTGGTTGAAACGACGCATCCTGAAGTGATTGCCGCAGCGGTAACTGAACAGCCACAGGTGATTGCCGAGGCTGATGTTGCTGTAGCGCAGGACGTTGCAGAACACGCGGAACCGGTAGTTGAACCGCAGGAAGAGACGGCAGATATTGAAGAAGTTGCCGAAACTGCCGAGGTTGTAGTTGCCGAACCTGAAGTTGTCGCTCAACCTGCCGCACCTGTGGTCGCTGAAGTCGCAGCAGAAGTTGAAACGGTAGCCGCTGTTGAACCTGAGATTACCGTTGAGCATAACCACGCTACCGCACCGATGACACGCGCTCCGGCACCGGAATATGTTCCGGAAGCACCGCGTCACAGTGACTGGCAGCGCCCTACTTTTGCCTTCGAAGGTAAAGGTGCCGCAGGTGGTCATACGGCAACGCATCATGCCTCTGCCGCTCCTGCGCGTCCGCAACCTGTTGAGTAATCATTAGCTCAAAGTAATCAAGCCCTGGCAACCGCCGGGGCTTTTTATTTCATCTTTGAATCAACATATTCAAATTCATCAAATGGCATTCTTGCTAGCCAACTACTCAAATCAGGCAAAAAAAATGCCCGCCCCGGCGATCCCAGAGCAGGCAGACAAAACATACCCAGTTTCATGATATGTTTGAAAAAGTGCTTATTTGTTGAGCTGGAAAAGCGATAACCCCTGCATATCAGTAAACGCTTTGTACGACGCCTGCAATGCTGTTTGCTGCATGATGTAAGACGAAATAGTCGCGTTCCAGTCCACATCAACCAAATCACTCATCTGCTGCGTTTGGCCTAAAGCGCGATCGCTACCTAAAGAATCCAGCGACTCCAGCTCGTTCAGCTGCGTACCTAATTCCGCGCGTACGGTGAGCACATTATTCAGCGAGTTTTTCAGGCCACGGTTGGTTTTATCTAACGCCGCAGCGGAGGTTTCTTGATCCGCTTCACTATCCGCAACCGGTGTTTTAAGCGCAGCGATGGCGCTATCCAGCATGGCAAAAAGATTGGTTTCAGAATCGCTACCGTCTGGTTCCGCTACTGCATTACTGGTAATGCTATTAAAAATTTTGTCGCCGGTATGCCCTATCACCATCGAACGCGAAGCATCGACCTGTTGCTTAATACTTTCTGTTCCGCCGACATATTTACCTTTCTCTTCGCTAAACGGCGCGGTTTCTGTTTTATAACCCGCAAAAATGTAGCGCCCGTTACCGTCAGTGGTATTCGCCAGATTCAACAACTGGTCACGGAGCCCCTGAATATCCGTTGCCAGCGATGCCCGGTCATCGTCACTCAAGGTGCCGTTGCTGGCATAGACAATTTTCTCCTGAGCATTCTGGATAGCAGTGGTCACCTGGCTAAGCACACTCTCTTCCAGTGACACTTTTTGAGTCGCGAAAGTACGCGCCAGCGTGTACTGGCTGTTTTGCGCCTGCGCTTGTGAGAGCACTACGGCTTGTGATGCAGCAATGGGATCATCTGAAGGGTTAACGACTCGCTTACCCGTCGACATCTGTTCGCCGTACTTCATCCATTCCGCCTGAGAACTGGTGATACCGCGCATGTTCTGCTGGTACATCATTTGAGTACTGAAACGCATTTTTTCTCTCCCTTAGCGAATGTTAATCAGCGCATCAAAAATGGCGTTCGCCGTCTGCAAAACCTGCGCATTCGCCAGGTAATACTGCTGAAAGCGTTGCAGGTTGCCGTACTCTTCGTCGAGGTTGACGCCGGAAATAGATTGCTGCTGATTAGAAAGTTGCGTTACCACATTACCTTGCGTGGTACTGCTGGTTTTCAACGTAGCGGTTTTATTACCGATGTCGCTGACCAACGAGGCATAGGCGTCGTTAAAGGATTTCGCCCCGCCCACCGTTTTACCGTTGCTTTGCAAATCCAGCAGCGCCTGACCATTGCGGTTGTCGCTCTCACCAGCCGTTTTATCACTCGCCATGGCGATTTCCGCTTCGTCGGTGATTAAAACGTCCATATTGACGATGGCATCGCTTACCGGTTTCAGCGTAAAGCTGTCGTTAGCGACTGGTGTGCCAGTAAACGTCAACTCCAGACCATCAAACGTGACTTTACCGTCAGCATCCGGCGTCACCGGAAAAGTGGTATTGCTGGCAAGGCGGGTGACCTGCCACTGATCGTTGCTAAAGGAGATTTTGTAATCTGTCGCCAGCACGGCAGAGCCATCGGTCACTGTGGCGCTAATCGCGCTGTTACCCTGGTTTTTAGTATTCTCCAGTACAGCCGGCTTACCGATGGCAAAGAAATCCTGCCCTTCCTTACCATTGGCATCAAATCCCTTGTTATGTTGGGTATTGAAAGCCTCGGCAAATGCCAGCGCCAGTTGCCCGAGCGTATTGCGCGTCTGGTCAAGATCCTGAGAACGGAATGTCAGAATGCCGCCCAGCGACCCGGTATTCAGCAACTTCTCCGGGATCTCAATATTGCCTGCTGTCCCATCAACATAAGCGACAGTGGTACGAGAAGGATCGGCGCTGGACGGTACTGCCGCCAGCTGGCGCGCCGTACTACCTTGTACCAGCGAGTAACCATTGGCCATCGTGATGTTATAAGTGCCGCCATCCTGAACGCTGACTTCTACACCAACAATCTGGTTTAATTCACTCACCAGTTGATCGCGTTGATCCAGGAGATTGTTGGGTGACGCCCCTGCCCCCACACCTGTCAGGCGTGAAATTTGATCGTTAAGGCTGGCGATTTGTTTAGCGAAATTGTTGATCTGGTCAACGCTGGCACCTATCGCAATATTGACCTGTTTATCCTGGTCGCGCAGATACTGATCGGTGGTTTTAAACTGATTCACCAGCCCTTCTGATTTACCAATCAGCGCCTGACGTGCTGCTGGATCTTCCGCGTTGCTGACCAGCGTTTGCAGACTGGTGAAGAAGTCCTGCATCTGTGTTGCCAGCGACGTGGTGCTGCCAGAGAGCATATTGTCGATTTTCGACATCTGCTCATAGCGGGAAGTCAGGCCGCTACTCTGGGTCTGCGCCGCACGTAACTGGTTGGTAATAAAGGCGTCGTACTCACGCTGTACGCCGGAAACGTAGACGCCATTGCCAACCCAGCCGCCTGCCCCCAGAGTGCTATTGGCCTGCGCCATAATGGTCGTTTGACGAGTATATCCGGCAACGTTATAGCTGGAAATATTATTACTCGCCGTATTTAACGCCGCCTGAGCCGCGTTAAGTCCGCTCATGGCGTTATTGATCAAGCTGGACATGGAGGTTCCTTATAAGCTTTCAATTACAGAGCATTATCGGCAGCGACCCGCCGGACTTGAGTTGTTCAGAACAGATTATCGATACTGATGTTGTAGGTCTTACTCACCTTGTCGCTTACCGATTTCATCTGTTGAATCATATTGGTGAGTTTGCGGGCATAATGAGGATCGGTAGCATAGCCCGCGTCCTGTAATGCCTGCGCGCCCTGCTCGGCGCTTGTGGCGGTCGTCACGGCAGCGTAACGCGGATTACGCGTTAACAGTCCTACATAATCCGACAATGCTTCAAGATAAGAGCTGTAGACCCGAAACTTCGCCTTCACTTTCCTCGCTTCGCCGTTTTCATATTCGGTAGTGGTAATTTCAGTCACCGCCCCTTTCCAGTTGGCAGAGGCTTTGACGCCAAACAGGTTATAGCTTGGTTCACCATTTTCACGACGAATTTGCCGTTGACCCCAGCCTGATTCCAGCGCGGCCTGGGCGAGGATCAGATGATGTGGCACACCGCTTTGCTGGCTTGCCAGTTGGGCGGGCAATGAGAGTTGGGCGAGGAATGCTTTACTGTCACCTGGCAGCGAATCATCGTAGTTACGTGGCACGGCTTTTTGCACAAGCTGCGTGAGTGTCTGATTTTGATAACGCACCACGGTTTCGAGCGGGAATTTCATCGGTGCCGTTGGCGTCGCTTCATCTGGCAGTGGTTGTTCTGGCGTCATCTGTTTTACCATCATCTCCGCCAGTCCCAGACCTTTGCCCGCCGTCATCTGTTGGGCAATCTGCTGGTCATACATACTGGTGTAGAGGCGAGTGTGCTCACTACTGAACAGGCCATCTTTCGGTAGGGCTTCACGCATACTTTTCAGCATCATCTGCACGAACATCCCTTCCACCTGGCGGGCAACCGGACGAATATTTGCCGCCGGATCTTCGCCCGCTTTCGCTTTCAGATCGTTAAGCGATTGCGCATCCCAGGCGGCACTTGCCAGTAGTTTGCTGTCGCTAATCATCAGATGATTTCCAGTTTTGCCCGCAGACATCCCGCGCTTTGCATTGATTGCAGTATGGACATCAGATCCATCGGCGTAGCGCCCAGCGCATTGAGCGCGCGCACCACGTTATTGAGGCTGGCACTAGAACGTACGCTTTGCAGCGAACCGCCGCTCTGGCGTAAGTCGATCTGGGTTTGTGGCGTGACAACGGTCTGCCCGCCACCAAACGGTGTGTCTGGTTGGCTCACGTTAACCTGACGATTTACCGTAACCGAGAGATTCCCCTGTGCTACCGCGCAACTGTCCAGCGTCACTTCACGGTTCATCACCACTGAACCAGTACGCGAGTTAATAATCACTTTGGCGTCCTGCGGGGTGACATTAACCTGCATATTCTGGATATCAGCAAGGAAACGCACCTGGGAACTGTTGCCACTCGGCACGCGTACCTGAATAGTCCGCGCATCTAACGCCGTCGCGTTACCGTATCCACGTGTGCGGTTGATGGTATCGGCAATTTCCTGCGCCATGGTGAAATCTTCCTCATTTAGCTGCAAATTGAGGGTATTGCCAGCGCCAAACTGGCTGGGCAATTCGCGCTCAATAATCGCACCATTAGTGATCCGTCCGCCGTTCAGTTGGTTAACCTGGACACTGCTGCCTCCCGCCGATGCGCCCGCACCGCCAACCAGAATGTTGCCCTGCGCCAGCGCATACACCTGGCTATCAACGCCCTTAAGCGGTGTCATCAACAACGTGCCGCCACGCAGACTTTTGGCGTTCCCCATAGAAGAAACCACCACGTCGATGGTTTGCCCCTGGCGACCAAATGGCGGAAGCGACGCCGTCACCATTACCGCAGCCACGTTTTTGAGTTGCATATTGGTGCCAGTCGGAACGGTAATTCCCAACTGCGAGAGCATGTTATTAAGCGTTTGAGTGGTAAACGGCGTCTGGGTCGTCTGGTCGCCTGTACCATCCAGGCCAACGACCAGCCCATAACCGATCAGCGAGTTTTGCCGTACGCCCTGAACGCTGGTGAGATCGCGAATACGGTCGGCCTGCGCCACCGTCGCAACCAGCAAAAGAATGAACGCAGAGAGAAATTTAATCACTACAGCCTCACTTACATTGGCGACAGGTTAAGGAAGAAACGCTGTAACCAGCCCATATTTTGCGCTTCGTTAATGTAACCGTTACCCACGTACTCAATACGTGCATCCGCCACCTGAGTAGACGGTACGGTATTGCTGCCACTGATGGTGCGTGGATTGACCACGCCGGAGAAGCGAATAAATTCAGTGCCCTGATTAATGGCGATCTGTTTTTCACCCACCACATGCAGGTTACCGTTGACCAGCACCTGATCGACCGTCACTGTTAATGTGCCGCTAAAGGTATTGCTGGCATTAGCACCGCCTTTACCGTTGAAACTATTGCCACCAGAGGCATCGACATCGGCGCGGGCGTTACCAAACAGCCCCTGCAAATAGCGCGGCACAGTATCAAAGCCAAAATTAGTTTTACCGTCACGGCTGGCATTCGCAGAGGAACTCTTGCTGGCGCTGACGTTCTCCTGCAACACAATGGTCAGCGTGTCACCAATATTGCGCGGTCGGCGATCTTCAAACAGCGGTTGATAGCCATAGTTAATCGGCTGGGCAGACTGAAAAATTGAACCGTTGGCAACGGGCGTCGGGCCGGGAACCGGCTGTGCACTGGTCGCCCCCTGCACCAGCGGCGTGGAGGGTATCCAGGCACAGCCGGATAGTGAAAGCACCAACAAGCTGGAAATGGCGTAAGTATGCACAGCGTTTTTTTGCATGGCTATCATCTTCAAAATCAGTAAACCGGTGAGAGTCCCCACCGGTATGCCTTAGAGTTGCGTCAGTTTTTGCAGCATTTGATCGGTAGTGGATACCGCTTTACTGTTGATTTCGTAGGCGCGCTGTACCTGGATCATGTTGACCAGTTCTTCCGCCACGTTGACGTTAGATGTTTCAACATACCCTTGATACAACAGTCCTGCACCGTTCAGGCCCGGCGTGCTTTCATTCGGTGCACCGGAGGATTGCGTTTCGGTGTAGAGGTTTTCACCAATACTCTCCAGCCCGGTGTCGTTCATAAAGGTAGTGAGATTGAGTTGTCCAACCTGAACCGGCGCCGCCTGACCTTGCTGGGTAACGCTTACCACGCCATCACGACCAATGGTGATACTTAACGCATTCGCCGGAATGGTGATTGCTGGCTGCACCTGAAAGCCACCGGCCGTCACCAGTTGCCCGTTCTGATCCACCTGGAAAGAGCCGTCACGGGTATAGGCTGATGAGCCATCCGGTAACATGACCTGGAAAAAACCCTGCCCTTTGATGGCAACATCTTTGCTGTTATTGGTTTGCGACAGATTGCCCTGACTGTGTAAACGTTCAGTGGCGACCGGACGCACACCGGTGCCAATTTGCAACCCGGATGGCAAGGTGGTTTGTTCGGAAGACTGTGCGCCAGGCTGGCGAATGGTTTGATAAAGCAGATCTTCAAACACCGCCCGCTGGCGCTTAAAACCGTTGGTGCTGACGTTTGCCAGGTTGTTGGCAATAACGTCCATATTGGTTTGCTGGGCGTCGAGACCCGTTTTGGCGATCCATAATGAACTGATCATAAAATATCCTTTGGTGGATTGCTGACAAGCAGAGCAAAAGCACGCGGCGGTGCGAATTTCCCCTCACCCTAACCCTCTCCCCAAAGGGGCGAGGGGATAGTCCGCGCGCTTTTATTGCAATGTCATCAATCGTTTAATTAACTCATCGACAGCAGTTGGTTGGCACGGCCTGCGTTATCATCGACGCTGCTGATCACCTTCATCTGCATTTCAAAACGCCGCGCGCTGGCAATCATGTCGCTCATTGCCGAAACGGCATTGACGTTACTGCCTTCCAGAACGCCCGACATCACACGCAACGTCGGGTCAGCCTGCAGCACCGTGCCACGCGTTGCCTGGCTTTCCGCATTTAAACGAAAAATACCGTCATCACCACGCTGTACTTCACTGCCCGTGGCTTTCACCAGTTTCAGACGCCCCACTGGCGCGACGGTATTTGCCGGATCGCCGGGATTCCGCGCCGAAATCGTGCCATCGGCGGCAATCGTGATTTCTGCCCCTTCCGGTACAGCAATCGGTCCCGCCTCGCCAATCACCGGATGCCCCTGAATCGTCAGTTGCCCGGTGGGATCAACCTGGATGCTGCCGTTACGCGTATACCCTTCGCTACCGTCAATAGTCTGCACGGCCAGCCAGCCGTCCTGCTGTAATGCGACGTCCAGCGGGCGCGAGGTGTAATCCATCTTGCCGGGAGTCATGTCTGCACCCGGCGTTGACGCCGTTACCAGCGTGCGCGTGGGCAGAGAAAGCCCTTCCACCGGCACCGCACGTAAGGCGTTTAACTGCGCGCGAAAACCCGGTGTCGAGACATTTGCCAGATTACTGGCGGTCACCGCCTGCTGATTCAGCGTCTGGCTGGCGGCGCCCATTGCGGTATAGATTGCGTGATCCATTGAGCTATTCCGTCAGCAATTAGCGTAAGTTAACCAGCGTGTTAAGGATCTGATCCTGGGTTTTGATGGTCTGAGCATTGGACTGATAGTTACGCTGGGCGACAATCATATTGACCAGTTCTTTGCTGAGATCGACGTTGGACGCTTCCAGCGCGCCGTTGGTCAGACTGCCAAAATTACCCGTTCCGGCAGTCCCCAGCAGCGCCACGCCAGAAGATTGCGTCGCAGACCAGACGTTATCGCCTTCGGAAGCCAGCCCTTCGTTGTTAGCGAAGTTTGCCAGCACAATCTGCCCCAGCAACTGGGTTTGTTCGTTGGAATAGTTACCGACTACCGTGCCGTCATCGTTGATTTGATAGCTCACCAAATCGCCAGGTTTGTAGCCATCCTGCGTGGTTGCCACAATGTTGTTTGCGCCGGTGTTTTGCTGCATAGAATTGAGGAAACTTAACGAGAATAAGGCAGGATCTGCGCCATTGATTGCGCCGGTGGTAATGTTCGCTGTCCCCCCCGAAGTCAATATGCCATTGGCATTAAACGCTAGCGTCGTTGCGTGGTTCGCTGTGCCTGTTGGATCACTGCTGTCCTGGGTGTAAACATCCCAGTTATTATCCCCGGTCTTCACAAAGTAGACGCTCATGTCATGAGCATTCCCCTGACTATCGAAAACAGTCACCGAGCCTTTTTTGTTATAGCTATCCGCATTACTGGCATCAAAGGTAGTCACCGACGGAAGCGGATCACTGGAGTTCAGGTTGATCTGCATCGACGCCGTGGTGGTTGTTTTTGCCGCCATCAAGGTATTTGGAATCGAAATATTGGTCGGATTCGCCCCTTGCTGAATGGTCGGCGGCGTGCCGGTTGCCGGATAACCTGTCAACTGTAAACCTTGCATATTCACCAGGTTGCGGTTTTCATCGAGTTTGAATTGCCCGTTACGGCTATAAAACACCGAGCCGTTGCTGTCTACCAGGCGAAAAAAACCGTTCTGGCTGATAGCAACGTCAAGACCACGTCCGGTATTGGTGGTCGTGCCATCGGTAAAATCCTGGGTGATGCCAGCAACTTTTACTCCCAGTCCCACTTTAGAACCCGCGAACATATCAGCAAATGAAGCCGTGCCGGATTTAAAGCCATAGGTGGCGGAGTTGGCGATATTGTTGCCAATGACATCGAGGTTGGTGGCGGCAGCGTTTAATCCGCTTACCGCTTGAGAAAAGGCCATGACTGACTCCTGAAATGTGAAGGCTTAGATTATCTGCCGTACTTCGTCGAGCGTGGTGGTGCCGTAAGTACCAAGATCCAGCGTATTCCCGTTGTTGCCGCGAATCACGCCCTGTACCAGAGCAAACTGCAGCGGTTGAGCCACTAACTGCGTACCACCGTTACTGGCGCTAATCGCCACGTTATAAGAACCATTTGGAGCGGTTGTGCCATCAGTTAACGTACCGTCCCAGGTGAAACTGTGGACGCCGGCGGTCAGTTCACCGATATCAATAGTGCGCACAACCGCGCCGTTTTTATCAGTGATAGTGGCAGTGACTTTGTCTGCCGCCTGTTGCAGTTCAACACCGAACGGTGTGGTCGTGGTTACCGCACCTTCTTCACTGCCGGTTCCGGCAAGAATAGTGGTGCCGGGGATCATCACACCGTGACCAATCAGGTTACTGGCCTGTAGCGACTGACTGTTGTCTATCTGCCCGGAAATCGAACCGAGCGTAGTATTGAGTTTTTCAATCCCACTGACCGTGCTGATTTGCGCCAGTTGCGACGTCAGCTCGTTGTTTTCCATTGGATTGGTCGGGTCCTGGTTTTTTAGTTGTGCCACCAGCAAGGTCAGAAAACTGCTTTGTAAATCTGCGGCGTTACTGCCCGTGATCGAACTACTGCTGGTAGTGCTGACGCCGGTATTTGTCGGATCGGTGGTGGTTACCGCAATGGACATGGCTTTCTCCTTTATTGACCGAGCGTGAGGGTTTTCAGCATCATGCTTTTCACCGTGTTAAGCACTTCCACGTTGGCCTGATAGCTGCGCGACGCCGACATGGTGTTAACCATCTCCCCGACAACATCAACGTTTGGCATTTTCACGTAGCCCTTCGCGTCCGCCAGCGGATTACCCGGCTCATAAACCAGTTTGTCCGGAGCCTGACTTTCAATAACATCGGCAACCTTTACGCCGCCCGTAGCAGCGCCTGGCGCGGCGTTCACCTGGAACACCACCTGTTTTGCCCGATAAGGTTGTCCGTCTGGGCCAGTCACACTGTCGGCATTAGCCAGATTACTGGCCGCCACGTTCAGACGCTGGGACTGAGCAGTTAACGCCGATCCGGCGATATCAAAAATATTCAGCAGTGCCATCCGTTAATTTCCGCTCTGTAAAACGTTCATCATGCCTTTGATTTGCCCACTCAACGCACTAAGGCTCATCTGGTATTGCAGGCTGTTATCGGCAAACTGGGTACGTTCGCGATCCATATCGACGGTATTGCCGTCCAGCGAAGGCTGATCCGGAATACGGTATTGCAGTTCTGTGGAAGGAGGCGTCAGCGCCTGCGCCGGAATGTGTTGCGTTGAGGTCATGGTCAGCGCAACCACGCTGGTTTCATCTCGTCCACGCTGCATCACTTTTTTAAGTTCACTGGCAAAATCTATATCGCGCGCCTGATAACCAGGGGTATCAGCATTGGCGATATTTGCCGCCAGCACTTCCTGACGCTGGGCGCGCAGATTGAGCGCCTCTTGTTGAAAACGTAAGGCGGCGTCGAGCTTATCGAGCATATCTCCTCCGCAGGTATCAAAATTCTGCCGTCAGCTTAAAGGCTTTACGCGCGCGTTATCGGCGGAATAAACGCAAAATGGGTCGCTATTTATGCCGTTGATGGTCACAACGCGCGGGTACAATTTGGCCTGTAGAAATGGCTGGAGGTGAAAATGCTGGCAATGAAGCGTTGTATGGTGATCATCGCGATACTGTTCAGTCCGCTGAGTGCGGCTGGCGATCTCACATCACAATTGCAAACCTTTTTTGCCGCACAACTGGCAGGGTTGAGTGATGAAGTCCGGGTCTCTATTCGTACTGCGCCCCATTTACTGCCTCCGTGTGAACAGCCATTGCTGTCGATGACCAGCAATTCCCGCCTGTGGGGCAATGTGAATGTGCTGGCGCGCTGCGGCAACAACAAACGATATTTGCAGGTTAATGTGCAGGCCACGGGAAATTATGTGGTTGCTGCGATGCCCGTTGTGCGTGGGGGAAAACTGGAATCTGGCAGTGTCAAACTAAAACACGGACGGCTGGATACCTTACCGCCGCGTACTGTACTGGATGTCAATCAACTTGTTGATGCCGTCAGCCTGCGCGATCTGGCGCCCGAACAGCCTGTACAGCTAACCATGCTGCGCCAGGCCTGGCGAGTCAAAGCCGGTCAACGCGTCAATGTGATTGCCAGCGGGGAGGGATTCAGCGCCAATGCTGAAGGTCAGGCACTGAACAATGCCGCCGTCGCGCAAAATGCTCGTGTCCGCATGGTGTCGGGTCAGGTGGTCAGTGGCGTGGTGGATGCTGATGGGAATATTCTTATAAACCTGTAAGCTGTTAAAGATTGACCGACTATTGCCGATAAATAAGCAACAAATGATAAAAGCGCCCTCAATGAGGAATAAACCATGAGTATTGACCGCACTTCACCTCTGAAGCCCGTAAGCACCGTTCAGCCACGCGAAAACACTGACGCGCCGGTAGCCAATACCCGCTCGACTAAAACGACCGCAGCCACCAGCACCAACGTCACGTTAAGCGATGCGCAGGCAAAATTGATGCAGCCAGGCAGCAGTGATATCAATCTTGAACGCGTAGAAGCGTTGAGACAGGCGATTCGTAACGGTGAGCTAAAAATGGATATCGGCAAAATTGCCGACGCGCTGATCAGCGAAGTACAACAAGACTTACTGAGTAAATAGGCTTATGACGCGTCTTGCAGAGATCCTCGACCAGATGTCCACAGTGCTTAACGAGCTTAAAATGGTGATGGATCAAGAGCAACAACATCTCTCTATGGGGCAGATCAACGGCAGCCAGTTGCAATGGACTACAGAACAAAAAAGCTCACAGCTGGCAACGCTGGATTACCTTGAGCAGTTACGTCGGCAAACACTGGATACTGTAAACAGCGACGAGATCACACAGCGATGGCAGGAAATTACCGTGAAAACGCAGCAACTGCGCCAGTTAAATCAACATAACGGCTGGCTTCTGGAAGGACAGATTGAGCGCAATCAACAGGCGCTGGAGATGCTGAAACCGCATCAGGAACCGACGCTGTACGGGGCTAACGGTCAAACCTCAACGTCCCATCGCGGCAGTAAAAAGATATCTATCTGAAGATTTTCTCCGGCCTGCAATGCAGGCCGGAACGCATTATTACACCGTCCGACGGGCAAACTCTTTAACTTTGAAGCCCAGCACCGCCAGCGCGGCAAAGTATGCCGCGATCCCCGCGACAACAACCGCCATCAAGCGTAGTAAGCGCCAGGGCATAGTGCCCAATGACCACTCTGGCATGATGTGTAACATACCTAACAGCACGCCAGACATCACCAATACGGCTACCAACAAACGCAACAGAAACGCAGTCCAGCCGGGCTGTGGGGTAAAGATTTTCTGCTTACGCAACTGCCAGTACAGCAGCGAAGCATTCAGGCAAGCCGCCAGACCAATGGAAAGCGACAATCCGGCATGTTTCAACGGGCCGATAAACGCCAGGTTCATCAATTGCGTCAGGATCAGCGTGACGATGGCTATTTTTACCGGTGTTTTAATGTCCTGTCGGGAATAAAAGCCCGGAGCCAGCACTTTCACCACAATCAGGCCAATCAAACCCACCGAGTAAGCAATTAACGCCCGCTGGGTCATCAGCGCATCAAAGGCGGTAAATTTACCGTATTGAAACAGTGAAACGGTCAACGGCCCGGAAAGGATACCCAGCGCCACCGCGCTTGGCAGCGCCAGCAAGAAACAAAGACGCAGCCCCCAATCCATCAAGCGGTTGTATTCATCGTGATTGCCGCTGGCAAAACTTTTCGACAGCGACGGTAGCAAAATGGTGCCCAGCGCCACGCCCAGTACGCCAGACGGGAACTCCATTAAACGGTCGGCGTAATACATCCAGGACACAGAACCGGATGCCAAAAACGAGGCAAAAATGGTGTTAATGATCAAGGAGATCTGACTGACAGAGACGCCAAGAATCGCCGGTCCCATCTGTTTCACCACGCGCATCGCACCCGCATCGTGGAAGTTAATGCGTGGCAAAACCAACATGCCTATCTTCTTCAGGTGCGGTAGCTGATAAACCAGTTGCAGGATACCGCCCACCGTTACAGCCCACGCCAGCGCCAGCACAGGCGGATTAAAGTACGGCGCGGCAAACAGCGCAAAACCAATCATGCTGATGTTAAGTAACGTCGGGGCAAATGCCGGAATCGAAAAACGGTTCCAGGTATTGAGAATCGCCCCCACCAGCGACGCCAGGGAGATCAGCAAAATATAGGGAAAAGTAATCTGTAATAGCTGGGTAGTCAGGGCAAATTTGTCGGCAGTATCAGCAAAGCCCGGCGCGGTCACCATGATTACCCACGGCGCGGCGAGCATCCCGGCAACCGTCACAACCGCCAGCGCGAGTGTCAGCAGACCAGAAACATAAGAGACAAAGACCCGCGTGGCGTCTTCACCCTGCTTGCTTTTATATTCCGCCAGAATCGGCACAAATGCCTGGGAGAAGGCTCCTTCAGCAAAAATACGGCGCAACAAGTTAGGAAGTTTAAAAGCGACAAAAAAGGCGTCGGTTGCCATCCCTGCGCCAAAGATTCTGGCGACAATTGCGTCACGTGCGAAGCCAAGCACACGCGAAAACATGGTCATCGAGCTGACGGCGGCCAGCGATTTTAATAAATTCATCGGTGTTCTAATCCAGACCCACGGGCAAAACGCCTGCAAGGCAGGCGCTGAAAGAGGCGAATAGTCTACCTGGATTATGGTGAATTGCTACCGCCAGATGTTACAGGGTTTATTCACTCATCGCGTCGCGCCAGATCTTGTCAACGATGCGCTGCGCCAGCACCGCCTGTTCACCGGCGGTTTGCGGAACTGTCTGATTTTGCACGCATTCAATGAAGTGACGTGCGCAACCAACAAATCCACGCTGCTCAAGGGTACTCTGCCAGCCTGGAATCGGTTTATGCACTACCCCCTGCCCGCGCTCCTCACGCCATTCACGCATATCCGTAATGTCGATGAGCGCACCGTCAGTCACGGCCTGCACGGCTTCACGCTGACTTCCGGCACGGCGATGCATACTGGTGGTAATCTGCAAAGAACCCGCAGAAAAATGGTGCTCGGCAAATAGCATTTCGCCAGCGTCGTTAGTCAGTAGCGTGCCGCCATCCAGAGAGGCTTTACCGCCAGACAACCACAGCGCGGTATCCACCACATGCAGATAATCATCCAGCAACGTGAAATAAAGATCGTGCGGCCCGACACTATTGCTACGATGCTTATCCATTCTTAGCGAGGCCGCCGTAGCGAGTTGCGTTTTTAACTCACAGTAGAGAGGTGCGAAACGGCGGTTAAAACCGACCATCAGGGTGAGTTTTTTCCGTGCTGCCAGTTCCACCAGCCGCTCGGCATCACGCAGATTTTCCGCCAGCGGTTTATCAACACAAACATGCACCCCCGCATTTAACAGCGCACTGACAACCTCAAAGTGGCTGGCAGTGCTTGAATGCACGAAAACCGCATCGCAACTGGCGGCGAGGCTGGATAACGAATCAGCGTAGGGAATGCGCCAGCTTTCACAAACTGGCAGGGCTTTCTCACGCGTTGGCGACCACGCGCCTTGTAACGTCCAGTCTGATGCTGCCGCCAGCACCGGTAACCACGCTTTTTGCGCGATGCCGCCTAATCCCACTACGCCGATACGTAATTTTTTCACTTTAATCTCCCAGATGGGCCAGCAATGAATCAAGACGCTGTTTCAGTTCTGCCACTTCGATTTCCAGTGCTTCGACACGAGCCTGTAAATCGCCGTCAACCGCGTTCGACGACTCCGTTAACACCGGTTGATCCTCAACCTCACCGCTGAAAAGATGCATATAACGGCTTTCACGTTTACCCGGGTCACGAGCCAGGCGAACCACAAAAGGCCCGTCTTCACGATTAGCCAGTTGTTCCAGCGTGGACTCCACTTCCGCCATATCGCTAAATTCATACATCCGCGCCGCGCGGCTGCGCAATTCGCCTGGCGTCTGGGCACCGCGTAACAACAAAGTGGTTATCAACGCCACTTCTGCGGCACTCAGTTTCAGATCGCCAAATTCTGAATTACAAAAGCGTTGCTCATATTTGGTGACCCGATTACCAAAACCGCTCACCGTGCGTAAATAATGACGTTTGACCAGATTATCCAGCTGCTCCTGCACCTCGGATTCACTCAGATTCATTACCGGTTCACGGTTCGTTTTCTGATTACAGGCCGTTACTACACCATTTACAGAAAGCGGATATTGCTCCGGCGTTGTCACCTGTTTTTCCAGCAAGCAGCCAATCACGCGGGCTTCCAGTGCAGTAAGTTGATATTTCATGAGATTCTCCTTAGCGGCCGGGCGTCCAGTCTGGGGTGGTTAATGCCGTCAGTACGTGATCGCGCCATTGTCCATCAATCAACAAATAATCTTTCGCATAGCCTTCTTTTTCAAAACCCAGTCGCGCAAGTAAATCACCGCTGCGTTTATTGTGCGGCATATAGTTGGCCATAATGCGATGAATATGTTGGGTGCGCTGCATATAACGAATGGCGGCGGTCAGGGCTTCAAACATTAGCCCTTTGCCCTGCCATTTTTGCCCAATCGAATAACCGAGATAGCAGGCATGAAAAGATCCTCGCACCACATTAGAAAAATTGGCAACGCCAATAATCTCTTTCTCATCCGGGTCGAACAACCCAAAATAGAATGCAGAACCTTGTTTATGAAATTCATTAATCATGCTTAACCTGGCCTGCCAGCCTGAAGGATAGCAGTGGCTTTCGTCGCGCACTGGCTCCCAGGGCTTGAGGAAATGGCGATTCTCTGCGTAATAATCCGCCAGCCGCCAGGCATCACGATCATGCACCAGACGCACGACCAGTCGGTCCGTGGTTAAGCGCACTTTTGGCACGTTACTGCGATAGCCAAACATTCTATACCTACTCCTTCCCGTAACGTCTTTAATACGCTGTAAGTATTACTATACCTGCGCAACCAGAGCCTGTGAAAAGTCCAAAATGCCATTTCCTGCATTATTCACATATTTGATAAAAACTCTCTATCAAAGAGGGCTTTCGATAAAAAAATATTGTCCCGGGAATTGTGGGAAAAGTATTAGCGACCATGCAGAATAGAAAGTGCTCATCTTTTATTTCCCAGGAGGGGAAATGTCGCGCGTGTCGCAGGCGAGGAACCTGGGTAAATATTTCCTGCTCATCGATAATATGCTGGTCGTGCTGGGGTTCTTTGTTGTCTTCCCGCTGATCTCCATCCGCTTCGTTGATCAAATGGGCTGGGCCGCCGTAATGGTCGGTATTGCCCTCGGTCTGCGTCAGTTCATTCAACAAGGGTTGGGTATTTTTGGCGGCGCAATTGCCGACCGCTTTGGCGCTAAACCAATGATTGTCACCGGTATGCTGATGCGCGCCGCCGGATTCGCCACTATGGGCATCGCCCAGGAGCCCTGGTTACTGTGGTTTTCCTGCCTTCTCTCAGGTCTTGGCGGCACTCTTTTCGATCCGCCGCGTTCGGCGCTGGTGGTCAAATTGATTCGCCCGCAGCAACGTGGGCGCTTTTTCTCGTTGTTGATGATGCAGGACAGTGCCGGTGCGGTCATTGGCGCTTTGTTGGGAAGCTGGCTGTTGCAATATGATTTCCGCCTGGTCTGCGCCACAGGGGCGATTCTATTTGTACTGTGTGCAGCGTTTAATGCCTGGTTGTTACCGGCATGGAAACTCTCTACCGTGCGCACGCCAGTCCGCGAAGGCATGGCTCGCGTGATGCGTGATAAACGTTTTGTCACCTACGTCCTGACGCTGGCGGGCTACTACATGCTTGCCGTTCAGGTGATGTTGATGCTGCCGATTATGGTCAACGACGTCGCCGGAGCGCCCTCTGCCGTTAAATGGATGTATGCCATTGAAGCATGTCTCTCCTTAACCTTGCTCTACCCTATCGCTCGCTGGAGCGAAAGGCGTTTTCGTCTGGAACACCGGTTGATGGCTGGGTTGTTGATAATGTCATTAAGCATGATGCCGGTGGGCATGGTCAGCAGCCTGCAACAACTTTTCACCCTGATTTGTCTGTTTTATATCGGTTCGATCATTGCCGAACCTGCGCGTGAAACCTTAAGCGCCTCGCTGGCGGATGCGCGAGCACGCGGCAGCTATATGGGTTTTAGCCGTCTGGGTCTGGCCATTGGCGGCGCTATTGGCTATATCGGCGGCGGTTGGCTGTTTGATCTGGGAAAGTCGGCACAACAACCAGAGTTACCGTGGATGATGTTGGGCATTATTGGCATAATCACCTTCCTTGCGCTGGGTTGGCAATTTAGCCAGAAACGCGCGGCGCGTCGGTTGCTGGAACGCGACGCCTGAAAACGCGATGCTTTCTGTTACCATTGCTCGCCCTGTCAACCTGACACGCCTTAACAGCTTGTTATTACCTGCCGCCGCAGAATTCAGTTTTTTCTGCTGGCGAGTTTAACGCTGGTGGCACATGCTGCGTTGTGTCAGGATATTGACGCAGATTTCATGTCGAGGACTACCATGAACAAGTTTTTATTTGCCGCTGCATTGCTCGTCAGCGGCCTGCTCGTTGGCTGTAATCAACTCACCCAGTACACGATTAGCGAACAAGAAATTAACCAGTCACTTGAGAAACATAATAATTTCTCGAAAGATATCGGTTTGCCCGGCGTAGCGGATGCCCATATTGTTCTGACAAACCTGGCCAGCCAAATTGGTCGCGAAGAGCCGAATAAGATAACCTTAACCGGGGATGCAAATCTGGATATGAACTCCCTGTTCGGCAGCCAGAAAGCGACCATGAAACTAAAACTGAAAGCACTGCCGGTTTTCGATAAAGAAAAAGGCGCTATCTTCCTGAAGGAAATGGAAGTGGTCGATGCGACGGTACAACCGGAAAAAATGCAGACAGTGATGCAAACGTTGCTCCCCTATTTGAATCAGGCATTACGCAACTACTTTAACCAGCAACCGGCTTACATTCTGCGCGAAGATGGCAGCAAAGGTGAAGCAATGGCGAAAAAACTGGCGAAAGGTATTGAGGTGAAACCTGGCGAAATTGTCATTCCGTTTACTGATTAAACACGAGGGCGCATTCGCGCCCTTTATTTTTCGTGCAAAGGAAAACGTTTCCGCTTATCCTTTGTGTCCGGCAAAAACATCCCTTCAGCCGGAGCATAGAGATTAATGACTGCACCATCCCAGGTATTAAAGATCCGCCGCCCAGACGACTGGCACCTTCACCTCCGCGATGGCGACATGTTAAAAACTGTCGTGCCGTATACCAGCCAAACCTATGGTCGGGCCATCGTTATGCCCAATCTGGCACCGCCCGTGACGACCGTTGAAGCTGCCGTGGCTTATCGTCAACGTATTCTTGACGCCGTCCCTGCCGGGCACGACTTCATCCCGCTGATGACCTGCTACCTAACTGATTCACTGGATGCAGACGAACTGGAGCGAGGGTTTAACGAAGGCGTGTTCACCGCTGCAAAACTTTACCCAGCAAACGCGACCACCAACTCCAGCCACGGCGTGACGTCGGTTGACGCTATCATGCCCGTACTGGAGCGAATGGAAAAAATGGGTATGCCACTGCTGGTACACGGAGAGGTGACACACGCCGACATCGACATTTTTGACCGTGAAGCGCGCTTTATTGAAACTGTTATGGAGCCGCTACGCCAACGTCTGGCTGGGCTGAAAGTGGTTTTTGAGCACATCACGACGAAAGATGCCGCTGAATATGTTCGTGACGGTAATGAACTGCTGGCTGCTACCATTACACCCCAGCATTTGATGTTTAACCGTAACCATATGCTGGTTGGTGGCATACGTCCGCATCTGTACTGCCTGCCCATTCTCAAACGTAATGTGCATCAACAGGCGCTGCGTGAACTGGTCGCCAGTGGCTTTAGTCGCGTTTTCCTTGGGACTGACTCCGCGCCACATGCGCGTCATCGCAAAGAGAGTAGCTGCGGTTGTGCCGGCTGTTTTAATGCCCCAACGGCGCTGGGCAGTTACGCCACTGTCTTTGAAGAAATGAATGCGTTACAGCACTTTGAAGCATTCTGTTCTTTAAACGGCCCGCAGTTCTATGGTTTGCCAGTCAACGAATCGTTTATTGAACTGGTACGCGAAGAGCAGAAAGTGGCTGAAAGCATCGCTCTGACTGACGACACGTTGGTGCCATTCCTGGCCGGAGAAACAGTACGCTGGACAGTTAAACAATAAAAAACGTAGTTCCCTGTTGTCATTAGGTTATTTTACCTGTATAAATAACCAGTATATTAAACAGGGGGCTATTATGAGAATTGAAGTCACCATAGCGAAAACTTCTCCATTACCTGCCGGAGCCATTGACGCTCTGGCAGTTGAACTTTCCCGCCGTATTCAATATGCGTTTCCTGATAACGAAGGTCATGTTTCTGTTCGTTATGCCGCAGCTAATAATTTATCGGTTATTGGCGCAACAAAAGAAGATAAACAGCGCATTAGCGAAATTCTGCAAGAAACATGGGAAAGCGCAGATGACTGGTTCGTTAGCGAATAATATGCAGTAATGTTTGTTTTTGCCGGGTCGCCCCGGCTTTTTTATTTTCAGCACAAAATTTCTACACTTCCTCAAAATAATTGCACGATATGCTAAAAAAATATGAATGACATGCTGTTTTATTGTTCATATAAATCTTAAAAACAAAAAAATATCTCTTTCCCCCTTTAAAAATTCTGTGGATACCCTTACTTATTGGTATACTGAAGTTGCTTCAGATAAAAATGCATTGAACCTCGAATAACGTTGTCTAGTAACACGAATTAGGGGGCCATGATGGAAAAAAACAATGAAGTCATTCAGACTCATCCGCTCGTAGGGTGGGACATCAGCACCGTTGATAGCTATGATGCTCTGATGTTGCGTTTGCACTACCAGACCCCAAATAAGTCCGAGCAGGAAGGGACTGAAGTTGGTCAGACACTCTGGTTAACTACTGATGTTGCCAGACAATTTATTTCGATATTAGAAGCAGGAATCGCCAAAATTGAATCGGGTGATTTCCATGTAAATGAGTATCGTCGTCATTAACTTGACATGACCATCCACCCAAAAGGCACCAGATTGGTGCCTTTACTATTTCTGGGTTGTATATCTGCATTCACTTAATTACTCTGCTTAAACCATGAGAGCAGAGAGAAAAAAATGAAATACGATCTCATCATTATTGGCAGCGGTTCCGTAGGCGCTGCAGCCGGGTATTATGCCACTCGGGCCGGTTTGAAAGTGCTGATGACCGACGCCCATATGCCGCCGCACCAACACGGCAGCCACCACGGTGATACACGATTAATTCGCCATGCTTATGGTGAAGGTGAAAAGTATGTTCCGTTGGTACTTCGCGCGCAAACCCTGTGGGATGAACTCTCCCGTTACAACGAAGAAGACCCCATTTTTGTGCGCTCTGGCGTCATTAACCTCGGCCCAGCCGACTCCGAATTCCTCGCCAATGTCGCCCACAGCGCGGAACAATGGCAACTCAACGTCGAAAAACTGGATGCGCAAACCATTATGGCTCGCTGGCCTGAAATACGCGTCCCTGACAATTACATCGGCTTGTTTGAGGCTGATTCTGGCTTTCTGCGCAGCGAACTGGCAATTAAAACCTGGATCCAACTGGCGAAGGAAGCTGGCTGTGCCCAACTGTTCAACTGCCCGGTCACCGCAATTCGTCATGACGATGACGGCGTAACTATTGAAACAGCTGACGGCGAGTATCAGGCGAAAAAAGCGATCGTCTGCGCGGGAACCTGGGTAAAAGACCTGTTGCCAGAACTGCCTGTCCAGCCAGTACGCAAAGTGTTCGCCTGGTATCAGGCCGATGGTCGTTATAGCGTGAAAAATAAATTTCCGGCCTTTACCGGAGAACTGCCCAATGGCGATCAGTATTACGGCTTTCCCGCCGAAAATGACGCTCTGAAAATTGGAAAACATAATGGTGGTCAGGTGATTCATTCAGCGGATGAACGCGTTCCGTTTGCTGAAATCGCCAGTGACGGTTCTGAAGCATTTCCCTTCTTACGTAGCATACTGCCGGGCATTGGTTGCTGCCTGTACGGCGCTGCCTGTACCTACGATAATTCGCCTGATGAAGATTTTATTATCGACACCCTGCCCGGTCACGATAATACGCTGCTGATTACCGGCCTGAGTGGTCACGGATTTAAATTTGCATCGGTATTAGGGGAAATAGCCGCCGATTTTGCGCAAGGTATAAATAGCGATTTTGATTTGACGCCATTCAGACTTTCCCGCTTCAAATAATCATCATCACGGCCTCAAAATGAGGCCGTTTTTACAGGAGTATTTAATGCGTCGGCTGTTGAACTATCTCATCAATAATATTCGCGAGCATCTGATGCTTTATCTTTTTCTGTGGGGATTATTGGCCATTATGGATCTGATCTACGTGATTTATTTTTAACCACGCAGCATTGACATAAATTGACAAAAACTTAATCTCTCTTTCATTTGGTGTGAAAAATTGAATAAGCTTATGTCTCTCTTAACTTCATTCCCCAGACATACCTCATCCTGAAACCACTAAACTTATGAAGATTCTTTCATTATTAAATCAAAATTATTGAAATAAAAATAAATATCATTTGAATTGTTATTTTTAAGTTGCAATTCATTCTCCAACGCGCCATTTTCATTCTTTCGCAAATAAGTTTCGGATGCACTGATGTCCCTTACAAATACCCCCAAACGCTATGGTGTTATATCAATGACCTTTCATTGGCTGAGTGCAATCATTATCTACTGCATGTTTGCTTTAGGGCTATGGATGGTAACACTCAGTTATTACGATGGCTGGTATCACAAAGCACCAGAGCTGCATAAAAGCGTCGGTATTCTGCTCATGATGGGGCTGGTTATACGCATTCTGTGGCGTGTTATATCCCCACCACCTGGTCCGTTGCAAAGTTATTCGACCATGACGCGTCTCGGCGCACAAATTGGACATCTCGCGCTATACCTTTTGCTCTTCGCCATTGGCATCAGCGGCTATCTCATCTCGACCGCCGATGGCAAACCAATCAGCGTTTTTGGCTGGTTTGACATCCCCGCGACCCTTGCCGATGCTGGCGCACAGGCTGACTTAGCCGGTGCCCTGCATTTTTGGCTAGCGTGGAGCGTCGTCGTACTGTCCGTTATGCACGGATTTATGGCCCTGAAGCATCATTTCATCGATAAAGACGACACCCTGAAGCGTATGCTGGGAAAATCGTCATCTGACTATGGAGTATAAAATGAAAAAAAGCCTGCTTGGTTTAACCTTCGCTTCCCTGATGTTCTCTGCCGGTTCAGCTGTCGCCGCCGATTACAAAATTGACAAAGAAGGTCAGCACGCCTTTGTCAATTTCCGCATCCAGCATCTTGGCTATAGCTGGTTATATGGCACCTTTAAAGATTTCGACGGTACTTTTACCTTTGATGAAAAGAACCCAGCTGCTGATAAAGTGAATGTGACAATTAACACCACCAGCGTCGATACCAATCACGCCGAACGTGATAAGCATCTTCGCAGCGCAGATTTCCTCAACACCGCAAAATATCCGCAGGCGACGTTCACTTCTACCAGCGTGAAGAAAGACGGTGATGAGCTGGATATTACGGGCGATCTGACACTCAATGGCGTAACCAAACCAGTAACGCTGGAAGCAAAATTGATTGGTCAGGGCGACGATCCGTGGGGCGGTAAACGTGCGGGCTTCGAGGCAGAAGGCAAAATTAAGCTGAAAGACTTCAACATTAAGACTGATTTAGGTCCAGCTTCGCAGGAGGTTGATCTGATTATTTCGGTGGAAGGTGTACAGCAGAAGTAATGCATAGATGTTGCCGGATGACGCGCATCCGGCACGAATGTTTATTTTGTTGGCTCAGGAATGACCAGCGTCGTGTTCAGCCGTCCACGCGATTTATTAAAGATCTTATTGCCATTTTCTCGCCCGGCACGACGGCGGCGCTGTTCTTCTGGCGGTAATGCGCTTTCTTCACAGCAAATCTCACTACAACAGCCCTTGAATTTCTCGGCACATGCCGGACACTGGATAAACAACAGATGACAGCCATCATTTCTACAATTGGTATGGCTGTCACAAGGTGTGCCGCACTGATGACAATGCGCAATAATTTCGTCAGAGATCCGCTCGCCCATCCGCTCGTCAAAAACAAAATTTTTACCAATAAAGCGGACAGGCAAACCTTGTTCACGCGCCTTACGAGCGTATTCAATAATCCCGCCTTCAATATGCCAGACTTTATTGAATCCGTTATGTTTCATCCAGGCACTGGCCTTTTCACAACGAATGCCGCCGGTGCAGTACATCACAATTTTTTTATCTTTATGTGCCTGCATCATCTCGACTGCTTTTGGCAGCTGCTCACGGAAGGTATCTGCCGGAATTTCCAGCGCGTTTTCAAAGTGCCCCACTTCATACTCATAGTGGTTACGCATGTCGATAAATAGTGCATCGGGATCGTCAAGCATGGCGTTCACTTCCGCCGCTTGCAGATACTCACCAACATTGCTGGCATCAAAGTGAGTATCGTCAATACCGTCGGCAACAATGCGATCGCGTACCTTCATGCGCAGTACCCAGAAGGATTTCCCGTCATCATCCAGCGCAATATTCAGACGTAAACCGTTTAAAGCAGGATCAAAAGCATAAAGCTGTGCGCGAAATGTCTCTACGTTGCTCGCCGGTACGCTGATTTGTGCGTTGATCCCTTCATGCGCCAGATAGACCCGCCCAAAGACATTCAACGCGGTAAATAGCTTATATAAAGCATCGCGGGTCGTTTTGGGATCGGTAATGTGGAAATATTTATAGAACGAAATGGTGGTACGTGGTTCGCTCTCGGCCAGCATTTTGGCTTTCAGCGCGTCATTAGAAATGCGGTTGTGTAACACTGGCATGGTGTACGGTTCCTGCAGGGTGGGAAAGTAAAAATCCGCAGCATGATATAGCAATTATCGACAATTAACATCCATACATTTTACGCTACATTTGCGCATTAAAAATTATTAATGATTTACATACGCGGTAATTTCGCCCAGTCTTCGGTCACAAATTTTGGTTGCGGACGAAAAAATGCGACAATACATACAATTGCCCGTATAGGTTGAAAGACAGGATTTATATGACGAATCTACCCAAGTTCTCCACCGCACTGCTTCATCCGCGTTATTGGTTAACCTGGTTGGGTATTGGCGTACTTTGGTTGGTCGTGCAATTGCCCTACCCGGTCATCTACCGTCTCGGTTGTGGATTAGGAAAACTGGCGTTACATGTTATGAAACGTCGCGCCAAAATTGTACATCGCAACCTGGAACTGTGCTTCCCGGAGATGAGCGAACAAGAACGCCATGAAATGATGGTGAAGAATTTCGAATCCGTTGGGATGGGGTTGATGGAAACCGGCATGGCGTGGTTCTGGTCGGATCGTCGAATTGCCCGCTGGACGGAAGTGATTGGCATGGAACATATCCGTGACGTGCAGGCGCAAAAGCGCGGCATTCTGTTGGTCGGCATCCATTTCCTGACGCTGGAGCTGGGCGCAAGGCAATTTGGTATGCAGGAACCGGGTATCGGCGTCTATCGCCCAAACGATAATCCGTTGCTCGACTGGCTGCAAACCTGGGGGCGCCTGCGTTCGAATAAGTCGATGCTTGATCGCAAAGACTTAAAAGGAATGATCCGGGCACTAAAGAAAGGCGAAGTGGTCTGGTATGCGCCAGATCATGATTACGGCCCGCGCTCAAGTGTTTTCGTGCCGCTGTTTGCTGTTGAGCAGGCGGCGACCACCAGTGGCACCTGGATGCTGGCGAAAATGTCTGGTGCGTGCCTGGTGCCGTTTGTTCCGCGTCGTAAGCCAGACGGCAAAGGGTATCAGTTGATCATGCTGCCGCCAGAGTGTTCACCTCCGTTGGATAACGCTGAAATCACCGCTGCATGGATGAATAAAGTGGTCGAAAAATGCATCATGATGGCACCGGAACAGTATATGTGGCTACATCGTCGCTTTAAAACGCGCCCGGAAGGCGTACCTTCACGCTATTAAATCTCCCTTGCCGGATGTTTCGAACTGCATCCGGCATTACCACTACAAATCCTCCTGATTTAGCGATAAAAGCTCTGTACATTGCGTCACCTATAAGTCAGGCGCATAATTAGTGTGCTTACTTTTTCTTCTTTTAATCACCGCGCCTGGCGCACCAACAGCGGATTGCTATGTCACTCTGTGAAAATGACACCCCCATAAACTGGAAACGAAACCTGATCGTTGCCTGGCTAGGTTGTTTTCTTACCGGTGCCGCCTTCAGTCTGGTGATGCCATTCTTACCCCTCTACGTTGAGCAACTTGGCATCACCGGCCACAGCGCGCTGAATATGTGGTCGGGGATTGTCTTCAGTATTACCTTTTTATTTTCCGCCATCGCCTCCCCTTTCTGGGGCGGGCTTGCCGACCGCAAAGGCAGAAAAATCATGTTATTGCGTTCTGCTCTCGGCATGGGCATCGTGATGGTGCTGATGGGGCTGGCGCAAAATATCTGGCAGTTTTTGATTCTGCGGGCGCTGCTTGGTTTGCTTGGCGGATTTGTCCCCAACGCCAATGCTCTTATCGCCACACAAGTACCGCGTAATAAAAGCGGCTGGGCGCTGGGCACGCTCTCCACCGGCGGCGTTAGCGGCGCGTTGCTCGGCCCGATGGCTGGTGGCTTACTCGCTGATAACTACGGCTTACGTCCGGTATTCTTTATTACCGCCAGTGTGCTCATACTCTGCTTTTTCGTCACCCTGTTTTGTATCAGAGAAAAATTCCAGCCCGTCAGCAAAAAAGAGATGCTGCACATGCGGGAAGTCGTAACATCGCTTAAAAATCCGAAACTGGTACTTAGCCTGTTTGTCACAACATTAATTATCCAGATTGCTACTGGATCTATCGCACCAATCCTGACGCTGTATGTCCGCGAACTGGCAGGAAATGTCAGTAATATCGCCTTTATTAGTGGCATGATCGCCTCCGTGCCCGGCGTGGCTGCACTGCTAAGTGCTCCACGACTTGGTAAACTTGGCGATCGTATCGGGCCAGAAAAGATCCTGATAACTGCGCTGATCTTTTCTGTGCTGCTGTTGATCCCAATGTCTTATGTCCAGACACCACTGCAACTGGGGATTTTACGCTTTTTGCTCGGCGCCGCAGACGGCGCTCTGCTCCCAGCCGTACAAACGTTGCTGGTTTATAATTCGACCAACCAAATCGCCGGACGCATTTTCAGCTATAACCAGTCGTTTCGCGATATTGGCAACGTTACGGGGCCGTTGATGGGCGCAGCTATTTCAGCACACTACGGCTTTCGTGCTGTATTTCTGGTTACCGCCGGAGTCGTTTTGTTTAACGCGGTCTATTCGTGGAACAGCCTGCGCCGTCGCCGACTCCCCCAGGTATCGAACTGATTTTTCACCTTTCATACTTGCAAAAGCGGAGAATCAGCTATTCTTTCCCTGAACACCTCAGCAAATCAAAGGGAGAGTCGTGATGACTATGTACGCAACGCTTGAAGAAGCCATTGATGCCGCACGCGAAGAATTTCTTGCTGACAACCCCGGCATCGACGCCGAAGAAGCGAATGTGCAACAGTTCAATGTCCAGAAATATATTCTGCAAGATGGCGACATTATGTGGCAGGTTGAGTTTTTAGCCGATGAGGGCGAAGAAGGTGAATGCCTGCCAATGTTCAGTGGAGAAGCCGCACAAAGCATCTTTGATGGCGACTATGATGAGATTGAAATCCGCCAGGAATGGCAGGAAGAAAATACCCTGCATGAATGGGACGAAGGTGAATTTCAGCTTGAACCACCGCTGGATACCGAAGAAGGACGCGCAGCAGCAGATGAGTGGGATGAGCGTTAATTACTCATATGCTCCGTGATGAATGTCGATCGGTAGCAGTAAGGTATCAAAGACTAAAGAGAAAGGGAGATCAAGGATTGTGACATAGCGCCATGCGGAGTCACGTACATCCCATTGCACGCCGGGATAATATTGGTTGCCATGCCCCTGTCCCGGTATGGTGCGGCTAATGATGCTGCCACAACCACTCAGCAAGGTAACCATGATGCTGACTACGATGAAACGCATTTGAACCCTCTTCCGTAAAAAAATACCGGCATAACGCCGGTATTTTTATTGCTGACAAAATGCTTGTTGTTTTTGCCGGATGCGGCATGAACGCCTTATCCGGCCTACGAAACCTTGCAAATTCAATATATTGCAGTTATCTACACTTTTATTGCGAAGCCGCATCCGGTTTACGCAATGCCAGTGGATTCAACTTTATCCCTTCGTAGTAACTCACCCATGAAGAATATCTCTCCGGGGAATTCCAGACGCGGAAATGCAAACGAGCCATCGTCACCGGATCGCTTAGCAGCACCAGACGACGATCGCGATTCAGCTTCTCTGGCGTCTCGTTCAGCGCCTGTTCAACATGGCGGTCACGGGCGATTTCCAGCACCTTACTGGCGCGGTGACGCGCAGTGGCCATTGCCGTTGCCAGAGCGTTAAACGACGGATTAAACACTGCATGCATAAAGCCATCGTCGAGAGAACGTTGACGGTTCATCTCAAGGAAACGATCGGTATCGATCAGTACCTGAGGCGGTGAATACTCTTCCGGGATCAGGAACAGTTTCCAGCGTTTCGTGCGCAGCCCAACGGTTGTACGGCTGGAGATCACCGAAACAAACGGTGACAGAATCAGCGAGAAGACAATCGGTGCCAGCCAGAACAGGAAACGCAGATCCAGCCACGCCATACCGACCGCCCACACTAACCCCAGTAGCAACTGTGAGCCGTGGCGTTTAAACGCTTCGCCCCAGGAGGTAGAGTCGTCATCACGTTGCGGGGAATTCCACACCACTTCCCAGCCAAGGAAGGCGCTAACCACGAATACCGTATGGAACAACATACGCACCGGCGCCAACAGCACGGAGAACAGCACTTCTAACAGCAGCGATAACGTAACTCGCCAGAAGCCGCCATACTCTTTAGTCCCTTTGCACCAAATAAGCAAAATACTCAACAACTTCGGCAGGAACAGCAGCACCATCGTCGAGGCAAACAGCGCAATCGCCAGTTCAGGACGCCACTGTGGCCAGACCGGGAATAACTGCCGTGGTTGCAGGAAGTATTGCGGTTCGGTCAGCGCGTGCACGACCTGCAATGCGGTAGAGAGCGCAAGGAACATAAACCACAGCGGTGCGGAAAGATAAGACATCACGCCCGTCAGGAACACCGCGCGGTGAACCGGGTGCATCCCTTTAACCAGGAACAAACGGAAGTTCATCAGGTTACCATGGCACCAGCGGCGATCACGTTTTAACTCGTCAAGCAGGTTAGGCGGCAGTTCTTCATAAGAGCCAGGGAGATCGTAAGCAATCCATACCCCCCAGCCTGCACGGCGCATCAGTGCGGCTTCCACGAAGTCGTGCGAAAGGATTGAACCCGCAAATGATCCTTCACCAGGCAGCGGCGCCAGCGCGCAGTGCTCGATAAACGGTTTCACGCGGATAATCGCATTATGCCCCCAGTAGTGCGACTCGCCGAGCTGCCAGAAATGCAAACCGGCAGTGAACAATGGCCCATAGACACGGGTCGCAAACTGTTGGCAACGTGCATATAGCGTATCCATACCAGACGCTTTCGGCGACGACTGGATAATCCCGGCGTTCGGGTTGGCTTCCATCAGGCGCACCAGACCGCACAAACAATCACCGGTCATCACCGAGTCCGCATCCAGCACCACCATGTAGCTGTACTGGCTACCCCAGCGACGGCAGAAATCGTCAATGTTACCGCTTTTACGCTTCACGCGACGGCGGCGACGGCGATAGAAAATCTGGCCTTCGCCCTGCACTTCGGCGATCAGCTCCATCCAGGCTTTTTGTTCTGCCACACAGATGTCCGGGTTGTAGCTGTCACTCAGGATATAAACATCAAAGTGTTTGGCATTACCGGTCGCTTTCACGGATTCCCACGTTGCACGCAGACCTGCAAAAACGCGATTCACGTCTTCGTTACAGATAGGCATGATCAATGCTGTGCGATGCTCCGGATTTAACGGTTCATCGCCAACGGTTGAAGCGGAAATACTGTATTTATCGCGACCAATAAGCAGTTGCAGGAAGCCCATCAACGCCGTCCAGAAACCGGCTGACACCCAGCAGAAAAGAACAGCGAAGAGGATCAGAATACCGGTTTGCAGCATGTAAGGCAGAAGCTGCATAAAGGAAACCCACAAATCCTGATCGACCATATCAACTGGATTAATCAGCGCCCACCCCTGATAAGGCAGAATGGTCTTCATATACCAGGTAGCGACGACGGTTTGCGCCAGAGTGAGAAGAAGCAGGATGTAACGACGGATGGTGCCGACGGTACGCCACTTTTGCTCGCTCTCCTGCTCTTCTTTGGTCAATCGCGCCAGATAGCGCGGCGTCACATCGCGCCCACGCAGACGATCCCAGAAACGACCAACCGGGTTAGTACGCCACGGATCGGGGAACATAGAAGAACGTTTTGCTTTCGGCATTGCCTTAAGCTGATCGCGCCCTTCGTCGTCTTGAATTAACTGTCCATCAGCGAGTGAATCTGGCCAGGCTTGTTCCAGACGTGCTTTTACCGACCCTTGCGGGGAGTCATCCTCTCGCGCCCAGGTTCGGTGTTCAGCATCCAGCGCCTGATGAACAGCGCGGATATCAGTCTTCGGCAATGCCGCTTTCTCGCTTGCGGAGATGGGCATTGCGTCAATGTACTCGGTTGTCTTATTCATTGGCAGGTAACTGGTAGCTCCAGGTTTCACTCAACGTTTGATCGGCATTCACCAGGGCAGCACGCATTTCAGTGGTTTTCTTGGCATCTTTCACTTTCACACGCATTACCAGACGCCAGCCTTTGGTGACCGGGTTATAGCGCACCGTGCTTTCTACAATCTCACCATTATCGCCAATGCTGGTTTGTGCAGTGACCGGTGTATTCTCTGGCAGTTTTTTCATCTCTGCGCCAGTAAAATCGACCACAAAAGCGATAGTGCCGTCAGGCTGTCGAATCAGGTTCGACTGCTTCACATCCCCCGTTGAACGACGCGTCTGCTGCACCCAGGCGTTATCAGGCGCGTGAAGTTTGTCTTCATCACGGCTGAAAGTAATGGTGTATTTAAAGTTCATCTCTTTACCTGGTTCCGGTAACTGATCCGGCGTCCAGTAAGCGACGATGTTATCGTTGGTTTCATCGTTGGTTGGAATTTCCACCAGCTCAACGCTGCCTTTGCCCCACTCCCCTTTCGGTGTCACCCACGCGCTTGGACGGAGATCGTAACGATCGTCGAGATCTTCAAAGCGGGAGAAATCGCGGCCGCGCTGCAACAGACCGAAGCCTTGCGGGTTTTCCATCGAGAAGCTGCTGATCGCCAGATGTTTCGGGTTGTTTAGCGGACGCCAGATCCACTCACCGTTACCAGCATGGATAGACAGACCGTTGGAGTCGTGCAATTCCGGACGATAATTATTCGCCGGAGATGGCTGGTTCGGCCCGAACAGGAACATACTGGTTAACGGCGCAACGCCCAGTTTGCCGACTTTATCGCGCAGGTAGATTTTCGATTGCACATCAACAACCGTGTCACGTCCCGGCATAACAACGAACTTGTAAGCGCCTGTCGCACGCGGCGAATCAAGCAACGCATAAATCGTTAAACGCTTATCGGTCGGTTTTGGACGCTCGATCCAGAACTCCTTAAAGCGTGGAAATTCTTCACCTGATGGCAAAGCGGTATCAATAGCCAGGCCTCGGGCAGAAAGACCGTAAACCTGACCTGCGCCAATCACGCGGAAATAGCTGGCCCCGAGCATGCTGACGATTTCATCATTTTTATCTTTGCTGTTGATCGGGTAAAGCACTTTAAAACCGGCAAAACCAAGATCTTTTACCGTGTCTTTGTCATGCTGAACATCGCCGAAAGTGAAATAATCCGGGCTGTATTTGATTCTTTTTACTGCCGTTGCAGTGACTTCATTTATTTTGACCGGTGTGTCGAAGTACATACCCTGATGGTAGAACTCGAGCTTGAATGGGGTCTTCAGATTGTTCCAGTATGCTTTGTCATGATTAAACTGGATCTGTTGATAGTCCGCGTATTTCATGTCGCGGAAAACGGAGGGCAAGTTACTTTTAGGCGCCTCATAGCCTTTCCCGGCTAAGGATTGAGCTTGCTTTGCGACATCGTCAATGCTGAAGGCCCAGCTTGATGATGTATACAGGGTTAACATTACTGCAGCACTCAACCAACGCATTTTCATCATTTGTAGTTTATGTTTCATAATAAGTAAGCACTTCCCCCTTTGTGTGCTTATATCGATCCGATCTATTTTAATGGATAACCAGCCATTCCGACAACAGAATCCCGGTATTATTCAGCGCGCCGGCTCATGGATTAAGCACCTGATTGCAACCGTTTTCACTTTCCGTGCTTATCCTAAAGACAGAAGGAGCGAGTTCGTGTAGGGTTTGCCGGCAAATTTATTTATCAACCGTCTTACAGGCGCTTCCATTTTGGTTAGTGATTGCGGCTATGCCGCGCAAAAACACATTTGAAGCCTGCACCTCATGCAGCAGGTCAGTGTCGTTACGGCAAAAGCCTAAAGGCATTACCCGGCGGGGATAAGACGAAAAATCCGAGATTAGTTAACCATATATGAATCCAGTACCCGCGCAGCGTGAATATTTCCTCGACTCCATCCGCGCATGGTTGATGTTGTTAGGGATCCCTTTTCATATTTCTTTAATCTATTCAAGCCACACCTGGCATGTGAATAGCGCAGAACCGTCATGGTGGCTGACGCTTTTTAACGATTTCATCCACGCCTTCCGTATGCAGGTATTTTTCGTTATTTCCGGATATTTTTCCTACATGCTGTTTTTGCGCTACCCGTTGAAAAAATGGTGGAAAGTGCGCGTTGAACGCGTAGGGATCCCGATGTTAACGGCTATTCCCCTGCTCACCTTGCCGCAATTCATTATGCTGCAATATGTCAAGGGCAAAGCGGAAAGCTGGCCTGGGCTATCATTGTATGACAAATATAATACTCTGGCCTGGGAGTTAATTTCACACCTGTGGTTTTTACTGGTGTTGGTCGTTATGACGACACTTTGCGTGTGGATATTTAAACGAATAAGAAATAATTTAGAAAATTCAGATAAAACAAATAAAACTTTCTCGATGGTTAAGCTATCGATACTATTTTTCTGTCTGGGAACTGGCTATGCAGCAATAAGAAGAACGCTATTTATCGTTTATCCACCCATTTTAAGCGACGGCATGTTCAATTTTATTTTCATGCAGACGCTGTTTTATATGCCGTTCTTTATTCTCGGTGCGCTGGCTTTCATTTTTCCTAGTCTAAAAGCCTTGTTTACCACACCGTCTCGTGGATGCACTCTCGCGGCAGCACTGGCATTTGTTGCTTATTTGCTCAATCAACGCTACGGCAGCGGCGATGCCTGGATGTATGAAACCGAGTCAGTGATCACGATGGTGCTCGGCCTGTGGATGGTGAATGTGGTCTTCTCCTTCGGCCACCGTTTGCTTAATTTCCAGTCAGCGCGGGTAACCTATTTTGTAAACGCGTCGCTATTTATTTATCTGGTTCACCACCCGTTAACGCTCTTTTTCGGTGCTTACATCACTCCGCACATTACATCAAATCTGCTGGGTTTCCTCTGCGGTCTGATATTTGTGGTAGGGATTGCGATAATTCTGTACGAAATTCATTTACGCATTCCGTTGTTGAAGTTTTTGTTCTCCGGCAAACCGATCATAAAACGCGAGAATGACAAAGCGCCAGCTCGCTAAACCATACTTACAATAACCATTCAACGGGCAATATTGACGCCAGTCTGACCATAACCCGCTTCCAGAAACTGGTGGCGGGTTCTTTTTTGAGGATAATTTCCTCCTTCCCATGGCGATCGACCCAGTTGATTCGTCCCCACCGATCCAGACGGAGCTGCCAGGCCGCATCATACTGGCTCTGAATAAAGCGTTTATCGATTAATTGTGCCAGCGTTTCGCTCTCTATCACGAAGCCCATTTCAGTATTGAGCAATGTTGAACGCGGATCGAAATTGAATGAGCCAATAAACACTATTTTGCCATCGACACTGAATGTCTTGGCATGAAGGCTTGCGCCGGAATTACCGGTTATACCGCGATCGTGCAACGTGCCGCTCTGTTCCCGCGTCGGCTTCAGTTCATACAATTCCACGCCATAGCGGAGTAACTTTTTGCGCCAGCGGGCATACCCGGCATGAACGACAGCGACATCGTTAGCGGCAAGTGAATTGGTTAAGATGGCTATCCTGACTCCTTTTCTCACCATTCGTAAAAGCTGCGCCACTCCCGCGCGCGTTGGCACAAAATAGGAAGAGATAATATCAATACGTTCGCTGGGTGAGCCCATGATATCAAACAGGCGCTGCGGTAACAGCGAATGCCGTTTTGCCTTGCCCTCCCCTTTTACCGGATCATCACTTAATAAACGCGTTCTTGCCCAGATAAGCGGCAACGTTCCGTCAACCAGTTGATTTATAAATGGACTTAACTCCATTTGGCGCAAATAGCGATGTGTCTCGGTGTCGTTGTACCAGGACGCAGGTAGCTCAATACGGTCAGCCATTTCGCCATCGGGAACATCCAGCACCTGCTGCAATGGTGACACTGATTTGCAATACCAGTAGCGGGCAAAATCATCGGCAACGTCCTCAACAACCGGCCCTATTGCCAGAACATCTAAATCTGAAAAAAGTGGCTCTTCTCCCGCACCGAAATAGGCATCGCCAACGTTGCGCCCGCCCACCAGCGTCACCACGCCATCAATAGTGAAACTTTTATTGTGCATACGACGATTGAGGCGGGAAAAATCGGTGATATAACCAAGCGGACGTAACAGACGAAAAGAGAAAGGATTGAAAAGTCGAACTTCAATACGCGGGTGACTATCGAGCAAGCGTAAAATATCATCAAGACCGGGAGTATTATTGTCATCCAGCAACAAACGGACGCGAACGCCACGCTTCGCTGCGGCTAACAGAGCCGAAAACAGCAATCGCCCCGACATATCGTCCTGCCAGATGTAATACTGAACATCCAGAGTATGCTCCGCCATTTCTGCCAGACGATATCGTGCAGCAAACGCATCCAGACTTTTATCCAGGGGGAAAATGCCGCACTGTCCAGGATGTTGCGAGCACAGCGGCAGCACCGCGCTCGCCAGCCGGGGAAAATCATTCATCTCCTTGTTGGGTAAGGAGTCTTTCGTAGAGGTGGGCATTTTCTGCATCATAACAGACAAAGTATACCTGCTCAGGCAAAGCGTGACGGGTAATAAATTCTGAAACGGTTTTTACTGCTATTTCAGCCGCTGCAGCACGCGGGTAACCATAAACGCCGGTGCTGATGGCAGGAAATGCCACTGTCGCATAGCCGTTCGCCGCTACCAGTCGTAGACTATTGAGATAGGCATCCTGCAATAACTGGTCTTCGTTTTGTTCGCCACCGCGCCAGACAGGCCCAACGGTATGCACAACAGCTTTGGCAGGGAGATCGCCCGCAAGAGTAATCACTGCATGTCCCGTGGGGCAATCGCCCTGTTGCTGGCGAACTTTCAAACAGGCATCCAGCAACGCCGGGCCGGCTGCGCGATGAATAGCGCCATCAACGCCGCCGCCCCCCATTAATGACGGATTAGCCGCATTAACAATAACATCAACGGCTAGTTTAGTAATATCACCCTGCACAACATGAATACGCGATTTCATAACGCCTCCTTACACCCTCTTGTTTCTTAAGTGTACAGCAGTGTTTTTAGGTAAATCGCATTTTTCTTGTCAGCAACGTGAGTAGTTCAGAAACTTAGTTATATTCGATGTTCATCACAGCCAGCTTTTTCTGCTCATCAAGATACTGCACTTTTACTGAGGCAATTTGCGCATTTTTAACTTTGCCACTCATTAACTCTTTGCTGGAATACGTTTTGCTCTGTACTGGACCATTTTGCATACAGGTCATTTCAACTGGCGTTTGCAGGGAGCTCACGTCACACGAGGGTTCCACGATTTGACCATAAAAATGAATCACGCCACCTTGCGCATTGCTTTCCGCTGTTGCAAAGAAAGGAAAAACCAGGCTGCCGAGCATAAGGGAGTTTAACAACGGTCTGAACATCTATTCTGTTTCCTCAATGATTAATCATCCTTGAGGGGGTTATCCATGCTTTCAGGTTGGTCGATTCGCATCAGACCGTTCTCTTCCGGCTCGTTTTATGCTCAACTATTAATACATTAAGACTTTCCTGAAGAGGGCGGCCATTGTTGTGATAAATGAAGTGACTGTCCATCAGAAACCGTAACAACTATTTTCACCCGATCGTCCGGGGAAATATTTAAACTCAACTTCGTCAAGGCAATGGGTTGATTAGCGGGTAATGAAAGGGTCTTTTCTTGCTTCGTCTGACTTTGTCCCGAACTGCCTTCGCGTAGTGACAATATCTGAACCCGGCACAAGCATGATTGCGTAAGAGTAACTTCAGGAATAATGGTGTACATGTCACCTTGCTGGGTTGTATTAAAGGTTATCTGGCTGGAAAGTGCCGCGAGAAGTAATAACGCGTTCATACTATTCTCCCGAAAAAAAACAGGGCTTGCGCCCTGTTTCTGTCATACAAATTCTGTATTAGTACTGATGAGCGGTCGCGTTGTTACCAAAGCCAACCTGAGTTACGTTGACGCTGGAGTTAGATGCAGTCTGGTCAACTGCTGCACCGTTGCCACCACCGAACTGTTTAACAGTCATTTCAGAGTTTTTACCGTTCCACTGATCAAGAGTGGCGCTGTTACCGAAGCCACGCTGGGTCAGTTCAATTGAGCTGTCATCAGAACCTTGTCCTACGTCTGCGCCGTTACCGCCGCCGTGCTGGGTAATAGTCAGATCAGAGTTGCGGGCATCAGCCTGCAATGCAACAGCAGAGTTACCGCCACCGTACTGATAAATATTCAGCTCTGAATTCGGGCCGCTGTTATTGCCGCCACCACCGTGGTTGCCGCCGCCACCGCCGTACTGAGGAATAGAACCTGCCAGAGCGCTACCGGAGAATACGATTGCTGCAATTGCTGCTACTTTTAAAAGTTTCATGTAAAACCCCCATCGGATTGATTTAAAAGTCGAATGGAAATTAACGTTGTGTCACGCGAATAGCCATTTGCGACTGTCTCTGCACTACAATTGCCGTTTTTTGAGTACCATGCTGCGTAATATTTGCTTTATTACCAGAACCTTTCTGGATAATCATTGCAGTATTACCATATGCGCCTTGCGAAATACTGGCATCGTTGGCATTGCCCGCCTGATCAATATATGCAAGGTTATAATCTCCTGTCTGGTCAATCTTTGCCCGGTTGCTATTACCCTCTTGCGAAACAACCGACAAAAGTTTTGAGCCTCCCTGCCGTAACTGTGCACTATTATTAGTACCAGCTTGACCAACTATGGCTGCCTGATTAAATGAAGACTTACTCAATTCATTTACCGCTAAGTTATATTCTGAATTAGCTAAATCATAACCTGCTGCGGCTGCAATCCCAGGCGCACCCAGTATTGTTAACATCACAAATAACAATTTGTTTTTCATGTTGTCACCCTGGACCTGGTCGTACATTTAAGAAATTAAATCATTTCAACTTGGTTGTTAACGCAAACCGTTTTTTGTTAACGCTGCGTTACGATGGAAAGTATGTCTGCGGAAATATTTTTAATAACTCACCCGCGCGTTGTATTTTGCTTTTTTTGTTCATACCAAAGTATTAAAACTCGCGCAAATACGCTGTTATTTACGCAAAAATTATTTTGTTTTCTTTTAAAGTACCGTTTTTTGACAGCAAAAAATCGACAGTCAGCCTTCCTTCATGATTCGCGAAGATTACGTCGATATGTCTGTTTGACAAGCCGTGACAAACATCGTCTTTTTACGGCAAAAAATTGTCCATGGGCAACATCAGAGAAAGTAAGAAATTTTCACACGACAAAAGAACTATGTGAAAATAATTTTTATATGGATAATTATGGACTTAGCGTAATTTGTATGACTTTTTAAAACTGTGCAATAAAAGCCATATGTACAACTTTTCTATCAATTCTAAACTCCACAACCACGCTGCGTTAACATTTTAAAATTCCAGATTACATTTTGTTACACGTTTAACACTTGATTTAAGATTTGTAATGGCTAGATTGAAATCAGATGTAATCCATTAGTTTTATATTTTACCCATTTAGGGTTGATTTATTACTACACACAGCAGTGCAACATCTGTCAGTACTTCTGGTGCCTCTATTTTATAAAGGCAGCTGTCAGGTGTGCGATTAATAAAAAAAGCGGGGTTTCATCATGTTTAATGAAGTCCATAGTATTCATGGTCATACATTACTGTTGATCACTAAACCTTCTTTGCAGGCGACTGCGTTATTGCAGCATTTAAAACAATCGCTGGCAATCACAGGAAAACTGCATAATATTCAACGTTCTCTGGACGATATATCTTCTGGCTGCATTATTCTGTTGGATATGATGGAAGCAGATAAAAAGCTCATTCATTACTGGCAGGATACATTAAGCAGAAAACACAACAACATTAAAACGCTGTTGTTAAATACTCCAGATGATTACCCGTACCGCGACATTGAAAACTGGCCGCATATCAATGGTGTTTTTTACGCCATGGAGGATCAAGAACGCGTAGTCAATGGGTTGCAAGGCGTCTTACGTGGTGAATGCTACTTTACGCAAAAGCTTGCCAGTTACTTGATTACACATTCCGGTAACTATCGTTATAACAGCACGGAATCTGCCCTCCTTACTCATAGGGAAAAAGAGATCCTTAATAAGCTGCGTATCGGCGCCTCCAATAACGAGATTGCTCGTTCGCTGTTCATCAGCGAAAACACGGTAAAAACGCATCTTTATAATCTTTTCAAAAAGATAGCAGTTAAAAACCGAACACAAGCGGTCTCATGGGCAAACGATAACCTCAGGCGATAAAGCCATGAAACGTTATTTATGCTGGATTGTAGCAGTAGAACTTCTCTTCGCTGCGGGAAATGTTCACGCCGTTGAAGTAGAAGTACCGGGATTGTTAACTGACCATACTGTTTCCTCTATTGGCCATGATTTTTACCGTGCCTTTAGTGATAAATGGGAAAGTGACTACACCGGTAACTTAACAATTAATGAAAGACCCAGTGCACGATGGGGAAGCTGGATCACAATAACGGTGAATCAGGACGTTATTTTCCAGACATTTTTATTCCCATTGAAAAGAGACTTCGAGAAAACTGTTGTCTTTGCACTGATTCAAACTGAAGAAGCACTAAATCGTCGCCAGATAAATCAGGCGTTATTGAGTACGGGCGATTTGGCGCATGATGAATTTTAAATAAAAAATTGTTCGGAGGCTGCAATGCGTGTCAAACATGCAGTAGTTCTACTCATGCTTATTTCACCATTAAGTTGGGCAGGAAATATGACTTTCCAGTTCCGCAATCCAAACTTTGGTGGTAACCCGAATAACGGCGCTTTTTTATTAAATAGTGCCCAGGCGCAGAACTCGTATAAAGATCCGAGCTATGACGATGACTTTGGTATTGAAACGCCATCGGCGTTAGATAACTTTACTCAGGCCATTCAGTCCCAAATTTTAGGTGGACTGTTGTCGAATATTAACACGGGTCAGCCAGGGAGAATGGTAACCAATGAATATATTGTTGATATTGCCAACCGCGATGGTCAATTGCAGTTGAATGTGACGGATCGCAAGACAGGACAAACCTCGACCATCCAGGTTTCGGGTTTACAAAATAACTCAACCGATTTTTAAGCCCCAGCTTCATAAGGAAAATAATCATGCAGCGCTTATTTGTTTTGGTTGCCGTCATGTTGCTGAGCGGATGCTTAACCGCCCCACCTAAAGAAGCCGCCAGACCGACATTAATGCCTCGTGCCCAGAGCTACAAAGATTTGACCCACCTGCCAGCGCCAACGGGTAAGATCTTTGTTTCGGTATACAACATTCAGGACGAAACCGGGCAATTTAAACCCTACCCGGCGAGTAACTTCTCCACTGCTGTTCCGCAAAGCGCCACTGCGATGCTGGTCACGGCATTGAAAGATTCTCGCTGGTTTATACCGCTGGAACGTCAGGGCTTACAAAACCTGCTCAACGAACGCAAGATTATTCGTGCGGCACAGGAAAACGGCACTGTCGCGGTAAACAACCGAATCCCGCTTCAATCGTTGACCGCAGCCAATATCATGGTTGAAGGCTCTATTATTGGTTATGAAAGCAACGTCAAATCGGGCGGTGTTGGGGCGAGATATTTTGGTATTGGTGCAGATACGCAATACCAACTTGATCAGATTGCCGTGAACCTGCGCGTCGTCAATGTAAGTACCGGTGAGATCCTCTCTTCGGTGAACACCAGTAAGACGATCCTTTCCTATGAAGTCCAGGCGGGTGTCTTCCGCTTTATTGACTACCAGCGGTTACTGGAAGGGGAAGTGGGTTATACCTCTAACGAACCGGTTATGCTCTGTCTAATGTCCGCCATCGAAACAGGCGTTATCTTCCTGATTAACGACGGCATCGACCGTGGCTTGTGGGATTTACAGAATAAATCAGAGCGGCAGAATGACATTCTGGTGAAATACCGTCACTTATCAGTACCACCGGAATCCTGATACATAAAAAAGCCGGAGTTTATTCCGGCCCTTTACGATTCAATCTAAAGCGTGAGTGCTCCTCACGCTTTATTTTTGACTTGTTGCTCACGGTGAGCGGACTTAGCACTGCGCGCCGCCAGCCAAAGACCGCTGTTTTTCATTGCGTAACCAAACACCAGCCCAAGCGCCAGCGAAGGTAGCACCAGCTTCCAGTTCCCTTGCCCGGCAAACGTCGCACATGCGCCAATAAACGTCCCCGGAACAAACGACAACAATACCTGTTTCGCCTGAATACACATCAGAAAAGCGACAATACCGGTTATGACATAACCGAGAATTTCCAGATGTGGTGCCAGAGCACTGCCGTAAATAATAACCATCGCCCACACCACGCCGCTAAGCAGTGTTGCAGCGGAAATAGCCAGCCCTTTTAGCCCACCTTGCGGACAGGCAAAGTAGGCCGTACAGCCCAGGAAACCTGCCCAGCTAAGTAAGCCAAGGGAAACAGCCACCCAGCCCCAGATACCGGAGAGAATGCCTGTTGTGATTGCAATAGAGAGAAGTATGTTCATGCCGCGCATGATAGCAGAAAACGCGACTATGAATGAGATCGAGCACACATTTTATGCAACAGCTATATATAGATTGCAGTAATGAGTGATTCCGATCACATTTATTCCTCTGATTCTTCCTCAAGTTCATCCCACATTGCGCTGATTGCATCGCGGGTTAGCGGTGCCATGGTGCGCCAGAACGGTGTAGTCGCATGAGCCTCAACTTTACCGAGAAATGCGCCGCACCAGGGCAACAGATACTCGCTAAACAGTGTTTCCAGAGCTTCGCTTTCATCCTCTGTTGACTGATCTTCCAGCCAGGAAGCGGCCAGCAGCAAAGTACCAATGTGATCGGCTGGCGTATCCGCTAACGGCATACCGCGTTCGGAAAGGAAAGTACGGACTTCTGTTTCTGTGGCGCCCTCAACCCAGGTGCTGCGATAAGGTGAAACTGCGCATTCATCACCGACGAATAATGCATTGTAATCGGCAGAAACTTGCGCCATATCACAGCTTTTCTGCAAACGCGCCAGCAATTCATCCTGTTCCAGCGGCCAGTTCGCCGCCAGTTTCCCTTCACGAATTAAGGTAAACAGCGGAACCAGTAAAGGATCCTGCGGTTGACGGTAATAGAGCGAACCCAGCACACGACACAGGATAGAAAACTCGTTCATTAATTTATTTCCGTTAATAGCAATTAAAGATCAGCAAATTCCGCAATCGGCGCCATGCCGCGAGATTCAAGGAAATTCAGCAAACGGCGTGGCGAAACATTCAATATTCTCTCTTCCGGAAAATCCACTGCGTCGAGGATCTTACGGCATTCTTCAAAATCGCCCATGGTAAAAGCGGTATGAGAATCCGATCCTAACGCGACCCAACCTCCGGCATCGCGCACCGCAGCGGCAACCGCACGGCAGTTATCTTCACTGCCCTTACGCGAATGTAAGAATGAGGAGTTATTGATTTCCAGCGCCACCTGATACTTAGCAGCAGCTTCAGCAACAGCTTTAAAATCAATTGGATATCGTGGATTTCCGGGATGGCTAACCACGTGCACATGCCCACTCGCCATCGCGGCAATCATGGCCTGAGTATTCGTAGCTTCATCATGCGGCGCAAAAACCGGTTCATGAAAACCAGCAATGATCAGATCCAGCGAGTCAAACATTTTGCCGCTGCAATCAATTTCACCATCAATATTTTTGATATTGGCTTCGATGCCACGCAGGATCCCCACCCCATCGACGACTCGCGGCCAGATACGCATATTAATGAAGTGCCAGTGATGCGGTGCATCTTCCATATCAGGGCCATGATCGGTGATCGCAAAAAGTTTAATGCCTTTCTGTTTGGCCTGGGCAATGTAATCACTTAATGTGCTATATGCATGTGTACTGGCAACGGTATGCATATGAAGGTCGACGGGATACATAACTCTCTCCTGTATTCAATTCCCGCCAAGGATAGCAGGAATCCGTATGGTTTATTAGTAGCCTCGTACACGGTCGACTTGTCCGCTGACCGTCTTCCCTTTTTCGAGTTGTGTAATGGCGCGAGCAATGTACTCCACCGCTTCAACGGGTCGGGTAATGGCTGCAACATGTGGTGTTATTGTCACGCGTGGATGTTGCCAGAGCGGACTTTCAGGCGGTAAAGGTTCACGATTAAAAACATCCAGCATCGCCGCTTTAACTTTACCGCTATCCAGCGCCGCAAGCAGGTCATCTTCTACCACATGAACGCCACGCGCCAGGTTGAGGAGATATGCGCCATCCGGTAATTTTTCTAATAATTGTTGATTAATAATGCCGACGGTTTCAGGCGTATTCGGTAACAGATTAATTAATACACGACATTGACTCAAAAATTTGCCCAACTCTTCAGTTCCGGCAAAACTTTGTACACCGGGCCAGCTTTTATGGCTACGGCTCCAGCAACGCAGCGGAAAACGCCAGGTCTGCAAGCTCTGTGCGACTTTACTGCCTAATACGCCAGCCCCCAGGATGCCGATAGTAAAATCTTCCCGTTGATACTCAGGCAGAGGTTGCCAAAACGAAGCATTTTGCTGCGCTCGATAATCGTCAAAACGTCTGAACCAATGGAGCACCTGACTGACAGCATATTCCTGCATTTGCTCGCCCATACCGGTATCTTCCAGACGAAAAAGCGGAATAGACGGTTTCAGCATTTCAGGGTACGTCTGTAATTTACTCAAAATCGAATCAACACCGGCACCCAATGCGAACACGGCCTTAAGGTCACGACCTGCCAACATTTCAACAGGCGGATGCCAGACCAAAGCATAATCCGCAGGATGATTATCACCGGTTTTCCATGCTCTGACTCTGGCCTGAGGAATAGCTTTACCCAGCGCATCAATCCACCAGGCGGTATCGAACACAGGATGATAAAAAATGATATCCATACTAACTCCCGAAAGCGGTTGTGCGGAATTTACCCGCACTTATCATTATGATCTACAAAGCACCTCAGCATAACAAATCCACTACCGGTGGCAAAAAAAGCAAACTCTGCTTACTAAAAGCGCAGATTGATTGAAGTTTGAATAAACGCGCTATTTTTTAAAAAAGTTTGTTGACCTCAGGCCGTGATTTCCCTAAATTAGCGCCCGTTCCAGCAAGACAGGAACGACAATTTGGTGAGGTGTCCGAGTGGCTGAAGGAGCACGCCTGGAAAGTGTGTATACGGCAACGTATCGGGGGTTCGAATCCCCCCCTCACCGCCATATTTTAAGAAGAGCCCGTACGTAAGTACGGGCTTTTTTTTCGCATATTGCACGCACCGAGGGGATGAGAAGCCCCGACAGGGGTTCGACAACTGGCGACAGTCCGCGAACGCAGTGAGTGGACTGCACCTTACTCAGTTGGGTGTCCAACTTTTGGGGTGCACTCCACGCCAGGGCTTTGTACCATTAAAACTCTCAACTATAGGCATGTAGCGTACGTTGGCAAAGTGCCGAACGCACGCAATCCTCTTTACCGAATCGGACAATCCCGACCATTTCATCTTCTTCGAAACGTTCCAGCGCGTCACTTAAGCCGGAGCGCACACCGCGAGGTAAATCGCACTGTGTAATATCTCCGTTAACAATAACCGTCACGTTCTCCCCCAGACGGGTTAAAAACATTTTCATTTGTGCGGCAGTCACATTCTGCGCCTCATCAAGAATGACGACCGCATTTTCAAATGTACGTCCACGCATATAGGCGAACGGCGCGATTTCGACCTTCCCTATCTCCGGCCGCAGGCAGTATTGCATAAAGGAAGCGCCCAACCGCCGAACCAGCACGTCGTAGACCGGACGAAAATAAGGAGCAAACTTTTCTGCAATATCTCCAGGTAAGAAGCCAAGATCTTCATCGGCTTGCAGAACAGGACGGGTGACGATAATCCTGTCGACATCCTTATGTATCAGGGCTTCTGCCGCTTTTGCCGCACTGATCCAGGTTTTACCACACCCGGCTTCGCCCGTGGCGAATATCAGTTGCTTACTCTCAATAGCCTTCAGATAGTGCAATTGCGCTTCATTTCGCGCGAGGATTGGCGAGGTATCGCGACTGTCGCGAGCCATGCCAATGGCTTCTACGCCGCTCATCTGCACAAGCGAGGTGACCGATTCTTCTTCACGCTGTTTATGGCTGCGCGAATCCCGTCTCAGCACACGTTTTGCCTCGCGACGAGCTTTGATCACTGCTTTTTGTCTTCCCATGGAGAGCACCTTGAGTTGTTTGTATTCATCACACGCGCCGTTGGCAGCGCGATTATGCGCACGAACATCAGAGGGTTGGCTTCCTTGTAAGCCATAGTTTGCTTTTGGAAATAACACCGAAAACGGCTACGCGCACCGTTAAAGGCGTCGGTAACACGAATAAAGAAAGGAAGTGGGTAAAAATACAGAATGACGAGATGACTACCGGAGGAGAAATCTCCGCGAGTGGTGGAGCGTTGCTTAACAAAACATTGTCCAGTACAGGACGTTACCATCCGCGATCTCCATAGTGACTGACTATCACTGCCGGGAACTACCGCTGTTACTTAATAAGTACAACAGTTTTCGCATTTGTTGCAACAATATATTTACTTATATTTAACCATAAAACACCATTTAGATGGCATTAGCTTCTACTGGAAAGATGACAGAGTGATGACAGTGATGGTAAAAGCTGTGTACTTTCAGCAGGATTCGCGTTTGCTGGTAAAATGAGCCTTGTGCTTGCCGGATGCGGCGTGAACGCCTTATTCTGCCTACCGATCCGGCACCGATTGTAGGCCTGATAAGACGCGCAAGCGTCGCATCAGGCATCAGCGCACGAACGTCGGATGCGGCGTAAACGCCTATCCGCCTAAAAACATTAAACCCGCAATAATGCGCTTCCGAGATAATCGTTCGTGTCCTTCACCCCTGGCAATGCAAAGAAATAACCGCCACCGATAGGTTTGACGTATTCCTCCAGCGCCTCGCCATTCAGTCTTTTTTGTACTGTCAGAAAGCCCTTTTCCAGATCGTGTTGGTAGCAAACGAACAGTAGCCCCATATCCAGTTGCCCGGAGTTGGTGACGCCCAGTGAATAACTGTAGCCACGGCGCAACATCAGGCTGGACTCACTCTCTGGCGTGCGCGGATTCGCCAGCCGGATATGGCTGTCCAGCGCAATCACCTTACCTTCAGGATCGCTGGCGTAATCGGGCACATCATGCTCGTGCTGCATTCCCAGCGGAGCACCGGTTTGCTTATCACGACCAAAAATCGTCTGCTGTTCTTTCAGTGGCGTTCTGTCCCAAAACTCCACCCGAAACTGAATCAACCGCACCGCCTGGTAGCTGCCGCCGATGGTCCAGGCAGGTTCCTGCTGATCTGCCGTGACCCACACCACTTTTTGCATCAACTTCGCATTATGGCTGTCGGGATTAGCAGTGCCGTCTTTGAAGCCCAGCAAATTAATTGGCGTATCTTTGCCTTTACTTCGCGCCGCATGATCGGAAATAAACCCTTCCCGCTTCCAGCGCACGCTGAGCAAATCCGGCGTGTGTTTAATGATATCGCGCAGCGCATGGATCACCGTATCCTGGGTGTTGGCGCAAATCTGTAGCAACACATCACCATGACATAACGCTGCATCAAGCGAGTCGTTGGGGAAACGCGTCATCTTCTGCAACTTTTTCGGCATCTGCGGCGCAAGGCCAAACCGTTCATCAAACAATGAGTAACCAACAGACAACGTGATGGTGAGATTATCAGGCGCAATGTAGCCGCCAAGAATGCCGGAATCGAGTGGCGGTAGGCGCGGATTTGGCGTTTCTGGTGCCGTTCCGCCCTGAGTCAGAAAAGCAAAACGCTGAGTCAACAAGCGAAACAACCGCTCAAGATCGGCTTTATCACTGGCAAGCACATCAAACGCCACCAGCATCATTGCGGCCTGCTGTGGCGTCACAATCCCCGCCTGATGTTCGCCATAAAAAGGCTGTTTCTCATTGCGCGCATCCGGCGAAAGCGTACCCGGTGCACTTTGCGCTTTTTGTGCATGAGCCACCGGGCAACTTCCCGCCAGTGCCAGCGCACCAATCCCTTTCAGTAAACGTCGGCGCGAGGGTTCATTCACGCCGTTTTCATTTTCATACTGCATAATGCTTAGTCCAGCCCCAGCACACCACGAAGTTGCGCCAGATCTTCCGCCAGCGCGGTAATCGGGCCTTTTAGCGCGTTACGGTCGGCATCGGTCAATTTGTCGTAGGTTTCAAAACCGTCTTTGGTACGGTATTTCGCCAGAATGGTATCGACCTTTTTGAAGTTGGCATCGACTTTTACCAGCAGTTCCGGGTTGGCTTTTTGCAGTTGTGGACGCAGCAGATCGACAATTTTCTGCGAGCCTTCAACGTTAGCCTGGAAATCCCACAGATCGGTGTGGCTGTAGCGATCTTCTTCACCGCTAATTTTGCTGGCTGCCACTTCCTCAATCAGTCCCGCTGCGCCGCCGACCACTTTTGAAGGTGGGAAAGCCAGTTCACTGATGCGTTTATGCAAATCAACCACATCGGTATAAAGCTGGTCAGCGTACTGATCCATTCCTTTGGTGGTGTTGTCGCCAAACAAGGCTTTTTCCAGACGGTGGAAACCGGTGAATTTTGGGTCGGCGGCTTTTTGCTCGTAATCATCCTCACGGGCGTCAATGCTGCCATCCAGATCGGAGAACAGTTCAGCGATCGGTTCAATGCGCTCATAGTGCTGGCGCGTCGGTGCATACAGTGCTTTCGCTTTTTCGATATCGCCCGCTTTAATGGCGTCGGTAAAGGCTTTAGTGTCGGTCACCAGCTGCGTGGTTTCCGCCATGACATACGCCTTATATGCGGTAATTGCACCGCCGAGGCTTAACAGTGCATCACTTTGCGCCGCATCCGCTGTCGCCTCGCCTTTGACGATCAACTTCCCTTTCGGGTTAGTCAGCAGACCGCAGGTCATATCGTATTCACCAGGCTGTAAATTCGCCGTCATTTTCTGGCTAAAACCAGGGGCGATATTTTCCCGCTCTTCCACCACCATCACGCCTTTGAGGATCTCCCATTCCAGGGCCTTCTGACTGTGGTTCTGAATGATAAACTGCGTTTTCCCGGCGTTAACCGTAATAGTCATTGGTTCGCACTGCTTATCCGTCACGGTCACTTTGACTTGCGGAATATCGGCGGCGTTAGCCATAAAAGCAGAAGAGAACAGCGCAGCCACGCTTAATTGCAGTGCGCTACGACGGAAGTTAATGGTCATGACGAGACTATCCCTTTAAAGTATGTTGTAACTAAGCAAGAGTTTGCGTCGTATTTGTTACGCGGAGCGAGACGCTGTCGTTCCTGCACGTGGCGGCAGAGCAAACGCCACCAGCGCCGGGATGAGATAAATAAACCAGACGGCGACTTCGCTGACGCTCGGCGCTTCCTGATAACCAAAAATACCTTCCATCAGCGTGCCGAACAGCGAGTGAGTTGAGAGCACCGCGCTCATATCGAAGGCAATTTCCTGAAAGTGGTTCCATAATCCGGCTTCATGAAATGCGCGAATGGCACCTGCTGCCAGCCCTGCGGCGACGAAGAGAATAAACAGGCTGGTCCATTTGAAAAATGCGCCAAGATTGAGGCGAATACCGCCCCAGTAGAGCAGGAAACCAAGCACCACGGCCGTGGCGAGGCCAAGCATTGCGCCGAGCGGCGGCCAGATCCCGACATCTTGTTGAAATGCCGCCAGCAGGAAAAAGACCGACTCCAGCCCTTCCCTTGCAACGGCAAAAAAGACCATCATCACCAGCGCCCAGCCGTGATGATTCCCGCGCTGCAATGCGCTATCGACCGCCTGCTCCAGTTGCATTTTGACGTTGCGCGACACTTTGCGCATCCAGAAAACCATCCAGGTGAGGATCACCACGGCGATCACCGCCACGATACCTTCGAACAGTTCCTGTTCTTTTTGCGGAAATTCGCCGGTAGTTTCGTTAATGAAGATACCCAGCCCCAGGCACAACGCAGCGGCAAGCAACACACCAACCCACATCACACCAATCCATCGGCCTCGCTGGGTACGCTTAAGATAGCTGGCAATCAAACTGACAATCAGCGCGGCTTCAAGTCCTTCGCGCAACATAATGAGAAACGGAACAAACATGCCACCCACCCTTAAACGTTTTTCTGAGTCAATCTATGCAAAGAAAAGTAAATCGCAGTGATAGCGATTATCATTACGGCGGAGAAAAACACAAGCGGAATGTAGTGATAATGATGAGGAAATGTAAAATTTTTTTTGCGAGAAAACACAGAGGGCAATCACTGATTGCCCTCTTCTGCTTCCCATTATGACGTGGGATTTTCGGTAAAACGCCTTCCCTTAACCTTCCTGCAACCGTGACGGCGGCGCCGAATGATAATGCGCATCTGCTTCAGCAAAACGTTTTTGCATCGCCGCTGACGGCGCTTTACCCAGCAAACTGAACACCACAATCCCGATACTGCCGAAGATAAAGCCCGGAATAATTTCGTACAGACCCAGCCAGCCGAACTGTTTCCAGACGATAACCGTGAGCGCACCGATGATCATTCCCGCCAGTGCGCCGTTGCGCGTCATGCGTGACCACATCACCGAGAACAGTACCACCGGACCAAACGCCGCGCCAAAACCTGCCCATGCATAGCTCACCAGCCCCAGCACGCGGTTTTCCGGGTTTGCCGCCAGCGCAATGGCCACCAGCGCCACCACCAGCACCATCACACGCCCTACCCACACCAGTTCTTTCTGGCTGGCATGTTTACGCAGAAACGCTTTGTACAGATCTTCGGTAATCGCACTGGAACATACCAGCAGCTGGCAGCTTAACGTTGACATCACCGCAGCCAGAATCGCCGACAGCAGGATCCCGGCAATCCACGGGTTAAACAGAATTTGCGCCAGTTCGATAAACACGCGCTCGGCATTCTGATTTACCGCACCTGCTACCGCCGGATGATCATTAAAGTAAGCAATCCCAAAGAAGCCGACAGCCACCGCCCCTGCCAGGCAGAGGATCATCCAGGTCATACTGATACGACGCGCATGGACAATGCTGTGGTGAGAATCTGCCGCCATAAAACGCGCCAGGATGTGCGGCTGCCCGAAGTAACCCAGCCCCCAGCCCATCAGCGAGATAATGGCGACAAAGTTCAGCCCTTTGAGCATATCCACGTTTTCAATGCTCTTTTGTTTGATCACTTCCAGCGAGTCACCAAAACCACCGACGCTGATAATGACGATAACCGGCGTCAGGATCAGGGCAAAAATCATCAGACTGGCCTGTACGGTATCGGTCCAGCTCACCGCGAGGAACCCACCAATAAAGGTATAAAGGATGGTCGCCGCTGCACCTGCCCACAGAGCCGTTTCGTAGCTCATGCCAAAGGTGCTTTCAAACAGACGCGCGCCTGCCACAATGCCCGAAGCGCAATAAATGGTGAAGAACAGCAAAATAACCAGCGCGGAGATAATGCGCAAAATACGGCTTTTATCTTCAAAGCGCCCGGTGAAATAATCCGGCAAGGTTAAGGCGTTATTGTTGTATTCGGTATGCACACGCAACCGCCCGGCCACCAGTTTCCAGTTAATCCACGCGCCTAATGTCAGGCCAATAGCGATCCAGCTTTCGGAAATCCCGGAAAGAAAGACTGCGCCTGGCAATCCCATTAACAGCCAGCCGCTCATATCCGACGCACCCGCCGATAACGCCGTCACAAACGGCCCAAGGCTGCGACCGCCCAGAATATAGTCGTCAAAGTTTTTAGTTGATCGCCAGGCGATAAACCCAATCAATATCATGCCAAAGATATAGACACAAAATGTCACCAACATCGGTGTGCTAATAGCCATCTAAAGTCTCCAAAAAATTATTATCGGCAATGTCGAAACTTGCCGTTATATCTGCCACCGGAACGGGGTAACAGAGTTTATGTTTACCAGGGCGACCGTATCCTGCCGGAAGCGTTGGTTATTCACAATCGATTTAACACATCATTTACATTAAATTTTAGTGCCCAGCGATACTATTTTTCATCAGGTTGCACTCCCTCACATTTTTTGCGGTTGCACCTGTCAAAAATGTTAACTGCCGCAGAGAAAAAGTCTGCGTTATTTTTTTATTCCCTGTCATATCGATTTCTTTTATTAACATTTAATTCATTTTTAAGCTTGCTACGTAAGTCACATTTTACATGGTTGCACAAAGTTGCAACATAATAGATATTTCACAATAACGTTAAGTTGCACCTTTCAGAACAACAGGAGTAATGGCATGGGAACCACCACCATGGGGGTTAAGCTGGACGACGCGACGCGTGAGCGTATTAAGTCTGCCGCGACACGTATCGATCGCACGCCACACTGGTTAATTAAGCAGGCGATTTTTTCTTATCTTGAACAACTGGAGAACAGCGATACCCTGCCGGAGCTGCCTGTGCTGCTTTCTGGCGCTGCCAATGAGAGCGATGAAGCACCGACTCCGGCAGAGGAACCACACCAGCCATTCCTCGACTTTGCCGAGCAAATTTTGCCGCAGTCAGTTTCCCGTGCGGCCATCACCGCTGCCTATCGCCGCCCGGAAACCGAAGCGGTTTCTATGCTGCTGGAACAAGCTCGTCTGCCGCAGCCGGTTGCGGAACAGGCGCACAAACTGGCATATCAACTGGCAGATAAACTGCGCAATCAAAAAAACGCCAGTGGTCGCGCAGGCATGGTTCAGGGGCTATTACAGGAGTTTTCACTGTCATCGCAGGAAGGCGTGGCGCTGATGTGTCTGGCAGAAGCGTTATTGCGTATTCCCGACAAAGCCACCCGTGACGCGTTAATTCGCGACAAAATCAGCAACGGTAACTGGCAGTCACATATTGGTCGTAGCCCGTCTTTGTTTGTAAATGCCGCCACCTGGGGGCTGCTGTTTACCGGCAAACTGGTTTCTACCCATAACGAAGCCAGCCTCTCCCGTTCGCTGAACCGCATTATCGGTAAGAGCGGTGAACCGCTGATCCGCAAAGGTGTGGATATGGCGATGCGCCTGATGGGCGAACAGTTTGTCACCGGTGAGACCATCGCGGAAGCATTAGCCAATGCCCGCAAGCTGGAAGAGAAAGGTTTCCGTTACTCTTACGATATGCTCGGCGAAGCCGCGCTGACCGCCGCAGATGCGCAGGCGTATATGGTGTCCTATCAGCAGGCGATTCACGCCATTGGTAAAGCGTCCAACGGTCGTGGCATCTATGAAGGGCCGGGCATTTCAATCAAGCTGTCGGCGCTGCATCCGCGCTACAGCCGCGCCCAGTACGACCGGGTAATGGACGAGCTTTACCCGCGTCTGAAATCATTAACCCTGCTGGCGCGTCAGTACGATATTGGTATCAACATTGACGCCGAAGAGGCCGATCGTCTGGAGATCTCCCTCGATTTGCTGGAAAAACTCTGTTTCGAGCCTGAACTGGCAGGCTGGAACGGCATCGGTTTTGTTATTCAGGCTTATCAGAAACGCTGCCCGCTGGTGATCGATTACCTGATTGATCTCGCCACCCGCAGCCGTCGCCGTCTGATGATTCGCCTGGTGAAAGGCGCGTACTGGGACAGTGAAATCAAGCGTGCGCAAATGGACGGCCTTGAAGGTTATCCAGTTTATACCCGTAAGGTGTATACCGACGTTTCTTATCTCGCCTGTGCGAAAAAGCTGCTGGCGGTGCCGAATTTAATTTATCCGCAGTTCGCGACGCACAACGCCCATACGCTGGCGGCAATTTATCAACTGGCGGGTCAAAACTACTACCCGGGTCAGTACGAGTTCCAGTGCCTGCATGGTATGGGCGAGCCACTGTATGAGCAGGTCACCGGGAAAATCGCCGACGGTAAACTTAATCGTCCGTGTCGTATTTATGCCCCTGTCGGCACACATGAAACGCTGCTGGCGTATCTGGTGCGTCGCCTGCTGGAAAATGGTGCCAACACCTCGTTTGTTAACCGTATTGCTGATACCTCTTTGCCGCTGGATGAACTGGTTGCCGATCCGGTCGCGGCTGTAGAAAAAATTGCGCAACAGGAAGGGCAAACAGGCTTACCGCATCCGAAAATTCCCCTGCCGCGCGATCTTTACGGTCAGGGGCGCGATAACTCGGCAGGATTAGATCTTGCCAATGAACATCGTCTGGCATCGCTCTCCTCTGCCCTGCTCAACAGCGCACTGCAAAAATGGCAGGCCCAGCCAATGCTGGAACAGCCGGTTACGACAGGTGAAATGTCACCCGTTATTAACCCGGCAGAACCAAAAGATATCGTTGGCTATGTGCGTGAAGCCACGCCGCGTGAAGTGGAACAGGCACTGGAAAATGCGGTTAATAACGCGCCAATCTGGTTTGCCACTCCTCCGGCTGAACGTGCGGCGATATTGCATCGCGCTGCCGTGCTGATGGAAAGCCAGATGCAGCAACTGATTGGTATTCTGGTGCGTGAAGCCGGAAAAACCTTCAGTAACGCCATCGCCGAAGTGCGTGAAGCCGTCGATTTTCTCCACTATTACGCGGGACAGGTGCGTGATGATTTCGCTAACGAAACCCACCGTCCATTAGGGCCTGTGGTGTGTATCAGCCCGTGGAACTTCCCGCTGGCGATTTTCACCGGACAGATCGCCGCCGCACTGGCGGCAGGTAACAGCGTACTGGCAAAACCGGCAGAACAAACGCCGCTGATTGCCGCGCAAGGGATCGCCATTTTGCTGGAAGCGGGTGTACCGCCAGGCGTAGTGCAGTTGCTGCCAGGTCAGGGTGAAACCGTAGGTGCGCAACTGACGGGGGATGATCGCGTGCGCGGGGTGATGTTTACCGGTTCAACCGAAGTCGCCACGTTACTGCAACGCAATATCGCCAGCCGCCTGGACGCTCAGGGTCGCCCCATTCCGCTCATTGCTGAAACCGGCGGCATGAACGCGATGATTGTCGATTCTTCAGCACTGACCGAACAGGTCGTCGTGGATGTACTGGCTTCGGCGTTCGACAGTGCAGGCCAGCGTTGTTCGGCGCTGCGTGTACTGTGCCTGCAAGATGAGATTGCCGACCACACGCTGAAAATGCTGCGCGGCGCAATGGCTGAGTGCCGGATGGGTAATCCGGGTCGCCTGACCACCGATATCGGGCCGGTAATTGATAGCGAAGCGAAAACCAATATTGAGCGTCATATTCAGACCATGCGCAGCAAAGGCCGTCCGGTGTTCCAGGCGGTGCGGGAAAACAGCGAAGATGCCCGTGAATGGCAAAGCGGCACTTTTGTTGCTCCGACGCTGATCGAACTGGATGACTTTGCCGAATTGCAAAAAGAGGTCTTTGGTCCGGTGCTGCATGTGGTGCGCTACAACCGTAATCAATTGCCGGAGCTGATCGAGCAGATTAACGCTTCCGGCTATGGTCTGACGCTCGGCGTCCATACGCGTATTGATGAAACCATTGCCCAGGTCACTGGCTCGGCCCATGTTGGTAACCTGTATGTTAACCGTAATATGGTGGGCGCAGTGGTTGGGGTGCAACCATTCGGTGGCGAAGGGTTGTCTGGCACCGGGCCGAAAGCAGGCGGTCCGCTCTATCTCTACCGTCTGCTGGCGAATCGCCCGGAAAGTGCACTGGCATTGACGCTCGCGCGTCAGGATGCGGAGTATCCGGTCGATGCGCAGTTGAAAGCCGCATTGACTCAGCCGCTAAATGCACTGCGGGAATGGGCAGCAAATCGTCCAGAATTGCAGGCGTTATGTACGCAATATGGCGAGCTGGCGCAGGCAGGAACACAACGATTGCTGCCAGGGCCGACGGGTGAACGCAACACCTGGACGCTGCTGCCGCGTGAGCGCGTATTGTGTATCGCGGATGATGAACAGGATGCGCTGACTCAGCTCGCCGCCGTGCTGGCGGTGGGCAGCCAGGTACTGTGGCCGGATGACGCGCTGCATCGTCAGTTAGTGAAGGCATTGCCATCGGCAGTCAGCGAACGTATTCAACTGGCGAAAGCGGAAAATATAACCGCTCAACCGTTTGATGCGGTGATCTTCCACGGTGATTCGGATCAGCTTCGCGCATTGTGTGAAGTCGTTGCAGCGCGGGATGGCGCAATTGTTTCGGTGCAGGGTTTTGCCCGTGGCGAAAGCAATATCCTGCTGGAACGGCTGTATATCGAACGTTCGCTGAGTGTGAATACCGCTGCCGCTGGCGGTAACGCCAGTTTAATGACGATCGGTTAAACAGGTAGCCGGAGGATGTTACAACCTCCTCCGGCATCTTTAACGTGGTCGAATCCCCTCAATAATAATCCGCTGCACGTTTTCAACCGTTTGATTGAAAAATACCTCATCGCGCAACGTCGCGCCTGTCACCGCCTCCACCTGAGGGGCGAAATCGGCGTAATGTTGAGTGGAAGCCCAAATCATAAAAATCAGATGCTGCGGGTCAATCGGCGCGAGTTTGCCGCTTTTGACCCAACCGGCAATCAGCGCCGATTTCTCATCAATTAACGCCTTCAAATCGCCCGTCAGCTCATCCATTAATAGCGGCGCACCTGCCAGCATCTCCATACAGAACAGGCGTGAAGCCTGCGGATAATCACGGGAGACTTCCAGCTTCAGACGAATGTACTCTTTGATTGCCGCCAACGGGGCGAAATCTTCACGAAACGCTTTTAACGGTGCCAGCCAGATATCGAGAATCTGCCGCAGCACGGCAATATACAGCGCCTCTTTTGACGGAAAGTAATACAGCAGATTGGTTTTTGAAACACCCGCCAACTCTGCGATCTGCTCCAGCCTTGTGCCGTGAAAACCGAATTGTGAAAAAGTGTCCAGTGCCGCACCAAGAATCGCTTTTTTCTTCGCACTCACTGCGCGCGAACGTTTACCCGTTGTTTTCACTGCGCCTTGCGTCATGCGCTCACCCCTCTTGTAGACTGGCAACAGGATAGCAAAATCAGCACGATGCCTCGACCATCAACATTCACGGCACGAATGAATAATGGTGGAATGAGCGAGAAAGGTATTAACGTAAGGATATTAAGGAGAGTACCAGAACGAAAAACCGCCGGAATTACCGGCGGCAGTGGCGTATTGACGCGCGTCAGACAAAACGCATTCGTCATAGAGTAGCCCGGCTAGTTGTTGCTTTTGCCGTGACTGCTTTTGCCCCCTTTTTTTCCTGCTTCAGATGCGCGCTGCGGGTCATTTTTGAAATTCCCCCCGCTGTGCTGTCCACCTTTTTTGCCTGCTTCTGATGCTCTTTCGCGGTCTTCTGCAAAATTGCCGGAACCGCCTCGATGGTTTGCCATTACTGACCTCCGTCATCATAGTGCCCAGGATTAACGCGGCGTATGGCGGGTGCCATATTTTCGCTACGTGGGACTAAGCTTAGTGAACTGACGCGGGTAAGCCTGCGTTTGGTAATATCCTGCAACAGCTTCTTAGCGAGAATAGATATCATTTCCGGTAATCAGCCATAAGCCGCTCTTATGATTAAAAAAACACTATGGGATAAAAATGTATCATTTTGCGACAAAATTACATGCTTGTGAAAATTGTTATAAATCAAATAAGTGGTTGTGAAATTTGCACTCTGAATAGGACGTCTTATCTTTAAATGAGTGGTAGCGAATCGCTACGGAATAGAGATAACACGAGGAGTGGTTAGAAATGGCTAAAGTTCTGGTGCTTTATTATTCCATGTACGGACATATCGAAACGATGGCGCGTGCAGTCGCTGAAGGCGCAAGCAAAGTCGATGGCGCAGAAGTTGTCGTTAAGCGTGTACCGGAGACCATGCAGCCGCAATTATTCGAAAAAGCAGGCGGTAAAACGCAAACTGCGCCCGTTGCAACCCCGCAAGAACTGGCCGATTACGACGCGATTATTTTTGGTACACCAACCCGCTTTGGCAATATGTCAGGCCAGATGCGTACTTTCCTGGATCAGACTGGCGGCCTGTGGGCTTCCGGCGCTCTGTACGGCAAACTGGCGAGCGTCTTTAGTTCGACCGGCACCGGCGGCGGTCAGGAACAGACTATCACTTCAACCTGGACGACCCTTGCACATCACGGCATGGTGATTGTCCCCATTGGCTACGCAGCACAGGAATTATTTGACGTCTCGCAGGTTCGCGGCGGAACGCCTTATGGCGCGACCACCATTGCAGGCGGTGACGGTTCGCGCCAGCCCAGTCAGGAAGAGTTGTCTATCGCACGTTACCAGGGGGAATATGTTGCTGGTCTGGCAGTCAAACTTAATGGCTAATCTTCAACAGGAGGATACGCATGCCAACTCAAGAAGCGAAAGCTCATCACGTGGGTGAATGGGCATCTCTGCGCAATACGTCGCCGGAAATAGCCGAGGCCATTTTTGAAGTCGCCGGGTACGACGAGAAAATGGCGGAAAAAATTTGGGAAGAAGGTAGCGATGAAGTGTTAGTCAAAGCCTTTGCCAAAACCGATAAAGATTCGCTTTTTTGGGGCGAACAGACCATCGAACGTAAAAACGTTTAACCAGTGACTCCCCCGTTTCTCGCGGGGGAGTTTTCTGTTATTTCACTGCTTCATTCAACACGCTATCAAACTTATCCATTGGACAGAAACCATCAGCGTCTATCGGGCAACCGCTTAATTCCAGCGTCACCCGCTGAGCCGGAGCCTGTAACGTTAACGCGTCGGCATTACGCAACTGTTCCGAACTTTGATAAACATATTCAATTTTCATCAAATCACGATTGGCTTTGCTGTCATGCCAACGCTGGAAAACGATTTTGCCGCCAATTGGCGTGCGTTCGTTCTGGTCATGCAACTGATAGGGTTTAAAGTCCAGCGCGGTCAGCAATGAGGCAATATTAGAGTCATGCCCTACCAACACAGTGATTTTCGGTGCGCTGGCACGATCGGTGACCAGGGCTTTGTCGATATAACTGACCAGCGGTTTCGCAACATTGCGCGCTACTTCCGGTGAGGTAAACAAGCTGTCCTGGTAGCCGTTTTTCAGCTTCGACAACACCTTCCACTGTTGGTCAGATTTAATTTTCCCCCACGCCACCTGATCCATCGGGAAACCTTCGTAGTATTGCAAAGTGAAAGCATCCACCAGCGAATTGCCGACTTTCAATGGCCCGGAAACGCCCGGCTCTTGTTGATACTTCGCACTGAAGGTATTTTTGCCATCCACCAGCGAACATTGCTGCTTCTCTTTACAGGCTGGAGACTCTTTATAGTTAACGATTTTTTCCAGTAGCTGATAGCTGTCAGTCAGTTGTAGTTTGCTGAACTCTTTCTCCATTGCCGCCACCGCCTGCTCACTGAATGCGGCGGAATCATCGGTGATTACCGGGTTAAAGGTTGGATCCATAGTGCCCATTTTTTCCTGGTGATGAACAGGAATATCACATCCAGGGAATGCGCCGGTAATAAAGAACTGCGCGGTAGCGACGGTACGTTGCAGGCTGTTTGCGTAGGCATAAACGGTGTCCGGTGGCGGGCATTCACCCGACTTTACCATCCCCTGCTCTGCCAGCCACTCACGCATGTAATGCCCCATATACACTTCCAGCACGCCACCTTTAGTGGTGAGCTGCCCGCCGGGAACATCCCATTCTGGCCATTTATTCGGCGTCGACTGCTCAAGCACACTGCCATTATTAGCCAGCGGTGCGCGTAAGTTATGGCGACTCATCATAAGCACTTGCTGTAGCTGATAGCCCTCCGGTACAGCCTGTGCCTGAGTATTTGAAGAAAGCAAAGCCATCCCTGCCACGGCTGCGGCGATTAGCGTTTTTTTCATTCCTCACACCTCTTTTGTTATCAATGATTAAAGAGTGTGACAGAAATATGACTTATTTCCGGGAACCGGTTCGCAAATTAGCAGATAACGAGGCGGGAAACTTGCAGGGCACCAGGCGATGACTGACAGTAGCTGCGCTATCGCCTGGTTTGTATCGTTAAACTAATATCTGAAACAGCACGGCAAAAAGAATGATATTGGCAATGACAATGGTCCAACCGTTATAAAGCATATATTTCAGATGGGTTGATTGTGCCAGCCCCATTTGACCAAACATATCCGATGAAGGGAAAGGCCCAAACCAGTCCACTTGCGATGAGGCCAACAATACCGCCGTTGTCCCCTGTGGCGGCACTCCCGCAGCCATCAACATCGGACCAAATATTTTGTGCGTAAAGGTCATCTGAGCAACAGCGGCGCCTGGCACATGACCGATAATGTTAAAGGCAAAAATACAGAAGCAAAGCCATGCTGGTGATATCCCGGTTAACAGAGGTTGAGTGTATTCGAGCAACCCCTGATACGCCTGCAGGCTATCCATAAGTTCCAGAATCGGGTTATACAGCCAGTAGAGCAGAAACATCCACACCAGTCTGCCACACCCCTTATACAGCGCCTGCAGTATCCCGGCAGGGCTTAATCCTCCCACCAGTCCGGTGATCAAAGCCACCAGTAACATCACGATAATGGCAAAACTAAAACCTGCTTTTATCACTACACCGATAACCGCCATAACAATAATGGTTGCGGCAAATGCCAGCGCGCTGAGCTTGCGACGGCGAACACAGGCGGGCTGCTCTTCTTCCTGAGTTTTCTCAGAGAGATCCACCTCGTAATGTAATTTTCCTTCCGTCATCTTCTGAATTCGCCCGGCCATTATCCAGCCAGCAAATAACGTCACGGCACTCATTGGTAGCCCGACGTACATCAGGTATTGCGGATAAGTCAGGCCGCCGAGTTGTAAAATCGTCACGGTACTGGGAGTAAATGGCCCGGTAAACAATCCCACTGAGCCCGCCGTCATCATCAGTGCAGCCACCGTGGGAGGCGTCAGCCGTACTGCCGCCGCCACAGGAATAATCACCGCGACAATAATGGCATTACCGCCTGCCATAGTGCCCAGCGCGCCACAGATGAGAATGGAAGAGACAACGATGCCAAATTTGACCCGCGTCTGGCTGGAAAGCCCGATACGATGTACCACAAATTTGACCAGTTCAACGGCGGCTCCGGTACGTGTTGCCACTTCCCCGACACCGGCACCAAGCATAATGATCAGACCAACTGTGGCGATAAACGATCCCGTCGATTTTGCCAGCATGGTGCCCATTTCAGGTAAGCCGGTGGAAGTCATTATCATCGCAATAATAATCGATGAAATAACCGCCAGAACAATATCGACGCCTATCAACGAGAGCACCGCTAACGCTACCAGCGGTGTAAAACCAAGCAGTCCGAGTTCATTACCTGGACGCCCCTGACACCAGAACGCTGTCAGTAAAAAAACAACCAACAGTAAACCAATAATGACATTCTTTTTGGTGATATTTTGTCTGGTTAGCGAACCACCAGCGAGCATTGAGTCACTCATATAACTCCTTAACCCCATCGAATCGACCATCAATATCAGCCGATGTATTTGGACAGCTCAGAAAATATCCCCCCTCGTTATTATTGTTAGCAAAATGCACTGAGGGTTTGTCCGGGTACTACAGGTATTATTCTGAGTTCGTAATTAACCCCTTTAGGTGGGCAAATAACGCATTGTTACCAGAATAGGCGTTACAGATTAAATTTATGTTAACTTGGTGTTACCATGAAATGACTTTTTATCTATTGTCTATAACTCTGGGTTAACTCTTAATGAAACTGCGCCACCTGGAAATCTTCTATGCCGTAATGACATGCGGGACACTTTCCCGGGCAGCGGAATCGCTGAATATTTCCCAGCCGGCCGCCAGTAAAGCGTTAAAAAACGCTGAACAAAAACTCGGGTTTCAGCTCTTTCAGCGAGTGCGTGGCAAGCTTCTTCCAACCAGCGAAGCGATCACACTTTTTGAAAAAGCGCAGTCGATTTATCACGAACTCGATAACCTGCGACTGCTGGCCGATAACCTGACGCGAGATCCGCGAGCCAGAATAGCTCTGGGATGTCTGCCAAGCCTGGGATTAAGTCTGGTGCCGGAAATAGTCACTGCGTTTTACCAGCAGAATGCGAATCTGGTAATGACACTGACGACAGAGCACACCGAAACGTTGGTTAAAAAGCTTGATCTGCGCGAGATTGATCTGGCTCTGACGCTACAGCCGATTCAACAGGGGGAGATTATGACGACGCTGATAGCCGAAGTTCCGCTGGTTTATATCGACCGGGACTATCGACAGGGCGCGGTAGAAATAGACAAGATTGACCAACAACGCTGGATTTCTCCCGGCCCCTATTCCCTTTCTGATGCAATAGCTAAACGACGTGATTTTTTGACGACACGCCTGAATGTCCAGACCTATTACATGGCGACTGAATTTGTAAAACGAGGAATGGGATGCAGTATTACCGATATTTTCTCTGCCCGTCATAACCTCCCGGCAGAGACGATTCACCCCATCGCCCCCCCAATGAAAATTGACCTTTGTTTGCTACGCCGTGCCGATGTTTCGCTTAGCCCTATTACACAAAAATTTGTCGATTTCCTCTGTCAGCAATTACGTCAGCAACTGCGAGCCATTAACCTTGAGTTATACCCTGAAAATAAAAAGTCAATTGCTCCTCAGGCCTAAATGTTTTGACATATCCCCAACGCACTTATTAGCGGTGGATATCTCAGGTGATGAAAAAACGCATTGTAGTTATTGGCGGCGGGGTAATTGGTCTGGCGACAGCATGGGTGCTGGTAAAACAGGGCCATCAGGTGCAATTGTTAGAACGCAACAGTCAGGCAGGCGTCGCCACCAGTTTCGCTAATGGCGGGCAACTCAGCTATCGCTACGTTGCCCCTCTGGCGGATAAAGGCGTACCGATGCAGGGGCTTAAATGGATGGGGAAAAGTGACTCCCCTCTGAATATGCGTTTGCGCCTGTCATTTAGCCAGTGGCGCTGGTTGCTGGCGTTTTTAATGTCCTGTAATAGCCGGACAAATAAACTCAATGGCGACCATATTTTACGCTTATCACTGTTAAGTCGTCAGGTCATGGAAGCATGGTTGTTGGAAGATAATCTTGATGATTTTCACTGGCGCCGTTCTGGCAAACTGATTATTCATCGCCGTCAGCAAGATTTAGCCAAAGCGGCAAAAGGCATTGATCCGCAATTTCAACAGGCTTTATCACGCGAAGAGTGTGTTCATCTTGAACCTGCACTAAAACATATTGGTCATTCCCTGTGCGGTGGTATTTACTCCCCCGGCGATGAAACGGCGGATTGCTATAAGTTCTGTCAGGCATTACTTACCAAACTTAATGCCAGCGCGAATTTTTCGCTACAAACCGATTGTGAAGTTTTGCAGTTGAATAAAAAAGGTGAGCGCATTGTCTCTATTACCACCCGCACTGGAACGCTGGTTGCGGATGATTATGTCGTTGCCGCCGGTAATGGCAGCACGCATTTGCTTGCCGGAACCGGGACGCACGTACCGCTCTGCGGTCTGAAAGGTTACAGTTTGACGCTCCCCTTCCCACAAAAAATGGGGATCGCGCCACAAATCAGTGTCACCGACTATGGTCATAAAATTGTCTATGCCCGACTCGGTGACCGGTTGCGCATCGCCGCCATGGTCGATATTGGCTATGACGGTAATGAACTGCGCTCTGAACGCATTGGCGCTTTAAAACAGATCGTAGCGGCCAGCTTTCCGCAACTACAAGGTATCGATGAGGCCGAATTATGGACGGGTATGCGTCCATCCACCCCTGCGGGTCCGCCACTATTAGGACGGGCGAAGTATCAAAATCTATGGATGAATCTTGGTCAGGGCAGTCTGGGCTTTACGCTGGCGGCGGGTAGTGCCGTGGTGTTAGGCGCTCTGCTGTCGGGCGAAGACCCTGCAATTTCACTTGATGGACTGACATGGAGCCAATCAGCTTGAATATCAAACGTAATAACCCACAACCGCGTCTTGCCGCCAGCGTGGAATATGGCAATCTTGTTTTTCTCTCCGGTCAGACACCGAAGAGCAATACCCCGTCCATCGCGCAACAAACGCGCGAAGTGCTGGAGAAAATCGACGAATTACTTGCGGCAGCTGACAGTGATAAATTTCATCTCTTGTCCGCTCAGATATGGTTAAAAGATATCAGCCGCGATTTTGCCGATTTCAACGACGTATGGGTTAGCTGGATACCAGAAGGATATAGCCCGGCACGTGCTACCGTACAAGCTGAGATGGCCCGCCCGGAGATTCTGGTTGAAGTGATGGTAACTGCGGTAAAAGCGGGATAAGCCCCCATTTTCTGCCCCCTGGCAAGGTCGTCATGGGGCATCCCTGAAGGTTAAACGTCCCCTCTTTTACCTGCCAACATTCAGGCTGAAAATATCATTTTTAGTTATGTTGTTGTCTCTGGCCTACGATTTTTTCTGATTTCCCCTACACTTAACACTGATACCTTGTCAGGGGTTTCCCTTTGTCTGTATTGATTTACGCGAGATAACGCTATGGAATTAAAGGATTATTACGCCATCATGGGCGTGAAACCGACGGACGATCTCAAGACAATCAAGACCGCCTATCGTCGACTGGCCCGTAAATACCATCCCGATGTCAGTAAAGAACCCGATGCCGAAGCCCGCTTCAAAGAGGTCGCTGAAGCGTGGGAAGTGTTGAGTGATGAGCAACGTCGCGCTGAGTATGATCAGATGTGGCAACATCGCAACGATCCGCAATTTAACCGTCAGTTCCATCATGGCGACGGTCAGAGTTTTAACGCCGAAGATTTTGACGATATCTTCTCGTCAATTTTCGGTCAACATGCCCGCCAGAGCCGCCAACGCCCCGCTACACGTGGCCACGATATTGAAATCGAAGTGGCGGTATTCCTTGAAGAAACGCTTACTGAGCACAAGCGTACCATCAGCTATAACCTGCCGGTTTATAACGCCTTTGGCATGATCGAACAGGAAATCCCGAAAACGCTGAATGTGAAGATCCCGGCGGGCGTCGGCAATGGTCAACGCATCCGCCTGAAAGGCCAGGGGACGCCGGGCGAAAACGGTGGCCCGAATGGCGATTTGTGGCTGGTGATTCATATTGCGCCGCATCCGCTGTTTGATATTGTCGGTCAGGATCTGGAAATTGTGGTGCCGGTTAGCCCGTGGGAAGCGGCGCTGGGTGCTAAAGTCACCGTCCCAACACTGAAAGAAAGCATTTTGCTGACTATCCCGCCTGGCAGCCAGGCCGGGCAACGATTGCGCGTTAAAGGCAAAGGTCTGGTGAGCAAAAAACAGACCGGCGATCTGTATGCGGTACTGAAAATCGTGATGCCGCCGAAACCAGATGAAAACACTGCCGCGCTGTGGCAGCAACTGGCAGACGCCCAGTCGTCTTTTGATCCACGCAAAGATTGGGGGAAAGCATGATGGCTAATGTTATGGTGACTTTTACCATTACCGAATTTTGCCTGCATACCGGCATCTCTGAAGAGGAGTTGAATGAAATTGTCGGTTTGGGGGTGGTTGAACCGCGTGAGCTCCAGGAAACAACCTGGGTATTTGACGACCATGCCGCCATCGTGGTGCAACGCGCAGTACGGCTGCGTAATGAGCTGGCGCTGGACTGGCCGGGGATCGCGGTGGCGCTGACGTTAATGGATGATATTGCACATCTGAAACAGGAAAACCGCCTGCTGCGCCAGCGGCTTTCCCGGTTTGTGGCTCATCCGTGAGTTTGTTGCCTGATGCGACGCTTAACGCGTCTTATCAGGCCTACAAATCGGCATTATCTCTTTTGGTTGTCGCACTCCACCAACACCTGCAATAACTGGCTTAGTGCCGCGTAAAAACCAAAGCTATCATACTGACGGCAACGCGCAGCAAACTCCGGTAACCAGCGCCACAGCGCCGTCAGTGTTTTTTGCCGCAAACTTTCGATTCCTCGCGCAGGAACGGTCCCCTCTCCCAGCGAAAAATGCAGATGACTCAACAACTCGAGATAGATCGCCAGATGATCTGCCGGTTCGTTGAAATTGCCGCTGGTTTCCATCCCTGCCTCAACTAACAAGCGTTTAATCTCTTGCTCGTCCTGTTTGTAGGCCGATGCATACGGCAGCGCGGCTTGTTTGTCGGTCATCAGAAACAGGCCGCAAAAGTCAGCGGCCAGTTCCAGACGGGCATCGTCACGTACTGTCAGCGTGGCAATACAGTTTTCCAGATCATTCACCGCCGCTGTGAGCGGCGGTTCGCTTTTCAGCAACGAAAACCATTCAGCCATCTGCGCACTGGCGATTTGCGTCAGTTGTTCATCGTCCAGTTCACGGGAGAACAACTGCGCCAGCCAGGCGTAAACACAGGCAATCTGTTGTGCTGTCAGCGTGGTCATGATTTCACCTGCGACGCCGGAACATATTCGCACTGCGCCACCATCTCCACGGGGCCGTTAAACGCCGTCACCTGCTCCACTGTTCCGTTGTACTTCTCAATTTCCACCAGCGTAGTGTGTGCACTGGTCGCCTGCGCCAGCTGCGAAGTTCCGATGTCGATGGTCAACACGTTGGGGTTACCGTATTTGCACAGCGCACCAGGCTCGCCACCTTTATCTGGATCGTACCATGCCCCTTCGTGAATTCGCGCCACGCCGGGTGCATAGCGGTCAGAAACTACTGCTCCTGCCAACACCTGACCGCGAGCGTTAAACACGCGTACCACATCACCGTTACGAATACCGCGCGCACTGGCATCCTGCGGGCTAATAAATACTGGCTCTTTACCCGCTACCGTATATTGCTGACGCAGGGTTTCAGATTCACATAACTGTGAGTGAAGTCGGAAATCGGGATGCACAGATTGCAGATGCAACGGATACTTCTGCGAGCCGGGTCCACCGTGGGAACGTTCGATTTTCTCAAACCACATCGGATGCCCCTGACAATCGTCGTAGTTCATATCGGCGATGGTTTTCGAGTAGATCTCAATCAGGCCACTCGGCGTGCCCAGCGGTTCGAGATCCGGATCTTCGCGGAATGCCTGGTGGCGAACAAACATCTGCGGATGGTCAAACTCGACGTACTCTTTGTTATTCCAGAAGTCATCAAACGCTGGCAGATGAACGCCGCGTCCTTTGCCTTGTTGTACACCTTCCTGCCAGATGCGTTTCAGCCAGCCCATTTCGTCCAGCCCTTCGGTAAAGGATTCTTCGCGATTAAAGCGGCGGCACAGCTCGCGGAAAATATCAAAGTCGTTGCGCGCCTCGAACTGCGGCGGCACGACCTGTTTCATGGCGATAATGCCACGGTTGGAGTGGTTGCCGTACTGGTCGAGATCGTTACGCTCAAACTGCGTGGTCGCAGGCAGCACGATGTCGGCAAAGCGGCAGGTTGAGGTCCACTGGTTATCTATGGCGATAACCGTTTCCAGCTTGCGCCAGCCTTCAATAATGCGGTTGATCTGCTGATGGCGATGGAACGGGTTAGTTCCGGCAAAAATACACATTTTCAGCGGCGGCAGTTTTACCGATTTACCGTTCCAGTTGATCACTTTCCCCGGTTCGAGGATCGCATCGATAAAACGGGCAATCGGAATGGTGCTGCTGTAGCCTTTGTAGTCACTGTTGTCGTGAACAGGCGGAATCGACGTAGAGCCGGAGAAACCACTCAGAATAACGCCTTTACGCCCCGGCGTGCCTGCGCCGTTATAGTGCCAGCCAAAACCAAAGCCACCACCTGGCAGGCCAATTTGCCCCAGCATCGCCGCCAGAACGACAATCATCCACGCCCACTGTTCACCGTGCTGCATACGCTGCACGCACCAGCCAGCAATAATTTGCGTTCTGTTCGCCGCCATCTGCCGCGCCAGCCCACGAATGGTTTCGGCATCAATGCCGGTCAGTTTTTCAGCCCATGCGGCATCTTTCGGCTGACCGTCTTTCTCACCCAGCAGATACGGCAGGAACTGCTCAAAACCCACACAGTAGTTAGCGAGGAAGTTTTTGTCGTACAGGTTTTCACTGTACAGCGTATGTGCCAGCGCCAGTTGCAGCGGCACGTCAGTTTGCGGGTTAACCGCAATGTGCTTCACATGCTCGCGCCCCAGATACTCATGGGTGGATGTGACAACCGGATCGATGCTGATGACCACAACTTCACCGGCGGCGACTTTCGCTTTTAGCTGCTCGTAATATTCATAAACATCGTGATCCGGGCACCACCAGTTCGCTTGCTGGTTTTTCAGCAAATCGGAGCCCCACAGTACAATGGTTTTGCTGTTCTGCAATACCAGCGGCCAGGAGGTTTGCTGTTCATACACTTCCATCGAACCGACTACGCGCGGCAGGATCACCTGCGCAGCGCCGGTAGAATAATCTCCGCCCGTACCCACGCTATTGCCATGCAAGGCAATAGCTTTCGCCAGCATCCCCGAAGCGTTATGGAACATCCCCGTCGATTGCCAACCACTGGCGGTCAGCAAGGCACTCGGCCCGTGAGTTTTCTGTACGCGTTCCAGTTCTTCATAGAACATGTCGAGGGCTTCATCCCAGCTCACGCGCACAAAACGGTTATCACCGCGCTGGGATGTGTCGCTCAGATGGCGCTTACGCAGCCAGTCCACGCGTACCATCGGATAACGAATACGCGCCGCGTTGTGTACGTGATCCGGCAATCCGGCGATCATTTTCGACGGATATTTATCCAGTTCGAACGGTTTTGCCGCCACAAAGCGACCATCCTTCACCGTCGCGCGGATAGCCCCCCAGTGCGACCCGGTAAGAATGCCCTCTTTCGAGATGACAGCCGCCGCTTGCGCCGCAGTCGCACGGCGCGGCGTTAACAATGACGGCCCCAGCATCCCGGCGACGGTTAAGCCGCCGAGTTGTGCCAGAAAACGCCGACGTGATGCCTGAAAGAGATCGTTATTGTTCATTATTTTTCTTCCTTCTTATCGCCGTGAGCCTTACCTGCGGTGTCAGACGCATTCATTTGCAGATATTTCAACAAGGTGCGTTCTTCACGTTTATCGAGACTGGTAAAGCCAATCATGCCGTTGAGCGTGCCGATCCAACCGTTAGCGTCAAAGTGGGCGATTTCCGGTGCGCCGTGGCACTGGTTACAAGTGCCGTTGTACAACGAATCCGCATAAGCCCAGATCGGTTTGATATCGTTTACCATGTCGCCTTTCTTCATCCACGCAGTGGCCTGCAACTTGCTCCACTCGGTATTGGTGTCGGCTACGGTGGTTTTCTCCAGCGTTTTCACCTGCTGCTGCACATCACCACGAATCGAGGCAACAAAGATGCGTTTACCTGGCAATTGGGTGAGTACACGCTGACGTCCGGCGCTTTCTGTCCAGCCGGTAATCTCAATTTGCAGCCAGTCGCCGTCACGTTTAAGGACTTTCACTTCCGAAGCAGGCAGCAGTGAACCAGACGCTTCTTTATCGCCTTTCGCCGCATAAATCGGCTTGATATCAATGGAGTACAGCGTGTCACCACTGTCATTAGCACTGGCGCGCAACTCGTCGAACTGCTTACGGAAGCCGCTACTCATATCCGGTAACTGGTGGGCAATACCTTTATGACAGTCGATGCAGGATTGATTATCTTTCGCTGCCACCTTCATCTGACGTGCCGCTTCCGGATGCTGCTTCGCATGATCCATCGCATCGTAGTTATGGCAGGAGCGGCAGGTTGCCGAGTTGTTTTCTTTCATTCGCGCCCATTCACGCTCGGCAAGTTCCGCGCGTTTGGCTTCGAATTTTTCAGGTGTATCAATGGAGTGGGCAATAAAGGTCTGGTAGATATCGTTGCTCGCTTCCAGTTTGCGCTTCACCATGCCTGGAATATCCGGCGGGATATGACAGTCATGGCATTCAGCTCGCACGCCGGAGGCGTTCTGGAAATGCACCGACTGTTTATATTCTTCATACACCGGTTGCATACTGTGGCAACTGACACAAAATTCGGTTGTGCTGGTGACTTTGATCCCAACGTGTGGCAATACAATCAGCGCAATGCCAATCACAATCCCAATAGCGACCAGCGCCAGTACCGACCAACGAGCACTGGGTCGGCGTAGCGCGTTCCAGAGTTTCCGCATAATAGCCCCTGTAAAATTATGGTTTAGTGAAGCGATCTTAATGAGCAAATATGAACAGCGGCACTGGTCAGGATGAACGGCTTACGGCAGAATATGAACAGATATGAACAGAATGAGTAAAACCCTCTGATGCCACATCACATTGTTATTGTTGAAGATGAACCGGTTACCCAAGCGCGATTACAAACCTACTTCACTCAGGAGGGGTATACCGTTTCCGTTACGGCGAGCGGTGCCGGGCTGCGGGAAATTATGCAGAATCAGCCGGTGGATTTAATTCTGCTGGATATCAACTTGCCCGATGAAAATGGCCTGATGTTAACCCGCGCCCTGCGAGAACGCTCAACGGTGGGGATTATTCTGGTTACCGGACGCAGCGATCGAATTGACCGTATTGTTGGGCTGGAAATGGGCGCAGACGATTACGTCACCAAACCGCTGGAACTGCGCGAACTGGTAGTACGGGTAAAAAATCTGCTCTGGCGCATCGACCTCGCGCGACAAGCTCAACCGCACACTCAGGACAACTGCTATCGCTTTGCCGGTTATTGCCTGAATGTGTCGCGCCATACGCTGGAGCGGGATGGCGAGCCGATTAAACTGACCCGCGCAGAGTATGAAATGTTGGTGGCGTTTGTGACCAACCCAGGCGAAATTCTCAGCCGTGAACGTCTGCTGCGTATGCTTTCTGCGCGTCGGGTGGAAAATCCTGACCTGCGCACCGTCGATGTGTTAATTCGTCGTTTACGCCATAAACTCAGCGCGGATTTACTGGTGACGCAACATGGCGAAGGTTATTTCTTAGCCGCTGATGTGTGCTGATAATAATAGACCGGACGAAATCCCCCCGGTGACAGCGAGCGGTGGATATGTTCGCGGTCGGCATTTTTCGGCGTCAGAACTAAAATCGGTGGGCTGACATTATCAGACACCGATTGCCCCTGTAATTGCCTGATGGCCTGCTCAACCGCCAGTTCCCCCTGCCAGACCATTTGATCGCTGGCAGCCATAATCACTCTTCCCCGCTTCAGCCCGCGATACACCTGATGTGAAAGATAAAACGACACCACGGTAAGCGGCGTTTTCAGGTTACGTCCTTCACCCATTGCCGCCTCTGCCGCAATGGCCGTTCCGGCAACGACGTCGATTTCTGGATGACGTTCCAGCATCTCCTGCAACAGGTTACGCTGGATTTCAATATCGTTGTCACCGAGCGCAATATCGACAATACGCACCGGGCTTCCGGCAATGGCTGCGCGAAACCCCTCTACCATCTCCTTACTGCCCCCGGCGTTATCGGGTCCGGGCATCAACAGCACGTTCAGTGGTTTACCGTGGCTCCATTGCACCAGATATCGCCCTGGTTGATAGCCCATCTGAAACCAGGGCACACCAACGCGGCTTTTTATCTGTGAGTCGTCAATGGCATTCACCAGTTCAATCACCGGCAGACTTGCTACCTGCTTTTGCAGATCGGGAAATGACGTCGTGCTACTACCGAGCAAAATGGCCTCTGCCCCCCATTGCTTACACTGGTCGATTTGCGCCTGCTGGGTAGCTAACTGGCTGTAGCCGCCTGCCTCCAGCACTTTTAAATCCACACCGTAGCGGCGAGCAGCCTCCTGCATTCCATAGTTCAACGATAACCAGTATGAATCTTTCAGGCTGGGGTAAAGCGCGCACAGTTTCCATGCGCGTTTGGCTTTAAGCGGCGTATAGGGTTGCACCGTGAAATGCTGCGCATCATGCCAGCGCAACAGGTTATCAGCCGAAAATGCCGGCAACATGAAAAGGGAAAGAAGTAAAAATAGCAGTACGCGCATGATAGCCTCATCAATAATAAGGCTTTATGCTAGATGTATTCCGCTTTGCGACTCAACATTTTTCACCTAAGTACACCGACCGTGAATTTAACCCTGACCCGAAGGCTCTGGATGGGCTTTGCCCTGATGGCGCTGTTAACCCTGACCAGTACCCTGGTGGGATGGTACAACCTGCGCTTTATCAGCCAGGTGGAAAAAGACAACACTCAGGCATTGATTCCTACCATGAATATGGCGCGCCAGTTGAGCGAAGCCAGCGCCTGGGAACTTTTCGCCGCGCAGAACCTGACCAGTGCCGATAACGAAAAAATGTGGCAGGCGCAGGGGCGAATGCTCACCGCACAAAGCCTGAAGATTAATGCGTTGCTGCAAGCGTTACGGGAACAAGGTTTTGATACCACCGCTATTGAACAACAGGAGCAGGAGATTTCCCGTTCGTTACGTCAGCAAGGGGAACTGGTGGGACAGCGTTTGCAACTGCGCCAGCAACAACAGCAACTCAGTCAGCAGATAGTCGCCGCCGCCGATGAAATCGCACGCCTGGCGCAAGGTCAGGCGAATAATGCGGCAACCTCCGCCGGAGCGACCCAGGCCGGGATTTACGATTTGATCGAACAACATCAGCGTCAGGCCGCTGAAAGTGCACTCGATCGGCTGATTGATATCGATCTTGAGTATGTTAACCAGATGAATGAACTGCGCCTTAGCGCCCTGCGGGTGCAGCAAATGGTGATGAATCTGGGGTTGGAACTGATCCAGAAAAATTCGCCAACGCTGGAAAAGCAGCTCAATAATGCGGTGAAAATTCTGCAACGTCGGCAAATACGCATTGAAGATCCGGGAGTTCGTGCTCAGGTCGCAACAACGTTAACTACCGTTAGCCAATATAGCGATTTGCTGGCGCTGTATCAGCAGGACAGTGAAATCAGCAATCACCTGCACACTCTCGCCCAAAATAACATCGCCCAGTTTGCGCAGTTTAGTAGCGAAGTCAGTCAGCTGGTCGACACTATTGAGCTGCGTAATCAACATGGACTGGCGCATCTCGAAAAAGCCAGCGCACGCGGGCAATACAGCCTGGTATTGCTGGGGATGGTTTCACTTTGCGCACTGATTCTGATCCTCTGGCGCGTGGTTTATCGCTCTGTCACACGTCCACTTGCTGAACAAACGCAGGCGCTGCAACGCTTGCTGGACGGTGATATCGACTCCCCTTTCCCGGAAACCGCTGGCGTGCGGGAGCTGGATACCATCGGGCGGCTGATGGATGCGTTTCGCAGCAGCGTTCATGCGCTGAATCGCCAGCGCGAACAGCTGGCGGCACAAGTAAAAGCGCGCACGGCTGAATTACAGGAACTGGTGGTAGAACATCGACAGGCTCGTGCGGAAGCCGAAAAAGCCAGCCAGGCAAAATCTGCGTTTCTGGCGGCAATGAGCCATGAGATCCGCACACCGCTGTACGGTATTCTCGGCACCGCGCAACTGCTGGCAGATAACCCCGCACTTAACGCCCAGCGTGATGATTTGCGGGCAATTACCGACTCCGGCGAATCGCTGCTGACCATCCTTAACGATATCCTCGATTATTCGGCTATCGAAGCGGGGGGCAAAAATGTTTCGGTCAGCGATGAACCCTTTGAACCACGCCCGCTGCTGGAAAGTACCCTGCAATTAATGAGCGGGCGGGTGAAAGGTCGCCCGATTCGCCTGGCAACGGCAATTGCCAACGATGTACCGAGCGCGTTAATGGGCGATCCGCGACGTATTCGCCAGGTTATTACCAACTTGTTGAGCAACGCCGTGCGTTTCACTGACGAGGGGCAGATCGTCCTGCGCAGTCGCACTGATGGCGAGCAATGGTTGGTCGAAGTGGAAGACAGCGGCTGCGGGATTGATCCCGCGAAACTGGCAGAAATATTCCAGCCATTTGTTCAGGTAAGCGGCAAACGCGGCGGCACCGGGCTGGGGCTGACTATCAGTAGCAGTCTGGCTCAGGCGATGGGCGGCGAACTGAGCGCCACCAGCACGCCGGGGGCTGGAAGCTGTTTTTGTTTACGCTTGCCGTTACGTGTTGCCACTGCCCCCGTGCCAAAAACAGTCAATCAGGCGGTACGTCTGGACGGTTTACGTTTGCTGTTAATTGAAGATAACCCGCTAACCCAGCGAATTACCGTTGAGATGCTAAACACCAGCGGTGCGCAGGTCGTGGCTGTTGGCAATGCCGCGCAGGCGATAGAAACGCTGCAAAATAGTGAACCATTTGCTGCCGCACTGGTGGATTTTGATCTGCCGGATATCGACGGCATTACCCTTGCCCGACAACTGGTACAGCAATATCCGTCGCTGGTTTTGATTGGCTTTAGCGCCCATGTCATCGACGAAACGCTGCGCCAGCGAACCAGTTCGCTCTTTCGCGGGATTATCCCTAAACCAGTGCCGCGTGAAGTGCTCGGTCAGTTACTGGCGCACTATCTCCAACTGCAAACCAATAAAGATCAATCGCTGGATGTATCGCAACTCCATGAAGATGCTCAGTTAATGGGGACGGAGAGTATTCGCGAATGGCTGACATTATTTAAACAACATGCCCTGCCACTTCTCGATGAAATAGACGCAGCCCGCGCCAGGCAGGACGGCGAAAAAATTAAACGTGCCGCGCACCAGCTAAAAAGCAGCTGCGCGAGTCTGGGAATGCGTAGCGCCAGCCAGCTATGCGCGCAACTGGAGCAGCAGCCATTATCTGCGCCCCTCCCACACGAAGAAATTACACGCAGTGTTGCCGCTCTGGAAGCGTGGTTGAATAAGAAAGACCTGAACGCGATTTGAATCAATATCAGCCAGTTAAGAATATTTAGAATAGTGGCATTTAGTATGCAACTTAACGGGCTGGCAAAATCATGACAGAGAAAAAAAGAACCCGCTGGCAGCGGCGGCCAGGCACGACGGGCGGCAAATTACCGTGGAATGACTGGCGTAATGCCACGACCTGGCGTAAAGCGACGCAATTATTACTGTTAGCAATCAATATTTATATTGCCGTCACCTTCTGGTACTGGGTGCGCTATTACGAAACGGCAGGTAGTACGACATTTGTCGCCAGACCAGGAGGCATCGAAGGCTGGCTACCGATTGCCGGCCTGATGAATCTGAAATATAGCTTTGAAACAGGCCAGCTACCTTCCGTCCATGCCGCCGCGATGCTGTTGCTGGTCGCTTTTATCATCATCAGTCTGTTGCTGAAAAAGGCCTTTTGTTCATGGTTATGCCCGATTGGTACGCTTTCTGAATTAATCGGCGATCTCGGGAAAAAACTGTTTGGTCGGCAATTTGCCCTTCCCCGCTGGCTGGATATTCCTCTGCGCGCAGTGAAGTATTTGCTGTTGAGTTTTTTTCTCTATATCGCGTTATTGATGCCCGCTCAGGCAATTCACTATTTTATGCTATCGCCCTACAGCGTGGTGATGGACGTTAAAATGCTCGATTTCTTTCGTCATATGGGAACCGCGACATTAATCAGCGTGACCGTTTTGCTGATTGCCAGCCTATTTATTCGCCATGCCTGGTGTCGTTATCTTTGCCCATATGGCGCGCTGATGGGCGTGGTTTCGTTATTTTCGCCGTTTAAGATTCGTCGCAATGCCGAAAGTTGTATCGATTGTGGCAAATGCGCAAAAAATTGCCCATCACGGATCCCGGTCGATAAATTAATTCAGGTACGAACAGTGGAATGTACCGGCTGTATGACTTGCGTAGAGTCATGTCCGGTCACTTCAACATTAACTTTTTCGCTGCAAAAACCTGCGGCAAATAAAAAGGCCTTTGCGTTGTCTGGCTGGTTAATGACGCTATTGGTTCTGGGGATTATGTTTGCGGTGATTGGATATGCGATGTATGCGGGTGTATGGCAAAGCCCGGTGCCAGAAGAATTGTATCGACGCTTAATTCCACAAGCGCCAATGATTGGTCACTAAATTAGCAACAAGCGGAACATCACCTCGTGCGGGGTGATGTTCACAAAATCACATTATTTTGATTTTGACGTCATAACCTTCAAGCCCGGTCATTTTCTCCCGTGCAGTAAAGCGAATTTCAGAGACTTCTTTCCCTGTGTTTTTATTCAATTCGGCGATTTTTTGCGCAATAAAGTCGGAGATTTCCGTTTCGGCTTGTTTTTTTAGCTCTTCAATATTCACTGTTAACCTCTTCTGGTCTTAAAAGACAGCAACACGCCAGCAAGGTGTTGGTTCCGATCCCCTGGTCAGGTTAGAAATGTTATAAGCCATCTGCATGAAAGATTCAATAATCAGTAGGTTATCGCTCAATATGCGTACAGGGATAAGCGCAAACAGAAGATATAAAAAAGGCTCCGCGAGGGAGCCTGATATTATTTTGTGAAATCCAGCGGCGCATGGTCAGTGCGTATTTGCAAGGCAACGTTATCAAAGGTGATCATCGTCGATTTACAGAAAATACACTTAGCGCCCAAAGGGTTTCGCTCCGTCACATCGAATGCCGATGTGCGGTACTGTGAACCATGACAACATGGACAGCGGAAATGGAGATGTTGAGTAATAACGGCAACCTTAGAGCGTAACAACGTTCGCTGCCGAGGGACCACGTTGCCCCTGCTCAATAGAAAATTCGACTTTCTGATTTTCATTCAGCGTGCGAAATTCATTGCTCTGGATGGCGGTGAAATGAACGAAAACGTCCTTGCTGCCATCATCAGGAGTGATAAAGCCAAAACCTTTATCTGCGTTAAACCATTTTACTAAACCAGTCATTTTATTAGACATATTTTACTTCCTTCATTTTGAGCCTTTCGGCAAACAGGGCTTTATTACAGAAACTACTTAGTGTTCAGGAGAGAGACTCAAAAGAAGGGGATAATGCCTGATAATGAGAACTGCTTTAGTAAACTACTTTGTATGCTGTCTGTCTTTCAAACCGACGCAGCTATTAACGCATGATAAATATGATTAAGCAAATTTTATTTTAGCCGTCCGGCGGTCTTAAATATCGCTGGCTTTATTTTATTAACACCGTATAGTGCAGCGCAGTATTTTTAGTAAGGAATTTGTTTGTCCCGTAAAATGACAGGAATTGTCAAAACCTTTGATCGCAAAAGCGGCAAAGGATTCATCATCCCCTCCGACGGTCGTAAAGAAGTCCAGGTTCATATTTCCGCATTCAGTCCCCGCGACGCAGAAGTGCTCATCCCAGGATTACGCGTAGAATTTTGCCGCGTAAATGGCCTGCGAGGACCAACAGCGGCAAATGTTTATTTATCCTGATGTAAACTACATGCCGGAATACGCGCTTCATTCACTATTTGCGTAAAATCCGCCAGTGAACACATGCCCTGCGCGTTTCTCTCCTCACATTCTGCCAGTGTCAGTTTTACCTCTCCAGGCGGCGTTTTTAGCGATAGCGGCGTTTTATCACGCATCTGCTGCAAGGTCTGGAATACCAGCGAAACCTGAATCCATTGACTGTTATCACTTAGCCGCCGCCAGCGTTCAAATACCAGTTCACCACCCGGCGGGGTGTTATCCGGTTGACCCGGCAGCGTCCAGTTAAGCTTCAGTGCCCCCCCCAGATTCGCCAGGTTGGTATCATGCCCGGCAATAAACAACAGTGAAGTCGGCAGCGTAATTCCATAGTTCGATTTTTGCGGGTTGTTTGGCGTCAACGCCGTCAGAACTAAATCCAACAGCGGTGTGGCACGACGACGAGCCACATCCGGGGTACGTTGCAGCAAATAAAACTGCGCATTATGCAGGCTTAACAAGGTGTTCCACTGATGTGAATCAGTAATTCGTCCCCAGCCAGGCTCCGGCATTCCCTGTGCTTGTTGCAGGAGAAATATCTCCGTCAGCATGGATGCGAGGCTTACCGCACCCGTTAATGAGACGTTATCAGCACTCACCTTGAGTTCAGAGGGCAATGCCTGCGTGAACGAACAGCTTTCGTCTTGTTTCTCTCGTTTGAGGCACAGACTTGATTGCGGAAAATTGAGTACCCGCTCCAGTTCGTGAAATGCCGTTTGCCGATGATCGGTAAAATCAACGAGAGAGCCGCCTGCCCTGCTGAGAATCGCCTCAGTCACGTTCACTTTATCCAGTTGGCAAACACCGGTTTTCAGGGGATTAAATAACGGATCGGGACGGGAAGTGTCTGACTGAGTATGTACGGTTATTGCACAGTCGGGAGCCAGCCCGGCAGCAAAGGCTTCGCCTGTTTTACGAGTGCGCTCGTCAACATCGGCAATAATCGCGACCTGCCCAGCTTTCGGGCAACCATTTTTTGCCAGCAAACCGTCAGCCACCAGGCGTTGGCGTTGGTAATGTCCGAGATAAGAGATCAGTTCACCGCCTCGTGGTGTCAGCCAACCCAGTTTCACCGGCCAGCCAGGCCAGGTGTCTGGAGTAACGTCCTGCATGATTTGCGTAGATTTGGTGGGTGCTCGCACACCATGACGGCTGACAATCACCACACTTTCCAGCTTCAGTTCCGGCGCCCCCTGAGCAAATGCAGGTAGCGGAGTTAACGGAAGCAAAAGAGAAAAAAAGGGGATCAAAATCGCTTTCATCGCCAGGTTTCCGTTTTTCATGTTTCGCATTATTGCCTGATGCGACGTTGATGCGTCTCATCAGGCCTACGTTTGTTGTGCGTCAAATCAACCTTTCAGACGCGGTTCCAGCCATACCAACACCACGGTGGAGAGTGAACACATCAACAAAATTCCGACGAACCACAATAAATACCACATTGATCATCCCTCCTTAGTACAGCTCACTATCGTGACGGCGAAGCGTTTCAGTTGTCATGCGCCCCCACATTTTGTAGTAGCTCCATACAGTGTAGAGCAACACAATAGGCAAAAATATCAGCACAATTACTAACATAATGCTCAACGTCAGCTGACTGGAGGTGCTGTCCCACAGCGTCAGGCTGGAGATCGGACTGATGCTCGAAGGCATGACAAACGGAAACAGCGTGATGCCCGCCGTGAAGATAACGCCAAATTGCATCAATGAGGCCAGCAGAAATCCCCAACCGGGGCGACCCCGATAAATAGCCATCACCGTCAGTAATGGGCAGAAAAAACCCAGCAGCGGGAAGATCCACAAAATCGGCGATTCAACAAAATTATTCATCCAGGCACCGGGCAGTACTGTAACCAGTTTCATTAACGGATTGGACGGGCCGTTAACATCCTGGGCGAGCAATACAAAGCCATCAATACCCACCCACAGCCAGTACCCCGCCAGCAAAAAGCACAGCATGACCAACAGCGCAGCGCGTTTGGTCGCCAGTTGCGAACGCAGGTGAATAGCTCCGACCGTTTTTAGTTGCAACCAGACGCCACCTTGTAAAATCACCATGCCCAGACTGAGCAAACCACACAGTAATGGGAACGGTGTCAGCAATTGCCAGAAAGAACCGAGGTACTCCACGCGTAATTGCGGCGTGAAGACAAACGGCACGCCAAGTAACAAATTGCCGAACGCGATACCGAAGACTACCGGCGGCACCAGACTGCCGATGACCAGACCGGCATCCCACATTTTACGCCAGCGCGCATCAGCGATTTTTCCACGATAATCAAAAGCCAGCGGGCGAAAGAACAGCGAGCACAGCACCAGAATCATCGCCACATAAAAGCCGGAAAACGCCGCTGCATAGACTCTGGGCCAGGCGGCAAATAATGCACCGCCCGCAAGAATCAACCAGACCTGGTTGCCTTCCCAGTGTGCGCCAACGCTGTTAATCAATACCCGACGTTCATCATCATTACGCGCCACCAGCGGCAACAGACAGCCAATCCCCATGTCAAATCCATCGGAGATCATAAAGACCACCAGGATGACGCCAATCAGCAGCCACCAGATGAAGCGCAATGTTTCATAATCAAACATGATTCTCTCCTTTACCCCTGTTGCTGCGTCGGTTGTTCACTCTGCATCGCGCTCGGCCCCAGACGGGCATATTTCTGCATCAGGTAGACTTCGGCGATTAAGAACAGGGTATAAAGCCCTACGATCATGATCAGTGAGAAAGCCAGTTGTCCCGTGGTTAACGCGGAGTGCGCGGAGTATGTCGGTAAGATGTCCTGAATCGCCCACGGCTGACGACCAAACTCGGTCATAAACCACCCGGCTTCAATGGCAATCCACGGCAGTGGCAAACTCCAGAGCGCCATTTTCAGCACCCAACGATGCTGGTCAATTTTGCCACGCAGCGTCTGAACGAGCGCAATCAGCATCACCAGTAACAGCAGCGAACCGCAGCCCACCATGATGCGGAAACTCCAGAACACCGGAGCAACCTGTGGAATAGCGCCACGCATTGCTGCCTGATACTGCGCCGGTGTGACATGATTCATATCCGGCGCATAGCGGGAGAGCAACATGCCGTAACCAAGGTCGCTTTCCAACTCCCGGAATGCCTGCAACACATGCGGCTCCCGGTTACCTTGCGAGATCTCCTGCATCAGCAGCCAGGCCATACGTCCGCGTTGCAAGCGTGGATAGGTTTCAGCCATCAAATTTTTCAGCCCCGGAACGGGCTTATCTAATGAGTGAGTGGCGAGGATCCCTAACAGTGCGGGAATTTTGATGGCAAAGGCATTACGTTCTTGATCCTGTTCCGGCCAGGCAACGAGATGGAACGGCGCAGGTGCGGGTTCGGTTTGCCACTCCCCTTCCATTGCGGCCAGTTTTACCGGCTGAACGCGTGCGACTTCATAAGCAGAACTGTCTCCAAGTTGCAGCGCGCCGATTATCGCCAGTGTGCCAAAGACCGAACCGATGGCGAACGAACGTAGCGCAACATCACGCTCCCGTCCGCGCAGTAAATACCAGGCGCTGATCGCCATAATAAACATGGCTCCGGTCACATAGCCCGCCATCACCGTATGGACAAATTTCACCTGGCTGACAGGGTTAAAAACCAGATCGCTGAAACTGGTCATCTCCATACGCAGGGTGTCGATATCGAAATGCGCGCCGGTCGGGAACTGCATCCACCCGTTGGCATTCAAAATCCACAATGCGGAGATATTGGAACCGAATGCCACCAGCCAGGTCACCAGCAGATGCTGGTATTTATTCAGCCGTTGCCAGCCGAAGAAGAACAGACCGACAAAGGTGGATTCGAGGAAAAAGGCCATTAATGCTTCCATCGCCAGCGGTGCGCCAAAAATGTCGCCCACATAGTTGGAATAGAATGACCAGTTAGTACCAAACTGAAACTCCATTGTCAGGCCAGTGGCCACGCCGAGAGCGAAGTTGATACCGAAGAGCTTACCCCAGAAACGCGTCATATCGCGGTAGACTGTTTTGCCGGTGACCACGTAAATGGTTTCCATGATAGCCAGCAAAAAAATCAGCCCCAGGGTAAGGGGCACGAATAAAAAGTGGTACAGCGCGGTCAGTGCAAACTGCCAGCGCGATAAATCAATAACATCCCACATGCGAACTCCTGTAGGCGAAGAGAGGGAAATAACCCTTTAATAGTAGATCTCCCTTTTTATCCTTACAGTTTGTAGGTGGTCGTATTCGCTGATTGCGATATTCATAAGACTGAAAGCGACATTTGCCGCCGTTTTCACTGTTGCTCGTTTTCCACCAGCCACTGACACACCTCGCCCAACCGCTGCGCAGAATCAGCCAAATCTTCCGGCGCTGCCAGCACAACTTCCGGTATAGGGCAGATTTCATAACTCTCAAGCAGCGGACCTTTTAGGGTGTCCGTGCAACGTAAATGCCAGACATGGCGTAACCCGGTGGCGTTGATATAGCTCTCGCCATAGCCAATGGTGCGAATCTGAATATTCCCCTCCCCGCAAAGGCGCGACAGAAAAAGTCGGTCAGCCTCGCTGATGGGCAATTGCGTCAGGTTAATACTGTGCGGCTGCGTGTCAGGGTTACGCACATGCGCCAGCAATTCATGAGCCAACGGCAGTCCGTTCATCAGGCCATCGATGGGTGGCGGTAACAGCGAATCTGTCGGCAAGACGTTTTGCGTTGCCGCCTGCCACAAAGGCAGCGGCGCGCAGCCAGTCTCCAGACGGTCTTCCAGTAACTGCTCTCCGCGACGTCTGCGCACTCGCCATAATCCGCAAAAAATTGCCTCCTGAATTTCACTTTCACTGCCATCAACGTGTTGGATGCGAACTGACACTTCCCCTTCCCCGAGAAGCGTATTAATAAAGTGGCGATCGTAAGCGTTGAGATTGAACAGATCGACTGCCAGTACCTCGCCCAAAGGGGGGATACGTTGGCTTAGCTGTTGTTGCAGTTCGTTTAACAGCACAATCACCTGCGGGCTATGAGCACATTGCTCCAGGGCCGCCATGCTCGGTTCATCATTCACCTGGCAGGTGATCGGCAGCGGATTCATACTGAAACTGTCGTCATCAGGTTGCGTTCCTGGCCCCAGTAAATGGAAAAAAGTGTCACTCATGAGGCACGCTCCTGTTGCGGTTCGACAAGCCCACGCATCAGGTTTATCAGCTCCGCCCACGGGTGAATACCATTCAGCACGCCGCGATAGCTACCGCCGGTAAACACCAGTGTGGCGGGAAAGCGAAAAATACCAAAGCGATCGCCGATGGCTTCGCTTTGCTCAAGGTCAGCTACCGCCACCTGCCATGTAAAGTCTGGAAATTCGCGCAATAATTCGCCAATTATTATCGGATTATCACCGACCTCCGGCGTGCGTTTCGGATCGCTGCTTAACAGCACTACGCCGTCTGGTGCCTGCGATAACCAGTCATCAAGGCTGGATTCTGTGACAGGTGTCCAGCCGCGCGCCAGCATACGCTGCCACAACGCATTAAAAGGAGAGTCATTGATCATCCCTGCTCCTCCAGTCTCATCCGGTACTGGCGTAAGCGAACGCCTTCATAATTTTCCATCGACAGACAGTCATAGTTGAGACAGCGTGATTCCTCTGCCAGATGCGGCACGATTCCCCACTCTGCCAGTTGCGCCAGCGCCAACTGTTCTGCTGCTGGCAGTTGTTCACGTGCCAGTTCGCTCAGGCTGCCACCGTAGTCGTCGAGCATTGCCGGTTGCAGCCCGACCAGGGCGATTTGTTCAGGCAAATGTCCACGAATATCCGCCAGCGCCAGCACTTCGGAGAAACTGTTCTGGTGCAGACTCATTTTCTTTGCGCTAAGGTATGCCGGAATGCGCTCTCCGGCATATGTCCGTAGCGTTCCTGGCTCCAGCCCATAATCAATGGCATCGAGGATCAACAAGTGACTGGCGCTTTCAACGTAGCCCAACAAATTCAGCCCCTGAGTGCCGCCATCGACAATCTCCACGTTTTCGGGCCAGTGATAATGTGCATATAGCCGTTCCGCCACCCGCACACCGAAACCTTCATCGGCCCATAGCAGGTTGCCCAGCCCCATCACCACCACGCGCTGCTCGCTCATGAACGCTCCTTGTTGCTTTTGACTTTAAAAAACTTGTGGCTGCGGTAACCGTTCACCATCGTGGAGATCACCGTGTCATCAGACATGATGTCTTCACGCAGCGCCATATAGACATGACCGATCACAAACGCACCAATTAGCCACATCCCCAGCCGATGCCAGCTGTGAATGTCCAGCGAGTTGCCGCCCGTCCAGTAGAAAAACTCCACTACATAACGGAACGGCGCGAAAATGGCATACTGGCTGTGTTCGCTGAACAGCGCAAAACCGGTGACGATCATAAAGACCGACATCAGGAAATAGCCGAACATCGCCGCCTGGGCGATGGGGTTATGACCGATGTCGGCACTCGGGCGTTTTGCCAGAAACAGATACCAGCGGATTTCATACCACACGCCCAGCCACCAGCTTTTACGCCATACCGGCACAATGAAAAGCTCGCGTGAATAGCGATTACCCACGAACGCCCAGTAAATCCGCATCAGCAATATCACGGTAAAAATCATTCCGGCGCTGAAGTGAATTAACCTGATGTAGCCCATATAGAACAGATACGTCGCCTCGCCGCTGACCGAAGGCAGCGGCTTACCGATAAAGTAACCGGTGACCATCAACACCGCCATGCATAACACCGTCAGCCAGTGCCAGATACGGACTGGCGCTTCAAAGACATAGTGGCTGACAACGTTGTCGCTTTTCTCTTGCATGATGATTCTCCTTCGCTGTTAACGCACCTGCACGGAGATAAGCTCGCGACCGTCGTCGCCCAGCACGTGTGTTGAACAGGCGAGGCACGGGTCAAAGCTGTGCAGAGTACGCAGGATCTCCAGCGGTTGCTCGGGGATCGCCATTTTGGTGTTCATCAGCGCCGCTTCATATGCGCCAATCTGCCCTTTGGGATCGCGCGGGCTGGCGTTCCAGGTGGTCGGCACCACGCACTGGTAGAGATCAATCTTGCCATCGCGAATGGCGGCCCAGTGACCTAACGCCCCGCGCGGCGCTTCGGTAAAGCCGACGCCACGGCACTCTTTCGGCCAGGTCGCAGGCTCCCATTTTTCAGTGGAGGCAGTGGCAAGATTGCCGTTTTTCAGGTTGGTAATCAACTTGTCGAAGAAGTATTGCAACTTACTTGCGGCCCACTGCGCTTCGTGCGCGCGGCACAGAATGCGGCCTAACGTCGACTGGATGCCAGAAAGCGGTAGGTTCAGCGCCGACATCATGCGATCGACCGACTCAACGGTCGCAGCATCGCCTTTGTGGTAGGCGATTAACGTGCGCGCCAGCGGCCCTACTTCCATCGCGTTACCGCGCCAGCGTGGCGCTTTGATCCACGAGTAACGTTCCTGTTCATTCAGTTGCTGAATGTTGGTATCGCTGCCTTTGACATCGCCAGGGTTGTACCACGGGTCGGTAATACCATCAAAAGGATGACGCCCAACCTGATCGTTGGGATACCGATACCAGGCGTGATCGACAAACTCCTGCACCTGCTGCGGATCAACCAAATCCACTGGCAGCACATTGTTGAAGTCGCCATTGATTACCGCACCACCTGGCATCAGCAGACTTTTCTCGCCAAAGTCGTTGGCAATATCCGGGAATGCGCCGTAGCTAAGGACGCATTTATCAGAAAGACCAGTGCCGATTTCACTCCACGGTTTGTTGAACTGACCGATGGCTAAGGCGTCGGGGATCATCACGTTGTTAATGAAGTCCGCCGTGCGGGTAATGATCGACTGAACCAGGTTCAGGCGTTCCATATTGACCGCCCCGACCGCGCCGCTTTCGTCAATGTTAATGGCGCACGGCATCCCGCCGACAATCCAGTTCGGATGCGGGTTTTTACCACCAAAAACGGCGTGAATTTTGACGATCTCCCGCTGGAAATCGAGGGCTTCGAGATAGTGGGCAAAGCCCATCAGGTTGGCTTCCGGCGGCAGTTTGTACTGCGGGTGCCCCCAGTAGCCATTGCGGAAGATCCCCAACTGCCCGCCTTCAACAAATTTCTTCAGGCGGTTTTGTACGTCGAAGAAATAGCCAGGGGATGATTTCGGCCACGAGGAGAGGCTTTGCGCCAGTTCTGACGTTTTCCGTGGGTCGGCTTTCAGCGCATCTAACACATCTATCCAGTCCATCCCGGCGAGCTGATAGAAGTGCACCAGATGGTCGTGGCACCAGAGCGTCGCCAGCATAATATTACGGATGATATTGGCGTTGTCCGGCACTTTAATGCCGATGGCATCCTCAATTGCATAGACCGAAGCCAGAGCGTGTACGCCAGTGCAGACGCCGCAGATACGCTCAACGAACGCCCACGCATCACGCGGATCGCGGCCTTGCAGGATGATCTCCAGCCCGCGAAACATAGTGCCGCAGGAAACAGCATTGGTGATCACATTCTGATCGTTAATATTCACTTCGCAGCGCATATGACCTTCGATGCGCGTAATCGGGTCGACCACCAGGCGGCGTCCGGCATTGTTGATGGTGTATCCCTGAGTTTCGTACTGAGTGCTCATGCCTGTTTATCCTCGTTGCCCGGCTGTTGTTCGGCTTCTGCAAGTTGCTGGTTATGACGTCTGCGCTGGTCAACGGCGCTGGCGACTGCATGTACGCCAACAGCCGCAGCCACGACACCAAGCGCGGTTAAGCCCACGGTATCGGCGGTAGAGTGCGTTCCCATCTGCGGAATATCGACCACGCGGCTATAGAACGAACCGCGATCCCAGAAACCATTTTCAGAACAGCCCAGGCAGCCATGACCAGACTGGATTGGGAAAGAAACGCCATCATTCCAGCGTGTGGAGGAACAGGCGTTATAGGTGGTAGGCCCTTTGCAGCCCATTTTGTACAGGCAGTAACCTTTACGCGCGGCGTCATCATCCCAACTCTGGACGAACTCTCCGGCATCAAAGTGAGCGCGGCGATAGCATTTATCGTGGATTCGCTGACCGTAGAACATCAGCGGACGCCCCATTCTGTCGACATCCGGCAGACGATCGAATGTCACCATGTAAGTAATGATGGCGCTCATCACATCCGGGATCGGCGGGCAGCCGGGCACTTTAATGATCGGTTTGTCGGTGATGACTTTGTCGATGGGGGTGGCCTGCGTCGGATTGGGTCGGGCGGCTTGCACACAGCCCCAGGACGCACAGGTGCCCCAGGCAATAATTGCACTGGCTCCGGCAGCTGCACGTTTGAGTTTCTCAATAAACGGTCGACCGCTACTGATACAGAACATCCCCTGCTCGCCCAGCGGCGGGTTACCTTCTACTGCGAGGATATATTTGCCGTTGTATTGCGTGATGATGTCTTCAAAGACTTCCTCTGCCTGAGTGCCTGCGGCAGCCATCAGAGTATCGTCGTAGTCGAGAGAAATAAGGGAAAGAATGACATCCTTCGCCAGCGGATGAGCAGAACGGATAAAAGATTCGGTACAGCAGGTGCATTCAAGACCGTGGATCCACACCACTGGAATGCGCGGTTTATTCTCCAGCGCCCAGGCAATCTTTGGTGCCATCCCCGCGCCTAATCCCAGCGACGTAGCAGCCAGACTGCAATATTTAAGAAAACTTCGCCGGGTAACCCCCTGACGTCGCATAGCCTGGTAAAAGGTTTCCTCGTTATTCATATAGCACGTCTCTTCTCCTTGCGACACCGACTGGAGTGCCGGGCGCTTTTGGTCGGCAAGCGACGTCCCTGGAGCAAGGCAAACCATCGCTTCACGAGAGAGACAGAAAACGAAAGCTCATCCTTCTGCACTGGCGCACGTCGCCAGAAAGTATTGTTAATAAAGCGTAGTGAAACTTTTGCACAAAACAACACAGAGTGTGTGGATTTATCTTTTAGCGATAAAAATGAACCTTATTTTCCTTAAGGCTTGCCGCAGGAAGGTTATGAAGCGATTTTTATGGCGATGGAATGCGCAAATTGCTGTTATTTCACGCAATCAACACGATTTTGTCTGTTTTTCAGGCAAACAAACACATTGGGGGTTTACACGACGCATCGGGATGTTTATAGTTCGCGTCATTCCGGAAGTGTGGCCGAGCGGTTGAAGGCACCGGTCTTGAAAACCGGCGACCCGAAAGGGTTCCAGAGTTCGAATCTCTGCGCTTCCGCCAAATAAGATAAGGGGTTAGCTAAATGCTAACCCCTTTTTCTTTTACCTGTCAAAATCGCCATGCCGTTATGCCATCCCAATGACTTAATCTGTCTTTGCTAAACCTGTTCCAGATCAAATGCGTAAAGATGGGTAAAACCTCTGGGTAGCTTTCGGCAATATCATTATGCTGCTTTATTAATTACACCTGTCATAGAGAGTGACTCCATGGATCGTATAGTTAGTTCTTCACATGACCGTACATCGCTACTTAGCACCCATAAGGTGCTGCGTAATACCTATTTCTTGCTGAGCCTGACGCTGGCCTTTTCTGCGATTACCGCGACGGCCAGTACGGTTCTGATGCTACCATCTCCGGGTCTGATTCTGACGCTGGTAGGTATGTATGGTTTGATGTTCCTGACCTATAAAACGGCGAATAAGCCGACCGGGATTATCTCCGCGTTCGCCTTTACCGGTTTTCTGGGTTATATCCTCGGACCAATTCTGAACACTTACCTGTCTGCCGGAATGGGCGACGTAATCGCTATGGCGCTGGGCGGCACAGCATTAGTGTTCTTCTGCTGCTCTGCGTATGTGCTGACTACCCGCAAAGATATGTCGTTCCTCGGCGGTATGCTGATGGCGGGTATTGTGGTGGTACTGATTGGAATGGTAGCGAATATCTTCCTGCAACTGCCTGCCCTGCATCTGGCAATCAGTGCGGTATTCATTCTGATCTCCTCTGGCGCAATTCTGTTTGAAACCAGCAACATCATTCATGGCGGTGAAACGAACTACATTCGTGCCACGGTTAGCCTGTATGTTTCGCTGTACAACATCTTCGTCAGCCTGCTGAGCATTCTGGGCTTCGCCAGCCGCGATTAATCTCACCCGCTAACACTTTCATAGCCTCGCTTTATGCGGGGCTTTGTTTTTTGTTACACTGCCGCCAGTCTGATTAAGGTAGTAATAATTATGCTGATCTTCGAAGGTAAAGAGATAGAAACGGATACCGAAGGCTATCTCAAAGAAAGCAGCCAGTGGAGTGAACCGCTGGCAGTGGTGATTGCAGAGAACGAAGGGATTTCGCTGTCGCCAGAACACTGGGAAGTGGTGCGTTTTGTGCGTGATTTCTATCTGGAATTCAATACTTCTCCGGCGATTCGTATGCTGGTAAAAGCGATGGCGAATAAATTTGGCGAAGAAAAAGGTAACAGCCGCTATTTATACCGACTGTTTCCGAAAGGTCCGGCAAAGCAAGCCACCAAAATTGCTGGCCTGCCTAAACCGGTAAAATGTATTTAACGGATACGAAAATCGGTTAATTCCCCCGAGGGATGATGCGGCTCGCTAAGCACCCGTTCTACACGCGCAGAACGCGGGCCGCCACTTTTTAACCACTGCATTAATTTTTCCACCTGCCCTTCTTCACCGCTGGCAACCACTTCCACGCTGCCATCGTCAAGATTTTTGGCATACCCGGTTAAGCCCAGTTTTTTCGCTTCGTACTGCGTGGTATAGCGAAAGCCTACCCCCTGAACTCGCCCGAAAACCCAGGCAATTATGCATACTTTCGACATCACCGCTCTCCTTATTCTTATAGCTGCGTTGCAAATCCATGGAAAACTCCGGACAATGGCGCCCATTTCTTTGCATCGACAGAATAGTAAATTATGAGTGTACGTTTAGTGTTAGCCAAAGGGCGCGAAAAATCATTACTTCGTCGCCATCCGTGGGTCTTTTCCGGGGCCGTTGCCCGCATGGAAGGTAAAGCCAGCCTCGGTGAAACCATCGATATTGTTGATCATCAGGGAAAATGGTTAGCACGCGGCGCTTATTCGCCGGCTTCGCAAATCCGCGCTCGCGTCTGGACTTTCGATCCTTCGGAATCCATCGACATTGCCTTTTTCACCCGACGCTTACAACAGGCGCAAAAGTGGCGCGACTGGCTGGCGCAAAAAGATGGCCTCGATAGCTATCGTTTAATTGCCGGTGAGTCTGATGGCCTGCCGGGTATAACTATCGATCGTTTCGGTAATTTTCTGGTGCTGCAACTGCTGAGTGCTGGCGCAGAATATCAGCGAGCGGCATTGATCAGCGCCCTGCAAACGCTATACCCGGAATGTGCGATTTACGATCGCAGCGACGTCGCGGTACGTAAAAAAGAAGGGATGGAGCTGACCCAGGGCCCCATCACCGGCGAGTTGCCGCCTGCCCTGCTGCCGATTGAAGAACACGGTATGAAGCTGCTGGTGGACATTCAGCACGGGCACAAAACGGGCTACTACCTGGATCAGCGTGACAGCCGCCTGGCAACCCGCCGCTACGTTGAAAATAAACGCGTACTGAACTGTTTCTCCTATACCGGTGGTTTCGCGGTATCGGCATTAATGGGCGGTTGCAGCAACGTTGTTAGCGTTGATACCTCCCAGGAAGCACTGGACATTGCACGGCAGAACGTTGAGCTGAACAAACTGGATCTGAGCAAGGCAGAGTTCGTGCGTGATGACGTCTTTAAATTGCTGCGAACTTATCGCGATCGCGGGGAGAAATTTGACGTTATCGTGATGGATCCGCCGAAGTTTGTTGAGAACAAAAGCCAGTTGATGGGCGCCTGCCGGGGCTATAAAGACATCAACATGCTGGCGATTCAGTTACTGAATGAGGGCGGTGTTCTCCTGACGTTCTCCTGTTCAGGCCTGATGACCAGCGATTTATTTCAGAAAATCATCGCGGATGCCGCAATTGATGCCGGTCGTGATATACAATTTATAGAGCAGTTCCGTCAGGCAGCCGATCATCCGGTGATCGCTACCTACCCGGAAGGGCTATATCTGAAAGGGTTTGCCTGTCGCGTCATGTAACTTGAAATGTGGAATTTTACCCTTATATCAAAGGTGAAGATTTCCCGGGAGGTGACTATGATTGCCAGCAAATTCGGTATCGGCCAGCAGGTCCGCCATTCCCTGTTAGGTTATCTCGGAGTGGTCGTGGATATCGACCCGGTTTATTCGCTCTCTGAACCGTCGCCTGATGAGCTGGCGGTGAACGATGAGCTTCGCGCCGCTCCGTGGTATCACGTGGTGATGGAGGATGACAACGGCCTACCGGTTCATACCTACCTGGCTGAAGCCCAGCTAAGTAGCGAATTGCAGGATGAACATCCTGAACAGCCATCCATGGATGAGCTGGCGCAGACCATCCGCAAACAACTCCAGGCGCCGCGTCTGCGTAACTAACCCCCATACAAATACCCGGAAGGCAAAAACCTTCCGGGTATTTTTTATTTAACCAGCCCCAGGCGAGGGATCTCAATTGCCGGGCAGCGATCCATGACTACCTGTAACCCGGCATCACGTGCCAGTACAGCCGCTTGCTCATTAATCACCCCTAGCTGCATCCATAAGGTTTTCGCACCAATGGCGATAGCTTCCTGCGCCACGCCCCACGCGGCTTCCGAATTCCGGAAAACATCGACCATATCGACTTTTTCCGGAACCTCTGCCAGCGTGCCGTAGCCCTGCTGACCCAGCAGCGTTTTACCGGCGACTTTAGGTGAGACCGGAATAACGTGATAGCCCTGATCAAGCAAGTATTTCATCACACGATAACTTGGACGGTCGGGTTTATCACTTGCCCCTACCAGCGCAATGGTATGAGTGGACGTTAAAATGGCTGCAATATCGGTCTCTTTCATCATTTCCTCCAGACTATTTATCAAAGTGTACGACAATCCCAACATACCAACCATGCAGCTAATACGAATGAATGAGAGCAAAAGCGGAAAACATGTCTATATGTTAGTAAGTATGATTAAAGAAAAATTTTGATACATTATTATTCTGGCGGTCATTAGACAGGAGCTATCTATGAAAACCGGCATTTTGACCACCTTGATTGCATTATGTTTGCCGGTATCCGTTTTTGCCACCACGCTACGGCTGTCCAGCGATATTGATCTTCTGGTACTCGACGGCAAAAAGGTTTCAAGCTCTCTGTTACGCGGAGCGGATAGCATTGAACTGGATAATGGACCGCATCAGTTAGTGTTTCGCGTCGAGAAGACTATCCATCTTTCCAGTAGTGAAGAACGGCTTTATATCTCCCCGCCGCTGGTCGTCAGTTTTAATACACAGCTCATTAGCCAGGTGAACTTTCGCCTGCCACGCCTGGAGAATGAACGGGAGGCCAATCATTTCGACACAACGCCGCGCCTTGAATTGTTAGATGGCGATGCGACGCCGATTCCGGCAAAGCTGGATATTCTGGCTATTACTTCAACCGCAAAAACGATTGATTATGAAGTCGAGGTCGAGCGTTATAACAAATCCGCGAAACGCGCTTCTCTACCGCAATTTGCCACCATGATGGCAGATGACAGTACACTGCTCTCTGGTGTTTCCGAACTGGATGCCATCCCACCACAGTCCCAGGTGCTCACTGAACAACGGCTGAAGTATTGGTTTAAACTGGCAGATCCGCAAACGCGCAATAACTTCCTGCAATGGGCGGAAAAACAACCATCTTCCTGAGATTTTTGTGCCTGTGCGCAGGCTTTTTCGGTCTTTATCTTGCAGCGATAAGTGCTTACAGTAATCTGTAGGAAAGTTAACTATGGATGTAAATTATGGAACTGACGACTCGCACTTTACCAGCGCGGAAACATATTGCGCTGGTGGCACACGATCACTGTAAACAAATGCTCATGAGCTGGGTGGAACGGCATCAACCATTACTGGAACAGCACGAGCTTTATGCGACGGGCACCACGGGTAACTTAATTTCCCGCGCTACCGGTATGAATGTTAACGCCATGTTGAGCGGCCCAATGGGCGGTGACCAGCAGGTGGGCGCACTGATTTCGGAAGGAAAAATTGATGTGCTGATTTTCTTCTGGGATCCATTAAACGCCGTACCGCACGATCCTGACGTGAAAGCGTTACTGCGACTGGCGACGGTGTGGAACATTCCGGTCGCTACCAACGTGGCAACGGCAGATTTCATCATCCAGTCGCCGCATTTCAACGACGCGGTCGATATTCTGATCCCCGATTATCAGCGTTATCTCGCAGAACGCCTGAAGTAATATTGCACAGGTGGCAAACGCCACCTGTTTCTTACGGTTTTCTCGCCACCGGCACATCCAGATTTTTCAATATTTCCACAAAGGGAGAGGGATTCTCTTTGTTAAACAGTGCCCATACCCGATGGCGTGCGCGGGTCAGCGCCACGTACATTAACCGCCGTTCTTCAGCGTCCGGGAAATCCTCAACCGGTGGCAGTAGCGCCTCTTCCATAATCGACTCCCGCGCCGCAGCCGGAAAACCATCACTCCCCTCCTGCAAGCCAACGATGATGACGTAATCCGCCTGTTGCCCTTTGCTGGCATGAATAGTCATAAAGTCGATTTGCAACTTCGGCCAACGTGTTGCCGCTTTTTCCAGGCTGGCAGGCCTCATGTGGTGATAACGCGCCAGAACCAGAATGCGCTCTTCCGGTTTGGCATAACCAGAGAGCTTATCCAGCAAAGCGTCAAGCTGGCTCTCATCCAATAACGTGACGGCTTTTTTGTCTCCATTGGTTAAGCTATTTAGCGGCTTTTTCAGCTGGCTTGGGTTCTGCTGAATAAACCGGTTTGCCACCTCACCGATACGACTGTTAAAACGGTAAGTCGTGTCTAAATCACAGCGATCGCCTTCACCAAAGTTTTCATGGAAAGCCGTGGTGAGCGACAGTTGCGCGCCACTGAAGCGGTAAATCGCCTGCCAGTCATCGCCAACGGCAAACAACGTCGTCTGGCTGTTTTGCTTGCGTAATGCCGCTAACAACGCTGCGCGCTGCGGCGAGATATCCTGAAATTCATCAACCAGAATATGCTTCCAGGGGCTGATAAAGCGACCTTTCTCCAGAATCACAATCGCCTGGTGAATAAGACCCGAAAAATCGACGGCGTTTTCTGCCTTCAGCGCACCTTTCCAGGCTTTTAATAACGGTGCCATCAACTTGATACGTTTACTGAACAGATCGCGAATCTCTTCGGGCGCGCTGGCAATCATTTCTGCCTGTGCACCGCCGTGCATCCGCATCAGACTTACCCAGCGATCGAGGCGTGAGGCAAGACGACGCTGTAATTTTTCATCATCCCAGAAGTTACCTTCTGGCACTGACCACTGCATTTCTTCCGTCAGCCATTGCCGCCAGCCCTTCGCCTGCGCTTTCTTCTCGCTGCATTGCTTGCGCCACTCAGCAATAAAGAGTTCATGTCGGGCAGCGGTGTCATTTTCCAGTTTGCTGACTGTGGGTACTTTTTTGCTACATTGCTGAATAATATGTAGCGCCAGTGAATGAAACGTGCGTGCGGTAATGTCTTCGGTATGTAGCCGGTCGCGAATACGCTCGTCCATCTCTTCAGCGGCTTTGCGACCAAACGCCAGCAATAAAATTTGCTCAGAGGACGCTTCACCACGCGCCAGCAGCCAGCCTGCACGCGCTACCAGCACCGATGTTTTACCGCTTCCTGCGCCTGCCAGCACTAACAGAGAATGTTCGCCATTAACGACTGCCCGAGCCTGCGCCGGATTAAGCGGTGAAGATTCAACCTGACGGAAAAAATCCGCATACTCATTAAGCATGGTTTCGGTATACGCCTGATTATGCTGCAACCGAGCGCCTTCAATATCTTTCAACCAGGCCTGACATTTGCGCCACGCCTCACGGCAGTTATCGAATTCTTCCAGTCGATTAACTGGCAACGGCAACGCCGACAAAGCCTGGCGGATTTGTTGCTGCACGCCAGAAGTTTGCTCCCGCGTCAGCCATTTATTATCGTTGGTGCGTGCGGCGATAAGATCCAATTGCTGCTGTAATACGCCAGCCGCAATTTCGCTCATCTCCTCGCTCCAGCGCCGCCAGTGAGCATCAAGATGGCGGTGAAAACGCTGCGTCTCACCCCATTCGGTGCCGTGCAGACGCACGACTTTTTCATCAGGCAGTACAAATTCCAGCTCACCCCATACCAGACCGCGCTTGCAGTGAATTGCCAGTAATTGATTGAAAGGAATGAGATATTCGTGACGATCGCCGGAGACTTTTATCCCGGCATTGAGGATCACCGCCCGATCATAAGGGTGCTGTGCCAGACGTTTGCCAAGAGTTGTCGCTTTCAGTTCCATGACTCTGTAGATCCACACGATGTTATTTCTTATCAGTGTAACCGTCAGAGAAAACGTGCTCCAGCCCAAAAAAACGTTACAATTGCCGCCCATTACTGAAAACCACAGTAAAGCGAGGTTTTATGCGTACCGTTTTGAACATTCTGAACTTTGTGCTTGGCGGATTTGCCACCACTCTGGGCTGGCTGTTGGCAACCCTGGTCAGTATTGTGCTGATTTTTACCTTACCGCTGACACGATCCTGCTGGGAGATCACCAAACTGTCTCTGGTGCCTTACGGCAATGAGGCCATTCATGTCGATGAACTGAATCCGGCAGGTAAAAATGTACTGCTGAATACTGGCGGTACGGTACTGAATATTTTCTGGCTGATTTTCTTTGGCTGGTGGTTATGCCTGATGCACATTGCGACAGGTATCGCACAATGCATTTCCATCATTGGCATTCCGGTTGGCATTGCGAATTTTAAAATTGCCGCTATTGCACTGTGGCCAGTCGGTCGCCGCGTAGTTTCTGTGGAAACAGCTCGTGCTGCGCGTGAAGCCAATGCGCGACGTCGTTTTGAATAATCTAACATTATGGCTTTTATGCTAAGTCCTTTGCTCAAACGCTATACCTGGAACAGCGCCTGGCTGTATTACGCGCGTATTTTTATTGCGCTTTGTGGAACCACAGCGTTTCCGTGGTGGCTGGGTGATGTAAAACTGACGATTCCGCTGACACTGGGAATGGTGGCAGCGGCGCTAACCGATCTCGACGACCGACTGGCTGGGCGTCTGCGTAACCTCATCATTACGCTGTTCTGCTTTTTTATTGCCTCGGCCTCGGTAGAACTCCTTTTCCCCTGGCCCTGGTTATTTGCCATTGGCTTAACGCTCTCCACCAGCGGTTTCATTTTGCTTGGCGGTTTGGGTCAACGCTATGCAACAATCGCCTTTGGTGCGTTGCTGATCGCCATTTACACCATGCTGGGGACGTCTCTCTATGAGCACTGGTATCAGCAGCCGATGTATCTGCTTGCTGGTGCCGTCTGGTACAACGTTCTGACGCTTATTGGTCATCTACTGTTCCCTGTCCGCCCATTGCAGGACAATCTGGCGCGTTGCTATGAACAACTGGCGCGTTATCTGGAACTGAAATCACGCATGTTCGATCCTGATATAGAGGATGAAAGCCAGGCACCGCTGTACGATTTGGCTCTCGCCAACGGGCAACTGATGGCGACACTGAATCAGACGAAACTCTCGTTGCTGACTCGCCTACGCGGCGATCGTGGTCAGCGGGGAACACGTCGCACATTGCATTATTACTTTGTGGCGCAGGATATCCACGAACGTGCCAGCTCTTCCCATATTCAGTATCAAACGTTGCGGGAACATTTTCGCCACAGCGACGTGCTGTTCCGTTTCCAGCGACTGATGTCAATGCAGGGACAGGCCTGCCAGCAACTGTCACGCTGTATTTTGCTGCGTCAGCCTTATCAACACGATCCGCATTTTGAACGCGCTTTTACGCATATTGATGCTGCGCTTGAGCGGATGCGCGATAACGGCGCGCCCGCCGATTTACTCAAAACACTGGGATTTTTGCTGAACAATTTACGTGCCATTGATGCCCAACTGGCAACAATTGAATCAGAACAGGCTCAGGCGCTGCCCCATAATAATGACGAAAATGAACTCGCAGATGACAGCCCGCACGGGTTGAGCGATATCTGGCTGCGTCTTAGCCGTCACTTCACGCCGGAATCCGCCCTCTTCCGTCATGCGGTAAGAATGTCACTGGTCTTGTGCTTCGGCTACGCCATCATTCAGATAACCGGGATGCATCACGGGTATTGGATCTTGCTGACAAGTTTGTTTGTCTGCCAGCCAAACTATAACGCCACGCGCCACCGCCTGAAATTAAGGATTATTGGTACGCTGGTGGGTATTGCGATTGGCATTCCTGTGCTGTGGTTTGTGCCGTCACTGGAAGGGCAACTGGTGCTGCTGGTCATTACCGGTGTTCTCTTTTTTGCCTTCCGTAACGTGCAATACGCTCATGCAACGATGTTCATTACGCTTCTGGTGCTACTGTGCTTTAACTTGCTGGGTGAAGGTTTTGAAGTGGCATTGCCTCGCGTAATCGATACGCTAATCGGATGTGCCATTGCATGGGCAGCGGTAAGTTACATCTGGCCAGACTGGCGGTTTCGTAATCTGCCCCGAATGCTTGAGCGCGCAACCGATGCTAACTGCCGTTATCTCGATGCTATTCTCGAACAATACCACCAGGGGCGCGATAACCGTCTGGCATATCGTATTGCTCGTCGCGATGCACACAATCGTGATGCAGAGCTGGCGTCGGTGGTGTCGAATATGTCCAGCGAACCGAATGTCACACCGCAAATTCGCGAGGACGCGTTCCGGTTACTCTGCCTTAACCATACGTTTACCAGTTACATTTCTGCCCTCGGAGCACACCGTGAGCAGTTAACTAACCCTGAAATTCTGGCGTTTCTTGATGACGCAGTTTGCTATGTGGATGACGCGCTACATCATCAACCTGCCGATGAAGAACGCGTCAATCAGGCATTAGCTGACCTGAAACAACAGATGCAGCAACTTGAACCACGGGCAGACAGCAAAGAACCTCTGGTTGTACAGCAAGTCGGATTATTGATTGCATTACTACCAGAAATTGGTCGTCTGCAGCGCAGAATTACTCAAGTTCCGCAGGAAACTCCTGTTTCGGCGTAAGAGAATCTGCCCATTCTGCAAGCTCCTGGCGGCGTGCTACCGGGAGCGCAGCTTCATGAATACCGAGAATTGCGCCTTCAAGCATAAATAAGATTTTTTCTGTCACCAGACTGTTTTGTTGCCGCAGTCGCAGCCAACACATTTTCGCCCCAAGAATACGTAACGCCCGTACATCCTTAATCCCCACTTCCCCGAGAATAGCCTCAAGATGGTAAGACATATTGGGTAAATCTTTCAGCCGTTGCCGGATATTGCGCGTACTTTTCTCTTGAAGCGCGGCGTCCAGAGAAAATTTCGACAGGCGCACCAGCTTTTGTTGATTTCGCCATAGGCTTTCATCGACCCGGTAGTAATTGAGGGTAACAAACCGCCCACACTTTTTATATGTCAGCCATACTGGCGGATGTTTTACACAGTATTGTGCACTTTGTTCACAAGCCCGAAGATACAACTCGCCATCAGAAACCATTGCAAATACCGTGTCATCAACGGTCAGACTGTAACTACCAAACAATGATCGGTATTCAATGGTGCCCAGCGTAGCCAGGTATTCTTGTGACTTATAGATCCGCTTATAAGAGAGGCTTTTCATAAAATTCCTTTTAAAATCATAATATAAAAGAATGATTCACATTAACGGATCCGTTAAATACGAAAATAGGCAACTTATTATCAAGGGGCAAGATTAATTTAAGTTTTCAGGTCACGAACGACAAAATTTGCGAGGCTCTTTCCGAAATTAGGGTTGATCTTTGTTGCCACTGGATGTACTGTATATTCATACAGTAACTCACAGGGCTGGATTGATTATGTACACTTCAGGCTATGCACATCGTTCTTCGTTGTTCTCATCCGCAGCAAGCAAAATTGCGCGTGTCTCCACGGAAAACACTACAGCTGGGCTAATTAGTGAAGTTGTCTATCGCGAAGATCAGCCCATGATGACGCAACTGCTGCTTTTGCCATTGTTGCAGCAACTCGGTCAGCAATCACGTTGGCAACTATGGTTAACACCAAAACAAAAACTGAGTCGTGAATGGGTTCAGGCTGCTGGGCTACCTTTAACGAAAGTGATGCAGATAAACCAGCTTTCCCCTTGCCACACGGTGGAATCAATGGTTCGCGCTTTACGCACGGGAAATTACAGCGTGGTGATCGGTTGGTTAGCAGATGATCTGACAGAAGAAGAACATGCAGAGCTTGTGGATGCCGCTAATGAAGGTAACGCAATGGGGTTTATTATGCGTCCAGTAAGCACAACCTCTCACGCCACGAGACAACTTTCCGGGGTAAAGATTCACTCTAATTTGTATCATTAAGTAAATTTAGGATTAATCCTGGAACTTTTTTTATCGCCCGTCTGATGATTTCACTCATGGCTAACTTTCCCTGCGGAGGCTTGTCTGAAGCGGTTTCCGCGATTTTATGCTGTAAAGTGTCGTTAACAAAAAAGGTTAAACGCGCCTTATACAAATCTTTTTTTTCATATGCCTGACGGAGTTCACACTTGTAAGTTTTCAACTACGTTGTAGACTTTACATCGCCAGGGGTGCTCGGCATAAGCCGAAGATATCGGTAGAGTTAATATTGAGCAGATCCCCGGTGAAGGATTTAACCGTGTTATCTCGTTGGAGATATTCATGGCGTATTTTGGATGATAACGAGGCGCAAAAAATGAAAAAGACAGCTATCGCGATTGCAGTGGCACTGGCTGGTTTCGCTACCGTAGCGCAGGCCGCTCCGAAAGATAACACCTGGTACACTGGTGCTAAACTGGGCTGGTCCCAGTACCATGACACTGGTTTCATTCCTAACAATGGTCCGACCCACGAAAACCAACTGGGTGCAGGTGCTTTTGGTGGTTACCAGGTTAACCCGTATGTTGGCTTTGAAATGGGTTACGACTGGTTAGGTCGTATGCCGTACAAAGGCGACAACATCAATGGCGCATACAAAGCTCAGGGCGTTCAGCTGACCGCTAAACTGGGTTACCCAATCACTGACGATCTGGACATCTACACTCGTCTGGGTGGTATGGTATGGCGTGCAGACACCAAGGCTAACGTACCTGGTGGCGCATCCTATAAAGACCACGACACCGGCGTTTCTCCGGTATTCGCAGGTGGTGTTGAGTACGCGATCACTCCTGAAATCGCTACCCGTCTGGAATACCAGTGGACCAACAACATCGGTGACGCACACACCATCGGTACTCGTCCGGACAACGGTCTGCTGAGCCTGGGTGTTTCCTACCGTTTCGGTCAGGGCGAAGCAGCTCCGGTAGTTGCTCCGGCTCCGGCTCCAGCTCCGGAAGTACAGACCAAGCACTTCACTCTGAAGTCTGACGTTCTGTTCAACTTCAACAAAGCAACCCTGAAACCGGAAGGTCAGGCTGCTCTGGATCAGCTGTACAGCCAGCTGAGCAACCTGGATCCGAAAGACGGTTCCGTAGTTGTTCTGGGTTACACTGACCGCATCGGTTCTGATGCTTACAACCAGGGTCTGTCCGAGCGTCGTGCTCAGTCCGTCGTTGATTACCTGATCTCTAAAGGTATCCCGTCTGACAAGATCTCCGCACGTGGTATGGGCGAATCCAACCCGGTTACCGGCAACACCTGTGACAACGTGAAACAACGCGCTGCACTGATTGACTGTCTGGCTCCGGATCGTCGCGTAGAGATCGAAGTTAAAGGCATCAAAGACGTTGTAACTCAGCCGCAGGCTTAAGTTCTCGTCTGGTAAAAAAACCCCGCTTCATGCGGGGTTTTTTTCGTCTTCAGTAAAATAAATAACCCTGGCAAGTTATTCCTTTCCGAGTAAAGCCTGCAAATCCTGCTTCAAAGAAGACATTTTATTTGCATATTTCTCTTTGTTTTCCGCATCTTCTATCAGCTGGACAATCGTTTCGGAAAGTGTTTTACCGCGCCGCTGTGCAAGACCAGCCAGCCGTTGCCAGACAATAAATTCCAGATCGATTGATTTCTTACGCGTGTACTGATGTTCCGCATTAAAATGGCGTTTCCGTCTGGCTCGAATAGTCTGCTTCATGCGATTGACCAGCTCTGGATTCATATGCTTGTCAATCCAGCCATTTACCAGCACGGGTTCATTTTCCAGCGATAGCAACACGTCAACGGCTTCCTGGGCGGCACTGGCTTCTACGTAACGGGTAATTAGCTCCCCTTCACGGTGTTTCTTCACCAGATACTTCCATTTCCAACCGCTTTCCAGATTTTCAAGTTGTTGATATTTCATAGCGATCTCAATGTTACCGTGTAACTCTTTACAGAATATCAGTTTTTTAACTGTGTGATGAAAAGAATCTCCATCCTGTGAGCTTTAACGCCCATGCAAGGAGTATTGTCGGTGCTTTCTACGTGTGCTGCAGTGCCGGTTACGGTATAATCGCGGCTTTGACAACAGACTAAAAAACATCAACTTTGACCATTACGAAACTTGCATGGCGTGACCTGGTTCCTGATACCGATAGCTATCAGGAAATATTTGCTCAGCCACATTTGATTGACGAAAACGATCCTTTATTCAGTGATACTCAACCGCGACTGCAATTTGCGCTGGAGCAGCTGCTGCATACGCGAGCATCCTCCTCTTTTATGCTGGCAAAGGCCCCGGAAGAGTCTGAGTATCTGAATCTTATTGCCGATGCCGCACGTGCGCTACAAAGCGATGCAGGCCAACTGGTGGGTGGTCACTATGAGGTTTCCGGCCACACCATTCGCTTAAGTAACGCAGTGAGCGTAGATGATAATTTTGCGACTTTAACGCAGGTTGTCGCTGCCGACTGGGTAGAAGCGGAACAACTCTTTGGCTGCCTGCGCCAGTTTAATGGCGACATTACCTTGCAGCCAGGCCTGGTGCATCAGGCAAATGGCGGTATTCTCATCATCTCTTTGCGTACTCTGCTGGCGCAACCTCTGCTGTGGATGCGGCTGAAAAACATCGTTAACCGCGAGCGTTTTGACTGGGTAGCGTTTGATGAGTCGCGCCCTCTCCCCGTCTCTGTGCCTTCGATGCCACTGAAGCTGAAAGTCATTCTGGTAGGCGAACGCGAATCATTGGCTGATTTCCAGGAGATGGAGCCAGAGCTTTCTGAGCAGGCTATTTATAGCGAATTTGAAGATACTCTGCAGATTGTCGATGCGGAGTCAGTAAACCAGTGGTGTCGCTGGGTGACATTTACCGCCAGACATAACCAATTACCTGCACCGGGAGCGGATGCCTGGCCGGTACTTATCCGCGAAGCAGCACGCTACACCGGTGAACAAGAAACACTGCCGCTTAGCCCGCAGTGGATCCTCCGCCAGTGTAAAGAGGTCGCATCCTTGTGCGAAGGCGATAGCTTTACCGGCGAGCAGCTAAACTTAATGCTACAACAACGGGAATGGCGCGAAGGCTTCCTTGCCGAACGAATGCAGGATGAGATCCTTCAGGAGCAGATCCTGATTGAAACCGAAGGCGAACGCATCGGGCAAATCAATGCCCTTTCGGTCATTGAATTTCCGGGCCATCCGCGCGCTTTTGGCGAACCTTCTCGCATTAGCTGCGTTGTGCATATTGGTGATGGCGAATTTACCGATATCGAACGCAAGGCCGAGCTTGGCGGCAACATACACGCTAAAGGGATGATGATCATGCAGGCGTTCCTGATGTCGGAGCTTCAGCTTGAGCAACAGATCCCTTTCTCAGCATCGCTGACGTTTGAGCAGTCATATAGCGAAGTGGACGGCGATAGCGCCTCGATGGCGGAACTCTGCGCCCTGATAAGTGCCCTTGCCGATGTGCCGGTGAATCAGAGTATCGCTATCACAGGTTCAGTCGATCAGTTCGGTCGCGCCCAGCCGGTCGGTGGTTTGAATGAGAAAATCGAAGGCTTCTTTGCTATTTGTCAGCAACGTGAGTTAACGGGGAAACAAGGTGTCATTATCCCCACCGCTAACGTTCGCCATTTAAGTCTTCACAGTGAACTGGTGAAAGCGGTAGAGGAAGGCAAATTCACCATCTGGGCAGTAGACGATGTGACTGACGCACTGCCTTTATTATTAAATCTTGTGTGGGATGGTGAAGGCCAGACAACGCTGATGCAAACTATCCAGGAACGTATTGCGCAAGCATCGCAACAGGAAGGACGTCACCGTTTTCCATGGCCATTACGTTGGCTGAACTGGTTTATTCCGAACTGATCGGACTTGTTCAGCGTACACGTGTTAGCTATCCTGCGTGCTTCACTAAAATAAGGCTTACAGAGAACATGGTAGATAAACGCGAATCCTATACAAAAGAAGACCTTCTTGCCTCTGGTCGCGGAGAACTGTTTGGCGCTAAAGGCCCGCAATTGCCAGCACCAAACATGCTGATGATGGATCGAGTGGTCAAAATGACCGAGACCGGTGGTAACTTCGACAAAGGCTATGTCGAAGCAGAACTGGATATCAATCCAGACCTATGGTTCTTCGGCTGCCACTTCATCGGCGATCCGGTAATGCCGGGATGTCTGGGTCTGGATGCGATGTGGCAGCTGGTAGGGTTCTACCTTGGCTGGCTGGGTGGCGAAGGTAAAGGCCGCGCACTGGGTGTAGGCGAAGTGAAGTTCACTGGTCAGGTTCTACCTACCGCGAAAAAAGTGACCTACCGTATTCACTTTAAACGCATTGTTAACCGTCGCTTGATCATGGGTCTGGCAGACGGCGAAGTACTGGTAGATGGTCGTCTGATCTACACCGCCAGCGACCTGAAAGTCGGTCTGTTCCAGGATACTTCTGCATTCTGATTTAAACCAGGCTACATATTAAAGGCGAAACCTCCGCATTGCGGAGGTTTCTTTTTAAAGAGACAGAATCAGGCCATTACTACCCTGTCCGCCATGGCTTCTCGCCAGCCTCCCAGCCATTGTGACCTTTGATTCAGCGTCTGATAGGGACACATTTCTTTTGAGCGTCCGGCGATGCCGGCCTGATAACCACGTTGATGTGCCCGTTCCAGGCGATCTCGTTTTTGTCTCTTCATGCCTCGTTTCCCTCATACTGGTTTCTGGTGGAAAAGAAAACAGTGATTACTAAATGTGCAATCACAGTTAAGCAATACCGCGAATCATAACTGCCGTCAATGCGCAAAATTCACGCCACTGTCATATTTGTGAGCCACACGGGCATGTTGGTTGTACAAAAAATGTGAAGCGGAACAAGTTTTTCTCGGTGAATTAAACAAAAAAACCGCCTCAGGCTACACGCCGGAGACGGTTATATTTACAAATATTTATAATTAAGGTAGACGCTTTATCTCTTGCGCAATAGCAGCGGCTTCCTGACTCCAGACACTGGCCAGCACTTTGACCATTTCATCGTAGCCATCCTGATTTTGCACCCCTTCCAGACGGAACGGTCGTTTGATCAATTGTCCCTGGTGATTCAACAACCACTCGCCGCTGACAATGACCTTGCCATCATAGCGACCGTTAAACTCCGTTACGGTTACGTTGAGCGTGTCCTGTGCGCTTCCCAGAGGCTGGGAGGCAACCACCCAACCGGGGAGTTGCGTACTCAGATTCGCCACCAGGGTGTTGCGCAACTGTTGATCCAACGGGCTGGCCCACAGGTTGTTGTTGGCAATCACATACTTCACATCACTGGTCTGATAAACCACCCCATTCCCCGCCAGATAGTCTGGAACAACGACTTGCTCTACCCATAACAGGCGATTGCCCTGGCTGGCGGTACTTTGCGTACCGCTCTGCACAACAGGTAACTGGTAATAGTTTTTATTGATCTCGCCGGAGCTGCATCCGGCCAGCCACAGTGCCGCAATCGTCACTAGCCACTTTTTCATTGTTTCGCCCTCTTCGGCTCTGGATCTTTTTTGTCCTTCGCTTCAAATACCAGCGCGTTACTCTTCTCGTTAAGCGTTTTCAGCACCGGTTGCAGTTCACGCAACACCTGATCAAGCCGCTGCATATCCGCTACCATCTTGTTGTAGGCTGCGGAGCCTGGCTGGAAGCCCTGCATACTGCGATTCAGCTCACGCAACGTTGACTGCATATCCGTTGGCAACTGCTGCATCGACTGGCTGGCGAGGATCTTGTTCATACTATCCAGCGTCGTTTGCAGGTTTTTCATCGTGCGCTGGCTTTCAGACAGCGTACTGGTCGCCTGCTCAATCATCGGATTCAACGGCAGCTTGTTGATCTTATCTAATGCTTCCATCAGACGTTGCTGGATTTGCGCCAGACCGCCGCTAACGGTCGGGATAATCTGATAACCATTAAATTCACGAATACCGGTTATCGCTGGCGTATTTGGATAGAAATCGAGATCAACATAGAGCGCACCAGTGACCAGATTTCCGGTCTTCAGCGATCCGCGCAAGCCACGTTTCAACAACTCTCCAAGGTGCTTAACGACATCCGCATTTTCGCCAAGCTGCATTTTCAGCCGTTCCGGTTCAATGCGAATGAGTACCGGAATACGGTAATCATCATTAAATGTCTGACGCATATTCGGCGCAAAGAAAGGTACTTTACTTACTGTACCCAGGCGAATACCCCGGAATTCTACCGGAGCGCCAGGCTGCAGGCCACGTACCGAATCTTTAAAGAACATCAGATAGTCAATGTGATCGGTGTATAGCGAATCCTGAATGCTCTTCTGGTCGTCATACAAAACGAATGCGGTTTTCGGCGCAACAGGCTGCCCTAAATCCAGACCTTCAGGCACGTCAAAACTGACGCCGCCGCTGAGTAGCGTTGTCAACGATCCCATCTCTACGCGCATTCCCGCTGACGTCAGATCAACCGCAATGCCACTATCTTTCCAGAAGCGAACATTGCCGGTCACCAACCGGTCATAAGGTGCATTGATAAACAGTTGATAGCTGATATTGCGTTTTTGCGTATCGAAGGTGCTGGTTTCAACCGAACCTACCCGATAGCCACGGAACAGCACCGGATCTCCCGGCGAGAGTTGTCCGGCTTTTTTGCTATCAAGAATCACACGAATACCTTTCGCATCAGGCGGTGCCAGCGGTGGCGAATCGAGCAAATCATAACTTGCCTGTTTGCTGCCTTTCGCCCCCGGTTGCAGTTCGATATACACACCGGAAAGCAGTGTGCCCAGGCCGCTAATACCTTCTCGACCTATCTGCGGTTTTACCACCCAGAAGACGGTATCTTTATGCAGCAGCTTCTCCATACCGGCGTTCAGGCGCGCTTTGATTTCAACGTGCGTCAAATCATCGGCTAGCGTTGCGCTCTCGACCACGCCGACGTCAACACTACGGCTTTTAATGGTAGTCTTGCCGCCCTCAATCCCTTCCGCATTCGCGGTGATCAGGGTAACTTCCGGTCCCTGATGGCTGTAATGATAAAAAAGAACCCACGCCCCTATAAGCGCCGTGACGATAGGAAATATCCACACGGGAGACCAGTTCTTCACTTTCTGGATTTTGGCTTCCCCATTATTAGATTCCATACTGTCAGGACTCCTCATGCACTGATTCAGGTTGACGATCCCACGACAAGCGTGGATCAAACGTCATTGCAGAAAACATTGTCATTATGACGACTAAAGCAAACATTAACGCACCCATTGCAGGATAAATACTCATTAAACCTCCCATACGCACCAGCGCCGAGAGCACCGCAATCACGAAAACGTCAATCATCGACCAGCGGCCTACAAACTCAACAACTTCATAAATCAAATGCATTCTTTCGCTGTCACGCTTGCCGTGCCCTTTGGCATCCCAGCACAACCATGCGATGGCGATCATCTTTAACGTTGGCACCATGATACTGGCTAAAAAGATAACTGCAGCTACAGGATAAGAGCCTTCACTCCACAACAGGATGACCCCGGCGAGAATCGTTGACGGCATCTTAGAGCCTAATAAATCAGTCACCATGATGGGTAAAAGATTAGCCGGGAGATACAGCATGATGGACGTAACAAGCAGCGCCAGCGTCCATTGCAGGCTATTTCTGCGCCGAACGTATCCTTTCGTACCGCAACGCGGACACACCGTTTCATCGGCGGGAAGGATCGCCGTACAGCAAGAGCAAGAGCGCAATCCTTGTCGGATACCCGTAATGCCCGGTTTTAACGGCTTAAGTAGCTCTGGCATCGGCGCGATATCATCCCACAACCAGCGACGATCAACGCACTGGAAGGCGCGCAGTTGCAGCACACAAAATAAACACCAGGGGAGAAAACTGCTGCCCACACCAATACTGCCGTAGGCCATCAGTTTGACGAAACTGACCAGCACACCCGCGAGGAAAATCTCTGCCATTCCCCAGGTTTTGAGTTGAAAGAGCACCCGTGCCAGTTGCTCTTTCAGACGTACCGGTAATTCAGCGCGATTCACCAGAAGCAGTATGGTAACCAGGCAAAATGCAGGAACCAGTTGCACAAACAACAAGAAAAAAGTGCCGAGGCTGGCGTAGTCCTCAGAAAACAGCACGCCCGGAATTTCCAGTAATGTAATTTCACTGGTAACTCCTGCGACGTTCATATTCACAAAAGGGAATAAGTTGGACAGCAACAGCATGAAAAGTGCGGCCAACGCATAGGCGGTAGGACGCTGCCGGGGCGCGTCCCACGCAACGGTTAACGTTGTGCCACACCGAGGACATGCCGCTTTCTGACCATGCTCAAGGTGGGGTAATGCCACCAGCATGTCACACTGCGAGCACAAGATATGCTTCGCGGCATGATGATGTTCGCACATTGGTACTCCTTAATGATGCGCTATTCTACAGATTGCTGACAAAGTGTCCTTTTTTCATGCCGGATGCAGCATTGGTGCCTTTACCGGTCTGAGAGAATACAAATGATTTCCCCCATGCCTGATAAGCGTAGCGCATCAGGCAATTTTACCTTTGTCATCAGCCTCTATATCAATCAACTGTTTTGCGATCAGCCACCATTTTTTAACGCTTCAAGATACTCCCAGCGTTCAAAAGCCTGCTCCAGCTCCTGCTCCGCAGCAGCCAGATCAGCGAGCACTTTTTGCGTATGTTCATGAGACTGGCTGAAGAAGGAGGCATCCGCCACCTGCGCCTGTAAGGCTTCCAGCTTCGCTTCCAGATCTTCAAGCAATTGCGGAAGCTGTTCCAGTTCGCGCTGCAATTTATAGCTTAGTTTGCTAGTGTTGCGTTTTACAGTTTCTGCTTTTGGCGCTGCCGCTTCTTCGGTTTTTTTCACCACCGGCTGTTTAAGCGCCACATACTGTTCTTGCTGACCACGGGCATCATGATAACCGCCAACATAACGACCAATTTTGCCGCCGCCTTCAAAGATCCAGCATTCTGTCACAGTGTTATCGACAAACTGACGATCGTGGCTTACTAACAACACCGTCCCCTGGTAGCTGTCGATTAGCTCTTCAAGCAGTTCGAGCGTTTCGACGTCAAGGTCGTTGGTCGGTTCGTCGAGGATCAGTAAATTGCTTGGCTTAAGGAACAAACGTGCTAACAGCAGACGGTTACGTTCCCCGCCAGAAAGCGCACGTACCGGCGTCATCGCCCGTTTCGGATGGAACAGGAAGTCCTGCAAATAACCCAGCACGTGGCGTGGTTTACCGTTAACCATCACCTCTTGCTTACCTTCGGCAAGGTTATCCATCACCGTTTTATCGGGATCCAGTTCCGCGCGGTGCTGATCGAAATAAGCCACTTCAAGTTTGGTGCCAACGTGAATACGTCCGCTGTCTGGCTGAAGTTGCCCCAGCATCAGTTTTAACAGCGTGGTTTTACCGCAGCCATTCGGGCCAATCAGCGCAATTTTGTCGCCACGTTGTACCTGAGCGGAAAAGTCTTTCACCAGTTGTTTGCCCTCAACCTGATAGCAAACATCTTCCATTTCAAAGACTATTTTACCGGAGCGGCTGGCTTCTTCGACCTGCATCTTCGCCGTACCCATTACCTCCCGGCGTTGGCTACGTTCACGACGCATCGCTTTCAATGCACGCACGCGACCTTCGTTACGGGTACGACGCGCTTTGATCCCCTGACGGATCCACACCTCTTCCTGCGCCAGTTTGCGGTCGAACTCGGCGTTTTGCAGCTCTTCCACGCGCAGGGCTTCTTCTTTTTCCAGCAGGTACTGGTCGTAATTCCCTGGATAGGTCACCAGCTTGCCGCGATCGAGATCAACAATGCGCGTCGCCATATTGCGAATAAACGAACGGTCGTGGGAGATGAAAATAATCGTCCCATTGAAGGTTTTAAGGAACCCTTCCAGCCAGTCGATGGTTTCGATATCCAGGTGGTTAGTCGGTTCGTCGAGCAGTAACACGCGCGGATTGCTCACCAACGCGCGTCCCAACGCCGCTTTACGCAACCAACCGCCGGAAAGTGACGACAGCGCAGCATTGGGGTCTAATCCCAGCTGTGCCAATACTTCGTTGATGCGGTTTTCCAGTTGCCACAGATTATGGTGATCAAGCTGCTCCTGGACTTTCGCCAGTTCATTGAGATTTTTCTCGCTCGGGTCATTCATCACCAGGCGCGAAATATCGTGATAGCGTTTCAGGTATTCCGCCTGTTCTTCGATGCCTTCGGCAACGAAATCATAAACGCTGCCCTCAACGTTACGCGGCGGATCTTGTTGCAAACGCGCAACGATCAAATCTTGCTCATAGATTATCCGACCGTCATCCAGCCCCTGTTCACGGTTGAGGATTTTCATTAACGTCGATTTGCCTGCGCCGTTACGGCCCACCAGACAAACACGTTCGTTATCTTCGATATGCAGTTCTGCGTTATCGAGAAGCGGCGCGTCGCTGAACGACAGCCATGCGCCATGCATACTGATTAATGACATTACTATTCCTTTCAGGCTGCGGTAATCAGCCAGCAGTTGTGGATCTGGCGGTTACGGGCGAAATCCTGGGAGAGCGTTTTTTGCGTAATTTCTTGTGCTTTCAGTCCCAGTTTTGCCAGTCCGTCAAGATCCATACGGAAGCCACGCTTGTTGTTCGAGAACATGATAGTCCCGCCAGCACGCAGCAGACGCTTCAGATCTTTCATCAGCGCCAGATGATCGCGCTGAACATCAAACGCATCTTCCATTCGTTTTGAGTTAGAGAAGGTTGGCGGATCGATAAAAATCAGATCGAACTGTTCATTAGCTTCACGCAACCACGCCAGACAATCGGCCTGAATCAGGCGATGCGCACGGCCGGTTAAGCCATTCAGACGCAGGTTGCGTTCTGCCCACTCCAGATAAGTACGCGACATATCCACCGTGGTGGTGCTGCGCGCGCCGCCTAATCCCGCATGCACGGTGGCGCTGCCGGTATAAGAGAACAGGTTGAGGAAATCTTTGCCTTTACTCATCTGACCGAGCATACGACGGGCGATACGGTGATCGAGGAACAAACCCGTATCAAGGTAATCCGTCAGGTTCACCCACAGGTGCGCGTTATATTCGGTGACTTCAAGAAACTCGCCCTTCTCGCCCAGTTTCTGATACTGATTTTTGCCCTTCTGGCGTTCACGGGTTTTCAGCACCAGTTTGTTTGGCGCAATCCCCAGTACCGAAATGGTCGCAGCGATAATATCGAACAAACGTTGACGCGCTTTGTGCGCATCGATGGTCTTCGGCGGCGCGTACTCCTGCACGACCACCCAGTCGGCGTAGCGGTCAACAGCGACGTTGTATTCTGGCAAATCGGCGTCATACAGGCGGTAACATTCAATCCCTTCCTGCCGCGCCCATTTTTCGAATTTCTTCAGGTTCTTACGCAGACGGTTGGCGTAATCTTCCGCCACCATCGCCGGTTTGCTGTCCGGGGTACTTTCGGCAACGTGGTAGTTTTTCTGCACGCAGTCCAGCGGGCCATTTTTCGCCTTGTACTGTTTGTCTGCGCGCAATTGCAGACAACTTAACAAATCCGGCGAGGCGCTGAATAAAGAGAGATTCCAGCCACCGAACTGGTTTTTCATGATTCGGCCCAGCAGGCTATGCAGCGCAATCAGCGCCGGTTCGCTGTCCAGACGCTCACCGTATGGCGGGTTGCTCAGTACGGTGCCATACGGTCCTTTTGGTAGCGGATTGGTCAGTTGCGCGACATCTTTCACCTCAAAAGTGATCAGTTCGCCAATCCCCGCCAGGCGGGCGTTAGTACGCGCACGTTGAATCACCCGCGCATCGCTGTCGGAACCGTAGAAATGAGAGCTGTATTCTGCCAGACCTTTACGGGCGCGAGTTTGTGCTTCCGCTTTCACTTCCTGCCAGATGGCTTCGTCGTGCTGCGCCCAGCCGCTAAATCCCCAACGCCCACGGTGCAAGCCCGGCGCGCGGTCGGTCGCCAGCATCGCGGCTTCAATCAGCAACGTACCGGAACCACACATCGGGTCGAGCAGTGGTGTTCCTGGCTGCCAGCCAGATCGCATCACAATGGCTGCCGCCAGTGTTTCTTTGATTGGCGCAATACCGGCACGGTCACGATAACCACGCAGATGCAAACCATCACCACTTAAGTCGAGAGCGATACTGGCGGTTTCTTTATGCAGCCAGACGTTAACGCGAATATCCGGCGCATCGCGATCAACATTTGGTCGCGGCAGATTTTTACGCGTGAAAGCATCAACAATTGCGTCTTTAACTTTCATCGCGCCATACTGGCTGTTGCGGATAGTGTCATTCAGACCACTAAAGTGGACAGCAAAGGTCGCGCCAGGATTAAACATCTCTGTCCAGTTGATCGCCTGAACGCCGAGATAGAGGTCTAAATCACTGTAAACCTTACACTCGCCCAGCGGCAACATAATACGCGAGGCCAGGCGGCTCCACATCAGGCTCTGGTATACAAGCCGCGTGTCGCCCTTGAAATGGACCCCACCCTGAACCACCTGGCATTCAACGGCCCCCAGGTTTTCCAGTTCAGTTTTTAACAGCTCTTCCAGCCCACGGGCCGTACTGGCAAACAGAGAATTCATATCGTCACTTTTACTCTAAGAAAATTGTTGCGCATTATAGCTAATAAGTCCGTCATGTCATAAAGTTGAGGGCTTATTTTCATTTGGGGACCGCACCGTGGCGACATTAACCCGGCTTTTTATTCATCCTGTTAAATCCATGCGTGGCATCGGTCTGACACACGCTCTTGCAGATATCAGCGGGCTGGCCTTCGATCGCATTTTTATGCTGACAGAACCCGACGGTACATTTATTACCGCCCGTCAGTTTCCACAGATGGTGCGCTTTACCCCATCTCCCGTTCATGACGGTCTGCATCTCACTGCGCCCGATGGTAGTAGTGCGTGGGTACGCTTTGCCGATTTCGCCGAACAGGACGCACCAACGGAAGTGTGGGGTAACCATTTTACTGCGCGCATTGCGCCAGATGAGATAAACAAATGGTTAAGCGGATTTTTCTCCCGCGACGTGCAATTGCGCTGGGTGGGGCCACAGATGACGCGGCGCGTAAAACGCCACAACACTGTACCCCTGTCATTCGCTGATGGCTATCCGTATCTGCTCGTCAATGAAGCTTCATTGCGCGATCTCCAACAACGCTGTCCGGCAAGCGTCAAAATGGAACAATTCCGCCCCAATCTGGTTGTTTCTGGCGTAGCCGCGTGGGAAGAAGACACCTGGAAAGTGATTCGTATTGGCGATGTGGTGTTCGATGTGGTGAAACCTTGTAGCCGTTGTATTTTCACCACCGTTAGCCCGGAAAAAGGGCAAAAGCATCCGGCTGGCGAACCATTAAAAACGCTGCAATCTTTCCGTACAGCCCAGGATAACGGCGATGTCGATTTCGGTCAAAACTTAATTGCCCGTAACAGTGGTGTTATCCGTGTTGGCGATGAGGTGGAAATCCTGGCGACAGCACCGGCAAAAGTCTACGGTGCGGCCGCAGCCGACGATACTTTCTCCGCGACACAACAACCAAACGCGAATGTTGACATCAACTGGCAAGGGCGGGCATTTCGCGGTAATAACCAACAGGTACTGCTGGAACAATTAGAAAATCAAGGGATTCGTATTCCCTATTCTTGCCGTGCCGGCATATGCGGAAGTTGTCGTGTTCAGCTTCTCGAAGGCGAAGTCACCCCGCTGAAAAAATCAGCTATGAGCGACGATGGAACAATTCTTTGCTGTAGTTGCGTACCGAAGACTGCATTGAAACTGAAAAGTTAAACGGCTTGTTCAAGGCTGACGCTGTCATAACTCACATGCGGTCTCAGCCTGTCATTCATAATTTTGATGGCGTCACCCAGTTGCATGGCGCGCCCGGCGATGACGACGCAAGGCTGTGCCAGCAGGCACAGTGCGGCATTTTCGCCAGATTCAATAACCAGTAAATTGACCTGCTCATTGGTGTCGCTTAACCAGACACAGGCAGCATCACCTGACGCTGGTGCCCACATTTCGCCATGAGAAACAAAATGCCAGCTTTTCGGCATTTGCGGTTTGAGATAACGAATCGCTACCAGTGCATTAAGCACCAGTTCAGCTTTTTGTTCTTTTGATAAGTTAAGGTCTCGGCATTTTTCTTCAAACGTGAAATAGAGCGCGGCGTCATCAACGCAAAATCCCGCAGGAGAAAAAGCATCCGGCGTCAACATTTTACGCGCAAAACGTGAGCGAAACAGCATACCATTGGCTAAATCAAGCATCATTCGATCATGCTCTTCATCGTAATACCAACGCCAGTTATCGTCTGGTTTAATTCGCATATGCCTCTCCTCTACCCTATAAATTCACTGCAACACATTCCATTGTCGCTTTGCTTAATAACCTCAACAAGAAAAGTACAAAATGTCTAAATAAGTAACAGGAATGAATATAAAACAACCAGGGCTGAAAATAAAGCCCTGATTATCTTATAAAGAGAAAGTGAAAGAAATAATTAGATATGAGTAACGATTTCTTTAATCAGCGGCGGTCCTTTAAAAATAAAACCAGAATAAATTTGCACCAGTGAAGCCCCCGCTGCTATCTTCTCACGGGCAGCAATAACCGAGTCAATACCACCAACACCAATGATCGGTAAACGACCGTTTAATTCCTGCGACAAGCGGCGAATAATTTCTGTGCTTTTTAATTGCAACGGACGACCACTTAAGCCACCGGTTTGATCGCAATTTTTCATTCCCTGAACTAAAGAACGATCGAGGGTGGTATTAGTCGCAATAACGCCATCAATATTATGACGTACCAAACTATCGGCAACCTGGATCAACTCTTCTTCAGAAAGATCCGGCGCGATCTTCACTGCGATCGGCACATATTTATGGTGCATCGCTTGCAAATCATTTTGCTTATTTTTAATTGCCGTTAATAAATCATCCAGTGCTTCGCCATATTGCAGAGTACGTAATCCTGGGGTATTCGGTGATGAAATATTGATGGCAATATATCCTGCATAGGCGTAGATTTTTTCCATACAAATCAGATAGTCATCTTTGCCTTGCTCAACCGGTGTATCTTTATTTTTACCGATATTAATTCCCAGAACGCCGTCATAATGTGCTTTTTTAACGTTCTCAACGAGGTTATCAACGCCGAGGTTATTAAAGCCCATACGGTTGATCAAACCTTCAGCATCCACCAGACGGAAGAGACGTGGCTTGTCATTTCCTGGTTGTGGGCGAGGGGTGACAGTGCCGATCTCGATCGATCCAAATCCCATTGCGCCTAAAGCGTCAATACACTCCCCGTCTTTATCAAGACCGGCAGCCAGACCAAGCGGATTTTTAAAGGTCAGTCCCATGCAGTTAACCGGTTTCGCTGGAACGTTCTGTCGAACAAGTGCTTCAAACGGCGTTCCGGTAATGCGACGTAATTGCTGAAAAGTAAACTCATGAGCGCGCTCAGGATCGAGCTGAAAAAGGGCTTTACGAACGAAGGGGTAGTACATGAACTCTCCTGGATTCCCGGTGTGCAAACCGGGTGCGTATTATGTGCGAGTTCGGATCAAAAGGGAATTGACCTGTGGCAATAAATAGCAAACGTTTTCTTGTTGTGCTTTTTTTGGCTTTTCTTCATCAGATAAATCATTTCGACTCACAAGCTCTCTCTGTCAGACTGACCGAATTGTTATCAATTTTAACAAAACAAGAACTATTGGTTATAAGGAGAGAGTATGCGTGTCATTACCCTGGCAGGAAGTCCTCGCTTTCCTTCTCGCTCCAGCTCTTTGCTGGAATATGCGCGGGAAAAATTGAATGGCCTGGATGTGGAAGTTTATCACTGGAATCTGCAAAACTTCGCCCCGGAAGATTTGCTTTATGCCCGTTTCGATAGTCCGGCACTCAAGACTTTCACCGATCAGTTGCAAGAGGCTGATGGGCTGATTGTCGCCACTCCCGTCCACAAAGCCGCCTATTCCGGCGCACTGAAAACGCTTCTCGACCTGCTACCAGAACGCGCACTACAAGGAAAAGTGGTGTTGCCGCTGGCGACAGGTGGCACGGTGGCTCATCTACTGGCTGTCGATTATGCCCTCAAACCGGTACTAAGCGCCTTAAAAGCGCAGGAGATCCTACACGGCGTATTTGCCGATGACTCGCAAGTTCTTGATTTCCAACATAAGCCGCAATTCACGCCGAATCTGCAATCCCGTCTAGATACCGCGCTCGATACCTTCTGGCAGGCGCTGCACCGCCGCGATGTCCAGGTTCCTGACCTTCTCTCTCTGCGAGGTAACGCTCATGCGTAATATTTTTAAACTGGTGCTGATGGGATTATTCAGCGTCTCTACGCTCACGATTGCTGCGGAGTCTTCTCCTGAAGCGTTACGGATAGGTTATCAAAAAGGCAGCATCAGCATGGTGCTGGCAAAAAGCCACCAGTTACTGGAAACACGCTATCCGCAAACCAAAATCTCGTGGGTGGAGTTTCCCGCAGGTCCGCAAATGTTGGAGGCGTTAAACGTCGGCAGTATCGATCTGGGCAGTACGGGGGACATTCCTCCAATTTTTGCTCAGGCCGCCGGTGCTGATTTGGTCTACGTCGGTGTCGAGCCACCGAAACCAAAAGCCGAAGTGATTCTGGTGCCCGAAAACAGCCCGATCAAAACTGTGGCTGAACTAAAGGGCCACAAAGTCGCGTTTCAGAAAGGTTCAAGTTCGCACAACCTTTTACTGCGCGCACTGCAACAAGCCGGGCTTAATTTCACTGATATCCAGCCGACCTATCTGACGCCCGCCGATGCGCGCGCTGCATTCCAGCAGGGTAACGTCGACGCCTGGGCTATCTGGGATCCCTACTACTCCGCTGCGTTATTGCAGGGCGGCGTGCGGGTGCTGAAAGATGGCACCGATCTCAATCAAACCGGATCGTTTTATCTGGCAGCCCGTCCGTATGCAGAAAAAAACGGCGCATTTATTCAGGGCGTACTGGCAACCTTTAGCGAGGCCGATGCGTTAACCCATAGCCAGCGCGAACAAAGCATCGCCCTGTTGGCAAAAACAATGGGTTTACCGGCGCCGGTCATTGCCTCATATCTTGACCATCGTCCCCCTACCACCATCAAACCCGTGAACGCCGAGGTTGCCGCTTTACAGCAACACACTGCCGACCTGTTTTATGAAAATCGTCTGGTGCCGAAAAAAGTCGATATCCGCCAACGCATCTGGCAGCCCACTCAACTGGAAGGAAAACAATTATGAGTCTGAATATGTTCTGGTTTTTACCCACGCACGGTGACGGTCATTATCTGGGAACGGAAGAAGGGTCTCGCCCGGTTGATCATGGGTATCTGCAACAGATTGCGCAAGCGGCGGATCGTCTTGGCTATACCGGCGTGCTGATCCCAACAGGCCGTTCCTGCGAAGATGCGTGGCTGGTGGCGGCATCGATGATCCCGGTGACGCAACGGCTTAAGTTCCTCGTCGCCCTACGCCCAAGTGTGACATCGCCTACCGTAGCCGCTCGCCAGGCTGCCACGCTTGATCGCCTCTCTAATGGACGCGCGTTGTTTAACCTGGTCACAGGCAGCGATCCGCAAGAGCTGGCAGGCGACGGCGTGTTCCTTGATCATAGCGAGCGTTACGAAGCCTCGGCGGAATTTACTCAGGTCTGGCGACGTTTATTGCAGGGAGAAACCGTCGATTTCAACGGTAAACATATTCATGTGCGCGGAGCAAAACTGCTCTTCCCGCCGATTCAACAGCCGTATCCGCCACTTTACTTTGGCGGATCGTCTGACGTCGCTCAGGATCTGGCTGCCGAACAGGTTGATCTCTATCTCACCTGGGGCGAGCCGCCGGAGCGGGTAAAAGAGAAGATAGAACAAGTGCGGGCAAAAGCTGCCGCGCATGGGCGCAAAATTCGTTTCGGTATTCGTCTGCATGTAATTGTCCGCGAAACCAACGACGAAGCCTGGCGGGCCGCCGAACGGTTAATCTCCCATCTTGATGATAAGACGATTGCCAAAGCACAAGAAGCATTTGCCCGGACGGATTCAGTCGGTCAACAACGAATGGCGGCGCTGCATAACGGTAAGCGCGACAATCTGGAGATCAGCCCCAATTTATGGGCGGGAGTTGGCTTAGTACGCGGCGGTGCCGGAACGGCGCTGGTGGGCGATGGGCCGACAGTCGCTGCGCGAATCAACGAATACGCCGCGCTTGGCATCGACAGTTTTGTCCTTTCTGGCTATCCACATCTGGAAGAAGCGTATCGGGTTGGCGAGTTGTTGTTCCCACATCTGGATGTCGCCATCCCACAGATTCCCCAACCGCAGCCGCTTAACCTGCAAGGCGAAGCGGTGGCAAATGAGTTTATCCCACGTAAAGTCGCGCAAAGCTAAGGAACAAGATGATGGCAACGCCAGTGAAAAAGTGGTTATTGCGCGTTGCCCCCTGGTTTTTACCGGTGGGCATCGTGGCGGTGTGGCAACTGGCCTCGTCAGTTGGCTGGTTGTCGACACGTATTTTGCCCTCTCCGCAAGGGGTGGTGACGGCGTTCTGGACGCTCTCAGCCAGCGGCGAATTGTGGCAGCATCTGGCGATCAGCTCCTGGCGGGCGCTGATTGGTTTTTCCATTGGCGGATCGCTGGGCTTGATTCTGGGACTGATTAGCGGACTGTCGCGCTGGGGGGAGCGACTACTGGATACCTCAATTCAGATGTTGCGCAACGTACCGCATCTGGCGCTGATCCCGCTGGTGATTTTGTGGTTTGGCATTGATGAGTCCGCAAAGATTTTCCTGGTGGCGCTTGGCACGCTATTCCCCATTTATATCAACACCTGGCATGGGATCCGTAATATCGATCGCGGGCTGGTAGAGATGGCGCGCAGCTATGGCTTATCCGGCGTGCCGCTGTTTATCCATGTTATCCTGCCCGGAGCCCTGCCCTCAATTATGGTCGGCGTGCGTTTTGCGTTGGGTCTGATGTGGCTAACGCTGATTGTTGCCGAAACCATTTCTGCCAATTCAGGCATTGGTTATCTGGCAATGAATGCGCGGGAGTTTCTGCAAACGGACGTGGTGGTGGTCGCCATTATTCTTTACGCCCTGCTCGGCAAACTTGCTGACGTCAGCGCGCAACTATTAGAGCGCCTCTGGTTGCGCTGGAACCCGGCTTATCATCTGAAGGAGGCCACGGTATGAATACTGCTCGTCTGAACCAGGGCACACCGCTGTTGCTCAATGCGGTATGCAAACATTACGCGGATAATATCGTCCTGAACCACCTGGATTTGCATATTCCAGCGGGTCAGTTTGTGGCAGTGGTCGGTCGCAGCGGTGGTGGCAAAAGTACCCTGCTGCGCCTGCTGGCGGGGCTGGAAACGCCAACCGCAGGCGATGTGTTAGCGGGTACAACGCCACTTGCCGAAATTCAGGACGATACACGCATGATGTTTCAGGATGCCCGTCTGCTGCCGTGGAAATCGGTAATTGATAACGTTGGGTTAGGTCTGAAAGGCCAGTGGCGCAATGCCGCGCGTCAGTCGCTGGCTGCGGTAGGGCTGGAGAATCGCGCCGGAGAATGGCCTGCGGCGCTGTCTGGCGGGCAGAAACAGCGTGTGGCGCTGGCAAGAGCGTTGATTCATCGACCGGGTTTATTGTTGCTTGATGAACCGCTCGGGGCACTGGACGCCTTAACGCGACTGGAGATGCAGGATTTGATTGTGTCACTTTGGCAGGAGCACGGTTTTACCGTCTTGCTGGTAACGCATGATGTGAGCGAAGCGGTGGCGATGGCTGACCGGGTGCTGTTAATTGAAGAAGGAAAAATTGGTCTGGATTTGACGGTGGATATACCCCGTCCGCGCCGGTTAGGGTCGGTACGATTAGCGGAGCTGGAAGCGGAAGTGTTGCAGCGGGTGATGCAGCGTGGGCATTCTGAACAACCGATTCGGCGTCATGGTTAATATGCCGGATGCGGCGTGAACGCCTTATCCGGCCTACAAAACCAGCAATTTCAACAGGTTGCCTGATAAGACGCGGCAAGCGTCGCATCAGGCATGTTTGTATCAAGCCAGAGCTTTGGTGATCTTCTCGTACAGATCACCAGAAAGATTTTCCAGTCCTTTTAACTGCTCCAGCGCCGCACGCATTTTCGCCTGACGTTTAGCATCGTAACGTTTCAGGCGAATCAACGGCTCAATCAGGCGCGAAGCCACCTGCGGGTTACGGCTGTTCAGGTCGGTGAGCATTTCCACCAGGAACTGATAACCGCTGCCATCTTCGGCATGGAACGCAGCCGGGTTGCTGCCCGCAAACGCCCCAATCAACGAACGAATACGGTTCGGGTTGCTCATGGTGAACGAACGATGCTGCAACAGGCTGCGCACCGTCTCCAGTACATTCGCCGCCGGACTGGTGGCTTGCAGGATAAACCATTTATCCATCACCAGACCGTCCTGATGCCATTTGTCGTCGTACTCCTGCATCAGCGCATCACGACATGGTAACTGCGCAGCAACCGCCGCCGAGAGCGCCGCCAACGCATCGGTCATATTGTTGGCCTCGTGAAACTGCTTGCTCACCAGCACGTCAGCCAGATGCGTTTCACCAAAAGCGAGGAAACGCAGGCAGGCATTACGCAGAGTGCGTTTTGCAATATCTTCATGCTCAACGCGGTACTCGCTCTGGTAATTCGCGTTATAAATAGCAAGCAACTCATCCGCCAGTTCAGCCGCCAGAGTACGGGTGAGAGCTTCGCGCACTTCAGCAATGGCAATCGGGTCGATGATATCGAACAGTTCTGCCATTTCATTGACGGAAGGCAGCGTCAGGATTTCTGCCGCCAGCGCCGGATCAATCTTCTCATCGAGCAGTACCGCGCGGAAAGCATCGGCAACATGTGCTGGTAAAGACAATGGTTGACCTTGCTGATGACGGGCGACGTTCAGTTTGATGTAGGTTGCGAGCAGGCTTTGCGCCGCATCCCAGCGAGAGAAATCATTACGCGCATGGCGCATCAGGAAAGTCAGTTGCTGGTCGCTCCACTTATATTCCAGTTTCACCGGCGCAGAAAATTCGCAAAGCAGCGCAGGCACAGGCTGGAAGTAGACGTTATCGAAGACAAAGGTCTGTTCCGCCTGGGTGACATTCAATACCGGATTGACCGGATGGCCCCCCTTCTGCAACGGAATCACTTTGCCTTCGTTGTCATACAGTTCGATAGCAAACGGAATATGTAGCGGCTGTTTTTCTGCCTGATCCGGCGTGGCTGGTGTGCGCTGGCTGATGGTCAGGGTGTACTGCTCGTTTTCCGGATTGTAGTCGTCTTTAACAGTCACAATCGGCGTACCGGACTGGCTGTACCAGCGACGGAAATGGGAAAGATCGACATTTGACGCATCTTCCATCGCCTGAACGAAATCGTCGCAGGTCGCAGCACTACCATCGTGACGCTCGAAATAGAGCTGCATCCCTTTCTGGAAGTTTTCTTCACCCAGCAGAGTGTGGATCATACGAATCACTTCCGCGCCCTTCTCGTAAACGGTCAGGGTGTAGAAGTTGTTCATTTCAATGACCATATCCGGACGGATTGGGTGCGCCATCGGACTGGCGTCTTCCGCAAACTGCAATCCGCGCATGGTGCGCACGTTGTTGATACGGTTTACCGCGCGGGAACCAAGGTCAGAACTGAACTCCTGATCGCGGAAAACAGTCAAGCCTTCCTTCAAACTGAGCTGGAACCAGTCACGGCAGGTAACGCGGTTGCCGGTCCAGTTATGGAAATATTCATGACCGATGACACGCTCAATGTCGAGATAATCTTTATCGGTTGCAGTGTCGGTACGCGCCAGCACATATTTGGAGTTAAAGATGTTGAGACCTTTATTCTCCATTGCGCCCATGTTGAAGAAATCCACTGCAACGATCATATAGATGTCGAGGTCATACTCCAGACCAAAGCGTTCTTCATCCCACTTCATGGAATTTTTCAGCGAGGTCATCGCCCACGGCGCGCGATCAAGATTGCCGCGATCGACATACAACTCCAGCGCCACTTCGCGACCGGAGCGGGTAGTGAAGGTGTCGCGAAGTACATCGAAGTCACCAGCTACCAGCGCAAACAGATAGCTCGGTTTCGGGAACGGATCCTGCCACTGTACCCAGTGACGTCCATTTTCCAGTTCGCCTTGCGCAACACGGTTACCGTTGGAAAGCAGGAACGGGTATTTGGTTTTATCCGCAATAATTTTGGTGGTAAAACGCGCCAGCACATCCGGGCGATCAAGATAGTACGTAATATGGCGGAAACCTTCAGCCTCACACTGAGTGCAGAGCGCATCGCCTGACTGGTAAAGCCCTTCCAGCGCGGTGTTGGACGCCGGGCTAATTTCATTAATAATCTTGAGCGTAAAACGTTCCGGTAAATTACTGATGATCAGTGCGCCCTCTTCTTCTTTCCAGGCTGTCCACGGCTCATCATTAATATGAATAGAGACTAGTTTAAGGGCTTCGCCGTCCAGACGAAGCGGAGCATCTGATGCACCATGACGGACAGCCTGGCTGATCGCGGTAACCACCGTCTTTTGCGCGTTCAGGTCAAAGGTCAAGTCAATATCAGTAATCTGGTAATCCGGCGCACGATAGTCGTGACGGTATTTGGCTTGTGGCTGTTGAGTCATAAATAACCTTTAGCATCTTTTATAGAGTCAGGTGTTCAGTCTATTCCTGTTGCATAAATCTCGCTACGCAGAATCTTCATCTTTTCAGGTACAAACGCTTTTATTGCTACATTTTTATAACATAAGGTGCGCAATGCCATCGACCATAAAGGTGGCATATGGTGTGATCGGGGTTCAATAAATTGCGAAACAAGGTATACTCCAGCAGTTCCTGAAGATGTTTATTGTACTAAACGCTCCCGTACGAGGACGCTACTGCGCACCTATGACACAATTCGCTTCTCCTGTTCTGCACTCGTTGCTGGATACAGATGCTTATAAGTTGCATATGCAGCAAGCCGTGTTTCATCACTATTATGATGTGCATGTCGCGGCGGAGTTTCGTTGCCGAGGTGACGATCTGCTGGGTATTTATGCCGATGCTATTCGTGAACAGGTTCAGGCGATGCAGCACCTGCGCCTGCAGGATGATGAATATCAATGGCTCTCTGCCCTGCCTTTTTTTAAGGCCGACTATCTCAACTGGCTGCGCGAGTTCCGCTTTAACCCGGAACAGGTCACCGTCACCAACGATAACGGTAAGCTGGATATTCGTTTAACCGGCCCGTGGCGTGAAGTCATCCTCTGGGAAGTTCCTCTGCTGGCGGTCATCAGTGAAATGGTACATCGCTATCGCTCACCGCAGGCCGACGTTGCGCAAGCCCTCGATACCCTGGAAAGCAAATTAGTCGACTTTTCGGCATTAACCGCCGATCTCGAGATGTCGCGCTTCCATCTGATGGATTTCGGCACTCGTCGCCGTTTTTCCCGCGAAGTACAAGAAACCATCGTTAAACGTTTGCAACAGGAACCCTGGTTCGTTGGCACCAGTAACTACGATCTGGCACGTCGGCTTTCCCTCACCCCGATGGGAACACAGGCGCATGAATGGTTCCAGGCGCATCAACAAATCAGCCCGGATCTTGCCAATAGTCAGCGCGCTGCACTTGCTGCGTGGCTGGAAGAATATCCTGACCAACTTGGCATTGCGTTAACCGACTGCATTACTATGGATGCCTTTCTGCGTGATTTCGGCGTGGAATTTGCCAGTCGTTACCAGGGGCTTCGCCATGATTCCGGCGACCCGGTAGAATGGGGCGAAAAAGCCATTGCACATTATGAGAAGCTGGGAATTGATCCGCAGAGCAAAACGCTGGTTTTCTCTGACAATCTGGATTTACGCAAAGCGGTCGAGCTTTATCGCCACTTCTCTTCCCGTGTGCAATTAAGTTTTGGTATCGGTACACGCCTGACCTGCGATATCCCCCAGGTCAAACCACTGAATATTGTGATTAAGCTGGTGGAGTGTAACGGTAAACCGGTGGCGAAACTTTCTGACAGCCCTGGCAAAACTATCTGCCATGACAAAGCGTTTGTCCGTGCGCTGCGTAAAGCGTTCGACCTTCCGCATATTAAAAAAGCCAGTTAATATCATCAGGGAGCCATAACGGCTCCCTTTTTTGCCTTTTATTCCGAAATCTTTTGTCCCATCTGCGAATTCTGCTTGTCTGATTGCAGATGCCAGGTAACATAGGTATCCCCCCATTGACGGGTGGACAAGTGTTTATTTTTTCCGACTATTAACAGAGAGAATATTATGAGCGTTGTGCCTGTAGCCGACGTACTCCAGGGCCGCGTAGCCGTTGACAGCGAAGTCACCGTGCGCGGATGGGTGCGTACCCGCCGAGATTCAAAAGCTGGCATCTCCTTCCTCGCCGTTTATGACGGTTCCTGCTTTGATCCTGTACAGGCTGTCATCAATAATTCTCTGCCCAATTACAATGAAGACGTCCTGCGTCTGACCACCGGTTGCTCGGTCATTGTGACGGGTAAAGTCGTGGCGTCGCCGGGCCAGGGGCAACAATTTGAAATTCAGGCCAGCAACGTTGAAGTTGCCGGCTGGGTTGAAGATCCAGATACTTACCCGATGGCAGCAAAGCGCCACAGCATTGAGTATCTGCGTGAAGTCGCTCACCTGCGTCCACGTACCAACCTGATTGGCGCTGTTGCGCGCGTTCGCCACACGCTGGCACAGGCGCTGCATCGCTTCTTTAACGAGCAGGGATTCTTCTGGGTTTCAACGCCACTGATTACCGCATCTGATACCGAAGGCGCTGGCGAAATGTTCCGCGTTTCAACGCTGGATCTGGAAAACCTGCCGCGTAACGATCAGGGCAAAGTGGATTTCGACAAAGACTTCTTCGGTAAAGAGTCTTTCCTGACCGTATCTGGTCAGTTGAACGGTGAAACCTACGCTTGCGCATTGTCCAAAATTTATACCTTCGGCCCGACTTTCCGTGCAGAAAACTCCAACACCAGCCGGCATCTGGCGGAATTCTGGATGCTGGAGCCGGAAGTGGCGTTTGCTAACCTGAACGATATCGCCGGTCTGGCTGAAGCCATGCTGAAATATGTCTTCAAAGCGGTTCTCGAAGAACGTGCTGACGACATGAAATTCTTCGCTGAACGCGTAGATAAAGATGCTGTCAGCCGTCTGGAACGCTTCATTGAAGCCGACTTTGCGCAGGTTGATTACACCGATGCGGTAACCATCCTCGAAAATTGCGGTAAGAAATTTGAAAACCCGGTTTACTGGGGCGTGGATCTCTCTTCCGAGCATGAGCGTTACCTGGCAGAAGAACACTTTAAAGCGCCGGTCGTGGTGAAAAACTATCCGAAAGATATTAAGGCGTTCTATATGCGTCTTAACGAAGACGGTAAAACCGTCGCGGCAATGGACGTTCTGGCACCGGGCATCGGTGAGATCATTGGTGGTTCACAGCGCGAAGAGCGTCTGGACGTACTGGACGAGCGTATGCTGGAGATGGGCCTGAACAAAGAAGATTACTGGTGGTATCGCGATCTGCGTCGCTACGGTACTGTTCCGCATTCCGGTTTCGGTCTTGGTTTTGAACGTCTGATCGCCTACGTGACTGGTGTGCAAAACGTGCGTGACGTGATTCCGTTCCCGCGTACTCCGCGTAACGCCAGCTTCTAATTTAGTTTTTCCGAGAGCCAGCGCCCGCTGGCTCTTTTCTATTCCCTTCTGTCAAGTTATCTGTTTGTTAAGTCAATCAATCTATTTGCAACCCTGTCACAACAACCTTCCTGTTACGGAATATTTCCACGTAATATTTATGAACAAAAAAATAATCCGCATTCTTATTGCGGATTAGTTATTTCTTAGCTGATAGCACAATTTTTATACTTCTTATTGGCTTTCTGGACGTCTGAACCTGTGTTTTAGCGAAGCCACTGAGAGGAATTATCAGAGCGAAAATTTTCGTTTAGCTAAATTTAATATAAGGAAATCATATATATAGATCAAACTCTCTGCAAATATCATTAAAGTCTAATGGAAATATGACGGCGTTCACAAAGTTCCTTAAAATTTACCTTTGGTTACATATTTTTTCTTTTTGTAACTATATCTTTATATTTGTAGCACTTTCACGGTAGCGAAACGTTAGTTTGAATGGAAAGATGCCTGCAGATACATAAAGACACCAAACTTTCATCAATAGCTCCGTAAATATTTATTGACGAAACTTATTGACGGCAGTGGCAGGTGTCATAAAAAAAACCATGAGGGTAATAAATAATGATGAAGCGCAACATTCTGGCAGTGATCGTCCCTGCTCTGTTAGTAGCAGGTACTGCAAACGCTGCAGAAATCTATAACAAAGATGGCAACAAAGTAGATCTGTACGGTAAAGCTGTCGGTCTGCACTATTTTTCCAAGGGTAACGGTGAAAACAGTTACGGTGGCAATGGCGATATGACCTATGCCCGTCTTGGTTTTAAAGGGGAAACTCAAATCAATTCCGACCTGACCGGTTACGGTCAGTGGGAATACAACTTCCAGGGTAACAACTCTGAGGGTTCTGATGCCCAAAATGGCAATAAAACCCGTCTGGCGTTCGCTGGTCTGAAATTTGCTGATGCTGGCTCAATCGATTACGGTCGTAACTATGGTGTTGTTTATGATGCACTGGGTTACACCGATATGCTGCCAGAGTTTGGTGGTGACACTGCATACAGCGATGACTTCTTCGTTGGCCGTGTTGGCGGCGTTGCAACTTACCGTAACTCCAACTTCTTTGGTCTGGTTGACGGCCTGAATTTCGCTGTTCAGTACCTGGGTAAAAACGAACGTGACACCGCACGTCGTTCTAACGGCGACGGTGTTGGCGGCTCCATCAGCTACGAATTCGAAGGCTTTGGTATCGTTGGTGCTTATGGTGCTGCTGACCGCACCAACTTGCAGGAAGCTCAGCCTCTTGGCCAGGGTAAAAAAGCTGAACAGTGGGCTACTGGCCTGAAGTATGATGCAAACAACATCTACCTGGCGGCAAACTACGGTGAAACCCGTAACGCTACGCCGATCACTGGCGGCTTTGCCAACAAAACACAAGACGTTCTGTTAGTTGCACAATACCAGTTCGATTTCGGTCTGCGTCCGTCCATCGCTTACACCAAATCTAAAGCGAAAGACGTAGAAGGTATCGGTGATGTTGATCTGGTGAACTACTTTGAAGTGGGCGCAACCTACTACTTCAACAAAAACATGTCCACCTACGTTGACTACATCATCAACCAGATCGATTCTGACAACAAACTGGGCGTAGGTTCAGACGACACCGTTGCTGTGGGTATCGTTTACCAGTTCTAATAGCAGACCTCTTTGTTAAATGCCGAAAAAACAGGACGTTGGTCCTGTTTTTTTTATGCCTTCCAGAGCAATCTCACGTCTTGCAAAAACAGTCGGCGTTTTCATCAGTAATAGTTGGAATTTTGTAAATCTCCCGTTACCCTGATAGCGGACTTCCCTTCTGTAACCATAATGGAACCTCGTCATGTTTGAGAACATTACCGCCGCTCCTGCCGACCCAATTCTGGGTCTGGCCGATCTGTTTCGTGCCGATGAACGTCCCGGCAAAATTAACCTTGGGATTGGTGTCTATAAAGATGAGACGGGCAAAACCCCGGTGCTGACCAGCGTTAAAAAGGCTGAACAGTATCTGCTCGAAAATGAAACCACCAAAAACTACCTCGGCATTGACGGCATCCCTGAATTTGGTCGCTGCACTCAGGAACTGCTGTTTGGTAAAGGTAGCGCCCTGATCAATGACAAACGTGCTCGCACAGCACAGACTCCGGGTGGCACTGGCGCACTACGCGTGGCTGCCGATTTCCTGGCAAAAAATACCAGCGTTAAGCGTGTGTGGGTAAGCAACCCAAGCTGGCCGAACCATAAGAGCGTCTTTAACTCTGCAGGTCTGGAAGTTCGTGAATACGCTTATTATGATGCGGAAAATCACACCCTTGACTTCGATGCACTGATTAACAGCCTGAACGAAGCTCAGGCTGGCGACGTAGTGCTGTTCCATGGCTGTTGCCATAACCCAACCGGTATCGATCCTACACTGGAGCAATGGCAAACGCTGGCGCAGCTTTCCGTTGAGAAAGGCTGGTTACCGCTGTTTGACTTCGCTTACCAGGGTTTTGCTCGCGGTCTGGAAGAAGATGCTGAAGGTCTGCGCGTTTTCGCTGGTCTGCATAAAGAACTGATCGTCGCCAGTTCCTACTCTAAAAACTTTGGCCTGTACAACGAGCGCGTTGGCGCTTGTACTCTGGTTGCTGCTGACAGTGAAACCGTTGATCGCGCATTCAGCCAAATGAAAGCGGCGATTCGCGCTAACTACTCTAACCCACCAGCACACGGCGCTTCGGTTGTTGCCACCATCCTGAGCAACGATGCGTTACGTGCGATTTGGGAACAAGAGCTGACCGATATGCGCCAGCGCATTCAGCGTATGCGTCAGTTGTTCGTTAATACGTTGCAGGAGAAAGGTGCAAACCGCGACTTCAGTTTCATCATCAAACAGAATGGCATGTTCTCCTTTAGCGGTCTGACTAAAGAACAGGTACTGCGTCTGCGTGAAGAGTTTGGCGTGTATGCGGTGGCTTCCGGTCGTGTGAACGTAGCCGGGATGACGCCAGACAACATGGCTCCGCTGTGCGAAGCGATTGTGGCAGTGCTGTAAGCGTTAAAACCAATGAAGCCCGCTGAAAGCGGGCTGAGGTTGCTGACAAACGCAGCATTGCCTGATGCGCTACGCTTATCAGGACTACGCGTCCCCTGCAATATTTTGAATTTGCACGATTTTGTAGGCCGGATAAGGCGCTCGCGCCGCATCCGGCATAAACAAAGCGCACTTTGCCAGAAATCCAGGCCCGCATTGAAAGCGGGCTTTTTTATACGCCTTTACCAGACGGGCATTTCGTCTTGCAGGAAGGGATTATGCAGGCGCTCATAACCAAGAGTGGATAATGGCCCGTGACCCGGAATAAATGTCACGTCATCGCCCAGTGGCAGCAGTTTATCTTTAATCGAAGAGATCAGTTGATTATGGTCACCACGAGGGAAGTCACTGCGCCCTACTCCGCCGTTGAAAATAACGTCGCCAGAAATGAGTAGTTTTGACTGATTATCAAAGAAGACCACATGACCCGGCGTATGCCCAGGGCAATGTAACACCTGTAAAGTCACATTCCCTATGCTGATAGTGTCGCCTTCGTTCAGCCAACGATCCGGCGTTAGTGGCTGACACTCCTCCAGACCGAACATACGGCTTTGCGCAGGCAAGCCTTGCAGCCAGAACTCATCTTCTTTTTCCGGCCCAAGAACCGGCACGCCGTAATGTTGCGCCAGTTCCGCCGCCGCGCCAACATGATCCAGGTGACCATGCGTCAGCAGGATCTGCATTAGCGTCAGGCCGCTGGCATCAACTTCCTGTTTGATTTTTTCCGCATCGCCGCCAGGATCAACCAGTGCAGCCAGGCGAGTTTGTTCACACCAGATCAATGAGCAGTTCTGGGAGAATGCAGTGACCGGAATAATACGATAATTCATACTGCCCCTGTTTTGTTAAGCGATTGTTACCAGTGCCGTGCTGGCCCGGTATCAATATGCACAAAGTTACTACGTGGGTAATATCCTACACCACCTGCACGCATAGATAACGCTGCTTTGCGAATATTGCTTAACGCGACACCTTCAATATGGAAATCCATCGCCTGGCCTTTGGTGTGATAGCTTTTCTTCGCTACCCCACGGCTGTGCGCGCGTAGTTCATTGTTGGTATCAATGGAGCGATAACCGGAAATGAGTTGCACCGGTTTGCGGGTGCCTAACAGCCCTTGCAGGCGATACAACTGGTCGAATAATCCTGGGTCGATGGACTTTATTTTGTTCGCGCGGAAATCGCGGAAAAAATGGTTTAGTTTTGCCAATTCTTCCTGAATATAGCCTCTGCCATCGAAAAACTCCGCTTTAATGGACTCTCCGGTATGGAGATTGTTGAGTGTCAAAATACGCGGACGTGGGGTAGAGAGTGTCGCAAACGCAGGGGTCGGCAAGATGGCGGCACCAAGTGCAACGCCACCAAGCGCCAGCAGTTTACGGCGATTAGCGTCGAATTTGTCCATGATAATCAAGTCTACAGGTCAATGTTATCGTTTATATGCACTTCTGGCGCACAAGAGGCACCTTAACCGCGCATAAAGCTAACGTCAAGATGACTCAATCCCAGCAGTGATGGGGGCTAGCGAGAATAGCCCCCAATTTTGCCAATTATTACGACAACTGATTTACCCGAACTACTTCATTTATCTGATTAATTGTTCCGCTTTCGATACAATTTGCGAGCTGGATCGCGCAGGCAGATCATAATTGTAAATATCTGTACGATATTGAGTACGACCATCTGCACCGACAAAAGCGGTCAGGTAGTAGAGATTAACCGGGATCGACTGACGGATATTGACGTAACGGGTATCTCCCTGCTTCAGGGCGTCGGAAATACGCTTGTCATTCCAGCCTGCATCCTGCAACAGCATATTTGCCAGATCAGATGCCTTATTCACCCGCACACACCCTGAGCTTAACGCGCGTGTATCACGCTTGAACAGATTGTGATTAGGCGTGTCATGTAAGTAGATAGCGTCTGAACTCGGCATATTAAATTTATACCGTCCTAGCGAATTTCGTGGGCCAGGAGCTTGCTGGAAGCGGAACGGTAAATTCGAGGCGGTAATCGTTGACCAGTCAACCTGCCACGGATCAATCGCTTCTTTGCTGTTCCAGCCGCGCATCACCGTATAGCCATGACTTTCCAGATAACCCGGATCGTTACGCACTTTCGGCAGAATATCTTTGCGTGCCAGCGTCGGCGGTACGTTCCACGGCGGATTCACCACCACATTGTTTAAAGCACTGCTCATCATCGGTGTTTTGCGGTCAGGACGGCCGACAATCACCCGCGAGTCCAGCACCTGATTACCGTTCTGGTAATAGACCAAAGAATAGGCGGGTATATTGACCATGATGCCAGTAGAAAGCTCCGCAGGCAGCAAGCGTAAACGCTGGATGTTGAGTGCCAGCACACCTGCACGCTGGGCTGGCGTTACATTTAACCAGTCCCGCGTTGCCGGACCAATAGCGCCATCGGCCCCCAATCCTTGCCATGCCTGAAAACGTTTAACGGCTTCCACCAGCTCATTATCGTAGGCAGCGCGTACGGCTGGCGCAGGTTTACTGCGAGCCGTAGTTTGCCTATCCATCGGCTTAGTTTCTGCTGTTTCGACGGCAACGGCGGACGGACTCACGACTGCATCTGCGGGTGTTTCATCGCCAGGGAGCGCAATTTTCGGCCCGCCTTCGAGCATTCCCGTACGCTGCAAAATCTCGCGCAGTGCTGGTACGTCATTACTCCACTGGCCAGGACGCAGCGTTGCTTTACCGGTCAGTTGTGGCCACGGTTTCGTATCGCTGAGTAAGGTCAATAAAGATTCATGCATCGCGGCATATTGCGGATGCTGCGGAGCCAGTCCTGCAACAAACGTTGGCAACTGACCATTATTTAGCGCCACCTGCCATTGGTTAATGACCGAGAGCGGTGGTGTAGAGAGCGCATAAGGTTTACTGCTGTACAACCAGTGCGTACCTTTGACCGGAATGTTGGCAACGAAATGGAGATAGCCCAGCATTGCATCCGACAGCACTACGTCGCGTGCCAGACCGTTAACGCCAGGATCAGTCAGTAACTCTACCCATTTATTAAACTGCGGCTGAAAACCGGCAATCGCCACTTCCGCCAGTTGCTGCTGGAAGGCTTTTACCGCATCACGGTTTTCCCACATAGGCTGCATGTCACGTGCGGCATACAGCAGTTGAAGCTGGTTAAGATAAACCGGCTTATAACCTGCGGGTAATTGAGATTCGATTTGTGTGCGAGCGTTTTCCGCCGCACCCTCTGGTAGCGGCTGAAGTCCCGCCATAATTGCCGTAGCTTGCGCTTGCGGCAGTGCATCTCCCTGTTCGCTAACAGCCACCGGGCTGTCGCCAGGGATTACTTCAGGCTCATCAGCCTGCACACTGAACAGTGGAGCGAATGTTACGGCCAGACACAAACTTATTGCCGAAAGCCGACGACCACACATCATGTTAAGCAACATCCCTTGCCCCCTGTTTTTATCATACTTTGAATAGCCAGGCTGCTTTTCTCTACTTGCCTGTACAACGCCAATACTCACGAAAGTATGACGAGCAAGCCTGTTACTTATCAGGCTTACCTTCAGTATATAAACACCGATACGTTTTTACACAACCTAATGTAAAGAAGTTTAAAGAAAAGCGCGCCGTAATGCGGCATTTTTTTAGTGCAGAAACGGAGTTTTCTGAAAAAAGGCGACATCGCTGCCGCCTTAATCTTAACTTGCCTGGGAAGACGCTTCGTCAGCCCCTGGAAGCGTTTCTGGAAGCTGCGGCGCAAAGCCACGTAAACCAACCACATGAACGTGCTCGGTATTCTGGAATACCTTACGCACCAGTTTGTAGGTGGTGCCTTTCTCCGGGCTAATATTTTCTGGCGCCGCGATGATGAGCTGCATTTGCAAACGCTCACACAATTCAAACAGCGTGGCGATAGAACGAGCATCCAGTCGCGCTGCTTCATCGAGGAACAGCAGGCGGCAAGGAGAAATGTCTTTACCGCGCAGTCGGCGTGATTCATCTTCCCAGCTCTGTACCACCATCACCAGAATCGACATACCTGTACCAATTGCTTCACCGGTAGATAGTGCGCCCGATTCCGCACGCAACCAGCCATCGGAACCACGGTTAACCTCAACTTCCATCTCCAGGTAGTTGCGGTAATCCAGCAGTTCTTCACCAATGGTCTGCGGTGTGCGCTGGCCCATATCAATCTGCGGGTTAAGACGCTGATACAGTTTCGCCAGGGCTTCCGAGAAGGTCAGACGGTTGCTGTTAAATAGATCCTGATGTTGTTCATGCTGTTCAGAAAGGACATCCAGCAGCATGGCGTGAGTTTCACGCACGTTCACGTTCAGACGCACGCTGTTCACCTGACCGAACGAAACGTTCTGCAATCCCTGGTTGAGCATACGGATGCGGTTCTGCTCGCGCTGAATGGTTTTACGAATGATGTTTGCCACGCTGCGAGAACTGATCGCCAGTTTCTGTTCGCGGGAAGTTAACTCTTCGGTCAGACGGCTAAGTTCGATTTCCATCTGCTCGATAGCTTCAACCGGATCATCGGTACGAATAATATCCTGACGAATACGTTCACGCAGATGCTGGTAAACCGCCACGAAGAACTGAATTTTACGTTCCGGACGTTTTGGATCTTCCGACATACGCAGCACGTCGCGTAGATGTTCGTTATCCGCTACCGCCAGACGCAGCGCACCTAACGCCTTATCCGACATGGAACGCAAATCATCAGCGGAGAGATAAGCCAGCTCGCGACGGTGCAAGCGACGCTCAACACCGTTATCTTTCACCATGCGCATGACTGCACACCAGCCCGCTTTGGCGGTCACCACCTGCTCGCGCATCTCAAAGTAATCACGTTCCAGCTTGCGCAGTTTGCGGGTCAGGTTGTCCATCTCCGCTTCGCAGAAGGTAAGTGCTTTTTCCAGTTGGTTGCGACGAGAACGGTTATTGCTCAGTTGCGCATGTAGTTCGTCACGGCGAATGCGCGCCCGTTCTTCTGCCCCGCTATCGGCACGCACACCGATATCCTGCAATTCGCGTTGCAGATCGTTAAGCAGCTCTTTTTTGGTGTCGTAAGAACTTTTCAGCGAGGCCAGTACCTGGTTGTACTGGCTCAACTGCGCTGCATGACCACGCAACGCTTCACGAGCGCGGGTACGTTCCGCCTCTGCCTGCTCCAGACGTTCACGCAGTTTTTCGTTGAGATCGCTGTTACCGCTGAGCATTTCTGCCGAGTCGGAGTAGCTAAAGTGCGCACGACGCTGCACAACTTCAGTCAGGGCAAATGCCTGCTGACGGGCATCGCGCTGCATCTGCTGGGAGTACGCGTAATCTTCTTTTAACTGTTCGAATTGTTCAGGGTCGCTCTGCAATACTGAAACCATCGGCTCCAGTTTCGCCAGTTGATTACCGAACTGCTGAACAAAACGCGCGGCTTCCTGGGCTTCATCCAGACGTTCGCGGATTTCATCGACGCGATCTGCCAGGCTGTCATCAGCCAGCAGGTTGAGACGCGGCAGAATGCGGTTCAGCGCGGTAACGCCCTCTTTCGCCTGCTCAAACTGAATACGTTGCTGCTGGTTATCATTTTCATGATTACTCAACGCACGCTCCAGCTCGACGCGACGGCTGTTGAGTTGGCGGATTTCGGCTTCCGGATCGGACTCAAACGCCACCGCCAGATGGCTGCCGATAAAGCGGCTAAATGCCTGATGCAAACGCTGGGTTTTCTGTACATCAAAGGAGAGCGTAGCAAAACGTTCAGAGAGCACTTCACGCTCAGCATGAAGGCTTTCAATGCGGCTTTCGCGCGCCGCACGACCAAATAGCGGAACTTCCGGGAAGCGTGAGTAACGCCACTGACGGTCGGCAATTTTCACCACCACCGCTTTTTCCAGCTCATCAACGCTGAACACGCTGTCATCGAACGACTGCGGATCACCTTCGATCAGATAGAGATCTTCCGGGCAATCGGTTAAACCTTCCAGTTGTTCGGCAATCTGCGACAGATCCGGCACGACGATCGCGTGACGAGACGGGCCATATAGCGCAGAGAAGTACGGCGCATCTTCAAGGCTAACGTCGTCATAAATTTCTGACAGCAGCACGCCACCAAAACGTTCTGCCAGCGCATTCAGGCGCTGATCTTCAGAGCCGCCCGGCTGGCTTAAACGCTCAATCTCTTCGTCAACGGCGTTTTTGCGTGCCCCCACTTCGTCACGTTCAACAATCGCTTCGCGCTCACGCTCCAGCAACTGTTGCATGTATTCAGTGACGTCCTGGCTGGAAGTGAACTCTTCACCGCACTGCTCACTCAACTGATTGAGGCTGTTTTGCGCCGCCAGCCAAACCGGCGCACGCTGCATCAGACTCTGAATGCGTGATTGTAGTTGTTCCTGTTCCTGACGCAGCGCCATGCGCTCTTCACGGGCGTTAGACACGCTGTCAGACAGAGAAGCAATGCGCGCTTCCAGCTCCTGATGCAGGGCTTCCAGTTCGTCGATATCGAAATTCTTGCCCTGACGTTTGCAGAATTCTGCCAGCAGGCGTTCGGCTTCTTGCTGCTCGCGCAGACGCTGTTCCAGTTCGCTTAAGCGCATCCGCAGCGGCTGAACCTGTTCTGCCAGGTGGCGTTGATCGACCCCTTCGCGCAGCAGTTCGCGGGCGACCTCCCACGCTTCGTTACGCGCCAGCGGACCGTTGATTGCTACTACCAATTGATAAGCCTGCTCAAACTGGCTGTGCGCGGTTTGCGCCATGCTCATTTTCTGCTCAAGAGAGAGCATTTTTTCGGTCGCTTCCAGCTCTTTCGCCTGGAAGGTTTCCAGCCATTCGGCGGCGCTGTCGGCGGTTAAGTCCGGCAGATGACACAATTCTTTGGCACGATTAAGCGCAGCAATCGCCTGGTTGTACTGGATCGCGCGCGTTTGCTGGACGTCCAGCGCCTGCTGGTAGTCAGCAAGCTGGCTTTTCAGCTCATCCACTTCCAGTTCGGCGGCTTCCGCACGCGCTTCGTTCTCTTCCTGGCGCTCGATGGCTTCTGCCACCACTTCGTTTTGCTCTTCCAGACGGATCTGAAGCTCATCGAGCTCCGCTTCGTAACGTTCGATCTTTTCCTGCTGACGCAGTGCAGTCTGCACCAGGTTCAGGTGATCGCTGGCCGCCTGATAATCCGCTTCCAGATCGCCTTCGGCACCGTTGTGCTCTGCCAGCTCACGCGCCATATCGACGTGTTTGTACTGCTCCGCCGCCAGTTGCTGACGCGAAGTGTGTAGCTCACGACGAAACTCCAGAGCTTTGTCGAGATGGACACGGCGCTCGTTAGCGTGACGCATGTAGTCCGCCGCCACGTAGTTGGTGGCTTCGCTAATCAGATGCTTGAACAAGTCACGGTCAGACTGGGTGACACGAATCGCTTCCAGCGTCATGCGGTTTTCACGCAGCGCCGCTTCCATGTCCTGGAACGCTTTACGCACACCGCTGTTTTCTGGCAGCAGGTAGTCGCGCAGAGAACGGGTAATGGCGCTGGAAATACCGCCGTACAGCGAGGCTTCGATCAGACGATAGAATTTACTACGATCAGAAGCAGAACGCAGACGACGCGCGATGATGCCCAGATCGAACATCAGCGAATGGTAATCGGTGATGGAGTTGAACTGCTTAAACTGCACGCCTTCCATCGCTTCGAGTTTGTCTTTCAGCTCGTTAAGCGGCAGCACGCGCGCCTGACGTTCGTTCAGGGTTTCGGTCACCAGTTGCGTCGGCTGCACCGACATCGGCAGCCCCTGAATGGCAAACGGTTTGATATCAACTTTACGATCGCGCCCGGCAACCTGTTGTAGACGCACACCAACCACCACGCGCTGGTGGCGCGAGTTGATGGTGTCGAGCATTGAATAACAGACACCCGCTTTTAACTTACCGTGCAGGCCTTTATCTCGCGAACCGCTGGTGGCTCCGGCTTCCGTGGTGTTACGAAAGTGCAACAAGGTCAGGTCGGGGATAAGCGCCGTAACGAACGCCGCCATGGTGGTTGATTTACCCGCACCATTACCGCCGGAAAGCGTCGTGACCAGCTCATCAAGGTCAAAGGTACGGGCAAAAAAGCCATTCCAGTTAATCAGCGTCAGTGAGCGAAATTTACCGCGTTCAATCATTATTCTTCCTCTCCGCTATCTGGCTGATTCTCTTCAGTTTCGTCGTTGAGTTGCAGGTGGTTTTCCAGCGACATAGCTTCACCATCGCGAATCAGGCGACGCTGGGCTTCGCGCGGATCGTCGCCCGCACGGACATCCGCACCGAAACGGAACACCGATTCAGTAATGCGGAACTTGCTGCTGTCGTGCCCCATAAACCACACCATGCCTAAGCGGCGCAGACGGTTGAGCGAAGAGCGTACTTTTTCCTGCAACTTCTGGCGATCCACGTCCGAACCGGTAGAACGGTTGTTTACCAGTTTCAGCAGTTTCGCTTCATCAGCCAGGGTGAGCAGTTCATCATACAGTTCCTGCTGAGTAAAAATCCCCTCGTTCGCCAGCCGTTCCGGGCTGAGATAGAGATAACAGAGGATTTTCCCGACCATCATGTCCAGTTCCGACAATACGGAGCGCGGGATAATAGTGGTAGAACGTGGGCGCAAATAGAAAAAACCTTCCGGCGCGCGAATAAGCTCCACGTTATAACGTGCGTAAAACTCTTCCAGATATTCCTGAAAATCCATCAGGAATGCATGATTATCCAGTTCGTCGAGGCCAATATGACGGCCTGAACGTAAGGCGCTATCCAGCGCCGGAAATAACGGATTCGCCAGCGCCTGCGCCAGCTTAACCGGCATCACTTGTTCAATATTTGTCGATGACATGCGCCTGTACCTTGGCTCCGTAATCATTAATCGGCTGCCATTTCGCTGGCAGTCCGGTGAAATCTGCTTGCGCTACGCCGAGGCGTACCGCCTGATCAATAACAATACGCGCAACGTCAAAGTGACGCGCACGTGGATACTGCGCCAGATATTCGCGTACCACCAGACCAAGATCCAGCGGTACTTGTCTGGTTTTGTACACGGCGAGCTGTTCTTCGATGATCGCCGCCAGTTGTTCGCGGATCTCGTTGAACTCTTCGTACTCTAAATCTGGCGGAAGCTCCCCGGTCACTTCTTCGTCGCGCAGCGCCATCTCTTCGTCACGCATATCCAACAGACGATCGGCATTAGCGTAAGTCAGCGCCCACGGTTCATCAAAATAGGTTTGTACCGACTGACGTAACCGCTGAGCAAAGACGCGGTTTTTATCCATATCGATAGCAGTACGGATAAATTTGTGTACGTGGCGATCGTAGCCAATCCACAAGTCGATAGATTGCTGTCCCCAGCTGATAATACGATCGAGCTTACTTTGCAGATCGAACACCAGACTATCGACAAAATGCAGATCGTCATGCGTCATGGTCGCATCCTGGATGCGCAACAGGTTAGCCTGCAATTTGTCACCTGCCGCTTCCAGCGTATCCTGCAATTCACGCAGCGTACCGGAGGTTTCTGAAAGCAACAATTCGCAGCTGGAGATCGCCGCGCGCCAGTCTTTATTCAGCAACTGAGCGATGTCATCTTTCACCTGCTGCTGCTGCTCATCCATCAGACGTTGCGTTAGATCGATGCTGTCGAAAATTTCTGCTACCGAATATTTCAGCGGAGCATAGACATTGCGGTGCCAGTGAAACTCATCGCCGCCCTCTTCTGCCGCGTCCGCCGCACGCTTCAGTTCGCCTGCAACGATCGACAACTGCATAGAAAGACGTAGCGTAGAAAACTCACGCTGACGGATGTAGTAGTCAGTAATGCCGATGCCGAGCGGCGTCAGACGATATATAGCATTCCCTTCCGCCTGCTCACTGGTAAAGCGGTTCAGCAGACGTTGACGCACCATGTCGTTGATCGCGTTGTTGGCGCGCACGCCGATGGTTTCGCTGGTTTGCTCAAACGCATCACTCACATGGCGGAATGCATCCACCAGCTCGCCTTCACTCATCTCACCATCCAGACGCTCGCCATTCAGCGTGGCAACCGCCAGCAGAAAAGAGAGTCGGTCTACCGGCAGCGAGATGGAGAAGTCATTTTTTCTGGCCCAGGCAACCAGTTCGGGGACTGTCTGGGAAAATTCACTCATACTTTATCCTTGCTCTGCGGTTTGCGCGCGGTGACATGAATATAACGCCCCAGGCTGATATACGGTTCCTGACGGCAATAACGCGTTTCTAATTCAAGTAATGCTTCGTAGCAGTCGCGCTGCTGGTGCTTTTCACGCAGATAATCATGAAACACGCGAACGCCGGTTTTACCCATAATTTGCCAGCCAGCTTCTTCCAGCCACTGATATACCTGCGCCGGGTCGCGTGGATAGTCTGGCGAAAGCGTCCGTTTTTTCTTTTTCGGCATTCCCGCCTGCACGTAATCAAAATTCCCTGCGACCATGTTATGCATCAGCAAGCCATGCGCATTGTAGAACATTAATGACAACACGCCGCCTGGGCGCAACACTGACCACAACGTTTGCAATACGCTGCGGGGATCAGCCACCCATTCCAGCACCGCATGGAACAATATCAGATCAACGGGCGTTTCCAAATGCGAAGCAACGTCCTGAGCGGCGCAATGTATAAATTGCATGTTGTCGCTCACACCTTTAGCGTCTGCCGCCTGCTTTGCGCGGTCGATCATCTGGGCGGAGAGATCGCATAAAATGACCTGATGCCCTCGTTCGGCCATTTTGATCGCGGTCTGTCCTTCTCCACCACCGGCATCCAGCACACGCAGTTTTTGCGGTTCCATATCCACCAGCACACGATCGAGATCCTGCCACAGAATAGCCTGTCGAAGCTGTCCTTTGGTGGTGCCGTAAATGTTACGGGAAAACTTTTCCGCAATGTCATCAAAATTGCGATCCTGCATTGCTTTCTCCACCGGTTGGCTAAGACGTTTTCTGATAAAGGCGCTATTTTGTCACAGCCACGGCGAGAATGAACCCGTCTGGTGTAATATCACTGTCGATCCCTCGCTATATGGTTAAAAAAGGAACCAGAAAGGATGCTTTTTACACTGAAAAAAGTGATTGGCGGTATGCTGCTGCCGCTTCCGCTAATGTTGTTGATTATCGGTGTGGGTCTGGTGCTACTGTGGTTTAGCCGTTTTCAAAAAACTGGAAAGATATTTATTAGCGCAGGATGGTTGGCGCTTTTGTTATTAAGTTTGCAACCGGTAGCCGACCGCCTGCTGCGTCCCATCGAAAGCACTTATCCGACATGGAATAATGCACAAAAAGTGGACTATATCGTGGTGCTCGGAGGTGGTTATACCTGGAACCCGCAGTGGGCACCAAGTTCAAATTTAATCAATAATAGTTTGCCGCGCCTGAATGAAGGTATTCGTTTATGGCGCGAGAATCCGGGATCAAAACTGATCTTCACGGGAGGCGTAGCAAAAACCAATACGGTGAGTACAGCGGAAGTAGGTGCCAGAGTGGCGCAATCGCTGGGCGTGCCGCGTGAACAAATTATTACGCTGGATTTGCCAAAAGATACCGAAGAAGAAGCAGCCGCAGTGAAACAGGCCATTGGTGACGCCCCTTTCCTGCTGGTGACATCTGCGTCTCATTTGCCGCGCGCGATGATCTTTTTCCAGCAGGAAGGCCTGAATCCGCTGCCAGCCCCGGCGAATCAGCTGGCAATCGACTCGCCGCTTAATCCGTGGGAACGGGCGATTCCCTCTCCGGTCTGGTTGATGCATAGCGACCGTGTAGGCTATGAAACGCTTGGTCGCATCTGGCAGTGGCTGAAAGGTTCGTCAGGCGAGCCAGGGAAGGAGTGATTTTGATGCCAGATCGAAGTTGCGCCGACTAAACCGTCCGGTATTGACCAGTTGCGCAACTTCATCCCATAACACATACAGCCAACGCCGCCAGATGAAAGACTCCGCCACTGGCGCGCGTTGCAGGTAACTCCAGAGTAAATCTTCTGCCAGAGTGTTATCCATCAACCGGAACAGCTCATACTCACGTGGCGCCCAAAGCATGAGGCCCGGCCCTACCATCGCCAGTAATTGATCGCTACGAGAATCTTTCAACATGCTGCGCAAACAGAAATTGCCATGAATCAGCACACAATTGTCGTTAAAGCCTTCAAATAAGGCCGGAAGACATTCGCGAGTGCGGAACAGGATACGCTTATCCTGCATCGTTAGTCCGGTGTTATGGAACTGATTGAGCGTGGTCCATAGCACTTCAACATATTGCCGATACCAGGAGGGCCAGAAATTTTCCTGAGTGTTGTCGACTGCGCCGACGCAACCTCGACTGTCCTGTCGATGCCAGGCCAGCAGAGCTTCAACAATTTGCTCTTTCAGATGCTCCCAGCGTTCCGGTGTACGCGCGGGAGCTTCTACAGAAACACCACGCATCCGCTCCAGTAACAGGACATCGGGGCCAGGATGTTCTTCATGTGTCATCACGCCATAGATGGTTGGCATACGAACAGTCCCGCTGCGCGCCAGCATGGTGGTCTTCCATGCCAACTGGCGGGCTTGGCCTGGCGTACTAAAGCTTCTCGCCATTAACGGCATTGGGTTTCCCTGGCTGTCATACAAAGCCCACAACGCCGTATCCGCTTTTTCATTGACGCACTCAATACGACTGAGTTTTTCGCCCAGTAAATGGCTTAATTCGGCACGCAGCTGTTCCATTCAGATTACCCTCATAAAAGCTACTGCCTTCATAATGAGCGCCAATGTAAAAGATGTCACCTGAATGAGATCAATTGTTGAAAAGAAAAATGAGGAAAATCGTAACGGTACGACACTCCCCCCAAAATCAGGTGGAGTGTCGTGAAATCAGCTTAGAGCATTTCAGCGCGAACGCGCTCGAGATCTTCAGGGGTATCCACTCCTGTACCAGGAACTTCCTGGGCAACAGCAACGTGGATTTTTTCGCCGTACCACAGTACGCGAAGCTGCTCTAACATTTCGATGTGTTCTAACGGACTTGGCTGCCAGGTGACGTAACGACGGATAAAGCCTGCACGGTAGCCATAAATACCAAGATGACGCAGGAAGTTATCACCAACGGTTTCCAGACCTTTTGCAAAACGGTCACGATCCCACGGAATGGTGGCTCGTGAGAAGTAAAGCGCATAACCTTCAGCGTCAAGCACCACTTTAACCGCATTCGGATTAAAGGCTTCTTCCGCACTGTGGATGGGTACAGCCAGAGTAGCCATGCCTACTTCACGCTGGGCGAGATTATCAGCAACCTGACGAATGATTGTCGCAGGGATCATTGGCTCATCGCCCTGCACATTAACAATCACCGTGTCGTCGCTGAACGCGCATTTTTCGACAACTTCCGCCAGGCGTTCGGTGCCTGACTGATGATCGGCGCGCGTCATGCACACTTCCCCTCCTGCCGCTTCAACAGCGCGGGCAACATCTTGATGATCGGTTGCGACAATGATGCGATCGGCTCCTGATTCGCGGGCGCGTTCAAGAACATGAACGATCATCGGCTTACCGTTAATATCGACCAACGGTTTACCAGGCAGACGCGTAGAAGCGTAGCGTGCAGGAATAATCACCACAAAACTCATGATTTACTCTCATCAGCAGTCAGCACGCGGGCTTCCGTTTCCAACAGCACAGGGATGCCATCGCGCAGCGGGAAAGCCAGGTTATCCAGTTTGCAAATCAGTTCTTGTTTTTCTTGGTTATACCAAAGTTTGCCGTTGCAAACCGGGCAGGCAACGATTTCAAGCAGACGATGATCCATAGTTCCTCCAGATGGATCGGGTTATGAATGCATAAATCTTATCATAATCATTTATGCCCAGGGGGCTATTTCCCAGCCTGTGCGGCAATCACTAAAGAGACCGTGTGGGCAGCGCCCTAATGTCACTCGCGTTGCCTGCTGCCAGCCAGCAAAATCGGTAATCGCCTGGCGTAATCCTTTTTGAAGAGAAGCAGTCAGTTTGATGCCATCCTGTAACCAAAGGGCGATAACTTCAAGGACGCCCGTCTGGCGATGCATTTTAGCATCCATTCGCCCGACTAATTGTCCACGATGCAGTAACGGCAGAACGAAATAGCCATACTGGCGTTTCGGTGCCGGCGTGTAGCATTCCAGCCGGTAGCTAAAATCAAAAAGCTGCTCTGCGCGTTTGCGATCCCAGACGACAGGGTCAAAGGGTGACAGTACAGTGCTATGCGTCGCGGTGAGTTTCCCCGCGAGAGCTGTTTCGAGAAGAGGCAACAAATCAATATGCAGCCAGAGTTGTCCTAACCTCTCCACATTTACGGGGATAATTTTCTGCTGTTCAGCACGCACATCACGCCAGGCAGCCAGCGCCGGGCGTTTAAGGCGATAGTAATCCGCCAGCCACTGTTCGCGGAATATTCCCAGGCTACGCGCACTGTTATCCAGCATAGTGATTTCTGCTTCTGTTTGCGAAACGAGGTCACACTTATCATCCCAGTGCGGCATGACACGATGGGTTAAATCATAAATGCGCTGGAAATTACGCCTTTCAATCACCATAACCTTTCCAGCAGTAAACAGCCCTTCCAGATGGCGTTTATGCGGCTTCCACTCCCACCAACCGCTTGCCCCTTTGCGGGGATGAGCAAAATCGGCTGAACGTACGGGTCCGTTATCCTGAATGTACTGAAGTAACTGTTCAATTTCTTCCGCATGTTCCCGCATCCAGGCGTCTTGATATTTCCAGCCCATTTTTTCTGGCGCCAGCATCCGGTGGCGAATGAGATGAAAATCACTACGCGGCATAAAGCAGGCTTCATGCGCCCAGTATTCCATTAATTCGCCATGCGCCAGCGACTCGTCCAGCCACTGCGGAGGATAATTACCCAGACGACTAAAAAGCACCAAATAAGGGCTGCGAGCAACGATATTGATAGTGTCGATTTGCAGCAAGGACATGCGGGAGATAGCTGCCAGAATATCTTGCGGCAACGCGCGACGACGAGATTTTTTTAACAGACCTTGCGCAGCGAGATGAAGATTACGTGCATCAGCAAGAGAGATATACGGCAGCGTCATTCATGGCTCCATCAATTGAACGCTGCTGCTGCGAATTAGTTGCCAGAAGCCAGCGAGGAAAGTTGCGCGAGCAGTTTCTCTGGCTCAGCGCCCGAAAACTGTGCGTCAACGGGCAAATACCACCAATTTTCTTCTGCAAAGCCCCGGCATTTCACCGCATCTTTTTCAGTCATAACCAGTGTTTGCCCGGCACTTAACAATGCGCTGACATCTGCATGATTCAAAGACTGATGATCGGACAACGGCACACATTTTTCCGGTTGCACACCACACATCTTCAGCGTGGCAAAAAAGCGCGGCGGATGACCAATCCCCGCCATTGCCACCACATGTTCAAGTTGTGCAACATCACAACGAGCACCGGTACGCAAATTCACCGCCTGACCCGGCAGCAGATGCATGGGGATTTCACCGCTGCGGGGGACACCGCCGTTGACGATTACCGCATCAACCGACTTTAAGCGCCCCGCTCGCTCACGCATTGGCCCCGCCGGCAACCACCAGCCATTGCCAAAGCGACGCACACCATCAATAACGACGATTTCCACATCACGCGCCAGACGATAATGCTGTAAACCGTCGTCGGTTACGATGAGCTGCACATCAGGATGTTGCGCCAGAATGGCTTTTACCGCATCAGAACGCACGGGAGAAACTGCAACAGGCGCGCCAGTACGCTGATAAATCAGCACCGGTTCATCACCCGCCTGTGCTGTGGTGGTCTCTGCCGACAATAACATCGGATACGACTCGGCCTTACCGCCATAGCCCCGGGATACAACACCAACACGAATACCACGTTTTTGCAGTTGTTCTACCAGCCAGACAACGACCGGGGTTTTCCCGTTGCCACCTGCGGTGAGATTACCGACCACCACAACTGGCACCGGGGCACGCCATGCGCGCTTCAGTTTTAGTTTATAGCAAAGACGGATAGCGCCACTCACCAGGCCATACAACCAGGAGAGTGGCAGCAACAGCCGCCACAAAGGGGATTCACCAGACCAGATTTTTTCGATCATTGACCAAATTGCATTTTGTGAAGTTGCGCGTAGACACCACGGTGCTCAAGCAAATCATTATGCGTGCCGCGTTCCACAATGACACCATCCTCAACGACCACAATTTCGTCTGCCTTTTCAATGGTAGACAAACGGTGAGCAATCACCAGTGAGGTACGGTTTTTCTGTAGCTCGTCAAGCGCCGCCTGAATCGCACGTTCGGATTCTGTATCCAGCGCCGAGGTGGCTTCATCAAGGATCAGAATCGGGCTGTCACGCAACAAAGCTCGAGCGATAGCGATACGCTGGCGCTGACCGCCAGAGAGCAACACGCCGTTTTCACCAATCACCGTATCAAGACCGTTATCCATCTTATTGATAAAGTCCATGGCATAAGCCATACGCGCCGCTTCTTCAATTTGCTCACGGCTGTACTGGTCTGTACGTGCGTAAGCAATGTTGTTGGCAACCGTATCGTTAAACAAATGGACATTCTGCGATACCAGTGCAACCTGGTTACGCAATGACGCCAGGGTATACTCGCGCAGATCGTGACCATCCATCAGGATTTCGCCTTCATCAATATCGTAGAAACGCGTGATCAAGCTGGCGATTGTTGATTTACCTGAACCAGAACGTCCGACCAGAGCGACCGTTTTCCCTGCCGGAATTTTTAGGTTGATGTTACGCAGAGCGGGAACTTCACGCCCCGGATAGGTAAAAGTGACATTGCGAAATTCGACGTCGCCGATTGCTCGTTCAATCTCGCGTTTACCTTCGTCTTTCTCCTGTTCACTATCCAGAATGGTAAACAGCGTCTGACAGGCCGCCATACCACGCTGGAATTGGGCGTTAACGTTGGTCAGCGATTTCAGCGGACGCATCAGTGCAATCATCGAAGAGAAGACAACGGTAATCGTACCTGCTGTCAGGCTATCCATTACACTTGGGAAGCTCGCTGCATACAGAACAAACGCCAGCGCCAAAGAGGCAATCAGCTGAATGATTGGGTCAGAGATAGAAGAGGCTGATACCATCTTCATTCCCTGCAAACGCATCTTGTTGCTGACCTTATCAAAACGCTTCGTTTCCACTTCCTGGCCGCCAAAAATCAGCACCTCTTTGTGGCCTTTCAGCATCTGTTCTGCACTGGTGGTCACCTGCCCCATGGTGTTCTGCATGTTTTTACTGATGCTGCGAAAACGCTTCGATACGATACGAATCGCAATCGAGACGATCGGCGCCAGCACAATCAAAATGATCGACAACTGCCAGCTGTAATAGAACATCATGGCGAACAGACCGATAATGGAAGCACCTTCACGCACCACCGTAATCAGCGCGCCGGAAGACGACGAAGCAACCTGTTCAGAATCGTAAGTAATACGTGAAAGCAGAGTCCCGGTTGACTGTTTGTCAAAAAATGACACCGGCATTCCCATCATGTGACCAAACAGGCGGCGACGCATAGTCATTACCACTTTTCCTGATACCCAGGAGATGCAGTAACTGGAAATATAACTGGTGATACCACGTAAAATCATCAGCCCAATAACCACCAGCGGCATCCACATCAGCACGGAGCGATCGGTTTTACCAAAGCCATCATCGAGAAGTGGCTTAAGGAGCGATAACATGAAGGTATCGCTGGCTGCGTTGAGAATTAACGCTATGCCCGCCACGATCAGACCCGCTTTAAAAGGCGCAATGGTTGGCCACAGTCGGCGGAATGTCTGCCACGTAGAGAGATCTTTGTCGTTATGCATTCAAAAAACCAGCATTTGTTGAAATAGCCGCATATTCTACCCGTTATCCACTGGCACGCCAAACCACTGATGATACCAACGAGGTAAAATTTGCTCTCTTAGGCTGCGTACCTGCCAGCCTTGCGCTGAAAAATCGACGGTTATTTGCCCCTGATGCGGGGTGTCAACCCATTGATATCCCTGAAGTTGATAGCGTCTTTTAACTTTACTGGAGGGTAGTCGCCATGCGTTATAGCGCGATGCCGATGCCAGTGCCACTTTTCCATTCACACGCTGAATTAATGGCAATGATGATGAGGTATTACTGCCATGATGGGGCACCTGAAGTAATGTTGCCTGCACGTGTTGCCAGTAACGACTTAGCATTTTTTGTTCAGCGAATGCTTCAATATCACCGGTTAAAAGAATGCTATACGTTCCGTCATCAATCTTAACCACACAGGAATGGTTATTTCCTTTATCGTTGCTACCTTGTAAAGGCCAGTGTGCGCTAAAACGTAATCCTTGCCACTGCCACGCTTCACCACGCATACAGGGCTGATGATGTTCCCAGTTTAAAGGACTTCTGACCCATAACGTCGGCCAGACACGTAATATCGAGTCCAGCCCTCCCCGATGATCCAGATGCTCATGACTCAGAATGACGCCTTCCGGTTCAAGGTTATGCCAGCGTAGCCAGGGGACAATCAGTTGTTGCCCGCTGTCACCTTCTGGCCAGGCGAGCCCCGTATCATAGAGAATCGCTTTGCCGTTTCGCGCAATTACCATTGCCAGCCCTTGCCCGACATCAAGCATATACACCTGCCACTCGTCAGACCGTGGTTTTTGCCACAATGGACAACACATCATTATGCCTCCAGCCACGCACAGCGCAGGCAACGTTCGCCATGCGTTTAGTCGCCATCCTACCAGTAATAACCAGGGAAAAAATGATATCCATTGCCAACGTTCAGCAATGTTGACCCATCCTTCCGGCAAGCTCTTTAACAACCAGAAAAGTAAAGCCAAAGATCTGTCGACCAGAAACCATAATCCTTGTTCCACGATTAATGGTCCGCTTAAATGCACTATCATCGCGGCGAGAATCAACGGAACCGTTATAAATGTCACTAAGGGAATAGCGAACAGATTTGCTATAAACGAGGTCAGGCTAATGCCATGAAATATGACTATTTGCACTGGCATGAGCAGAAGCGTTATTCCCAGTTGCAGATGGATGAAGGAAACAATAGCGCGCAATACTGGCGGCAGCGACCAGACCGGACAGGGAAACCACTGATACCAAAAAATCAGCGCCGCCACCGCAGCGGCAGAGAGCCATAAACTTTGCGAGAGAATGGCAACAGGATCCATCAGCAAAATTGCCGCCAGACAACATATCCATACATCCCAGCCACTCCACTGTCGCCCACTTAACTTAAGCATTCCCCACGTAGCAAGCGCCACCACGGTACGCAATGCAGGAGGTTGCATTCCCGTCAACCAGGCATAAAAAGCAGCACAGCAGATTCCGCCAATTAATGGTATTTGCCAGTGGATCCAGCGCCCAGGCAGAAAAATTTGTCCACTGCGAATCAGTCCGGCAGCCAGCAACGCCGCAAAAGCGATGTGCAATCCCGATATAGCCATTAAATGCGCTGTACCAGTATTGCGCATAATATCTTTGATTTCTTTAGGCACAGATAACCGTTCACCCATACCTAAGCCAAGAATCACCGCTTTCCACAGATAAGGTTGCAGGGTCGTTTGCAAAGAGGCCAGATATTGCGCCCGCAGACTACACCCCGGTTCAATGATTCTTGCCTGAAGAAAACGCCCGGTTAGAGTCTGGTGCTGGGCAATAGCATAACGCTGGCTGTCAAAGCCGCCATCATTAAGCTGACCGTGAACCGCACGAACTCTGAGTTTCATTGACCATTGTTGTCCGGCACAAACCGCTTGTGGCAGATACTCGCCATACAGCACGATGCCTGGCGCAGGGAAAAGACGTCGACCTTGTAGATGGGTAATTTGAGCGTAATGAGTGGTCATGCCGTCAGTAGCAGTAATTTCGACAATTGCATCCTGCGTCGCGCCAGTTAAGGTTTCTCCTGCCCACAAAATTTGCTTTGCCGCCAATACGCCCCAAATGAAAAACAGCAATGTTAGCGTGAAATAACGAACGGTTTTTACAGGAATAAATGCCAGTACGCAGGCAAAGACAGTCAGACACGCAAGGGGTAATGTTCCAGGCAATTGCGGCAAAATCAGCAGCGGAAAAATTCCGCAAATAATGCATACACCGACTGTCGTTATTTTCATGCACCCCTCCCTGTTTTTGGAAAGTGTGCAACTTTGTTGAACGGTTGTCTGGCGGGAGTTTTGCGTTCCCCGAGACGGGTTCAGAAGAATTTAACGGAAAGGTGAAAACTACACAAAACTCTGCGAGGCAGCTTCCAGTTCCAGATTACAGAAATGAAAAAAGCACCCGACAGGTGCTTTTCTCGCGTTCAAGTTTGAGTGAAAACTTAACCGTAAATATTGGCGCGATCGCGCAGTTCTTTTCCTGGTTTAAAGTGAGGAACGTATTTTCCTTCCAGTTCTACTTTATCGCCAGTCTTCGGATTACGTCCGGTACGTGGTGCGCGGTAGTGCAAAGAGAAACTGCCGAAACCGCGGATTTCAATACGCTCGCCCTGCGCAAGAGTCGAGGCCATATGCTCCAGCATCTCTTTTACTGCATCTTCAACCGTCTTAGCGGGAATGTGCGATTGCTGGTTGGCAAGTCTTTCTATCAATTCTGACTTGGTCATGATTCCTCCGGTTCCTTAAAGGCAAATTAAGCGGCTGCTGTTGCTGCATTGATTAAGGGCGGCCGTAGCCGCCCTTAGTGCTTGATTACAGGACGAAACCTGCAATCTGTCAAGTAAACTCAACAAACTTCGGAATAAAAATCCCGAAGAGTCAGAGAATTACTCGCCTTTAGCTGCTTTGAAAGCTTCAGCCATTGCGTTGTTGGAGAAGTTTGCATCTTCCTGTTTGTTAACAGTTGCGATTGCATCTTTCTCGTCAGCTTCGTCTTTCGCACGAACAGACAGGCTGATTGCGCGGTTTTTACGATCAACGCCGGTGAATTTAGCTTCAACTTCGTCGCCAACGCTCAGAACCAGGGTAGCGTCTTCAACGCGGTCACGGGATGCTTCAGAAGCACGCAGGTAACCTTCAACGCCGTCAGCCAGTTCTACGGTTGCGCCTTTAGCGTCAACTGCAGTTACTTTACCAGTTACGATAGCGCCTTTCTTGTTCAGAGCAACCCAGTTGTTGAACGGATCTTCTGCGAGCTGTTTAACGCCCAGGGAGATACGTTCACGTTCTGCGTCAACTTGCAGAACAACTGCAGCGATTTCGTCGCCTTTTTTGTATTCACGAACTGCTTCTTCGCCTGCAACGTTCCAGGAGATGTCAGACAGGTGAACCAGGCCGTCGATGCCGCCGTCCAGGCCAATGAAGATACCGAAGTCAGTGATAGACTTGATTTTACCTTCAACACGGTCGCCCTTGTTGTGGGTTTCCGCGAACTGCTGCCACGGGTTAGCTTTGCACTGTTTCAGACCCAGGGAGATACGACGACGTTCTTCGTCGATATCCAGAACCATAACTTCCACTACATCGCCAACGTTAACAACTTTGGACGGGTGGATGTTTTTGTTGGTCCAATCCATTTCGGAAACGTGTACCAGGCCTTCAACGCCTTCTTCGATTTCAACGAAGCAGCCGTAGTCGGTCAGGTTGGTCACGCGACCAGTCAGTTTAGTACCTTCCGGATAACGTTTAGCGATAGCTACCCACGGATCTTCGCCCAGCTGTTTCAGGCCCAGGGATACACGGGTACGTTCGCGGTCGAACTTCAGCACTTTAACAGTGATTTCGTCGCCCACGTTGACGATTTCGCTCGGATGCTTAACGCGTTTCCAGGCCATGTCAGTGATGTGCAGCAGGCCGTCAACGCCGCCCAGATCAACGAATGCACCGTAGTCAGTGAGGTTCTTAACGATACCTTTAACTTCCATGCCTTCCTGCAGGTTTTCCAGCAGCTGATCGCGCTCTGCGCTGTTTTCGGATTCGATAACGGCACGACGAGAAACAACAACGTTGTTGCGCTTCTGATCCAGCTTGATTACTTTGAATTCAAGCTCTTTGCCTTCCAGGTGCAGAGTGTCACGCACCGGACGAACGTCTACCAGAGAACCTGGCAGGAACGCACGAATACCGTTCAGCTCAACAGTGAAGCCGCCCTTAACTTTGCCGTTGATAACACCGGTAACAGTTTCAGCATCTTCGTAAGCTTTTTCCAGCGTGATCCAGGCTTCGTGACGTTTAGCTTTCTCACGGGACAGCAGAGTTTCACCGAAGCCGTCTTCTACTGCGTCCAGAGCAACGTCAACTTCGTCACCTACCTGGATTTCCAGCTCGCCCTGGGCGTTTTTGAACTGCTCAGCCGGGATGGCAGACTCAGATTTCAGACCAGCGTCAACCAGTACTACGTCTTTGTCGATAGCAACAACAACGCCACGAACGATAGAACCCGGGCGGGTTTCGATTTCTTTTAAGGACTCTTCAAAGAGTTGAGCAAAAGATTCAGTCATGTTTAATCTTCAGGTTTATATTTAACGTCCACCTGGCTCCGTGCCGGATGGGGTTGTTTAACATACCCGCTGTCATTCCATTGCAACGGGGGTACTGCAAATTCGGTCGCTTATGCGAGAGCCAATTTTTGGCGCGCGTAGTGTAACGCTTTTTCAATTACTTGCTCAATGCTTAAGGTGGTGGAATCCAACACTAAAGCATCGGCTGCCGGAACCAGTGGCGCTACCGCTCGGTTACGATCGCGGTCATCGCGTTCTTTGATCTCGGCCAAAAGGCGTTCAAAGTTAACACTAAAGCCCTTCTCCTGCAACTGTAGCATTCGGCGATGCGCACGTTCTTCCGAAGAGGCGTCAAGGAATATTTTCACTGGCGCATCAGGGAATACCACTGTTCCCATGTCGCGTCCATCGGCAATCAGGCCCGGCAATTCGCGAAACGCACGTTGGCGACGCAATAATGCTTCACGAACACGAGGAAATGCGGCGACTTGTGAAGCGGCATTCGCCACTTCCTGAGTACGAATTTCACCGCTGACATCTTCCCCTTCGAGGATCACTTCCAGATTGCCATTGGTTGACACAAAACGTACATCCAGGTGGGATGCCAGCGGCACCAGAGCGTCTTCTGACGCCACATCAACATGGTGATGTAATGCCGCCAGCGCCAGTACGCGATAAATTGCACCCGAGTCCAGCAGATGCCATTGCAACGCTTCCGCCATAGCCTTACACAAGGTGCCTTTCCCTGCACCGCTTGGGCCATCAATGGTAATAACCGGGGCAATTGCCGTCATCTTTATCTCCTTAAAACAGGCGTACCGTTAACATAACCGCGCGCATTATACGCGTCGGCGCCACAAATCGTTAACGTTGTGTGCAAAAACCAGTTTTGTCTGTATTCAGATGGGGATTTATTGCGCAATTATAGCGGGCTGGCAGAAGACCAGCCCGAAAGATGACAATGATTTACTTACCAGAGGCGATACGATCACGGATGTGTTGCGCACGCTCTGTTGATGGTGGGTGAGAGTCAAACATGGACTGGGTACGACCGCCATCCAGGCTGGCCAGTTTTTCAAAGCTACCGACCAGTCCCTGGGTGCTGATGCCACGTTTCTTCAGCAGATCAAAGGAGAAATCATCTGCTTCAGACTCTTTATCGCGGGAGTATTTAGCATTGATAGCGCCTTCTGCGATATCACCTAATTGTGAACGGGAAAGCTGGGAAGCAACGCCGCTGGTGGCGGAAATCGCATCACGTGCGGCAACAATCGCATAAGAGGCTTTCATTTCAGCCAGCGAGTGTCCCAATGCGACGTGGCCCAGTTCATGGCCCAGAACCCCTTCAATTTCGTTGTCGTTCATCATGTCCATCAGGCCACTGTAGACACGAACACAGCCGTTCGCCATCGCCCATGCGTTGACGTCGCTGGTCATATAAACCTTATAGTTGACCGGCGTGCCGTTAATATTGTTACCCAATGCTTTAGCGATTTTTGCCAGACGTTTACCGTACTTGCTGGATTTACTTGCGACTTGATTGCCGCTGTCCATTTCGGCACAGCCCTGATTGGCAATCGCTTTTGCATCGGCATCGCTTAACGTTACAGCTTTATAGGCATTTAAACCGGAACTGATGGCCAGATCGGTATTAATACCATGCGTATTCTGACACCCCGTCAGCAATGCTGCAGAGGTCGCAATCGCCAGCAGTAATTTAGTATTCTTCATGTGAATCATCCGTTGATTAATCATATATAAATATTATGTATCAAAAACTTACATTGACAGTTAACGCTACCATCAATAAAAATGGTTCACAATGTCCGAAAAAAAACGCCGACAATATGTCGACGTTTTGATAAAGAAAGATTTGGCTATTTATTGCCCATCGTTTATTCAGGCAGCCTGGCTAATCCGCGCCAGTTGCTCGAAATAATCCGGAAATGTTTTGGCCGTACATTTTGGGTCAAGAATTGTCACCGGCGTATCTGACAAGGCCACCAGCGAGAAACACATCGCCATCCGGTGATCGTTATAAGTGGCTATCTCGGCAAAGTTCAGTTTTTCCGGCGGCGTAATGCGAATGAAATCATGTCCCTCTTCTACTTCCGCACCGACTTTACGCAACTCTGTTGCCATCGCAAACAGGCGATCCGTCTCTTTTACGCGCCAGTTATAAATATTGCGCAGCGTGGTGGTGCCTTTCGCAAAAAGCGCCGTTGTAGCAATGGTCATCGCCGCATCGGGAATATGGTTCATATCCATATCGATGGCGTTCAGTTCACCATGCGTGCAGGAAATATAATCATCGCCCCAGCAAATGGTCGCGCCCATTTTTTCCAGCACATCAGCAAAGCGAATATCACCCTGCATACTGTTGCGTCCAATGCCGGTCACTTTTACAGTGCCGCCTTTGATTGCTGCTGCTGCCAGGAAGTAAGAAGCTGAAGATGCATCGCCTTCGACCAAATAAGTACCCGGAGACTGATAAGACTGCCCGCCTTTTACGACAAATTGTTGATAGTGCTGATTTTCAATTTCAACACCAAACGTATTCATCAGGTTGAGCGTGATGTCGATATAAGGTTTAGAAACCAGATCACCTTTAATACGAATAACCGTATCTTCCGACGCAAGCGGCGCGGTCATTAACAGTGCGGTGAGGAACTGACTGGAAACAGTGCCATCAACTTCTACGTTGCCCCCCACAAAACCCCCCTGTAAACGCAGCGGTGGGTAATTCTCTTGTTCCAGGTAAGTAATTTTCGCCCCGCCCTGGAGCAGCGCATCCACCAGATGACCAATCGGGCGCTCTTTCATGCGAGGCTCACCCGTCAGGACAATATCATTGCTTCCCAGACAAAGTGCCGCCGCCAGCGGACGCATCGCTGTTCCCGCATTACCCAGGAACAACTCCAGCGCATTTTCCGCATGTAATGGACCGCCGTTACCGATGATTTCGCAGCGCGTACGATCGGCAGAAAGCGTATAGCTTACCCCTAACGCTGTTAATGCATTCAGCATATGGCGCACGTCATCGCTATCCAGCAGATTGGTTAATACTGTTTTGCCATGCGCTAATGCCGCCAGCAATAAAGCGCGGTTAGAAACGCTCTTGGAACCAGGCAGATTAATAGAGCCATCGACACGGGCGATGGGGTGTAACGTCAGGGATTCCATGAACTCAACTCTCTACAACAGAAATAAAAACCCCACAGTCTGGCTGTGGGGATTAAGCAAAATTTAGGCATTAGCCGTGACGACGTTCGAACTCAACCATGAAATCTGTCAAAGCTTTAACGCCTTCCAGCGGCATCGCGTTATAAATAGAAGCGCGCATTCCGCCGACCACACGATGACCTTTCAGCGCATGAAGGCCAGCCGCAAAAGACTCTTCAAGGAACAATTTGTCGAGCGCACTGTCCGCCAACTGGAACGGCACGTTCATCCGCGAACGGTTAGCTTTCGCCACATCATTACGGTAGAAATCGCTGTTATCAATCACGCCATACAGCAGTTCTGCTTTTTGCTGATTGATATTATCCATTGCAGCCACACCACCGTTCGCTTTTAGCCATTTGAAGACCAGGCCAGATAGATACCAGGCAAATGTTGGCGGCGTATTAAACATGGAGTCGTTATCGTTGAGGATGGAATAATCCAGAATCGACGGGCAGGCGATATTTGCTTTACCCAGCAAATCTTCGCGAACAATAACGATCGTCAGGCCAGCCGGGCCGATATTTTTCTGCGCGCCAGCGTAAATCACGCCGTAACGGCTGACATCAATAGGACGGGAAAGAATCGTTGAAGAGAAGTCGGCAGCGACCACCACATCTTTACCGAAGTCTGGCGTTTCGTCGATGGCGATACCGTCGATGGTTTCATTCGGGCAGTAATGCATATAAGCAGCATTATCTGAGAGTTGCCATTCACGCATTGGCTTAACCGCGCGCAGGCCATCAACAGTCACTTTGACGTCAAACACATTTGGCGTGCAGTATTTTTTTGCTTCTTTAATGGCACTTGCCGCCCAGTAGCCGGCATCAACATAATCTGCGGTGGTTTTATCACCAAGAATATTCAGAGGTACAGCAGCAAACTGACCGCGACCGCCGCCGTGACAGAATAATACTTTGTAGTTGGAGGGGACGTTAAGAAGATCGCGAAAATCCTTCTCGGCTTCCTCTGCAACCTGAATGAACTCTTTGCCACGGTGGCTCACTTCCATCACCGACGTGCCAAGACCGTTCCAGTCGCGCAGTTCCTGTTGAGCCTGTTTAAGCACCTCTGCCGGTAGCATTGCCGGACCAGAACTAAAATTGAAGATTTGAGCCATTTCCCCTCACCACGTTGCGTTGCTATTAACCCCGGTCAATCGATTGCGACCGCAGGTAATATGTTATTCCTGTGGCTATCGGTTTTATCATTCAGTGACACGCATCGCAATGGGTAAAACCGTTGAGAGCAAAAATGCGGTACGCGTCACACAATAGAAAATCTCGGATTATTGGAAAAAAACCGATATTTTTGCTGTCAGGTCACTCGTTTTGCCCGACTTGCCTTCGTCCATTCTGGATTTGCACAGCGCGGACATAATTGTTTTTCACCCGCCTTCATGTGAATGATTTCACTGCAACGGATGCAGGCATAGTCCGCCGACTCCGGCACCACTTTATAACGCTGGGTACAATCACTGGGTAAAATAAGTAACCCCGGCTTCACCTTGTCATCTTCAAAGAAATAGACGCTGATTTCACCGTTGGTTTCAAGAATAGCCAGGCGTACCTGTCCCAGTTGTTCTACACCACGCAGTCGCAGCTCCATAAAAAACTCAAATTCCGTCATGTTGGAGTTATTGAGTTTCGACCAGGCCAGTTCGCCATCTTCAATAATGACAACCGGCTTGCCCTCCAGCAGATCTTCCAGTTTCTCACTGTGCGCCATCAGCCACATCACAAGGCGGTATAACAACGCCAGGGTAATGAAGACGATAAGCACCGGGATCATCGGCACATCGTCGTAAAACGCCACATCCCCTGCTGCCGACCCCAGTGTCAGAATGATTAACACTTCAAACAGCGACATTTGCCGCACTCCACGCCTACCTGTCATTTTAAGAAACAGAAAGACCAGTACAAAGGTATAGAGACTGCGTAGAGCGACTTCGCCAAGAAAATCCAGCGGCACTTTATCGAATGCCATACGGTGGAGATCGAACGCCTTCATTTTTATGCTCTTATCGTAATTTATCCGCTAAAAGCATAGTCAACAGTTCACCGGCGTGGCGGCGGTGATAGCGCCTTTGAGATAAAACCCGTATTATTGCGCGCTTTCCGTACGACTAAAGTGATTTTCATGACACAAACATTTATCCCCGGCAAAGATGCCGCCCTGGAAGATTCCATCGCTCGCTTCCAGCAAAAACTCTCCGACCTCGGTTTTCAGATTGAAGAAGCTTCCTGGCTGAATCCGGTGCCTAACGTCTGGTCTGTACATATTCGCGACAAAGAGTGCGCGCTGTGTTTTACCAACGGTAAAGGCGCGACCAAAAAAGCGGCGCTGGCTTCTGCTCTGGGTGAATATTTCGAGCGTCTCTCAACCAACTACTTTTTTGCTGATTTCTGGCTGGGCGAAACTATCGCCAACGGTCCGTTCGTCCATTATCCCAACGAAAAATGGTTTCCACTAACCGAAAACGACGATGTGCCGGAAGGCCTGCTTGATGACCGTCTGCGCGCATTTTACGACCCGGAAAATGAATTGACCGGCAGTATGCTAATTGATCTGCAATCAGGTAATGAAGATCGCGGTATATGTGGCCTGCCGTTTACGCGCCAGTCTGACAATCAGACCGTTTATATTCCGATGAATATTATCGGTAACCTGTACGTTTCCAATGGTATGTCCGCTGGCAATACCCGCAACGAGGCGCGCGTTCAGGGGTTGTCCGAAGTTTTCGAACGCTACGTGAAAAACCGCATTATTGCTGAAAGCATCAGCTTGCCGGAGATCCCGGCAGAGGTGCTTGCGCGTTATCCGGCTGTAGTTGAAGCGATCGAAACACTGGAAGCGGAAGGTTTCCCAATCTTTGCTTATGACGGCTCGCTTGGCGGTCAGTATCCAGTGATCTGCGTCGTACTGTTCAACCCGACCAATGGCACTTGTTTTGCCTCCTTCGGCGCGCATCCTGATTTTGGCGTTGCACTGGAACGTACCGTGACCGAGCTGCTGCAGGGTCGTGGCCTGAAAGATCTGGATGTGTTTACTCCGCCGACCTTCGATGATGAAGAAGTCGCCGAACATACTAACCTCGAAACGCACTTTATCGATTCCAGCGGTTTGATCTCCTGGGATCTTTTCAAACAAGATGCCGATTATCCGTTTGTGGACTGGAATTTCTCTGGCACCACTGAAGAAGAGTTTGCCACGCTGATGGCTATCTTCAACAAAGAGGATAAAGAAGTTTATATTGCCGATTACGAGCATCTGGGCGTTTATGCTTGCCGCATTATCGTGCCGGGTATGTCCGATATTTATCCGGCGGAAGATCTGTGGCTGGCAAATAACAGTATGGGCAGCCATTTACGTGAAACGATTCTTTCGCTACCAGGCAGCGAGTGGGAAAAAGAAGATTACCTGAACCTCATCGAGCAACTGGATGAAGAAGGTTTTGATGACTTTACCCGCGTGCGTGAGCTGTTAGGTCTGGCGACCGGGTCAGATAACGGTTGGTATACCCTGCGTATCGGTGAATTAAAAGCAATGCTGGCACTGGCTGGCGGCGATCTGGAACAAGCTCTGGTCTGGACTGAATGGACGATGGAATTTAACTCATCGGTGTTCAGTCCGGAACGCGCCAACTATTATCGCTGCCTGCAAACATTGTTATTACTGGCGCAGGAAGAAGATCGCCAGCCGCTGCAATATCTGAATGCCTTCGTTCGTATGTACGGCGCAGACGCGGTAGAAGCGGCCAGTGCGGCAATGAGTGGCGAAGCGGCGTTTTATGGCCTGCAACCGGTAGATAACGATCTACACGCGTTTGCTGCGCATCAGTCGCTGTTAAAAGCCTACGAAAAGCTGCAGCGTGCCAAAGCGGCATTCTGGGCAAAATAAAATCAAATAGCCTACGCAATGTAGGCTTAATGATTCGGCTGAGTTATATTACGGGGCGTTTTTTTAATGCCCCGCTTTACATATATTTGCATTAATAAAATAATTGTAATTATAAAGTTAAATATCGGTAATTTGTATTTAGTAAATACGATCGATATTGTTACTTTATTTGTCTGATGCTCCCTTTTAATTAACTGTTTTAGCGGAGGATGTGGAAAAAATTCAACTCATTTGTTAATTTTTAAAATTTATTTTTATTTGGATAATCAAATATTTACTCCGTATTTGCATAAAAACCATGCGAGTTACGGGCCTATAAGCCAGGCGAGATATGATCTATATCAATTTCTCATCTATAATGCTTTGTTAGTATCTCGTCGCCGACTTAATAAAGAGAGAGTTAGTGTGAAAGCTGACAACCCTTTTGATCTTTTACTTCCTGCAGCAATGGCCAAAGTGGCCGAAGAGGCAGGTGTCTATAAAGCAACGAAACATCCGCTTAAGACTTTCTATCTGGCGATTACCGCCGGTGTTTTCATCTCAATCGCATTCGTCTTCTATATCACAGCAACTACTGGCACAGGCACAATGCCCTTTGGCATGGCTAAACTGGTTGGCGGCATTTGCTTCTCTCTGGGGCTGATTCTTTGTGTTGTCTGCGGAGCCGATCTCTTTACTTCTACAGTGTTGATTGTTGTTGCCAAGGCGAGTGGGCGCATCACCTGGGGACAGTTAGCGAAAAACTGGCTGAACGTCTATTTTGGCAACCTGGTCGGCGCGTTGTTATTTGTGCTTTTAATGTGGCTTTCCGGCGAGTATATGACCGCAAATGGTCAATGGGGACTAAACGTCCTACAAACCGCCGACCACAAAGTACACCATACTTTTATTGAGGCTGTCTGCCTCGGTATCCTGGCTAACCTGATGGTATGCCTGGCGGTATGGATGAGCTATTCTGGCCGCAGCCTGATGGACAAAGCGTTTATCATGGTGCTGCCGGTCGCGATGTTTGTTGCCAGCGGTTTTGAGCACAGTATCGCAAACATGTTTATGATCCCGATGGGTATTGTAATCCGCGACTTCGCATCTCCGGAATTCTGGACCGCTGTCGGTTCTGCACCGGAAAATTTTTCTCACCTGACCGTGATGAACTTCATCACTGATAACCTGATTCCGGTTACGATCGGTAATATTATCGGCGGTGGTTTGTTGGTTGGGTTGACATACTGGGTCATTTACCTGCGTGAAAACGATCACCATTAATGGTTGTCGAAGTACGCAGTAAATAAAAAATCCACTTAAGAAGGTAGGTGTTACATGTCCGAGCTTAATGAAAAGTTAGCCACAGCCTGGGAAGGTTTTACCAAAGGTGACTGGCAGAATGAAGTAAACGTCCGTGACTTCATTCAGAAAAACTACACTCCGTACGAGGGTGACGAGTCCTTCCTGGCTGGCGCTACTGAAGCGACCACCACCCTGTGGGACAAAGTAATGGAAGGCGTTAAACTGGAAAACCGCACTCACGCGCCAGTTGACTTTGACACCGCTGTTGCTTCCACCATCACCTCTCACGACGCTGGCTACATCAACAAAGCGTTGGAAAAAGTTGTTGGTCTGCAGACTGAAGCTCCGCTGAAACGTGCTCTTATCCCGTTCGGTGGTATCAAAATGATCGAAGGTTCCTGCAAAGCGTACAACCGCGAACTGGACCCGATGATCAAAAAAATCTTCACTGAATACCGTAAAACTCACAACCAGGGCGTGTTCGACGTTTACACTCCGGACATCCTGCGTTGCCGTAAATCCGGTGTTCTGACCGGCCTGCCAGATGCTTATGGCCGTGGTCGTATCATCGGTGACTACCGTCGCGTTGCGCTGTACGGTATCGACTACCTGATGAAAGACAAACTGGCACAGTTCACCTCTCTGCAGGCTGATCTGGAAAACGGCGTAAACCTGGAACAGACCATCCGTCTGCGCGAAGAAATCGCTGAACAGCACCGCGCTCTGGGTCAGATGAAAGAAATGGCTGCTAAATACGGCTACGACATCTCTGGTCCGGCTACCAACGCTCAGGAAGCTATCCAGTGGACTTACTTCGGCTACCTGGCTGCTGTTAAGTCTCAGAACGGTGCTGCAATGTCCTTCGGTCGTACCTCCACCTTCCTGGATGTGTACATCGAACGTGACCTGAAAGCTGGCAAGATCACCGAACAAGAAGCGCAGGAAATGGTTGACCACCTGGTCATGAAACTGCGTATGGTTCGCTTCCTGCGTACTCCGGAGTACGATGAACTGTTCTCTGGCGACCCGATCTGGGCAACCGAATCTATCGGTGGTATGGGCCTCGACGGTCGTACCCTGGTTACCAAAAACAGCTTCCGTTTCCTGAACACCCTGTACACCATGGGTCCGTCTCCGGAACCGAACATGACCATTCTGTGGTCTGAAAAACTGCCGCTGAACTTCAAGAAATTCGCCGCTAAAGTGTCCATCGACACCTCTTCTCTGCAGTATGAGAACGATGACCTGATGCGTCCGGACTTCAACAACGATGACTACGCTATCGCTTGCTGCGTAAGCCCGATGATCGTTGGTAAACAAATGCAGTTCTTCGGTGCGCGTGCAAACCTGGCGAAAACCATGCTGTACGCAATCAACGGCGGCGTTGACGAAAAACTGAAAATGCAGGTTGGTCCGAAGTCTGAACCGATCAAAGGCGATCTCCTGAACTACGATGAAGTGATGGAGCGCATGGATCACTTCATGGACTGGCTGGCTAAACAGTACATCACTGCACTGAACATCATCCACTACATGCACGACAAGTACAGCTACGAAGCCTCTCTGATGGCGCTGCACGACCGTGACGTTATCCGCACCATGGCGTGTGGTATCGCTGGTCTGTCCGTTGCTGCTGACTCCCTGTCTGCAATCAAATATGCGAAAGTTAAACCGATTCGTGACGAAGACGGTCTGGCTATCGACTTCGAAATCGAAGGCGAATACCCGCAGTTTGGTAACAACGATCCGCGTGTAGATGACCTGGCTGTTGATCTGGTAGAACGTTTCATGAAGAAAATTCAGAAACTGCACACCTACCGTGACGCTATCCCGACTCAGTCTGTTCTGACCATCACTTCTAACGTTGTGTATGGTAAGAAAACGGGTAACACCCCAGACGGTCGTCGTGCTGGCGCGCCGTTCGGACCAGGTGCTAACCCGATGCACGGTCGTGACCAGAAAGGTGCTGTAGCTTCTCTGACTTCCGTTGCTAAACTGCCGTTCGCCTACGCTAAAGATGGTATCTCCTACACCTTCTCTATCGTTCCGAACGCACTGGGTAAAGACGACGAAGTTCGTAAGACCAACCTGGCAGGTCTGATGGATGGTTACTTCCACCACGAAGCGTCCATCGAAGGTGGTCAGCACCTGAACGTTAACGTGATGAACCGTGAAATGCTGCTCGACGCGATGGAAAACCCGGAAAAATATCCGCAGCTGACCATCCGCGTATCTGGCTACGCAGTACGTTTCAACTCGCTGACTAAAGAACAGCAGCAGGACGTTATTACTCGTACCTTCACTCAATCTATGTAATTAGATTTGACTGAAATCGTACAGTAAAAAGCGTACAATAAAGGCTCCACGAAAGTGGGGCCTTTTTTAGCAAGAGAGCCTTTTTTGTCAGCTATCTATACTTTAAGGTAACTGCCAAAACAGACTCGACGTAGCCTTCGAGCTGCGCACCAACACGGCCTCAGATGGGCCACATCTGGAGAAACACCGCAATGTCAGTTATTGGTGACATTTTTTGATATCTAATTGCATGAAATAAAAGGATTTATTTCTGGTCACGTCCACACATTGACCACATCGACAAAAAAGCCCCTCGACTGAGGGGCTTCCTGTTTCTAATTACATCCACATAATTTGTTGCCCTGACGGCAACGGGTGCGGCCTTACGGCGTGGACTTCTCCCGGCTTCACGATGTATCGCTGTACCGACTCATAAGTGATGAACGTGGCGCTGCAATTCACGTTCTGACACTGGTGATAACGCTCTTTTGTCGTGTCAGTGATATAGCGGCTTGTACGCGCATGTGCGGCATGCTGGCATAAAGGACAATGAAACATCGCGAGCACCTCTTCCGGTTTTGTTGATGTTGCCATTTTAGTTAATTTATCCTTATAAAACAAACAGATAAATAAAACGCATCACTCATCATCTTCGGTTTCGTACTCCACATCAGAAAGCCTTACCTCAAGCTCTAAGGACGTCGTGAAGCCGCTATTATTCAGAAAATGTGTCACCTTAGTGATTGTCCAGTCCTGCTCGTCTATGACACGCTTAAAGCCTGACACTTTGACCGGTGTTTCCGTGTAAATATCTGCACGACCGGTAGCCAGGCTGATGGAAAACTCCGCGACGCCCCGTTGCAGTTTGTCCCACTTCGCCTGAGCGGCGCGCATGGCCTGCGCTTTCGTGGCATATACCGTGGTCAGTGCAAAAACGTTGTCAGCCTCACCGGCCATGTATTCACCTTCGCGCGCTTCCGGTACTTTTGGCGCTTTCTTCTGCGTGACCGGTTTCGCTTTCGGGTGCTCCAGTGCGCGCAGGTGTTTCTCTTTCTTTTTGCGTTTCAGTTTTACCTTCTGCTTTTGTGGCTTCGGGTCTTTGGTGTGTAACCACTTTGCCGTTACGCCGGTGTAGGCTCCACGGTCAGCAATCGCAAAATGATGACGGTCGCCGTCGCTGCGGGTGATGGTAATCTGCGGGATTTTTTTACCGCTGGCCGTCACCCCCTGCCCCGCTTTGAGAAACAGCAGTTTTCCCATTTTTACCGACACCTCACCGCCGTTGCGTTCAGCAAGACGGGTCAGGAATTTCGCATCAGACTCCTGCGACTGGTCGATGTGCGGAATTTTAATTCCGGCCAGTGACGGAGCGACACTGGCTTCCAGCCTGTTACGGGAGGCTATCGCCTCAACAATCGCACCGAGCGTGGTATCATGCCAGGAGCCTTCCCGGCGGGAATTAAGCGTCCCGCGAAAATCTGCACTTCGGGCGCGGATGGTGACAACATCCGGCGCGCCCCGGTGTTCAACCTCATCAACGGTAAATTTCCCTTTGCATACCAGAGCAAAACCTTTCCAGCCGATATACACCGTCAGGACAGCGCCACGAACCGGCAGCCCGACCTGCCCGTCGGCATCGTTCAGTTCAATATCAAGCTGGTCAGCCTCGAAGCCCCGGTTATCCGTCAGGGTCATGCTCATCAGACGGTCGCTGATATTGCTGGTAATATCCCTGCTGTCGAGCATCAGCATGTAATCCGGCGTCAGCGTACTGCCTGCATCAAATGTCAGTGCATCCAGCATTATCCCGCCCCCGTCATATCCGTGAATTTAGTCGCCATACTGCCAGCCTTACCGATGAGCGATTCCGCCTGTTTACCGATATCGCCATAAAGCGCGGCCAGTGATTCATCAACGCGGGTGAGCGACAGCGTAAAATCAATTTTTCTGGGTGTGCCGTCTGCAAAGAAAATACTCCCTGTTTCACTCACCCTGCTGATGACATACATGCCGTAAATCATGCCGGTGCCATCCAGCAACGGCCACGCCCGGCCTTCCTCTGCCATCAGCCTGAGCGTGGTCATCGTCAGCTTCCCGCCGGTCAGTTCGGGATAAAGCACGCCTGCAAGCGTAATGTTTTCCTCACCCACACCGAGAAACTGAAAGGCATCCCGTTTACCGATACAGGAATTTGACGGCCAGCGATAATCTGATTCTCGCTGCATGGTCTGGTGTGGCAGCGTCTGGCGCATAAAAACAAACATACCTAACGCGAGCATCATTTTTCGTCACCTCCTTAACCGTCATGCATCATGCTGGCACGGGCGCGCGCACGTTTATCCCGCTCGTATTTTTCGAGCGCATCCTGTAACTGGCGGTCGAGCTGTGTCCCCGGCGCAGTACCGCCCGTCAGGTTGATGTGATATTCGTTTTTACTCTGGTCCACATAAGAGCGGCCAGCCGGTGCCGTAACTGGCTGATAAGCCTGATAGCCAGCATAAGAGCTGGTCGCCGGAATATAACCACCGGTGCCATACGTGGCGGCACGAGTTCTGGCGGCGGTCTGGTCAAGCGTGCCTGACTCTTTGTTGATGACGCCGAGTTTTTCCAGTACCCAGTCAATACCGCTGCGCAGTTTGTTGAACGCATTAAGCGGCAGCATCAGCGCGTCAGCCAGTGCCTGCCCGAACATGACGCCCGTGTCACGGCAACGGTTCAGGGTGTCCTGGGTGGCTTTGACCGGGGCAATCAGGTTTTTAAACCACTGCCACGCGGCCTGTAACTTTTCGCCCAGCCAGTCAAACACCGGCTTAAGTGGCGTGAACAGTTCCCCCACCGGCGCAAATGCCGCTTTCAGCCCTTCCACCACACCGCCAAAGAATGCGCTGACAGCCTCCCAGTATTTACGGATAAGCAACGCCCCGGCGACAATGGCGGCCACCACGGCCACAACCGGCCAGCTAATCGCCCCGATGGCCGTCATAACAGCACTGCCAACCGTCGTGAAGACTGCCCCCATTGCGCCTGCTGCCGCGATGATGGCATTGATGCCAGTGATAACCGGCCAGGCTACGAGGCCAATGGCACCGATGACAGCAGTCAGCGCCAGTGCACCACCGACAATGAGGCCGATGGTTGACGCCAGTGATTTGTTTTTCTGGATCCAGCCGTCGAGTTTTAACACATACTTTGTGGCCGTCTGCGTGAGCTTACGCAGTGCGCCTTCCTGCTGGTCAAACAGGTCAGTCCCCACCGCCTCATAAGCAGACTGAAACTCTTTAAAGTCACCGCCTAGGTTGTCCTGCATGATATTTACCAGCTCGGCGGTCTTCCCGTCTGAGGCTTTAAACGCAGCGGTCAGTTTGTCCAGCTTTCCGGTTGAGGCGGCAGTCATCAGCACGGCGGCGGCTGAGCTGGCCTCCTCCCCGAAAATAGTTTTCATGTATTCAGCCTGCTGGGCAGTGCCGAGCCGGTTTTTCTCAAAACTGGCCTGCATTTCTTTCAGAATGGTAAATACTGGCCGGGTGTTTCCTTTGCTGTCTGAGGTTTTCACTCCAAGCTCTTTGAGTGCATCCCATGCTTTTCCCGTCGGTGCCTGCAGGCGGCTTAACACGGCACGGCTTCCCGTCCCCGCCATTGAGCCTGTGATTTTTGCATCATGCAGCGCCCCGACCATTGCGGCGGTTTCTTCAATGCTGACACCGGCATTTTTTGCCACAGGTGCGGCATAGGTCAGCGCATCGCTCATGCCGTCAAAATCGGCGGCGGTTTTGTTCATCGTCATGGAGAGAACATCCCCGATATGAGCGACCTTATCGTTTGAAAGCTGAAAGGCGGATTTCATCCCCATCAGCAGGGCGGCGTTTTCTTCCATCGTGCGGCGGTTCGCCAGCGCCATATTCAGCGTGACCGGCGTTGCCGCCTGAATGGCATCAACATCCCCACCGGCTTTCGCAATGATAATCTGCGCACCGGCCGCATCATCCGCCGAGGCGGCGGTATTGTCGCCGAGCTGGCGCGCCTGTTTGCGGAGCGCGGCCATTTCGGCGGAGTCTTTTGCCACACCGAGCACAGCCTGCAATTCTGAGTTTTTCTGCGCAAACTCATAACCGGGCATCAGCAGCTTAACACCGGCCATCGTTCCCGCCGCCGCAATCCCCACACCGGCAGCGCCCACTGAGGCCATATTTCCGGCCAGTTCTTTTCCGGCCTGATAACGCTGTTTTACTGCGTTAAGTTTTGCCTGTTGCGCACTGACACGCGCCAGCGCGTCGCGCTGACGGTTAAGCTGTGCGGTGGTTTCACTGATACGGTTTTTCAGTCCCTGCTCATCATGTGCAAGATTGCGGGTATTAATTCCCACAACGGCCAGTTCCCGCTGCTGGCGTTTAACGGAATCCGTCAGGCGGTTATATTTCGCCTGTAAGTCCTCCGCCGCACGCTTTGCGGATTCCAGCACTTTCGCCTGAGCACGGGTCGGACGTTCGGTGTTTTTAAACTGTGTGGCAAGGGCTTCGGCTTCCTGCCGTGCCTTTTCAAGTGCATGACCAGTCACGGCAAGCTGTGCGCTGGTCTTGCGAAATCCCTCAATACGGGATGCGTGACCATTCAGCTCGCGCAGTGATTTTTGTGTTTCCCGGATATCCCCCGACAGCGACTTACTCGCTGTGCGGATGGATTTAAACGGGCGGGATGCCTGGTCAACAGCCCTGAGCAATACCTGTAATTTTACATTGTTACTCATTCGTGTTTCCGCTTCGCTGGAGCGCCTTTTCGCGCCATGTGATGAGTTCGGTCAGGCTCATGGGATACAGTTCTGATGGCGGCCAGTGAAATATCACTGCCACATCCGCCATCAGGTCATCTACCGACAGATTTTTCGGAAACGTCACTGCACCGAGTTCGGCGACAAAAAACCGACCACCTTACCGGCCAGTTCCACAAGGTCAGGCAGTTCCAGCGCGGCGACTTCCTGCTCGGTCAGCATCGGTGCCGTCATACGCGGCAGCACCTTAATAAGTGCATCGACTTCGGAGTGTGCGACCGAAGCCAGACTGACACCGCGAAGCGTCCCGGCATTAGGTTTCATCAGCGTGACCTGTTTGATAACCTGCTCACCACGTTTGACCGGATTTTCCAGGGTAATCACATTTTCTTTGTTCATGGTTTTCTCACATCTGAATCGGGGTTAACCGGTCAGTCAGGCTGACCGGATGAAAATCACAGGCCTATATTGCGGCGGTGTTGCTCCAGCCGGTCGACGCCGTTCACCTTCTCAATCATGTTGATGGTGTCGATTTCGACCAGCTCCTTACCGTCCATCGTCAGCCGGAAATAGGTGCAGACCACGGAGATTTTCGACTCGGTGTCTTCTCCCTGTTTACCCTCTCCGGTGTCGATTTCTTTCTGACGTCCACGCATGACCACTTCGACGGCCACCGTTTCGCCGGTATCGTCACGCTGGTAAGAGCCTGCAAAACGAATCGGCACGGCATCCACGCCGGTTGCGGCGTAAAGCTCCCAGATAACCGAATCCGGGAAGCCCCCGAGCGACCACTCCATTGACAGCGCATCGTCATCAAGGCCGAGGTCTACCGGTGCGCTACCGTTCATCCCCGCACCGCGATAGTTTTCGAGCTTACGGGTCAGTTTTGGCAGCGTGACGGACTTCGCGACGCCCTGATAGCTGTAGCCGTTCAGAAAGACGTTCATTAACTTGAGTTTGCGCGGCATTGCCATCGGTCAGGCTCCTTAATTGCTGTTAACCGAGGTGACCAGACTTGCCAGGTATCTTGAAGTAATACGCTGGCGCAGGGTCAGGTTTTCGAGTGGAGGCACCGGGGTATAGTCGTAGTCGATATACAGTTTTCCGGCCTTGAGGGTTTCCGCATCATTGGCTTCTTCACTGAACCAGCATGTGCCATCCACGATATAACCGTTGCTTTTCAGTTCACGGAATTTGGCATTGATGCCGTCAACGATGTCGCGAATCAGCGTTGCGGTGATGGGCTTATCAATAGCCCACATGTGCGCCTCAGCCATCGTGTCAGCCAGTACCTGCGCGGTGCGTGTGTAGCTTTCAAAGAGGAACAGTGGGTCATCGGAGCAGGTACGGTTACCCCAGAAACGGAAACCGTCGCGGCGAACCAGCGTTGTGACGCCTGCCTCGTTCAGCAGGTCAGCATCAGTGCCGGACTTCTGCAAATCCCAGAATACAGATGCGCTGATGCCGGTAACACCGTTTACCCCGACGTTGGACAGCGTTTTATGCCAGCCCTGCTCCTGGTCGATTTTAGCGCGCAGACCCAGCGCACGGGCGGTGGCATACGCGGTGGCGGTGGTGCTGGTGACCGTATCCCATGCGAGGAAATCCGGCCAGATGACCATCAGCTCACGCTGGCTGAAATTCTGGCGGTAGGCTTTCACCTCGGAAATGGTTTTACAGCCCCATGCGCTGATATACCCGAATGCATTCAGTTCCTGGCATACCGATGCCAGTGCGACGGCGACCTCTTTGGTGTCCAGCCCCGGCACACCAAGAATGCGCGGTTTAACGCCGGTAACCGACTCAGCCCCCATCAGGGCTTTCAGTCCGGTGTACTGACCGTTTTCGTCAGTGGTGCCGATGATATTGGAAACGGTCTGCGCGAGTTTCGTTTCTTCGTCGTCGCCGGTGCCGTCTTCCACGCGCACGACAACGGTGACCGGTTTTGACTGGTCGGCGATGGCCTGCAACGATGCCGCCAGCGTGCCTTTTTTACCGGCCTTTGCAATTGCGCTCTGCACATTGGTAATCAGCACCGGTTTATTGAGGGGGAAGGTTTCCGCATCCGCATCGCTGGCCGTGCAGACCATGCCGACAATGGCGGTGGATACGGTGGAAATGACGCGGGTGCCGTCGTTAATCTCCAGCACCTGCACACCGTGATGATAATCACTCATCCGTTTAACTCCGTGGTTAATGGGTGAGTGGTATTTTCAGTTGTACAGGGCATGAGACGCTATTTGTCCTGACTGGTCAATGGATGAAACAACAGATAAAGAAAAGGCGGGCAATCCGCCCGCCTGTATTTATTGTGGTAGTTCCGGCCATTCAGGATTTGCAGGATCCACACGACTGACCAGAACGCTGTAGCGTTCCCATGCCTCCAGTCGGCTGCGCTCCTCATCTGTTGCCATATTCAGCCTGACAGCGCGCTCCAGCGGCAAAATCACGGATTCAGCTTCGGAAAGCAAAGCTGCCTTTTTTGACTCCGCCAGTTGCTGCTGTTCGTCTGCCGTATAAATCCGCTTAATCACGGCACCGTCCTTAAACATCCATTTACCTGAGTCATCAGCTCGTCGGTTGGCGGTAATATCAGGGACTTCAACGACGCTGAACCCCTCTGGATTAAGCGTTGATGCATCTTTGGTAATGGCGACAATAATATTATTCTCATCGTAAACAATCTTTATTGTGTCTTCCTGAAAATGCTTTACCTCTTCATACCAGTTTTTTCCATCCTCTGAAAATAACCAGATAACGTCGAATTTTTTTGTTAGTTGATATTGTTCAATGGTTTTCGGATTTCCTGACCTTATATTTTTTAAATGCTGCATAATTTACACCTGTGCGACGTTATACCATGTGCCATTGATGTATTTTTGTATCGGTCTGAAGATGGCTTCATCATCGCCATCAACTTCACCAATAATTCTTAATCCGGTAAGTGTGTGTCCGGCCATCTCATAACGCCCGCCACGCGCCATCAATTGAACAACACGTGTTCCCAGGCGAACATCCATCACATAACGCCCGTCGAAATTACCGTAGTTACTTGGCACAACTTGTCCGGCAACAGTTAATCCATGGCCAATAGTGACTCCACCAGTGGAATTCTGAATATAGAATGGCCTTAAACTACTCCATCCCCCCATACTGTCACCGGAGTTGGTCAACATGAAATGGGTGAAATTACCATCATTTCGGATAAAGAATCCATAGTTCCCACATACGATGCGATAACCGTTTGCTGACCTTGAAACAACTTCCCCATCAACAGTTAAACCGCCTGTAATAGTGCCACCGGATATCGGTAAAGCACCAACATCACCAGCGGATGGTTTATGTGCTGTCGTATAAAGCTGTGCCCATCCAGACCATTGAGCGTCATCTGTATCCCGCCTTGAACGAATATATGCTGGTGCATGAGCACCGCTGGTTCCACTCCAGCCGATAAGTAACTCACCTTCTCCGGTTGCGGATACCCCCGTAAGATGAAGCACATTGCCATAGGCATAAGGGTAGCCATTGTTATATGCCTCATACATCTGAATACCAGGCACCCCCTTCTCACTCCCGCTTAATGCAGCAACGCGATTCCTGGATACCAGCGTATTAATATTGATATTGCCAGAACCATCAAATTTGACACCATTAATGTTTCGCGCGGTTTTCAGCTTTGTAGCTGTAGCCGCATTGCCGGACAGTTCGCCTGAAAGACCGGCGCTGAAGGTTTGTTTCGCCGCCCATGTCTGAGCTTCGTCGATAATTGGCACACGTCTTGTCGTGATCGTGCGGCTTCCCGGATTTCCTGAAATACGCACCATAAAAAAGCGGTAGTTGGCTTTACTTACAGTGCTGCGCCATACATGCATTGAGCGCCCCGTACCGGAATCATCACTCGGACCAACTGCGATGTTTATCAGGTTGCCATCAATGACACCCCAGTCCATACCGTCGGGAATGTTGGTCATGTTATCAAGCCGAACGGTTATCAGACTGCCCGGCACAAAGTCGCAGGTCTGCCAGTCCAGGCTGGAGAGTTTTGCCACAGCGCCACCGATGCCCAGATTCAGAGGCAACGAAAAGGAGTTATATACTTCTCGCCATTCGGTCCATTTGCTCCCGGCGTAGACGCGCTCAAAAGTGCGTCCCTGTGTGGTTTCTGATTTCCCTGTGGTTGTGTAACGCTGCCAGACAGACACACCATCAAAACGTCTGATTACTTCCAGTATCCCAAGTAGTGTCGCGCCAACGGTGTCCAGCATCGGACCGTTTATTGCCTTTCCTGTAACACTGTAAATACCGGGGTCGGTTAGAACATTTAAATCACCTTCGTAATAACGACTCTCTGACTGATGACCGACTCTTAACCACGGTTCCCACTGCGGATTTGATGCATCCCAGCTTGCCGCAAGGCAGCGGACATACATATTTCCACGGCGAGTGGTATAACGTTGCGTTCTTCCATAATTCCCGCCTTCGAGGATCTCAAGCATCCCCTGAGCAAAGGCGCCTTCCTCTGGATAATTGCGTTCATATGAAGCTATAGCCGAGCTACTGTTACGCCATAAACCAAGATGTTCGGCGGCTCCAAGCGTATTCAGGTCTATAGTCGTACTCAAAGAGCGGGTAGCTGATTGAGTGTGACGCCATATGCCCCACGGACCATCAGAGCCATTCCACTTATTGGCGAGTCTGCGTATGTATACATTGCCGTCTCTCGTGGTGAAGCGTTGCGTACCTGCAAAATTGCCGGCAGCAAAAACCTCAAGCACACCGACAGCATTATCTTCCGGGAAATTTTTCTCCAGTGTTGCGTTAGTTGAGGTAGCTTTAGACCAGATCCCCAGATAAGCCTTAACGGGACCAAATGTATTCAGGTCGGCATCAACCGGCATTTCGCCATTGTTTTTCATAAACGTCAGACTGGTAACGCCAACATTATCCAGAAAAGCTGATTTATCCTGGATATCTGCACCGTTCTGATTTTTCGCCAGACGTGAATTTGCGTTGTCATTTGCTGCCTTGACCGCTTTTGGCGTTGCTGCCAGCTTTTCACTGGTGCTGTTTGTTGCACTGCTTAACTGAGTAAAACCTTTTTCTGTCAGCGTGGCGTCAGGATGGCGGCGGGACTGCTCATGCTCTGCGATTTTGTCATCGACGTAATCCTGCGTCGCCATCACTGTGCTGGCATCAATACTCAGCTCAACAGACGCCACGTTACTGACAATAATAACCATGCGGCAGGTCTGCGCACGTCCGGAGCCTTCAGCGAGTTCAGGCTTATAGCTTTCCGCCATGTTGGCGACCGCAATCAGTGTTCCGGCATCGTCATACAGACCAAGCTCACGCATCCAGAAGCCGCCCACTTCGGGCGGAACAACCAGTTCAGCCACGATATAGTTTTTATTCTTATTATCCACGCTGACTTTATTCAGGGCGTGACGCCAGACCTCATGCACCAGTTTCGTCTGACCGGCATCCGGCACCGGCAATTTGCCATTACCGTCACCCACGGCCATTGCAGACAGGGTTACTTTTTTCCCGCCGGGGACAGTGGCGGCTGCCAGCTTTGCGGCTCCGGCAGTAGTGATAACGGTTTTAAATTTCGTGCTCATTGTTTCTCACTTATCCGGGATAAACAGTAATAACATCACCATCACAGACCACACCGCCTGTATACAGATAGCCGGGAATGTCCTGGATAATGTTCAGACCGATAAGGTGGCGACTTGCGGGTTTGGCATCGGCAATCAGCCGTTCCATTTCCAGATACATTTCCTCTGTGATACCGCTTTCCAGTACGCCGATATCAAGGCGAAAGGTGCCGGGCGGGTCGTTTGTCTCCCACCACTCCTTTACGTTAATGAGATAGCCGAGCGGCTCCACCACGCGTCGGATCGCGCCGACAGTGCCTTTATGACAGTGGATGAAATAGGCATCGCGGATAACGGCGCGTTTTGTCGCTTCCGGCCACTTTTCATCCCACCTGTCGACCGAAAACGCCCACGCCAGCCACGGCAGCAGATTTGCCGGGCAGGTGTCCGGGTTCCACAGCTCACGAATACTGACCGGCGTTTTTTCAATTTCCGCACAGGCTTTTGCGGCGGCAACTTCAAGCGGTGATGAGCCGGTCGGCAGCAGGCGCGAATCACTCATCCGAGCCTCCGGTCACGACGCGGTATTCGGTACAGAAAGACGCCTGCGTACTGTTGAGCACGATGTCAGCCAGTGGTGCAGCCAGTTCGACACGCTGCACGCCTTCCACATGCAAAGCGGCATAAATGGCAGACAGACGGATGTCGCGCCCCAGCCGGTGCTGTGCCGTGATATACGCTTCCAGTTTTTTCACAGCGGCAGCGCGAATGGGTTCGCTTTCGGGACCAGGGTAAAGATACAGCGTGGCGTTTATCTGGTATTCAACAATGGCGGCAGACTGCACGGTCACGCGGTCGGCCACCGGCCTGACGTCCTCGCCATTAAGGGCGTTACGCACCACAGCCAGCAGGTCTTCGGATGCGACGCCGTTATTTTCACGTGACAGCACAGAGATGGTGACACAGGCCGGAGACGGACTGGTGACAGAGATATCCGCGACACGCCCGTCCGCACTGCGACCATGATACTGATAGGCACCTACCGACCCGGCGACGCTTAAACCTTCAAACGCCTGCTGAATACGCAGACGATAATCGGTGTCAGATTCCATCACTGCCGGTGTCGGCGGGATGGTCGAATCATCTGCCGGGGTGATAATCAGGCGCGTGGTGTTGTAATTGGCACCAATCACATCAAGGTCATTACCGGTGGCACAGGCCAGCATCACCGCCCGTGCGGCCTCATTCACACGCTGACGCCAGATAAGCTCACGATAAGCATTTTCCTCCAGCAGTTTGACGAGAGGCTCGGATTCCAGCGTCAGGGTACGGGCGACCGCCTCCTGCTGATCTTCCGGGTAAAGGGAAATCAGTGTCGCCTTGCGTTCGGCGAGAATGGTTTCAAAGTCCAGCTCCTCGACCACATCCGGTGCGGGTAGCTGGTTCAGGTCGATAATCGGCATGGTTTCAACTCACATGGATGGTTAACGAAAGTGGCTGACCGGTGTCGTTGTGCTGACCGGTTAACGTGACCGTCATTCGCCCGTCAAAACTGCGCGCCGTAGTGACGGATGACAGGGTGACGCGGGGTTCCCATTTCAGCACCGCCATGTAACAGGCGACCTTAATCTGCAACTCAAGCGCCGGGGTCTGCGGCTGGTCAATCATTGACGCCAGCAACGAGCCGTAATCACGACGCATCACCCGTGAGCCGACCGGTGTGCGCAGGATATCGCCGATACTCTGGCTGATATGCTCAAGGTCAGTGACAGTCAGGCCATCACGGCGATTCATTCCGAGATAACGCGCTGTCATAGAGGACTCCCGGTTGTGCCGCCGCTGTCGCCGGGGTGTTTATGGGTATGCAGTACCTTACCGTTTGATGAGAGTTCACCGCCGGTGTGTTCAATGTTGCCGCGCATCGTCCCGCCCTTCTGCACTTCCAGCGTGCCGGTAATCAGCCTGTTGGTGCAGACCACCTCCGGTGTGTCCAGGGTGACGCGGGTTGATGCTTTCACCATGACCACCGGCACCGTGGCGGTAACAGAATCAGAAGCCGTTACGCTGGCCGTTTTAATTCCGCTTACCGTGAGTGCACTGGTTTCGGGTTCATACTCAATCACCGCCCCGTCAGGAAAACGGATATGCAGTGCATCCGCCGACGCAGACGGCGCAGGGTTATCGCCGGAATAAATCCCCGGCAGAACAAACGCCGTGTCAAGTTCACCGCCCACGGCCAGAATCAGCACCTGCTCCCCCACGGAAGGTGCCCACCATGTGCGCGAACGCCCGGCACGACAGGTCAGCCACTGAAGCCAGTCGGTGCACATGCCGCCGGTCTGCACACGGCAGCGACCGGCTTTAAGGTTGGTTTCGACGACAAGGCCGGTACGAATCATGTTGCGCAGTGCGCGCGCGAGTTCCTGGATATTTGCGAGAGTGTTCATAACGGGAAGGATGCCTCCGGGTCATACCGGCGGCAATGTAACGATGATGTGTCGGGAATGGCACAACTAACGGTCGAGGTGAGCCAGGATAATCTCTTCAATCATCTGCACATCCTCACCGGTAAAGCCGAGCAGAGGACGCGCCGGATAATCAATTTTCTTACCGTCTTTCCGGGTTTCTTCCGACAGACCGAACTGATGCACACTGGCGATTTTCGGTGACTTCCCGCCGTAAAACTCCATTGATGCCTGTTCAGGGCTGGCGCGGATATGCAAAAAACGACTGGTGATAAGTTTCGCAAACATTTTTCGCTTAACGCGACCGGTCTTTTTTCTGGCGCTCTGCTGCTGGCGTGGTGCGTAGGGTGTGCCGTCCGGGGCTTTCTGTGCCATCACCCGACGCTGCTGACTCTGCCGCAGACGCTTCGCCAGTTCTGCACTCAGTCGCCGACGCCCAGACGGTGACAGCGATTCAATCAGTCCGGTCAGCCGGTCTTCAAAACGCTTAAACTCATTCATCCCACTTGCTCACCAGTTCACCATTGATATAAAGCTCCATCGGGCGATTGACTGGCTCCGGCGGCGGAGGTTCCGGGATATTCTTCACATGCAGCGCACCGTCAACCTCACTGACCAGCGTTCGCTCGGTCAGCATCAGGCTGATGCTGATATCAAAGCTGCTGTCATTGTTGATGTCTGCATAAAACGTGAAACCTTTTTTCTGACCTTCGTCGGTGGTCATGATGTCGGGCTGATTTTCCCGCAGCCACGCCAGCACCGGCACGATGAGCAGGTCAAAATCACCGGTAAAGTCGGTCACAATCACATTGAGCGTGTAACGCTTTTCGAACGACAGCGACGTCGCCAGCGTGGAGGCAATACTCCCGTTATCCACGAATATCCGCAGCATCTCTGGACTGGTTTTCAGCACCGTGACGGCATCAGTCAGCGCCCTGCGCAGGCTGTCGGGTTTGAGCATCGTTTTCGTCCTGACAGTGTTTAATCATTTTTACCTGGCTGGCACAACGTGCCAGCGCGTTCTCAAGCTGCCGGATATCGGCACTTAAATCGCCGTTCGTCTCCGGGTCACTGCCCGGCATCGGGCAAAGGCTCACTTTCGGGCAGGCGTTGGCGACAATCACTGGCGTCGGTGCAGGCGGGGCGCTGGTGCAACCGGCGCACAGCATCAGGCAGGTCAGCACCATACCAGCGGCGAAAATCTTCGTTTTCATTAAGTAACCTCGTGATGGTTTTCTCGCGCTGTGCTTCACGCTTCGCGGCGTTCTCCAGTTCCTGACGCAGTGCCACCTGCGCCAGCTCGTTTTTGTCTGCCCTGGTGATGGCAACATGAAGCTGATTTTTCAGCATGGTGATGGTCGTCTGCTGTTCACTGGCGACGTTATTCGCCCTGTCCAGCGAGGCGCGCAGGCTGGCATTTTTGTGTTTCACCAGAAACAGACCGGTCACCGCCAGCGATAACAACACGACCAGCACAATCATCAGCTTTGACATAGTTCCCGCCCCTCAAAACGCTGACGGCAGGCCGTACGTATCAGCCGGAAGAACACCGATACCACGAGATAAATCAGCGCGGTAAAAATCCACCCGGCAGCGACCAGCGAGATAAACGTCGCCACCATCACCACCAGAGCCGCCGCCCGTCTGCGCCATGGCACCGGCTGCAAAAACAGCGACGTGACAATCTTCACGGCCAGCGATTCCGGCGGCAGCTCCCGCCCGTAGCGTTCCAGCACATACTCCGTGGCATACACGCCGACACCACCGGCAACCACACAGATAACCGTCGCCAGAATCGCCCATGCAGCGACAAAACTGACGGCCACGCTCTGCGGGTAAATCAGGGACAGTGCCAGCATCAGCGCCAGCGACACGTTCAGCATCAGTGAAAGGGATAATTTCTTCATGGTGTTTACTCCGTTTAAGCCGGTACGCCGCCAGCGGTACGCCAGACGGTGACCAGTTTTTCCAGTGAATGCTCACGCTGACCGTAACCGGCACCCGGCAGGGACGCCCAGATATTGCGACAGCGTGAAATGGCGCGCTCAATGCGCCCCGCCCGGATGTCATCCAGCGCACCGCGTTCGCGGATCAACTGAATGGCGAGTCTGTCCTGTGACAACGGACTGAAATCCGGCAGGGCAAGCTGTTTGCGGTAGTGCGGCCAGAACAGGTAAAGCTGCTGATAGCGACCGGAGGCCGTGGATTTTTCACCGCGACGGTTAAACACCTTCGCCGGTCGGCCATGTGCGAACGGGTGGTCACTGTAGTCGGTGAAGATTTCCGGCTTTCCGTCCAGTCCGGTGACTATCACGTCATAGCCCCGGTTTTTCGTCAGCGGATGATTCGCCGTCCCTTCGGACACGGCCAGCATGTCGAGAAAGGCGGCGATATTCTGATGCGTGTTAATTACCGGCATTACGGTTTCCCCCTGCCCTTAAAGCGGCGCTGAATGGCAATCTCAATCACCTGATAACCGGCGATACCCAGCATGGAGCCGATGCCGCACACCGCAGGCAGTGACAGGTCAGGGAACTGCACCAGAACAACACCGGCAACCATCGAGACAAAACCACCGAGCAACATGCGCCCGATAAAAAGACGCGGGGTGATGGGTTCACCACCGGCAAGCACCTTGCCGACAACAATCAGCACCCCAATCATGAAAAGCGACAGGACGCTTTTTTCTTCTGCTGTCATGCGTTACTCCCACAGATTGACAGTTTCAGCCACGGGCGCGGTCTGAACGTCGGGCAGTTCGACGGCGGTGCCGTGCGGCAGCACCGCCCCCAGTTCAGCCAGTCCCGGATTTGCGGCGAGCACGGTCTCAACCACGCCCTCAGTGCGCCCGTAATACCGGACACAAATGGCGTCGAGCGTGTCGCCCTGTAGCGCAAAGGTCTTCATCAGATTTGACTCACGATGCAGCGCGGCTTGTCCTGGATGCGCGCCACTGCCCAGCGCATATCCCGCCACAACTCATCAATGGTGCTGTCAATGCTGTCGGCCTTCTTGTCGCCTTTCGCACTGGCATCCACGCCGCGATAACGCTCATAAAGCGACGCGGTCGCCATCGCACACACGGCGCGCTCGTAGTAAAAAACTTTGATACTTTCACCGTCGATGTCGTCCGCCGGAACGTCCGCCAGACGCGTAAAACCGGCAGCAATTTTCTGTTCGCGGTACTCGTACAGCTCCGCATTCGTCTCTGCCATGCCTGACTTGATGGCCTCACGCAGACGGGCGGGGGCGACGGTCTGCTCAAGGCGCATACGTTCCCGGACGCGCTTCGGGTCGATATCGGGAAAAAAGAACGTGTTTTTAATCACCGGCTCGTCGCCTGCCGGTTGCGGGATGACCACCGTACCCTCACCGGACACGGGAGCCTCCTTTCGCGGAATAATCAGCGTCATCATGACTACCTCTGAAAAGTCGGGCGGTGGACGCCGGTGCAGTGTCAGGTGATTCACCCGCACTGACCGGCGTGCCGCCCTGGCGCGGGGCGCATTCGGTTGTTAACTGGCTTTCTTTTTCGGGCGTCCACGTTTTGCCGGTGTCACGCTCCGGGTCTTACGCGGGGCGCGGGTGACCGCTTTTGGCTGCGGCTCCGGCTTCGGTTTCAGCTCCCGCTCCAGTCGTTCAATCTCTTTTTTGACGCCTGCCTGACAGTCGAGCTGTGTCGCACGTTGCAGGTGAGCCAGCGCACCGGCGGCATCACCACCGTCACGCAGAAACAGACCGGTGATTTTGTGCAGCTTTGCGCGCACTTCATCAGGCATGTCAGCAGCGGCAGTCAGTTCAAGGGTCTCCGTCAGCAGGCGGGTATCCACAGACTCACCGGCAGCGTGGGCGCGCATGGCCGCGAGCGCGACCTCCTCGGTGAACATGTACGGCGGGGTGCGGCGGTGTTTACCCGGCATGGTCAGACCGTACTTCAGGGCATAACGGGCAATCTCCAGCGCACCGGCAATATCGCCGGTATCCAGACGCCATAGCATGACCGTCATCAGAATGTCATCCTGTGCACCTTTGCCCTGCTCCAGCACGCCGTTCACCCACGGCAACCAGAACGGCAGCAGTTCGCGTTTTTTCGCGGCCTTCAGCTCTTTTGAATAAATCGCTTTCAGTGTGCGCTGGTCTGCGGCGAGCTTAACCAGCATCTGCTCATAGACAGTTGCATGTCGCAGCGGGGCGGCTTCCCGCTGCGCGGTCATCGCTGCCGAGACCCGCATCATGTGGCGCTGTGCGGGACTCGTCATCGGTTACGCTCCCGGCTCTGCGGTCGCCTTAGCCGGTGTGGAGAAATCACCGACCTTAATTTTTTCCACCAGACAACCGGCGGCGTAGTCTTCCACCACGTAATCAATGTTCATTGACTCGTAGTTCTCCACGCGGTCGAGTTTCGGGTTTTCCTCAATCACGCGGCGATGGCTGTCATCCATGTAGTAGATGGACAGGTTTTCCAGCTTCGTGATGAGCATCGCATCCGCCGGGAAGTACGGGACGCGTACCGCCGGCAGGTTACCGATGCGTTTCTGGCTGATGATGACGTCAGCGGCCAGCATTTCGCTGTTGTCCTGCTCCTTGTTAACGATGGGGAAATACTTGTCCGCCAGTAACTGACGTCCCACTATCACCACAAGGTCAGGGTCTTCCTGATACCACGGTTCAATCAGGTTGTTGGTCGCATCCATCACCAGTGCATCAAGGCTGGCATAATCACCGCCCTTACCCACGCGGATGACCTCAGAGGTCGTGTGACCTTCCTCGTCAGTGACCTTGCTCATCACGCGCGCCGGTGCTTCATTGCGGTATTTCTGCAGCCAGCCGACTGCCACATCCTGCAGCATCGGATTGCTGCTGCGGTCAGAGGTTTCGGCACGCTTCACGCCGTTAAAACCGGCCATGATGAAATCAAGGGACTGGCGTTTGATAATGGCGTTACGGATACGGAGCTGGAAATCCTGATAACGCGCCCACAGGTCCAGCGTTTTGTAGCGGATATAAAAATCGAAGTTAATCTGGTCGCATTCGTACTTGTTGGACGCCAGCTTCGAGAAGTCCTTCGGCTGACGCTCGGTGCCACCGGCGGTGTCGGTGGTGCTGGCAATGGAGCCGGTGACACCGATGCCAATTTTTTCCCCTTTCATTTCGCTGACCGGCACAATGTTGATGCGGGTCAGAAAGTCAGAGGACTCCTGCATGGTGTTCATCAGGGTCTGGGTGACCGACGGTTCAACGGTGAATTTTTTCGACACATCACCGGCGTCGATGCCGTTCAGTTCGGCAACACGGGACAGGTAGGCATTAAATTTAAAGCGGGTTTCCTGGCGCATAGTTTTTCCTGAAATTAAGGGTTAATCGTGAAGGTTTTCCCGGACTGACTGACGCCGGTCAGCAGTTCGTCATCAGGGCGTCACCGCCACCACCGGTGGCCTTGCTGCGGCGCTGCTGGGTCAGACTTTCGGTGTGGTCGAGACTGTTTTTCAGGCGGCTGAATGCCTGACTGGTTTCATCCGCCCTGTCAGTCACCTCCTGCTTAAGTGCGGAAAAGGCGGTTTCCACCTCAGCGAGGCGCTGCTCAGTGGCGCTCAGTTTTTCCTGCACATGTTCAGCAACAGCGGTCACCGCTTCATGCACGTCATTCAGACGGGCGTCATCGCTGGCCTGTTTGCGGCCAAAAATGGATTTCACCTTTTCGGTCAGAGCGGTGAACACGGTTTCAGGCAGGTCTTCAAATTCCAGCTCAACTGGCGTTGCCACTGAAATCAGGTTTTCAGGGCTTAATTTGAAGCGGTTCAGGGGGTTGTGTTTTGCCGTGCGGCAGAATTCCAGGTATTCCGTACCGAGGCTTGCCGGGTCATCGGTGACGGCCAGCCCCACCAGATAACATTTGCCGGTGTTGGCAAAGTTCGGCTGAATTTCCATTGAGGTATAAACCTTCTGCGCGGCCTTGTTCATCGCGATAAGGTCATCGGTCGGGGTGATTTTCGCAAACAGCGCCCATTTGCCTTTCAGCGCCGAATCATCGTCAATCTTTTCGGCCTTCAGTTCGGCCACATCGCCATAACGCTTAAAAATACCGTCAGGCAGGATGCCGCGCAGATGTTCCAGGTTAATACGGCAACCATAGACACGCGGGTCAAAGGTTTCGGCCATTTCCTGAATATCCTGCGCACTGATGACACGCCCGTCACAGGTGTCACCCTCAACGCCGATACGAAAGAATTTTGAGACTTTTTTTGCCATTGTCAGGAGTCCTGAATAGTGATTAGAGGAGTCACATGTCGGCATCAGTTTCCCGACGATGCGCATCCTCCGCCATCAGTCCCGGATGGCTTATCACTGACACAACAGCACCTTAGCGAATCGCGGGACGCGACTCAGTAGCCTTGCCGTGTATTCATCACGGCGAGGTATTCATGACCATCACCACAGACACCACTCTTTTACACGACCCGCGTCGTCAGGCGGCGCTGCTGTACTGGCAGGGGTTTTCCGTGCCGCAGATTGCCGCCATGTTGCAGATGAAACGCCCGACGGTGCAGAGCTGGAAACAGCGCGACGGCTGGGACAGCGTTGCCCCCATCAGCCGTGTCGAAATGAGCCTGGAAGCGCGGCTGACCCAGCTCATCATCAAACCGCAGAAAACCGGCGGTGATTTCAAGGAAATTGACCTGCTGGGACGCCAGATTGAACGACTGGCGCGGGTCAACCGCTACAGTCAGACCGGCAACGAGGCAGACCTTAATCCGAACGTCGCTAACCGCAACAAAGGCGGGCGGCGCAAACCGAAAAAGAATTTTTTCAGTGACGAGGCCATCGAAAAGCTGGAGCAGATTTTCTTTGAGCAGTCTTTCGACTATCAGTTGCACTGGTATCGCGCCGGGCTTGAGCACCGCATCCGCGATATCCTGAAATCCCGCCAGATTGGCGCGACGTTTTATTTTTCCCGCGAGGCGCTGCTGCGCGCCCTGAAAACCGGTCATAACCAGATTTTTCTGTCGGCCAGTAAAACGCAGGCGTATGTGTTCCGCGAATACATCATCGCCTTTGCCCGTCTGGTTGACGTTGACCTGACCGGTGACCCGATTGTCCTGGGCAATAACGGCGCAAAACTGATTTTTCTCGGCACTAACTCCAACACCGCGCAGAGCCATAACGGCGACCTGTACGTCGATGAGATTTTCTGGATCCCGAATTTTCAGGTACTGCGTAAGGTGGCATCAGGTATGGCCTCACAGAGTCACCTGCGCTCGACCTATTTCTCCACCCCGTCCACGCTGGCGCACGACGCCTACCCGTTCTGGTCAGGTGAACTGTTCAACCGGGGACGCGCCAGCGCCGCCGAACGCGTGGAAATCGACGTCAGTCATAACGCCCTTGCCGGAGGTCTTCTCTGTGCGGACGGCCAGTGGCGGCAGATTGTCACCATTGAAGATGCCCTGAAAGGTGGCTGCACACTGTTCGACATTGAGCAGCTCAAACGTGAAAACAGCGCCGACGATTTTAAAAACCTGTTCATGTGTGAATTTGTTGACGACAAGGCGTCGGTGTTCCCGTTCGAGGAGCTGCAACGCTGCATGGTCGACACGCTGGAAGAATGGGAAGACTATGCCCCCTTTGCCGCCAATCCGTTCGGCTCCCGCCCGGTATGGATTGGTTACGACCCGTCACACCGTGGCGACAGCGCCGGATGCGTGGTGCTGGCACCGCCGGTGGTGGCCGGTGGCAAATTCAGAATACTTGAGCGTCACCAGTGGAAAGGCATGGACTTTGCCACTCAGGCGGAATCCATCCGCAAACTCACCGAAAAATACAACGTCGAATACATCGGTATTGATGCCACCGGCCTCGGTGTCGGCGTGTTCCAGCTCGTGCGCTCGTTCTATCCCGCCGCGCGCGACATCCGCTACACGCCGGAAATGAAAACCGCAATGGTGCTCAAGGCAAAAGACGTCATCCGCCGTGGCTGTCTGGAATATGACGTCAGCGCCACCGACATCACCAGCTCGTTTATGGCTATCCGCAAGACCATGACCAGCAGCGGACGCAGCGCCACCTATGAGGCCAGCCGCAGCGAGGAAGCCAGCCACGCCGACCTCGCCTGGGCGACCATGCACGCCCTGTTAAATGAGCCACTCACCGCCGGTATCAGCACCCCGCTGACATCCACCATTCTGGAGTTTTACTGATGAGCAAGAAAAAAGGGAAAACACCGCAACCTGCGGCAAAAAAAATGACCGCCAGCGCCCCGAAAATGGAGGCATTCACCTTTGGTGAGCCGGTGCCGGTACTCGACCGCCGTGACATTCTGGATTACGTCGAGTGCACCAGTAACGGCAGATGGTATGAGCCACCGGTCAGCTTTACCGGTCTGGCAAAAAGCCTGCGTGCTGCCGTGCATCACAGCTCCCCGATTTACGTCAAACGTAATATTCTGGCCTCGACATTTATCCCGCATCCGTGGCTGTCCCAGCAGGATTTCAGCCGCTTTGTGCTGGATTTTCTGGTGTTCGGTAATGCGTTTCTGGAAAAGCGTTACAGCACCACCGGTAAGGTCATCAGACTGGAAACCTCACCGGCAAAATATACCCGCCGTGGTGTGGAAGAGGATGTGTACTGGTGGGTGCCGTCCTTCAACGAGCCGACAGCCTTCGCGCCCGGCTCCGTGTTTCACCTGCTGGAGCCGGATATTAATCAGGAGCTGTACGGCCTGCCGGAATATCTCAGCGCCCTTAACTCTGCCTGGCTGAATGAGTCGGCTACGCTGTTCCGCCGCAAGTATTACGAAAACGGCGCACATGCCGGATACATCATGTACGTCACCGATGCCGTGCAGGATCGCAACGATATCGAAATGCTCCGCGAAAACATGGTGAAGTCGAAAGGCCGCAACAACTTTAAAAATCTGTTTCTCTATGCCCCACAGGGGAAAGCCGACGGCATTAAAATTATCCCGCTCAGTGAAGTGGCAACGAAGGACGATTTTTTTAATATCAAAAAAGCCAGCGCCGCTGACCTGCTGGACGCGCACCGCATCCCCTTTCAGTTGATGGGAGGCAAGCCGGAGAACGTCGGGTCGCTGGGAGATATTGAGAAAGTGGCAAAGGTCTTTGTCCGCAATGAGCTTATCCCGTTACAGGACAGGATTCGGGAAATAAACGGCTGGCTCGGTCAGGAGGTCATCCGCTTTAAAAACTACTCACTGGACACTGACAACGGCTGAACATCGCCGCCTGCGGGCGGCTTTTTTACACCCTGTCATCACGCCCTCACACGCTCACCACCGCACAAAACATCCCGCAGACACACCAACGCCCCGGCGCACAATCTAAACGCCATCACGACGCGCTCAGACGCTGAAAAAATAAAATCAGCACCACCGCCAGCGCGCAGTGCTTTCCCCGCCTCGCCCGCCCGCTTCACGGGGCGGTTTTAATGCAGTTGCATAGATACTATGGATCCGCACCAGTCCTGACCGCACGCAGCCTGAACGGACATCCCCAACGCATGCAAAAACATTCACTTGTTGCATGCATAGCTTTTTAAGTACGCCATACCGCAACTGTACATTTTTAAGCAATTGGCAACCTTAAAAAATTTACATTGCTTTCAAGACCTTATCATCCGTAGTCTCTGTTTTTTACTTTGAGCTACATCAATAAAATCTCAAACATGTTTAATGCAAAGCCCTTGTTACACAACATAGAATGTATGTCTAGAAACAACGACATACTATATGTTGTGTTTTTCCGGCTCTCTGTTCGGTGATATGCCAAATCACTTTGCGTTTAAACAGAGCATTATTTCAGGGCAAGACTTCGCTCAAAAGTCATTCCACCTAAGAAGCGCATATACCGGTGGAAGTTGCCCTCTACTTACAGGAGGCAATATGAAGAAATGCTATTACTGCATTCTCGTTCTGGCCCTCTTTGGCTATCCAAACGGTAGTCCGAGTGGTTTGTCAGTAAACGTCAGTAATATCAATGTCAGCATTATGCTTTAATATGCTTCAAACAAAAAAACCACCTGCCAGGGTGGTTTTTTTGCGCCCATCATCAATACGATGAAAGACTGACAAGACTTCGCTCAAGACGAATTATGCGTCGACATAAGGTTACCCGCAATGATTTTATTAGACTAAATGGATGGCCTTTTATGACCCGGATCAAACGGCTGTCCTTACCGACATGCTAGTCACTCAATAGCATTTAGCCTTCTAATTCAGCATGCTATTGACCTTCGGCTGCCCCATAACTGCTCCGCATAAGCCATTCAATGCCATATCAAATCACGTTGTGTTTTTACTCAAATGGGTAACGAGAACCCCGGCCACTCATCAGCAACCGGATACGTGAATTTTTTCCCGTCATAATTTACGGTCGCGCCACGCGCCAGCGCCTCAAGCTCCCATCGTTGCGGCCTGATACCGTTCTGAGCGAGGTCAACGCGGATACGGGTAATTTGCAATCGTTCAGACCTGGTCAGTCTGGCAGATGGTGCAATTTCATGCGGTTTTAACGGGATTCCGTTTCTTTGCTGACGATTTGGTGTTCTCAGTCCGTGTTTTAATGCGCCCCTGAGCGCCATCACGACCTCCGGGTCACTCCATTCGATAACACCGTCATCTACCAGATTAAGCACTGCTGCGGCGTGCTCAGAAGGTGTGGGAGCCGGTAACGAAGTATCACCACCGGTGAGCTTTCCACAGTTATTGACAGGACTCCGAGGCGCGGCGATGCCGCTTTTTAAAGTCAAAGGCTCAACGACAGGAACTTTCGGCACAATGCGCCAGTCCGTGGTTCTGGTGATATGAATATGACGCGCGCCGAGATGCGGCGCGTAAATGCCGACCACTCTCTCGACTTCTTCCTCATACTCGTTAACGTCATCCGACGGGCTACGGGCAACCCTGACAGTCTGACAATCGCGCGGGACATTTGCCCCACCCTGCGCGCTGATATACAACGCAAAATCACCACTGTCTGCGGCGGCGCGTGCAGCCTCGACGCGTTCGTCAAACTCATCAGCAATGCTGACGCCACGAGGCAATTTGCGTAGTTCACGGTAAGCCCCCATTGTCGGCAGACCAACCGTTTTAAATTGCGGGATACGCCACGTTGACGCCCATGCGGTAACAGCCGCTGCAGTGTCTTTCAGCGGCCTGCCGGTATCGTTATCGAGCTGACCATCCAGTGCATATCCGTCGATGTTTTTTGAGATGTATTTCGCGATATATCCCGCAGCACCGCCCCGGTTAAGGTGTTTTGCCTGAAAACGGTTTCGCACGGCTCCTCTTTCGTCGCCATCCTCTTTGAGCGCATAGCGACGCATGATTTCAATAATCTGGTTACGCTGGCGTGGATTACAAAAAAGCATCATATGCCAGTGCGGCGTTCCGTCGTGGTGTGGCTCGACGACTCGCAAACCGTAGACCTGTAAATCATTATCCTTGAATGCCGTGCGCATCAGGCTCCAGATACGGCAGAGATAACGCTGCGCGTCCTTTGGATTAAATGCCTCATCGTTCCAGCCGTGATTTAGCTGGACGGTTTTACTTTCACCTTTTCCGACCTGACGTGTCGGGTGATACTTTGACGGCGTGGTCAGCGTGATAAACATCCCCACATCACCCTCTGCTGCGGCGTAACGCTCAATACCGGCAATGGTGTTCATCAGCTCCATCCGGCGAATTTCAGGATTAGAAATACTGCCCATCACCTTACTGATAAGGTCGATGCGTTCGCCGGTTTCCCTGTTTTCAAGGTCACACGATTTAAGAAACTCCAGATTTGCCTGACGGCGCGCACGCACATCACGAATGGCATGTTTACTGGCATAAGGAGAACGGTCTTTATTGACCTCCCCGACAGCTATCAATAACGCCTCATGCCAGCGCATACGCTGGCCTTTAAGCTGATGAGTCCACCACTCATCGTTAAACAGACGGGCAATGGCAGAATATGCCTGCCTCGTGGTCATCTGTCCTTTACGGTATTTTTTCCAGTAAAGCGGGGAAATATTGAAAGCACGTGCAGCGCCAGCAACATGACCATACAGATGCGCCTGCGCCTCATCCGTAAACAGCGATACTTTTTCGCCATGCGCATCCACCCAGGCATCGCTGAGTTCCTCATACATCATGAAAAGCTGCGATGAGATACGGGCGGCAAACTTTTTCAGCTCCTTGTCATTCATTCCCGGCAGGCGCGCATAGTGGTCACGCTCTGCCAGAAACAGCAACGACGCGTCGGTGTTCATTTCATGGCGCTGATTCACACGCTCAATGCGCGGCCATAAACGACGCTGAAAAGTGGATGTGAGGAAATAAAACCCGTGCACCGGGCTTTTATTGCGCCGGATGTAGTCATAGCGTGAAGTAAACAGCGAACGCAAAAAGTAAGGCAGGCGGTTAATCGTGGATAAAACACCTTGCACCTGACGTATCTCGTCACGTGTAAGGGGTCTTTCGCGCCCGACAGCCTCGCGTGGCGCGTTCCATGCATAAGCACCGGTAAACGCCTTACCGGTGCCTGCGGTAAATGCTGACGGAGGGACAAAACGCCCGGAGGCTTTAACGGCCATATGAGCCAAAAGCCTCTGAACAACGCCTGCTGAGTTGCTCAACCTGCGCGTTTAAATCAGCAAAAGACTTTGCGCTTCCGGTCAGAATATCGTGATGCATCAGGCCGGAAACGAGCTGGCTTAATTTCGGGTAATAACCAACCACCGCCAGCCATTCCTGACCGGCGTTTTTACCGCTTTCCGCTCTCTTTTTCTCGTGGAGAATAAACTGAAAGCTGTCACTGGTAACGACATAACGTTCGCCAATTTCAATACGAATACTCATGCCGTTCTCCGGTAATGTTTGTTTTTTGCTTCAAAGACTGACTGACAGGAAACACAACGCGTGGCTGACGGATAAGCCGCACGACGGGCAGCAGGTATTGGTGCATCACACTCTTCGCAAACCAGCGCAGAAGCACCGCAATGTTTTACCCTTGCCGCGTTAATCTGGCGCTCCAGTAATTCAGCCTGTTGTTCCTGAATAAAATCTACGTTGTCCGGCATTACCAGTTCCTTTTGTCGTTAAGGTTTTTAAATTCATCAGCGCAATAGCTGGTGATTTCTGTCGTTAATTTCGTCAGTTCATCCACGGAGGAAATTTGCTTGTGGAATACAGCGCGTTTAACAAGTAAATTGACCACATCAGACAGGAGGTTTAATTTATCCGCATAAATGGCTATAGTTGATTCCACCATATCCCCAGTGTTTTTATCGCGTTTAATATCAGCTAGCGACAAATCACCGTTTTTCATAACTGAAATCTTCAGCCAGTTATTAAGCAATATATTTTTCATTCGCTGTATGCCCTCTCCGCAGAATCAATCATTTCCCGGCCATTATCGGTAATACAGAAACCTTCTCTTGATTTGGTCACAAGTCCCCATTTCCCCATTGCTATAAATGTTTTTTCCACACGGCTAGGCCAGGAGCGGAAGACATCGCTTGAAGGATGTAGTGGAGTCTTGTCATCTAATTTTTTAAGTAATGAAAGTTGATAATCTGTTAAGCGTTTCCTGAACCATTTTGTATTTGTCATTTCCAACTTTCCTGTTATTTATTGAGTCCTAGATTATGGAATTTGGCAGACTCCTGACTGAGCAACTCGACTATCTCCACGCGGGATAACTCCGCCTTTGTGATGTGGCGAATCATGGCGTCAAGATGAGAAGAGAAGCGCGTTGCTGCGTCAGCCTGTGCTTCGGTTCTGGCCTGTTGCAGCATTAATGCGTATTTACCGCACTGATTTTCAGAAACTGTATGCATGACTTTCTCCAGGCAAAAAGAAGCCCCGCACGATTAAGTGCGTTAAAAACTTTGGTTAATTACTTAATGCAGATATTGCTCTGGTTTTACCGACGTCAGAATTGTCGGTGCATACTCAAACAGACTGAATAATTCACGTAATGCACGGAATAAAGCATCACGCCAGTAACATGACTCTTCATTAATTCGCCAGTATGGCTGGTTAAATTCTTTTTCTGTCAGCCGTGCGTGCATAAATAAAGTGCGACGCTGACTGACTGTTAAAAAACTAATATATGCATACTCACTTGCGCCAACCTGACGGCGTTTTGAGAATGCCCCGCGCAATTCATCAATTGCACAAACCAGCCGTTCACGTTCGACGTCGTTCATTTCTTCAAAACGCATCGTTGCGTGACGCTGTTTTAACTGCGCATGAAAGCAAACCGTTAGCCGTTCGCGTTCCATCATCTGATTATAATAATCACATGTATCCTGCCAGCGAGGGACGGCCAGATGCTTACCAATTATCCGGCGCATAGCTGCTGGCTGTTTTTCAACGAGATTAAGCGTCATCACTGTCATTTCCAGACCCTCCGGCTTTTCAGAAAGGTCAGAGCCTTCTTTAACGAACTCTGTTTTTTGGTGCGGATAATGATTCCCTTGCGTCCTTTCCCGTGGGTGATGGTGAAGTCAATCGCCCTAGGGCTTTCGTTACGCAATAACTGAGCAATACAACGAGGTTCCTGCATAACTCCTCCTGAAACAGAGCCGGTTTTTAGCCATGTCCGGCACATGGTCTTGTGGTAAGATCGAATCGCCAAAAACAACCAACCACAAGCGAGGTAATAAATGAATAATCAAAATATTGACGAACTTATAACCACTCTCGAAAAAGCGGTTGCATTAGCAAATACCCTACCAACTCCAATGGGAGATTTTGAGGACGCTAAAAAAGTGGATGAATTAACTATTCAATTAAGAGAGATCATTCACCCTAAAAAGCCAGTCCAACTCAAAGGCTTTATTGATATAAATCATTTTTAAAATAGCATCTTGCATCCGTATGCTGTTTATACGGATGCGTCATCATGTCAAAAATACTTTTCCAGTCATCAAGCCCTATTGACCATTTAATACTATTTATATCGCCTGATTTAGAAATTATCGTTTCACGAAGAGCCTTAGCGAGTTCCATGCGCTCTTGAACGGTCATACCAACGCATTCATATTTAATGCGCAAAAAAGAGTCATGAAATAAAGATTTCAAATTCAGCCGTAGAATTTCTTCATCACCATCTGAACTAATAAAAACAAGTTCATCATTATCCAAAATGATATTTTGTTTTCTCAATTCATCGGCTGATTTATATTCTTTCGTACTATTAGCAAACTCACTATACGTAATAGTCAGGCTGTTAGATGGTGATGCATCTTCAAGGTTTCCTCTGATGATAGTCACCGATGTTTTATTTAAATCTTGCCTCATGGCTCCTCCTTAGGCCGCGTGGCCATGTCTGGATTTGCTGTAACTTATGCGGTTCTTCCAGTCATGCCATTCTGTCGGAGCTTCATCGACTAGTTGAGCTGCATATTTGTCCCACTCACGACGATTAATCCATAACTCAGCGTGACCGCCCGGCTTTAACGGGTCTGTCATATAGAATGCTGGCAGCTTTCCAGCTCGTGCCATTTCAGCCACCGCACGAGGAGTCTTACCGATGTAAAGAGCAAAACCCTCTTTCGACAGTAAATCTGACGGATCCGCAGCCAACTTAATGGAATCACGCTTGTTTTTTTTAAGAGCAGAAACTTCTTGTCTTTTCTCGTCACAAATTTCAGATCCGACATTCATTTTGCTATCCTCACATTGATGTCAGCGATCTAGAGCGATTTAGAGTCGTTAGATGCTGATAAATCATATCAACTATGCAAAAGAATACGAGGTTAGAGAATTTATGTCAACTGACACTAGCGAACGTTTGAAGCTTATCCGTGAGTCTGAACGTCTGAAAATGAAGGAGGTAGCTGAACTAGCTGGCATCAACTACACCACATATGCAGGTTATGAATCAGGTAAGGCTATGATGTCCCTAGAAAATGCTAAGAAGTTTTTTAAAGTAGAAAGGTTCAGAAAATACCGTGACTGGTTCATGTTTGATGAGACAGATCCCGCTGCCGGACAAATAGCCCCGGCGCTCGCACACATTGGGCAAGACTCAACAACCTTGCACCACTCAGACCAAAAGACTGGCTGACGATTTATTCAGCATATGTGTGCAGTAAATGTACGAAAGAAAATTGCATTAATTTTCAAGTAGTAGAAGTAAACAGCGTCATCGGAGGGCTTTATGTCTATTAAAAAGCTCGATGATGGTCGTTATGAAGTGGACGTCAGGCCGCAGGGTGCAGATGGAAAACGTATCAGGCGGAAATTTAAAACTAAAGGTGAAGCCCAGGCATTCGAGCGTCATGTCCTGGTTAACTACCACAACAAAGAGTGGTTGGAGAAGCCGGCCGACCGCCGAACTCTTACAGAGTTGTTAGGCAGATGGTGGATATATCACGGAAAATCACATGAGCGTGGAGATATTGAACGGGGGCGTTTGACGACAATAATTGCCAAATTTGCTGAGATGGGAGTGTCCAGGGCGGACCAGCTAACAAAGAAAACGATAACTGATTATCGCGTTGTAATGATGAACGACGGTCTAAAACCAGCCAGCGTAAATCGGCATCTGGCAATAATGAGCGGGATGTTCACCAAGTTAATTGACGCCGGTGAATATCACTCTCACAACCCGTTCCGTGAGGTGAAGCGGTTACGTGAAGCTGTTACGGAAATGGCTTTTTTGTCCAGTGAAGAGATTACGCGGCTGCTATCCATGCTTGATGGTGATGAATTAAATGCGACTCTGGTCTGCCTTTCTACTGGTGGACGCTGGAGTGAAGTGTCTAATTTAAAAGCTGAACACATCATTAACCAAATGGTTACGTTTATGAAAACCAAAAACGGAAAGCGCAGGACAATTCCCGTTTCGCAGGACTTGATTAAACGGATCAAAACCAAAAATTCTGGCAGGCTTTTTAATGCCAGTTACTACAAAGTGCGCAACGCTCTCAGGGAAGTAAAACCCGATTTACCTGACGGACAGGCAGTGCATGTTTTGAGGCATACATTTGCCACACATTTTATAATGAATGGAGGTAACATAATCACATTGCAGCGCATCCTGGGTCATTCTAACATTCAGCAAACTATGACCTACGCACACTTTGCACCGGATTTCTTACAAGATGCTGTGACTCTTAACCCGGTGTCAGGAATGTCCATAATGCGTCCATAAACCAGAGTTAACTAGAGCCAATTGAAGCGATATGAGTAATTTAACTAATTGTAATACAACAGAAAATACCGCTGCGGCGGGGGCTACCAAGTCAGTTATTGGTCGCATTCACTCCTTTGAATCCTGTGGAACCGTAGACGGTCCAGGTATTCGCTTTATCACCTTTTTCCAGGGCTGCCTGATGCGCTGCCTGTATTGTCATAACCGCGACACCTGGGACACGCATGGCGGTAAAGAAGTTACCGTTGAAGATTTAATGAAGGAAGTGGTGACCTATCGCCACTTTATGAACGCTTCCGGCGGCGGCGTTACCGCATCCGGCGGTGAAGCAATCCTGCAAGCCGAGTTCGTTCGCGACTGGTTCCGCGCCTGCAAAAAAGAAGGCATTCATACCTGTCTGGACACTAACGGTTTTGTTCGTCGTTACGATCCAGTAATTGATGAACTGCTGGAAGTGACCGACCTGGTAATGCTTGATCTCAAACAGATGAACGACGAAATCCACCAGAATCTGGTGGGCGTTTCCAACCATCGTACACTCGAGTTTGCTAAATATCTGGCGAACAAAAATGTGAAAGTCTGGATACGTTATGTCGTAGTACCTGGCTGGTCTGACGATGACGATTCAGCTCATCGCCTCGGTGAATTTACTCGCGATATGGGTAACGTCGAAAAAATCGAGCTCCTCCCCTACCATGAGTTAGGCAAACATAAGTGGGTGGCGATGGGCGAAGAGTACAAACTCGACGGTGTGAAACCACCGAAAAAAGAAACCATGGAGCGCGTAAAAGGGATTCTTGAGCAATATGGTCATAAGGTGATGTTCTAAAACATCATATTTCGACCTGGGCCCCTTCCTTTAGTAGTAATGAGTAAATCAGCGTTGAGAACATGCTCGACGCTGATTTACTGGACTTAATTTCCGAGATTTAACCTTCTGATTCTACCTCGTTACCAGTCGGCGTAAGGTATCAGCGGCTGCGGCGGTAAATCCATGTCGCCCTGCCATCCGGCGGCGGAATACCGCA